>JAZNXE010000001.1:0-51222 GCA_045593725.1 Eubacteriales bacterium
CGCAAGAAAATGTCGGAGGGATTGTAAAAGGCAAAAATCTACACAAAACAATCCCTCAGTCAGCTTCGCTGACAGCTCCCTTTACACAAGGGAGCCTTTGGCACGAGAACATTATGCGCTGACTTTTTTGCTTTCTGCTCG
The DNA here is from genome assembly GCA_045593725.1 of Eubacteriales bacterium. Lineage (GTDB taxonomy): Bacteria > Bacillota > Clostridia > Oscillospirales > CAG-272 > HGM12713. The sequence continues at coordinate 142 of JAZNXE010000001.1, forward strand.
TCGGCAAAGCCTACATGGAACTCCGATACTATGGCGGGGTTTTCGGATACAAAAAAAGCGTTGCGGTAATCCGCAACGCTTTTTAAGTATAAATATGATTAGTCAGCTTTCTTGTAAGTAACAGCACCTATCTTTATGGAGCCGTCCTCAAGCTTCTCAAAGGTCTGGGTAGAAGATTGTTCTTTACCGTCTGCATCTTCCCAAGTCATAGTAATCTCATCATCCTTGATGGAATACTTTGCCTCGTAGGAACCGTCGGTAAGCTTCTGACCTGCAACATAAGCCTCAACAGTAACCTTGTTCCCTTTGAACTCAAGAGTCGTGTAGGTCTTAGTGATAGTCTTATCTCCGAAATAATACTCCCCGGAAAGGCCGGATACGCAAGATGCGAGAGCAAGGCAAAGCATAAGAGCTACCATAGCAAGAGCAACAAATCTAACTGTCTTTTTCATTTTTAAAAATCTCCTTTCAGATTTTTTATTGTAATTATATTCTATCACAAAATCAACACAAAGTCAAGAATTTTTAGTCTTTTTATTATAAGATTTTAATCTTATCTTATAAACAACACTGTCACATATCAAAGCAAAATAGACCGCCAACAAGGAATATACGAAGGTGTTTCCTATTATACTCCATACAGTTCGGCTGCCGTTGGCATATACGTCACAAACAACCATTCCCTCAACGAGAGGTTCAAGCTCACAAAGAACCTCTCCTCTTGGATTTATAACCGTTGACACGCCCGTGTTAGCCGCTCTCGCAACATATCTCCCGCTCTCTATGGCGCGTAGCTGTGCCTGAGCGTTGTGCATATATAGCGCAGCTGAATCTATAAACCAAGAGTCATTGGTAGAAAGGCAAATAAGCTCGGCGCCCTCTCTTACGCTTTCAAGTGTCAGCTCCTCATATATAGAATCAAAGCATATCAGTCCTCCCAAGCCTATCCCCGAGTCGGTTTCGATTATCTGCGCCCCTTCTCCCGGATATATATCCTCACTGCTAAGCACAAGATTGGCAAGTGGCGGTATCAGGGCTTCTATCAAGGGACGCAACGGCACGTATTCTCCAAAAGGCACGAGATGACGCTTTGAATATACGGTGTCTATCTGTTCTCCTGAGGGAGTATAGCATATAAGCGAATTAAGAGAATTTCCCTCCTCATCACTAACGTACGCGCCGACGAGAAGATATATGCCGTTATCTTTAGCCAAATTTGAAAAGGCTTGGGCGTAATAGCTATGCGTAGTGCTGATATCATAAGGAATAGCCGTCTCGGGCCAGATAACAAGCTCAGCGCCTTCCCAAGCCGCCTTTTCGGTATATTTTGAATAGTTATCCAGTGTTTTTTGATTACTCTCTACGTTCCATTTTTCACTTGAAGAAATATTCCCTTGTACACACGCAACCTTTATTTTTTCACCCTTATTAAGGTCGGTTGTGAAATACAGAAACGCTCCGCTTCCGTATTGGACCAAAAGCAGCGCAAGAGCAAGAAAAACCCCAGCTTTGATTTTCGACACCTCATTTATGCCAATAATTGCATAAGCAAGTAAAAAATTGACCGATACTAACATAAAGGTAACGAAATACGAGCCAAGTAACGACGCATTTTGAAGTCCTACAAGATACTCGGTCTGTCCTATGGGAAGTCTTCCCCACGGAACACCCCACCAGCCTATGGTCTGGCTCCATTCACACACCGCCCACAGTCCCGCGCACAGGAAGGGCTTTAATATGGCTATTCTTTCACACAGTCTGCTTCTGCACACGGCACCTGCCGCCACAAACACAAGTGCGCTCATAAGGGCTTGCAGAAGCGACAGACCGAACCACGCTACTATAACAACCACCAGCGCCGCGCCTTTGCTCATACCCTCTACAAAGTCCAGCGGATAAAGATATGTAAACCAATGGAAACACACCAAGTAGTATGTGTAAAAGAATACAAATCCGTCACGGTAAAGAGAACGTAGTCTTATGGTTTTATCTGTTGCCCGATAGAGTAAGGCTACACCCACAGGGATAAGAGTTATCCACTCTAAGAATCCGATTTGGGGCAATACCAGCGTGAGTCCTGTTAACAGTCCGCCAATGAAAAGCAGTAAAAATCTTGCCTTACCGTAAGCTATATTTTTTATAATATCCGAAAATCTTTCTGTTGTAATTTTTTTCTTAACTTCTATCATCATCTAAAAACCAGATATCTTCATTTTTGAGAGAAAAGGTCCTTCCCTCCAAATATGATAAAATATTATCCTTCTGTGTATTCTTAAAGAAAAGCTTATAAGCATAAAGTGCTTGATATTTATAGCCACGACCTCGGTCATCGCGGTTTATACCGTACTTTCCGTCACCTATCAGCGGGTGTCCTATGTGAGCCAGATGCGCTCTTATCTGGTGAGTACGTCCCGTAATGAGATCCACCTCAAGAAGTGCGCTTTCCCTGCCGTAAGACCTAAGTACGCGGTAAACGGTAACTATGTTCTTAGCCCCCGAGAATTGCGTATCCCTTACCTCAACCGTATTGTTCTTGCTGTCCTTGCGCAAATATCCGCAAAGCCTCGCGCTCTTTTTCTCGGGAACCCCGTGTACAAGACACAGATAGGTCTTTGTCAGCTCATCGCTTTTTATCTTTTCATTCATAACTCGCAATGCCTCCGCGTTTTTCGCGGCAATAACTATGCCTCCGGTATTACGGTCTATACGGTTGCAAAGAGCGGGCGAGAATGACTGCTCCTCATAGGGAGAATACTCTCCTTTCTGACACAAATACGCCTTTACGTGCATAATCAGCGTATTTTCCGCCGCCTCGGTATCCTCGTGAACAAGCACACCGGGGCGTTTATTAAGCAATATTATATTTTCATCCTCATAAAGTATATTGAGCTTGGGAACAATCCTTTCAAGCGCCCCCACGTCCTTTTCAGGAGAATCAAAGAACTCCTCTTTAATAAAGAGCTGTATCTCGTCCCCCTCGCACAGGATATATTTCTGGTCGGTTCTCTTCCTGTTTACCTTTATCTTTTTAGTACGTATCAGCTTATACATCATAGACGCGGGCAAGCCCTTAACAGCTTTTGTAAGAAACTTGTCCAATCTTTGACCTGCGTCGTTCTTTTTTACAGTGATTATTCTCATTACAATCCAACTTTTCCTTCAGACTTCCTTTATATTATAATTCATTTTCTTTCTTTTTTCAATAGAAATCACAAAAATACACAAGGAGATAAAATTGAAAAAGCTGCTCATTGTTTTCGGCACCCGCCCCGAAGCCATTAAAATGGCTCCGCTTATTTTGAAATTAAAAAAGGCAAAATCCATAGAAGCAAGAGTATGTGTTACGGCTCAACACAAGGATATGCTATATCCAATACTCTCATTTTTTAATATCGAAGCGCATTACGACCTATCCGTAATGAAACCCGAGCAAAGTCTTTCATACGTTACCAACGCTGTACTTAGCGGTGTAAGTAACGTGCTTGAGGAATACTCACCGGACTTGGTGCTGGTCCACGGAGATACAACAAGCGCTTTTGCGGGATCTCTGGCTTCCTTTTACAAATCTATTCCCGTAGCCCACGTGGAGGCGGGGCTGCGAAGCGGGGATATCTTTTCTCCCTTTCCCGAGGAATTCAACAGACGCGCTATTTCCCTTATGTCCTCCTTTCATTTCGCCCCAACAGAGCAGTCACGGGCAAATCTAATATCGGAGGGAGTAAAAGAAAGCTCTGTTTTTGTAACCGGAAATACTGTGATAGATACGCTTATTTTAACATCACAGGCACACTCACAATTCATATTGCCCTCCTCCCCCTTTATATTAATGACAGTACACCGACGTGAGCACTCGGACTCGGATATATCCGCCATATTCCGCGCCGTAAGGCGGTTCTGCATTGACAATCCCTCATTATACGTTATATATCCCGTTCATAGAAGCCCTCGACTTTTAAGATTATCCTCACAGATACTTGAGGACCTGCCTAACGTAGCTCTTACACCTCCTTTGTCCTTGACGGACTTCCATCACGCCTTGAGAGGCTGTCATTTTGTTCTTACAGACAGCGGGGGAGTTCAGGAAGAAGCGGCATATCTGGGCAAACCCGTCTTGGTAGTACGGGATACCACCGAGCGCCCAGAGGGCGAGAGCTTCGGTAACCTAAAGCTCATTGGCAATGATGAAGACAAAGTATACAACGCAATGAGCATTCTTCTGAATAACAAAGCCGAATATGAAAAAGCATCTAAGGCTTGTCTTTCCTTCGGTGACGGCCATGCTTCTGAGCGGATAACCGATATTTTGCAAAAGATATAGCTTTTTGTGTTTACAAACACTTGATTTTGTGATAAAATTATCTTATTAAAATCAAGAGAGGCAAGAATGAAATTAAAGGAAGCTTTTTCCGTGGGAATATACACCCTTGGATGCAAGGTAAATCAATATGAATCCGAGGCTATTGCCGAGGAGATAGAAAAGCACGGTATTAACGTGTGCTCTCCTTCCTTGGTCTGCAACGCCTATATAATTAACACGTGCACCGTAACGGCAGAATCTGACAGAAAGGCTCGTCAGTTTATTCGAAGAGCCATCAAAAAGAATCCCCTTGCGTATATTCTGGTGACGGGATGTATGGCTCAGTGTGCTCCCGACGATATCGCGGCGATAAGTGGTGTTGATGCAATTATTGGAAATACCGACAAGCTATATACAGTTGAAAAGCTACTCGAATTGATAGACAAAGGCGAAAAAAATAAAGAGCCTGAAATATTCGTAAAGGACATAGCAAAAGCCCCTTTTGAGGATATGTCAATACGTAAATTTGACAGAACGAGAGCCTATGTAAAAATAGAGGATGGCTGCGAGAATAAATGTACCTATTGCATAATCCCATCCGCAAGAGGCAAGGTGCGCTCAAAGCCGCCTGAAAAGGTCATATCCGAGGTGGAGGCTCTCGTGCGCAACGGTTGCGGCGAGATAGTTCTGACTGGCATTGAAACAGCGTCATACGGTAAGGATATCGGGGGGATAGATTTAGCCGACATACTGTGCCGAATAGACAAGATAAACGGGATAGGAAGAGTTCGTCTGGGTTCTCTTGACCCGTCCTTGATTCGTCCCGATTTCGTTAGAAGGCTATCCACCGTTTCCTGCCTTGCTCCCCATTTTCATTTATCCTTACAGAGCGGAAGCGACCGAGTTTTAGCTTTGATGAAGCGAAAATACAACTCCGCAATGGCAATGAATGCTATAAAGCTCCTACGGGATAATATACCAAACGTAAAGTTCACCACCGATATTATCGTAGGATTCCCCCAAGAGAGCCAAGAGGATTTTGAGGCAACACGAAAATTTGTAGAGGAAGCCGGATTTTTGACCGTACATATCTTCCCTTATTCTAAGCGCAAGGATACACCTGCGGCAGGCATGAAAGAGCAGATATCCTCAGAGATAAAAAGGCAGCGGCTTCACGCTCTTGAGGAAACCGCCCTCGCCCGCTCAAAATCAATACTGGAAAATGAGGTGCACCAAGGCAGTATAAAAGAAGTTCTTTTTGAAACCTTCGACGGCGAGTATTCCTACGGACATACAAGCGATTTTATAGAGGTAGCAGTTAAGACAAAAACAGATATCCGCTCCGAAATTCTCAACGTAAAGCTAACGCATACTGACGGCAAAATATGCTATGGAAATCCTATTTAATAGCCTTAAAAATTTTTTTTATTTTTTTTAAAAAAAGACTTGCTTTTTATTTAGGTTTATGATATAATAACTTCTGTTCTATGGAAATTATTAAATGTTAATTTGTGCGCGGTTTGTGCATTTAGGAGGTGTCAATATGGCAAAGTGCAGTGTTTGCGGAAAGGGCGTTGTCTTCGGACAGGCAGTTTCTCACTCGCATCGTAAAACAAACAGAACATGGAAACCCAACATTCGCAAGGTAAAGGCTATTGTTGACGGTACACCCAAGACCGTTGCTGTTTGCTCTCGTTGCCTTCGCTCAGGCAAAGTAACCAGAGTTTAATTGCTCGGTTTCAATCCCGCTTGTGCTTGCGCAATCCGGATTAAAAGGTTAAAAAGCAGATTTGGTTATTCCAAACCTGCTTTTTTAATTTTACTTAGGAGTTATTTATGGATATTAAACCTACCTTAGCCCTTCTGGGCTGTGATGCGCCAAAGCAAATATTTGACAGCCTTGAGGGTCTTGGATTTTCAACCTGCGCTCTCCCCCGTGATTTGCGGTTACCCAAACCCGTAAGCTCACACGCCGATATGCTTATATTTCACATTGGCGACCGAATTTTTTCCAGTGAGGGATATTTTAACGACAATAAGCTTCTGTTTGAAAAAATCCAATCCTACGGATACCGTATTATTAAGTGCAATGTAACGCCCACCGATACCTATCCGTACGATATCCCATTTAACCTTGTCCGTATAAAAGAGCATATTATCGGCAAAATAAAATTTGCTGCTCCCGAAATAAAAAGCTTCGCTGAAAATAATGGCATAGAGCTTATATCGGTAAATCAGGGGTACGCAAAATGCTCCACCCTGACTCTTGGGGATAGCGCTGTAATAAGCGCGGACAGCAGTATCTTAAGTGCCGCAGAAAATCTTGGATTGCCGTATATAAAAATAGAAAACTCCCCCTGCTCCGTTACCCTTGAGGGATATGACTACGGCTTTATCGGAGGAGCTTGCGGAGTATTTCAACACAAGGTATATTTTGCAGGTAATATAGAACAGCATCCTGACTTTACGCGAATAAAAGATTTTTGTGATACCTTTGATTTTGAATTGATATCCATGGGCAACTCTATACTCACGGATATTGGCGGAATTATATTTCTTCAGCCCCTTTTATAAACTGTTTTATTGCCTCATTGAAGCGTTCCCTTTCTTCTGAGGAAGCGAGAAAATCACATATAGAAATTCTCGTAAGCGGAAGCTCGTATGCCAGCGCTTTTATAAAACATAATATTTCTTTAATCCCTGTGTCCTTGGAAATAATTATTTCCGAGGATACATTTTTTTGCTCAGCTTCAAGGCAAATCCGGCTAATCTCGTCACAAAAATCAAAATTGTCAAAGCATATATTTACATCTGGATAGAGATGTCTTTGCTCCAGCAGCATCAAAAGCTTTTTCAACTCATTTAAATCTCTGTTTGCAACTAAATATAGCCTTATTCTTTTTTTCATTGCTATACGGCATATTATCCACGACACCAGCAAGGACTTTTCCTCTGTGCTGCACTTCGTTGCCGAAGTAAGCTTATCATATACCAAACCCGAATGGTATTCGTCGGGTTTACAATAGACAAAATCGGTCATATCCAAAGCTATACCGTCATATTTGGAAAGACTGTTTATAAATTCCTCTAAAGTGCCGCTCACATCACTTGCATTTTCTAAAATAGAGTCCAGAAGCCCGACAGATATTTTCTCTGCCGAGTTAATTGTTTCTTCGGTAATTTTAGGAGTTGTTTTGTCAATATTGGGGTACGCGGTACTGTCACCGTTTATTGTTCTCCATACTGCCTTTTGAACATCTCTGTCAAAGCCAATAGAAACCGGCACTTCACAGCCCAAATCACAAGAAAGCGCGATGAGGAATTCTTTACGCAGTCTGCTTCCAAGGGTAACAGATAATGAGTCGCAAAGGAGCGCGAAGCGCTCAAAGCGTGACATTTTCTTGATTTCCAGCTTCTTGTCAACGCTCAACAAGCTTAAAAAAATATAGTTTTTTTCATCTTCTAATAATTGAACGCTTTTAGCCATCTAACCCTCAAAATTAATCTTAATATTTTTTAGAACCATTACCCGTATTATAACATAAAAAAAAAGTATTTTCAATACGGATTTAACTCAAAAAATCAAAATAAATTTTTATATTTTTTACGCATTTCTATGGACTTTCTATACATTGTGTGATATAATATAATGTAATTTATTATCTTTCGGAGGTTCGCGTTGAAAATTCTTTCGGTTTGCCCGAAATCCTTTGCCGCCAACACATATATCCTCATATCAGACAAGGAAGCTTTTATAGTTGACCCCTCCGTATCCGTAAGTGCAGTTGAAAGGTTGCTCTACGAACAAAAAGCTGTCCTGAAAGGTATCCTTCTTACTCACGGACACTTTGACCATACCGTTTCGATTGATACGCTCCGTGACAAGCTGAGCATACCGTTGATGATACACGGCGGGGATGCTCCTATGCTTACCGACGGAAAAATAAACGGATTTTATGATTTTTACGGACAGGAATCTGTCCATAAGCCTGCCCAAGTACTCCTGCGAGATGGCGACACAATACCTCTGGGTAATGAAAGCATAAAGGTTATAAGCACACCCGGACATTCTCCCGGCTCGGTTTGCTTCTTGTGCCCCGATACAAATGGAAAGCAGTTTCTTATTACAGGAGATACCTTGTTTTCAAACACTGTCGGACGATGCGACCTTTGGGGAGGAGATGAGTCGGCTATTGTCCGTTCCCTTGCGTCCCTGCGCAAGCTTGACCAAAATATGGTTATATATCCTGGTCACGGTCCTTCTCACGTGTTAGGAAAGGCACTTGAGGTTGCGCTATATTATACAGATTTTTAACCCCTACAAATGAAAGGATTTTACAAATGTTAGATTTTGAAAAGTTTGCACAGCTTCTTTTTCCTCACATTCAGGAAACACCCGCAGATATAGAAGTCCGTTTTCCCAAGAGAGAGCTTCCTGAAGGCGCAAAGGTAACGAGATTTGCCCCAAGCCCTACGGGATTTGTTCACTTCGGAGGTCTTTTCCCAACAACCGTAGCAGAAAGACTTGCTCACCAGAGTAACGGCGTATTATATCTCCGCATAGAGGACACCGATGCCAAACGAGAGGTTCCCGGTGCAGCCGAAGCTCTTATCAGGACTCTTGCTACCTATGGTATTGAGTTTGACGAGGGCGCTATTTTGGGAGAAGATGGAACGATATGTGATAAGGGGGCTTACGGTCCTTACAAGCAGAGCTTGCGCGGTCCTATATACCAAACCTACGCAAAGCAGCTTGTCCGCGAGGGTAAGGCTTATCCCTGCTTTACCACTGAGGAAGAGCTTGAGGAGCTTCACAGCATAGATAAAAAGCAAGAGATAAAGAATACCGACTGGCAGGCTGAGGCTGAGGCTCGCAGAGCCGAAATGCTCGCTCGCAGAGAGATAACTATGGACGAAGTCGAGCGTAATCTGAGCGCAGGAAACCCCTTCGTTCTCCGTATCCTCGCGGACGGCAGCATTGAAAAAAAGATAAAGTTTACCGACCTTGTAAAGGGCAATATGGAGATTCCCGAAAACGATGAGGATTTCGTGCTTCTCAAATCCGACGGAATACCCACCTACCACTTCGCTCACGCGATTGACGACCATCTTATGGGAACGACCCACGTAATCAGAGGTGAGGAATGGCTTCCAAGCCTTGCAAAGCATCTTCAGCTTTTCAGATATCTCGGCTTCAAAACGCCAAAGTATATGCACATAGCGCAGATAATGCGTCTTGACGAGGCGGGAAATAAGAAAAAGCTCTCCAAGAGGGATATGGGCGCTAATATGGACGATTACACCCGCCTTGGTTACTGTCCCGAGGCTGTATGTGAATACGTTATGACTCTCCTTAACTCAAATTACGAGGAATGGAGAATGCAAAATCCCGATAAGGATTACAAGGAATTTCCCTTTAACATCAAGAAGATGTCTTCCTCGGGCTGCCTATTCGATTTCAATAAGCTTAACGACGTTTCCAAGAACGTTATATCAAGGATGACTGCTGAGGAAGTAGCAAAAAAGGTAACCAACTGGAGTATGAAGTTTGACAAGGACTTCGGCGTGTTGCTTTCGGAGTCTGCCGAATACGCGCAAAAAATATTCGCTATCGGCCGTGGCGGTAAAAAGCCACGCAAGGACCTCACTACCTGGGCGGACGCAAAGGGATATATGGGCTTCTTCTTTGATGAATACTTCCGTATTGAGGATGAATACGACGAAAAGTATGACAAAGATGATATCAAGACCACTCTTGAGAGCTTTATGAATACGCTTGACCTTGCAGACGATATGAACTCTTGGTTTGATAAGATAAAGGCGATTGGCGAGGGACTGGGATATACCTCTGATATGAAGGCATATAAGGCTTCCCCTGACAGCTTCAAGGGCAGCGTTGCTGATATCAGCATGTTTATCCGCGTTGCGGTTACAGGTAAGCTGAACTCACCGGATATGTACGCTGTTATTCAGATACTTGGATACGACAGAGTATGTGAGCGCATAAATAACATGATAGAAAAACTTTGATGGGATTTAAAGAGGACAAAAATATGGAAGAAATCGCAAATAATTTTATACACGATATAATAGATGCCGACCTTAAGGAAAAACCCGAAACAAAAATACACACTCGCTTTCCTCCCGAGCCTAACGGATATCTGCATATCGGCTCGGCTAAGGCTATACTCATAAATTTTGAAACAGCAAAAAAATACGGCGGTCTTTTCAATCTTCGTTATGATGATACCAACCCCGCAAAGGAAGATACGGAATACGTGGATTCAATACTTGAGGACCTCACTTGGCTGGGAGCTACTCCTAACGGCGGTATATTTTACGGCTCTGACTATTTCGACAAGTGCTATGAGTACGCTGAAAAGCTCATTATGGACGGCAAGGCGTACGTTTGTGACCTTTCCGCCGAGGAAATGAAGGAATACAGAGGAACTCTTACCGAGGCGGGTAAGGAAAGTCCCTATCGAAACAGAAGCGTAGAAGAAAATCTTGACCTTTTCAGAAGAATGAAGGCTGGCGAATTCGCCGACGGAAGCCGCACTCTCCGCGCAAAAATAGATATGGCTTCCCCAAACATCAATATGCGTGACCCCGCAATCTACCGCATAGTCCACACATCACACCATCGCCAAGGTGATAAGTGGTGCATTTATCCGCTTTATGATTATGCTCATCCTATTCAGGATGCTCTTGAGGGCATCACCTATTCTCTTTGCTCTCTGGAGTTTGAAAATCACCGTCCCCTTTACGAATGGGTAATAAAAAATATCGGGGTTTTCAATCCTGAGCCAAAGCAGAGAGAGTTTGCAAGACTTAACGTTACCAATACGGTAATGTCTAAGAGATATCTTCGTTATCTTGTAGAAAACGATATGGTTGACGGATGGGATGACCCCAGACTTCCCACCATCTGCGCTCTCAGAAGGAGAGGCTACACCCCCTCGGCTATCTTCAACTTCGTAAGAGCCGCAGGTATTTCAAAGGCGAACAGCCTTGTTGATATCGGTATGCTTGAGCATTGCATCCGCGAGGAGCTTAACGAAAGCGCTCCCAGAAGAATAGCAATCGAGCATCCCATAAAGATAGTTATCGACAACTATCCCGCAGACAAGGAAGAATATTTTGACCTTCCCAATCACCCCCAGAAGCCCGAGCTTGGAATGCGCTCTCTCCCCTTTACCCGTGAGCTTTATATAGACGCTTCCGACTTTGCCGAGGTACCTCCTCCAAAGTTTTTCCGTCTTAAGCCCGAAGGTGAGGTCAGACTTATGGGCGCGTATATAATCAAGTGCGGCGAAATCCTTAAGGACAGTAACGGCAATATAGTGGAGATACACGCCACCGCTGACCTTGAAACCAGAAACGGCAATCCCGTTGACGGTAGAAAGATAAAGGGTACTATCCATTGGCTCAGCGCAAAATATGCCAAGGAAGCAACACTTATGCTCTACGACCGACTCTTTACTATTGAAAACGTTAACTCAATCCCTGAGGATAAGACCTATAACGATTATCTTAATCCCGAATCCCTCACAGTAATTAACGGCGCGAAGATAGAAGCGGCGCTTGCCGACGCAAAGCAGGGAGATAAATTCCAGTTTGTACGCGACGGATACTACTGTAAGGATACTAAGCACGAAAACACATTTAACCGCGTTGTTGGACTTAAGGACAGCTTTCCTGCAAAGAAATAAAGAGGGCCTATGTTAAGAAATATCCTTATCTGTTATCTTATAGCTATATCGGTGATTTCTTTGATTGTATGCGTATATGACAAATTTGCGTCAAAGCATTTGACAAAGCACCGTACGAGAGAAGCTACGCTCCTGTTACTCAGCGCCATTGGCGGCTCGGTAGCTATGCTTGTAACTATGCTTATCATCCGACACAAGACCAAACACGTAAAATTTATGCTTGGAATTCCACTGATAATCCTGCTTCAGGCAGCAGTATCTTACGGAGTATATTTCCTGTTACTCCACTAATTATAAAAAAGAAAGGATAACCCCATGGAGAAAACAGAAAAACAATTAATGGAGCTTGACCTTTCCAAATTCAGCCTTATATATCCAGATGAAGCTACTCAGGAAAAGCATTACAGGGGGGAGGATTCTCCCAATATAGATATGTTCGTTCTTGATGAGCTGGGACTGCTTGAGGTGTTTAATCTGAAAAACAGCAATCTTGACGAATATTTCACAACAGACCCCGCTGTAATAGAGCATCGAATATCGGTCTTTGAAGATATGCTGGAATATCCCGAGATTTCCGTAACACTCAATAAGCTCTTCCCTATTCTTACAGATATTATGGAGCTTCGCCGACTTGAGGCAGATACGGGGGATACCGAGTCATACCTTGAAAGCTTGACAGAGATAGAGCTTTATATTTCAAGCATCTCTATTCTTCATTCGGGACTTAAAGAAATTAAGGATAAGGTAAAAAGCGATGCCTTTAAAATACTGGCAAAGCGTATAGATGACCTTGTAAACAGCGAGTATTATTCGGAGCTTAACGCAAAGCTTGCAGAGCTTACCAGCCGCGTACGGGACATAAAGAGTGTTACCATAGGCGTAAACCTTGATGCCCAGCTCCGCCCCTCCTATGCCGGTGTTCTATCAATAAATCCCGAATCCTTCCGCTCAGGCGACGTTATAGATAAGATACTCCGCCTTAACTTCAAGGAGGATGAATATACTTGTATCGCAAACCTCGTTCCCTTCAACAAGAAGCAGTCAGAAAATCAAAGGACGGCTCTCGCTCTTGCCTTTAATTCGGCAATAAACGACGTTTACAAGCAGTCGCTTCGTTCTTGGAAAAAGATAGTCCAGAGCTTTGTTCTTGAAAATACCGACTTTTTGCTCAATCTTATGCCTGAAATAGAGTTTTTGGTAAGGGGAACAAATCTTCTCCGCGCCCTCAAGAAAAAAGGTCTGCATCTTTGCCGTCCGAAGATTTCTACCGACAAGATAACCTTTATAGCCCATGAGCTTTATAATCCTTGTGTCGCGCTTAAGGTTGATGACGAGATGATCACCAACGACATAGAATTTGACGATAGCGCAATGATATACGTGCTTACAGGTCCTAACAGAGGAGGAAAATCTGTAATAACCTGCGCGGTGGGTCTTGCTCAGGTAATGTTCCAGCTTGGAATGTTTGTTCCCGCAAAGGATGCCACAATAAGCATAGCCGACGCTATATTTACACACTTCCCCACCGGCGCTGACGATACTATCGACAAGGGTCGTCTTGGTGAGGAATGCGCGCGTCTTCGTGATATTTTCGAGGGTGTTACACAAAACAGCTTTGTTTTCCTTGATGAGTCGCTCTCGTCAACGGGTGCTTACGAGGCTTCATATATCGCAGCCGAGGTGCTGGCGGGATTTAGCCGCTTAGGTTGCCGTTGCCTGTTCTCTACTCACCTTCACGAGCTTGCCGCACAGATTGACAGCATAAACGCCCGCACAGCGCCTGACGGCGGCTCTGCCATTGATACCTTGGTTGCGGGAATTGAGGACGGAAACCGCTCATTCAAGATAGTACGTATGAAGCCCGACGGAAAGAGCTACGCACGTGATATCGCCGACAAATACGGTCTGTCTTATGAAAATATAGTTAAGACGTTTAAAAAATAAGCTCTTATATTGAGAGGTAAATGATATGAATTCAGAAATTTTAAGATTACTCGAAAGTGACGCAAGACTTTCTGCCGAGCAGATAGCAATAATCCTTGACATGGATAAAAGCACGGTAATCAACGAAATAGCGGAGTGCGAAAAAAACGGAACTATTTTGGGATACAAAACTATCGTTGACTGGGAAAAGACCGATTATGAGGCGGTTACAGCAATGATAGAGGTTAAGCTTACTCCCCAGCACGACCGAGGATTTGACATAGTTGCAGAAAAAATATACAATTATCCCGAGGTAAAATCCGTATATCTTATGTCGGGCGCCTATGACCTTTCTGTTCTTATCGAGGGAAAAACAATGAAGGAGGTCGCCTTGTTCGTTTCTCAAAAGCTTGCCACGATAGATGCGGTAATCTCTACCGCCACACACTTTGTCCTTCATAAATATAAGGACACGGGTATTCGTTATGATGCCCCCGAAATAGATGAGAGAGGAAATTACAACGGATGATAGATTACAGCAAGGTACTGTCACAGACAGTTGTCGAAACTCCCAAATCGGGAATTCGTAAATTTTTCGACCTGATGAACACTATGACCGATGTTGTCGGTCTTACCGTAGGCGAGCCGGATTTTCAGACTCCGTGGCACATACGCGAAGCAGGTATTCAAAGTCTTGAAAAAGGAAAAACATATTATACCGCAAACGCGGGTCTTGCAGAACTCCGCTCGGAGATAAACACATATATGACCCGACGCTTTAACGTGTCGTATGACCCCACCTGCGAGGTCATAGTCACAGTAGGCGGAAGCGAGGCTATCGACATAGCCTTCCGCTCTATTATAGAACCGGGAGATGAAATAATAATCCCCACTCCCTCTTTTGTGTGCTACGCACCTCTGGCAAGAATGGCGGGCGGTGTACCCGTTATCCTTGAAACCAAGTTTGAGGACAAATTCAAGATAAATCCCGAAGCGTTAAAGGCTGCCATTACGCCCAAAACAAAGATGCTGGTCCTCCCCTATCCCAACAATCCTACGGGCGCTATAATGACCAAGCAGGAGCTTTCGGACATAGCTGATATCATAAGGGACACAAATATCGTTGTTCTTTCTGACGAGATATATGCGGAAATGACCTATACAGGCAATCACTGCTCCATTGCCTCCCTTGAGGGAATGTGGGAGAGAACCATTATCGCAAGCGGATTTTCAAAGGCGTACGCTATGACAGGTTGGCGACTTGGATATATCTGCGCTCCCAAGCAGCTGACCGAGCAAATGCTCAAAATACACCAGTACGGCATTATGTCCTCCCCAACAACATCTCAGTTTGCGGCTATTGAAGCACTCAAGAACGGAGATGAGGATATCAAAATGATGGTGGATGAATATAACCGTCGCCGCCGTTATATCTTTAACGGTCTTAAGAGCATCGGTATTGAATCCTTTGAGCCTGAGGGCGCGTTCTATATATTCCCCAAGATAGGTGATTTCGGTCTGTCGGGAGAGGAATTCTGCAATAAGCTTCTCTATGACTACAAGTGCGCTATCGTTCCGGGCAATGCTTTTGGTAAGGGTGGCGAAGGATTTGCGCGCATTTCCTACGCATACTCAATAAAGCATATTACACAGGCACTTGAAAGAATAGAGGCTTTTGTAAAAACTCTTTGATTTTAAAAAGTTATGATTAGAAAAGCAATTCAAGACGATATACACTCCGTAGCAAGTCTCTATGACAAGGCTATTGAATACGAGGATTCTCATATCAAATATACCAGCTGGCAAAAGGGTATCTATCCTACGGTAGATACCGCAAGACTCGGTGTAAAAAATGGCTCACTTTATATAATCGAAGAGGGGGGAAAGACGGTGGCGTCTGTCATACTTGATACACGGCAGCCGCCCGAATACCGAAATATTTCTTGGGGTAAATCGGTCAAATACAATGAGGCTTTAATAATTCATACCCTTTGCGTTGACCCAGAATATTCGGGAGCGGGAATCGGCTCGGCTATTGTTGATTTTATAAAGCAATTCGCCAAGGACCGAGGATGCCTCACTGTAAGGCTTAATACCACCAAAAGAAACACCCCCGCCGCTCATCTTTATCAAAAAAACGGATTTAAGATAGTAGCAACTAAAAATATCTTACTTAATGGACAGATCCCCTGTGATGAGCATCTGTTTATGGAATTTATACTTTAATAAAAGATACCCATATGCTCGACCTATGGGTATCTTTTATTTGCTATTAACTTTGAAATACTGATACAGAGAGCAAGGTATCATTCCGTTATAGAGCTTGCGTATCTTATCCGCCCGTTTGCCGTAGCAGCT
This sequence comes from Eubacteriales bacterium, assembly GCA_045593725.1. Taxonomy (GTDB): domain Bacteria; phylum Bacillota; class Clostridia; order Oscillospirales; family CAG-272; genus HGM12713. The sequence goes on from JAZNXE010000001.1 coordinate 16,432, forward strand.
TTGAAAATTCTCCGCTGATGTAAGAATATATATCTGCCAGGGCGAAAAACTTGAAAAAGTCTCTCCTATTTCACGGTAAAGCCTTTCGGTTTCTCTTGGGGTCATAAGTCTTTCGCCGTAAGGTGGGTTACAGACTATGGTGCCGCGGCGGTCAGGCTTTTCAATCCTTCGGGCATCAGCCTCAAAAAATCTTATCCTGTCCCCTACCCCTGCCTGTTCGGCATTTTCTCTTGCTATCTCAAGTATTTTGGGGTCTATATCCGATGCATAGGCTTCAAAACCACTGTCGTGATTTATTTGTGACAGAGCTTTTGCTCTCTCTTCTTTTGCTATTCTACCGTCGCTAAGGATATCAAATGACTCACAGGCAAAGCCTCTGTCAAGTCCGGGCGCTTGGTTTGTCATCATCATAGCGCACTCGATAGCTATGGTCCCCGACCCGCAAAACGGATCCCATAATAGCACGTCCTCTCTGGGGCGGGATATGGCAGCTATTGCCGCGGCAAGTGTCTCGCGCAGGGGCGCAGCTCCCGCCACCGCTCTGTATCCTCGCTTGTGGAGCGCTGTTCCCGACGTATCTATCATAAGATTGGCAATATCCTTAAATATAAAAAACTCTATCTGATACTTTGTTCTTTCCTCGGTAAACCATCTTATACCGTAGCTGTGTGAAAGCCTTTGCACAACTGCCTTTTTTACAATACTTTGACAATCGGGCAAGGAAAAGAGCTTACTCTTTATGGAATGTCCTTTTACAGGGAACGCATCATCCTTACCTATAAAGCTCTCCCACGGGAGTGATTTAGTCCCCTCAAATAGCTCTTCAAAGCTTTCCGCCCTGAAAGCCCCAAGCTTTATAAATACGCGTTCCGCAAAGCGTAAATGCAGATTGGCAACAAAGACAGCCCTCTCGTCACCAAGAAAGGTTACTCTGCCGTCCATAGTATCAATACGCTTATATCCAAGGGCATCTATTTCTTCACCCAACAGCTTTTCAAGTCCGAAAAGGCAGGTTGCAACAAGTTCCAGTGTCATTTCAGTCCTCACAAAATATATTATTAAATATTATAAAATAATTGTTGGGCAATGTCAATACCTTTTTCTTCAAATCACCACGTTATACTTGACACAGACAGCTTTTTTTGATATAATGTATTATGTATTGGTATATTCTTGTGATAGGAGCTCGCTTATGAAGGAAAACAAACAATCTATGAGCGAAATAATCGGTAACGATGCGCTTAAGCGGCGTATCTGCCGTGATATTTTAAATAATAGCCTTTCTCACGCATATATCATTGAGGGACCTGAGGGCAGCGGAAAGCACACTATTGCCCTGATGTGCGCCGCAGCTCTTGCTTGTGAAGCTAAGGACAACCCTTCGCTTCCACTTCCGTGTCTTACCTGCCCCTCGTGTAAAAAGATTCTGGAAAGAAAATCTCCCGACGTTATATTACAAGGCACTGAGGGAAAAAGCAGCCTTGGAGTAGATATTGCCCGATTTATAAAGGAAGACGTATATACCATACCCAACGACCTTGACAAGAAAATATACATCATAGAAGATGCCGATAAAATGACGGTACAGGCGCAGAACGCGCTTCTTCTCACCCTTGAAGAGCCGCCCTCCTTCGTCCATTTTTTTCTTCTGTGCAATAATTCCTCTTTGCTTTTGGAAACTATCAAAAGCCGCGCGCCAATCCTAAGAACCGAGGCAGTCAGCGAAGAAGAAATAGATAAATATATTTGTAATCACGACCGAAGAGCCGCCCAAATGAAGCTATCCTCTCCTCAAGAATATAAAGAGATTTTAAAATCGGCAAACGGAGGCATTGGCAAGGCTCTTAAGCTTCTTGAGCCCAAAGCATGGAAGCCTATAAAAGAATTAAGACAATTTGCCGAAGGCTTTATTTCCTCGGCTATTGACCGCAGAACTTATAAGAATATTCTATCCTATTTGCCGCTTTTCTCAAACAAAAGAGAAATATTATCCGACCAACTTGCCATTCTGCTTTTGGCAGTTCGTGACCTTATACTTTTGAAAAAAAGCGACTCCCCTGCTCTGTGCTTTTATTGCGATATCACCGTAGCCATGGAGCTTTGCGACAGAGCTTCCCTTTCATTTTTATTTTCCCTTGAGGAAGCAATTTCAAGGGCAATTGACGAAAACAAGAGAAACGCCAACGTAAGACTTATGATATCAAAAATGCTACTTACCGCAGGTCTAATATAAACCAATTCTAAGAAAGGATACCAAATGGAAAATCAAAACAAGAACGTCCCCACTCAGTCATCAAACCATCACCACCATAAAAACAAGGGACGTAAGCACAAATCATATTTTTTGACCCCCGCAGATACCTCTGGGGACAATACAGCTTCCCCTGTGCATAGCAATTCGATACAAGATAACAAGAATATCAACCACAAGGCAAAGCAAAGCGAAGGCAACGCGAACAACACCAACAACTCGGCACAGGAAATAAAAAGAGGAAATTCTTCTCAGCAAAATCAGCATTCCAAGAATAACCGTAACAGAAACAGGCGTAGAAAGCGCGAAGAGCGTAACCGAGAGGTACAGAATCCTAACCAATCTCTTCAAAAGCAAGATATATCGGAAAGTTCTTCTGAGCCTATGCTTACTGTTTCGCAGAATTCAACTGCTGCAAAGAAATCTGATAAGCTTGAAAAGCCAGCGCCAAAAAAAATGAATGAATTTTCAAGCTCTCCCGAATTTGAGAAATATTCAGATTATGAGGAATTCTCCTATGAGCAACTATACGGAACGAGCGAGGATGCTCCTCTCGTTGCTCAACCGTCTGAGGATGACACCGAAAAAGAAGCTCTACCCATTAACGATGAACCTATGGTAACCGTTGTGGGCATAAGGTTTAAAGCATCGGGAAAAACATATTTCTTTAACCCCAAAGGAATATATTTCAAGACAGGCTCTCACGCCATTGTTGAGACCGCAAGAGGTCTGGAATACGGAGAGGTAGCACTGGCAAACACCAAGGTTAAGGAAAGCGAAACAGTCCCTCCCCTCCGCCCCGCGGTGCGTGTAGCTACCGAGGCCGATATAAAGCATCACGCGGAGAATAAAGAAAAAGAAAATGAGGCATTCCGACTCTGCAATGAAAAAATAATCGAGCATAATCTCGATATGAAGCTTATTGATGCTCAATACACCTTTGATAACAGCAAGCTACTATTTTACTTTACCTCTTCGGGAAGAGTTGACTTCAGAAACCTTGTAAAAGACCTTGCAGGTGTTTTTCGCACAAGAATAGAGCTGCGCCAAATAGGTATCCGCGACGAGGCAAAAATGGTAGGCGGTCTTGGTCTTTGCGGCAGACCCCTGTGCTGTTCTCTCTTCCTTACAGACTTCGGGCAGGTATCTATAAAGATGGCAAAGGAACAGAATCTCTCACTCAATTCTTCTAAGATATCGGGAATTTGTGGACGTCTTATGTGCTGTCTGCGCTATGAGCACGACACTTACGAATATGAGATAAAGCGCACTCCACCCGTGGATACCCTCGTAAGAACCGTGGACGGCGTAGGTGTGGTTACGGAAACAAGCCCCTTGTCGGGCACTATAAAGGTACGCCTTAACGAATCCCCCGAGATTGCGCCAAAATCCTACAAGCGTGAGAACGTATCAATTTTGAAGAAAAAGAAATAATCCATATATTGAATAGAGAAAAGACCGTCGTATAGGACGGTCTTTTCTCTATTGGTGCACCTTCAGGGATTCGAACCCGGGACCCACTGATTAAGAGTCAGTTGCTCTACCAACTGAGCTAAAGGTGCTTTTTTCGCAACGTCGATATTATAACACAACCTTATTATTTTGTCAATGGTTTTCTTGAAATTTTTTATTATATCATATTATATATATCTTTCCTCAAAATTAAATTCTATATTCTTGTATTTTTTACAAAATAATATTGACTTATCATTCCATAATTGATATAATTATATATGTAATTATATCTTGTTGGACAATTTTTGTTCCATAAAAGAACTAAAATATATAAATGAGGAAGCTATTATGATTCACGATGGACACAGAGAAAGACTTAGAAAAAGATTTGCGACCGCTCCCTCCTCTTTTGAGGACCACGAGCTATTAGAGCTACTGTTATTTTACGTAGTTCCGCGTAAGAACACAAACGAGTTGGCACATGCGTTGCTTAAACGCTTTGGTTCTATAAAGGGTGTTATAGACGCGGGAGTTCTTTCCCTAAAATCAGTACCCGACATGGGGGAGAATTCGGCTTTGTTTTTCAGAGTAATTGCCGAAACTCTTCTCAGATATCAGACAAGCGATTTCGATGCACTTAGCTTAAGCTCCTTTGATACCTATGCTGAGCTGGGTGAATATCTTCGTAATCTTTTTGTAGGAACGGAAAATGAAATCACATACATAATTCTATTTGACAACGCAAAAAATCTCATTTCCTGTAAAAAGATAGCGGAAGGCTATTCATGCGGCAACATAATTTCCTACAGAGAAATGGCACTGGAGGCGTTGCAGCAAAATACCGCCGCCGTACTTTTAGTACATAACCATCCCCACGGTAAGCCTATTCCATCTCAAGAGGATTTTATTGCCACAAATACCGCCAACAATATATTTTCCACCTTTGGTATTACTTTTATCGACCATTTTATAGTAGCGGGCGACAAGTGTATGCCCATTCTGTCAAGCGAAAAGGCAAAGCTTTATAACCAATCGTAAAACACTATCTACAAAAAGCGATAGCAGTGTATGCTATCGCTTTTTGTCATGCTTTTAAATATTTATCTATTGCCGCCGCGGCAATCTTTCCCGCTCCCATAGCGGAAATTACGGTAGCAGCGCCTGTTACGGCATCACCGCCCGCATATACTCCCTCTCGGGTTGTAGCACCGTTTTCCTCCACTATGATACCGCCTCTGCGGTTCACCCGAAGTCCTTCGGTCGTCATCTTTATAAGCGGATTGGGGGAAGTTCCGATAGACATTATAACCGTATCAAGCTCCATAAGAAACTCACTGCCTTCAATCTCAACAGGTCGTCTTCTTCCTCTTTCGTCAGGCTCACCCAGTTCCATTTTTATACACTTCATTCCGGTGACAAAACCGTTCCTTGCGTCACGCTTATCCGCAGGGTTTTCATAACCTATTATTTCTATAGGATTTGTAAGCAGGTCAAAGACCACTCCCTCTTCCATAGCGTGTTCTACCTCCTCGCGACGCGCGGGAAGCTCGTCCATAGAGCGTCTGTACACTATATGTACTTCTTCCGCTCCAAGTCTGAGCGCGGTTCTGGCAGCATCCATAGCAACATTTCCACCGCCTACCACAGCTACACGTCCGCCCTTCATAATAGGTGTCTGAGGGGTTTCTCTGTACGCTTTCATAAGATTTGAACGGGTAAGAAATTCGTTTGCGGAATATACCCCTTTAAGCGATTCGCCCTTTATTCCCATGAAGTTTGGAAGTCCCGCACCTGAGCCTATAAATACGGCTTCATATCCCATATCAAAAAGCTCATCAATCGTAAGAGTCTTTCCAATAACAACGTTGGTCTGCATCTCTACGCCCATAGCAATGAGATTATCAACCTCTTTTTTTACAATAGCCTTAGGCAGTCTGAACTCGGGAATACCGTAAACAAGAACTCCGCCCGCGGCGTGAAGCGCCTCAAATACCGTTACCTTATAGCCTTTTTTTGCAAGGTCACCCGCGCAGGTAAGTCCTGAGGGTCCTGAGCCTACTACGGCTACCCTGTGTCCATTATATTCTTCTGTTAGGGGTATCTCATCCGAGTGTGCATTGTGCCAGTCTGCCACAAATCTCTCAAGTCTGCCTATCCCGACAGGCTCACCCTTTATTCCCCTTACACACTTACTCTCACATTGTGTTTCCTGAGGGCAAACTCTTCCGCAAACAGCGGGAAGACTTGAGGTTTTGCTTATAATTCGGTAGGCTTCCTCAAAATCTCCCTCCTTTATCTTGCCTATAAATTCAGGAATATGAATATTTACGGGACATCCGCTTACGCAAGGCATATTTTTGCACCCAAGGCAGCGCATAGCCTCGTCTATGGCGGTAGCCTCATCATATCCAAGAGCTACCTCGTCAAAGTTGTGTGCCCTTACCTTGGGGTCTTGGGTAGGCATCTCATTTTTCTTCAGATTCATATTAGCCATATCACTTAACCTCCTTTGTCAAAAGGTTGCAAGTGCTCTCATATGCGTGTCGTTCAAAATCCCGATACATAACGGAACGTGACATAGCTTCTTCAAAATCAACCTCGTAACCGTTAAAATCGGGGCCGTCCACACAAGCAAATTCAGTAATTCTTTTTCCGTCGCGCATAAGCGTCAGACGGCAGCCACCGCACATTCCCGTTCCATCTATCATTATAGGATTCATAGACACTGTACAAGGAATACCCGTAGGCTTTACTGCCTCTACCACGAATTTCATCATTACAAGCGGTCCGATGGTAATAACCTCGTCAAAGCTCTCTCCGCTATCAAGCATTTCCTTAAGGGGAACACACACATTGCCCTCTCTGCCGTAAGAGCCGTCATCCGTCATAACAAAAAGTCTTTTTGATGCCGACTTGAATTCATCCTCAAGTATAAGAAGCTCCTTCGAGCGGAAGCCGATTATTGAAGTAACGTCGCAACCAAGCTCCGTAAGCTTTTGAGCAACCGGAAGCGCTATGGCGCATCCTACGCCGCCTCCAACTATGCATACTTTCTTTAAGCCCTCTACCTCGGTCTTTTTTCCCAGAGGACCTACAAAGTCGCTTATATAATCGCCCTCATTTTTTAAATTGAGTTTTTTGGTGGTAGCTCCCACCACTTGAAATATTATTTTTATGCTTCCCTTTTCCCTGTCATAGCCAGCAATAGTAAGAGGGATGCGTTCCCCTTCTTCATCTACTCTCAGTATTATAAACTGACCCGGCTCTGCCTTTGCGGCAACAAGGGGGGCATATATATCCATCATGGTAACCGTGGGATTTAATTCTTTTCTGCTTAATATCTTATACATTACAAGCTCCTGATATAAATTAACCATTACTATATATTTTACCACATATATCACTAATTTTCAAGAACAATTTAAAATTATATGTGTTTTAGCTTAAAAATCCCAAAGCTGAAGCTGCATAGACAGCCGCACCAATCTTTAATGCCCTCTTGTCAAAGGAAACATTTGGATTGTGTAAGGGGAGCTTATATCCTTCTTTTTTATCACCTGCCGCTACCGCTATCATAACAGAAGGAACCAATCTGCTAACATAAGCAAAATCCTCCGAGCCACCGCTCATTCCTCCTTTCATTTGCGATGACATTTTTACCCATTCTCCACCCAAGGTGTCCTTTAGTACCTCTCCTATTCTTAAAGATAGCGACTCGTCGTTTTTCAATGGGGGGCAGCCCCCAAGAAATTGCACCTCCGACTTAGCCCTGAATGCAGCTGTAATATTTTGTGATATATCGCAAATTCTGACCTTTAAGCGCTGTTGTAGCTCTTCATCAAATGTGCGTAACGTTCCCTCAATAATTACCTCCTCAGGAAGAACGTTTGGGGCTTTTCCGCCCTTTATGCTTCCTATGCTTAAGCCCATTGCTTCATTTATCGCCACTTCCTTTGCTTTTATCTCATTTAATGCCGTAACAAGATGTGCCGCGGCGGAAATGGCATCTATTCCTTGGTGGGAGAGTGCCCCGTGCGCTCCGCCTCCTCTGATAATTATTCTAAAGAAGTCTGCCGCAGGTGCGCTTACACCTCCCGACGATACTATCACATTGCCAACAGGCATATCTACGGCAGTAATAACGTGTACCATAATAGCCCCGTCAGGCTTTGGCTCTTTTAGAATCCCGTCCTCTATCATATCAGCCGCTCCCTCAAGTATTTCCTCGGCGCCTTGAAACATAAGCTTTACGCACCCGTCAAATTCCCGATTATTGCACAGTATCTCGGCAGCCCCCAATAGCATTGCCGTATGAAAGTGATGTCCGCAGGCGTGTATTGCTCTTGACGGATTTTGTGGGTCTATCCCCGGCAAAGCATCCATATCTGCACGAAGCAAAATCGTTTTCCCGCTTTTTTCTCCGTTTATACACGCTCCTAATCCGCATTTTCCATGTTCGCGTACAGTAAGCCCCATAGCTTCAAGAGCTTCTTTAACGTATGCTTTTGTTTTTATAAGCTCAAATCCAGCTTCAGCGTTCCTTTGCAAAAAATCAGCGTGCATACACATTCTCGCGTAATATTTTTCTGACTCCTTGAAAATATCTATTTTCATAATTTCTCCCTGCATTTATTGTGCGTTTGTTTTTCATTCATAAAATATCATAATTTTAGTAATATTTTTATAGTATAATGTGATATCTATATGTTTTTATGTATATAAGGAGCTACGATGTTCGTAAGCAAGGAAGATTTTTTCAACGGAATACACTTCTGGGCTATACAAAGCAACCGTTTCAAGGCGAGCGCGCTGGTTTTCTCGGTAACTATTCCCCTATCCCCCGAAAGAATGGCGCATCAGCTTTTACTCTCGGGACTTCTCAGACGGGGTACGCACGAGCTTCCGTCTATGTCTGCGCTGAACAGACGTCTGGATGAGCTGTACGGCTCTTACGTGGAGATCAGAAGCTCCACAGTCGGTAATAATCTTTGCCTGACTGTGAGCACGGAGATTTTAGATAACAAATATATTCCCGACAGAACAGACGTTATTGGCGGAGTTATTGATATTATATCCCAAATTTTGTTATCCCCACATCTTTTAGACCATAATTTTGACCCTCAATTATTCACTCACGAGCAAAAAATAGTCTATGAAAATCTTGAGGCAGAAAAGAACAACACCCGCTCTTATTCTGTCAAAAGATGTGCGGAGCTTTTAGGAGAAGCAACCGCCTGTTCTCCCAATTACGACCGGCTTAAGGCGCTGGTAAAGGATTCCTCCTTCAAGGCTGTTAAACAGCACTACGAGCAGCTTATTCTTCCCGCTGTATTTGACGTGTTTTATATGGGTGTCAGTGAGCCTTCTGCTATATTCGAAAAAATATCGCGCTGTTTTTCAAGAAAGACCTGCGTCAAGTCTAAAAACATAATACCTCTCAAGCCATATAAGCGAAATGAATTCTGCTTTGTGAAGGAAAAAATGTCTGTTTCTCAAGGAAAGCTGGCCTTGGGCTTCAGTACGGGAATTACCGCTTCGGCAGACAACGACAAATATTATGCCGCTCTTCTTCTGAATGAGATATTCGGTGGCTCGGCGTCATCCAAGCTTTTTGTTAATGTACGGGAAAAAATGAGCCTTTGCTATTACTGTTCCTCCTCTTACAGCATATATACGGGAGCTATAATGGTTTCCTGTGGCATAGAGCCTGACAAATTTGAAATAGCTAAGAGCGCTATACTTGCTCAATTGGATGAGATACGCAAGGGCAATATTTCTCAATATGAATTTGACGCCGCAAAGAAATCAATATCAAACAGCTATCTTCAGCTTTACGACAGTCCCTTTGACATACATAGCTTTTACAGCGGAAGAAAGCTTTTCAATATAAGTGACAGCATTGAGGATTGCGTAGCTAAGCTCATGGCGGTAAGTATTGAAGAAGTAACCGAGCTAACCAAGCAAATATCACTTGATGCCGTATTCTTTGTTGAGGGTATAGAAGATATCAACCAGCCCGAGGAGGATATAGAAAATGACTGACAGAAAAGTTTTTGAAAATCCGCTTCTCGGCGAAAGCTATGAAAAGATAACTCTCCCCTGCGGACTTGACATTTATGTCTTCCGCAAGGAGCTTACCACCGCCTACGCTATATTGGGCGTGGGATACGGCTCGATACACTCGCGCTTTGCGTCCTCCCCCCACGGGGAGCTAAAAGACGTACCCGACGGTGTTGCCCATTTTCTTGAGCATAAGCTCTTTATGAACGAGGACGGAAGCGATTCCTTTGAACACTTTTCGGAATACGGAGCTGACGCAAACGCATATACCTCCTTTAATAAAACAGCGTATCTTTTCAGCTGTACCGAAAATTTTGAGAAATCTCTCGGAGAGCTTTTGCGCTTTGTTACTCATCCTTATTTTACACCCCAGTCTGTTGACTCGGAAAAAGGTATTATTGCCGAGGAAATAAGGATGTACGACGACAGCCCCTCGGACAGATGCTTCTACGGTATGCTTGAGGGAATGTATGAAAATCACAGTATAAGGAAAAACATCTGCGGGTCTGTGGATTCCATATCAAAAATAACCTCGGATATTCTCTACCGCTGCTATAATACATTTTATAATCCGCAAAATATGGCTCTGGTAATTTGCGGTAACGTTGACACAGATGCAGTCATAAGGATAGCCGAGGCGGAATTACCTTCATGCTCCCGTCCCTTTGTAACTAAGACCGATAATGAAAATATCGGTGAAGCTCCCTCTGCCTTTCGCCAATACGTTGAACAGCGGATGCAGGTATCAAAGCCCTTATTCAATATAGGCTTTAAAGACACCGATATTCCCTCTCTGCCAAAGGACAGACAAAAAAAGGATGCCATAATGGCTATCCTTAATGAAATGATATTCTCCCGCGCGGGAAGGCTATATGAGCACCTTTTTGAAAACGGGCTTATATCTCCAAATATGTCCTACGGATATACCATATCCGCTACGTCTGCATACAATTCCATTGCGGGAGAGGCTGATGACCCCAAAAGAGTTCTAAAGGAGATATTCGATTATATAGACGGGCTCAGGTCACATGGACTGTCTTATGAGGATTTTTTGCGTGGCAAACGGGTAATGTACGCCGAGTTCGTAAAGTCCTTCGACTCCACGGAAAATATTGCCAACAACCTTCTTTCCTTCATTTTTGAGGGCGCTGAGCTGCTTTCCTATGCGGATATAATAGAATCTGTGACCTTTGAAGACGTAGAAAAAGCCTTTGAAAAGGCATTTGCCCCGAAAAGCGTTTCGCTTTCCGTAATATTGCCACTGGAATAAATAAAAATAAAGGAGAAAAATTATGACTACCGTTTCTTTTCCCGGCTTGGGAATAGGCGAATTCACCATTGACCCCGTAGCTATACGAATCCCCATAGGCGGCGGTATAGAGATACGCTGGTACGGAATACTTATAGTTACAGGTATAATCCTTGCCTTTTTGTACTGCGCATACCGCGCAAAGCAGGAGGGTATAAGCTTTGACAATCTTCTTGATATAGCTATATTCACCATAATATTTGCGGTTATCGGCGCAAGAGCTTATTACGTTCTCACCACCCTTGACCAATACGATAGCTTTTGGGAAATGATAGCCATCTGGAACGGCGGTATAGCAATATACGGCGCTATCATAGCGGGTGCTATCACTATCTACGTAGTATGCAAAATAAAAAAGCTTAACGTCCTGAAAATGCTCGATGCTGCGGGTCCCGCGGTAATGATAGGTCAGATTATAGGCCGTTGGGGCAATTTCTGTAACGGAGAAGCATTTGGAAGCGAAATACCTCAGGAAAGCTGGCTCTACTTTATAAGAATGGGGCTAAGCTCGGGCAACACCGCCTTTAACACTATGTACGTTCATCCCACGTTTCTCTACGAATCATTGTGGAATCTCGTTGGATTTGTCATTATTCACTTCCTGTACAAGAAGAAAAAGTTTGACGGTCAGATAGTTCTTATGTACCTCACCTGGTATGGCTTTGGAAGAATGTTTATCGAGGGATTGCGTACAGACAGTCTTTATATCCCGGGCACACCCATTCGTATATCTCAGGTCGTAGGATTTTTGTGCTTCGCGCTGGGAACACTCGCTCTTATCCTTTGCTTTATAAAAGCCAACAGACGCCAGAAGGATGCAGAAGAATATACGCTGGCTTACAAGAAGATATCCCGTCCTTCAAGCCTTTTTGAAGAAAACGAGGACAGTGATATTTCACAGGATTTGGAAGAGGCAAGTGAGAATCAGGAAACGGAGGATAACTAAATGGCTAATATAATTAACGGAAAAGAAATTTCAAAGGCAATAAGAGAAGAAATAAAGGAAGCTACCGAGCTTCTCGTTAAAGACACAGGTGTTCGCCCCGGTCTTGCGGTAATAATCGTAGGAGAAGACCCCGCCTCACAGGTATATGTCCGCAACAAAAAGAAGGCGTGCGACGAAGTGGGATTTTATTCCGAATCCTACGAGCTTCCCGAAAGCACAACTCAGGAGGAGCTTAACTCTCTGGTGGACAAGCTTAACAAGAATGAGAAAATTCACGGAATACTTTGTCAGCTTCCCTTGCCTAAGCACCTTGATGAAAATGAGGTCATTATGCGCATATCACCCTCCAAGGACGTTGACGCCTTCCACCCCGAAAACGTAGGCAAGATAATGATTGGCGACTATTCCTTCCTTCCCTGCACTCCCGCGGGAGTTATGGCTTTGCTTGAACGTAGCGGAATTGAGGTTTCAGGTAAGGAATGTGTAGTAGTTGGACGCTCCAACATTGTAGGAAAGCCTCAGGCTATGCTCCTTCTCCACGATAACGGCACTGTGACTATATGTCACAGCAGGACAAAAAAACTTGCTGAGGTGTGCCGCAGAGCAGATATTCTGGTAGCGGCTATCGGAAAAGCTGATTTCTTCACGGGAGATATGGTAAAAGAGGGCGCGGTCGTTATCGACGTAGGTATGAACAGACGAGCGGACGGAAAGCTTACAGGTGACGTTGACTTTGCTTCGGTTGAGCCTAAGGCATCATACATTACCCCAGTTCCCGGCGGAGTTGGTCCTATGACTATTACAATGCTTATGCAAAACACCCTCACAGCAGCTAAAAATTCTGTTAAATAAGCAAATATATCTTTTGAGTTGTTTAAGATATTTGCGTCCAGAATCATACAAATCTTCTCATATATAAAGGGCTCCCTGTCGGGAGCCCTTTAACCTTATCTGTACTGATTCTGATTGTTCTTGTTCTGGCTGTTCTGGTTATTCTTGTTCTGGCTGTTCTGGTTATTCTTGTTCTGGCTGTTCTGGTTATTCTTGTTCTGGTTGTTCTGGTTCTGGTTGTTCTGATTCTGGTTGTTCTGGTTCTGGTTGTTCTGGTTCTGGTTGTTCATACTATTTTTCCTCCTTATATGGATTTAAAAATAGTTTGTCTTTATTATTAAAAAATATTCATATATTTATCAATAAAATTTAACCTCCCAACACAAAAGAGCACCCACAGAAAGTGAGTGCTGCTTTTTGAAATAATCTCCGCGTGCTTTAATTATCTCTTGGAGTTTTGGCGTAGGTGTCCCATATCGTGAACATCGTGAGCATCGTGGCATAAAGTGTTGCACCAAATTTGCCCCAATATTCAACGCCATATTTCAATCGTTCAAAGAGCTAAACAATATTTTCTTGCTTCGCACAAGATTCAGTCCGAGCAGAAAAACTATTATGCATACGGCAGAACCGAGAGTGGCGTTCATAATCAATATCTCGGTTTCGGTCATTCCCTCAAAGGATACAAGCATTGAGCGTTGCAATGCGAAGATGGATACAAAGGCATCCGCAAAGGATATATTTCGTAGCGTTATGATCGCCCCTGAAGTACTGCGACGAGATTTTACAAGATTGATTGTCGCAAGCGTAATTTTAGTAAAGGCATAAACCGCCATTGCTATCATTACGATCATATGAAATTCGTGTCCTCTATCACGAACTACCGATAAAATAACAGTTCCGGCAAGAGGAATGGAAAGTGCCATCAACATCCCCCCTGTAAATTTGGTAATAAGCCGTTCCTTTGACTTGGTGCATAGCACCGCAAAGCGAACTATACTTAAAATCAAGTAATACGAGCCGAGCGTTAATAACCACCACGAGCTTGACACAATGCCAAACACAAGATGGTATGCACCAAACGCAACATTAAAAATCAAGCTGACAAGAGCGAATTTGAGCGTCTTATCCATCGATATTCCTCTCGCCCAATACACAATCTGTGATAATCTTGATTACCGTATCCATATCGTCGGAGCACTTCTTATCGAGCCATTCCATCACGATAGCGAACACGCCCGTCAGATAGAATTTTATCATATAGGCACGTTCCTTCTCGGGAACGTGAAAGCGTGAGAGGATGGGATTGAAGATATGGATGAACATCTTGCTGTACACTTCATCCATATTCAAGGAATTGAATTGCTTGATAGCAACCTTAAATATTCTCTGATTATCCTTGATAAAGGTAAGATATGGTGTGAGATATTCGGATGTTACGAAAACCAAGTCGCCGAGCTCGGAATTTTCAAAGCGTTCCGTAATTCCTTTTGTATCGGCAGAGTAATAGGCAAAGTGCTTATCAAGGATATATATGGTAGTTTCCTTTAATAAATCCGCAGTATTCTCATAATGTAGGTAAAAGGTGGACCGATTTACCCCTGCCACCTCGCAGATTTCCTTGATGGTGATATATTCAAAGTCCTTCTTCTCAAGTAACGTAATGAGGGCTTCGTCCATTCTGATTGCCGTATTAAAATATTTGCTTTCGTTTTTATTCATAAGACGCCCTCCTTGGTAGTTTACTTTCCTTCGCTGATCTCTCTTGCAAGTTCCACGATCTCATAAGCGTATTTTTTCTTGCCGCTTTCGAGCATTTTCTTATAGATAGGATAATTGACACCACATCCAATCATACCGATAATGCCAATAGCAATACCTAAAGCCATGTCTGCAACGCCGCTACCGATAACCTGCATTGCAAGGCACATTCCCGTACCAAATACAAGGGCGAAAATAATACCGAAGGTATAGGTAAAGATGATTGCAGGTAGTTTGGCCTTTCTATCGAGTTTGCGAAGTGCAACGATTTTGGAGCTGTCCTTGGGAGCATACTCCTTTGCAATTGATTCTGCGTAAATTTTGTCTGTATTCATTTTGTTTCTCCTTTTCGGCTTGTTTTTATTGTGACTATATTATACCAACTGTCAAAGAGAAACAGAACAACAAGATTAGTTTAATGTGTTGATTTTACAAATAAATTATACCAAAAAACAATCAATATGTAAATAGTTTATTAGCTGCATGCGTGCTTGCGCCAAATTTGCACCAAAGGCAAATTTTCTGCAAAAGAAAAACCCCGAAAACCGTTGTGGTATCGGGGTTTTTTGATAATTGCCGTAAGGCTGTAATTATCTCTTTGAGAACTGAGGAGCACGACGAGCGCCCTTGAGTCCGTATTTCTTTCTTTCCTTCATACGAGGGTCACGAGTGAGGAAGCCTGCTGCCTTAAGAGCGGGCTTGTTGTTCTCGTCAGCCTGTACGAGAGCTCTTGCAAGACCGTGACGTATTGCGCCTGCCTGTCCCGAAAGACCGCCGCCGTTTACAGTTGCGATTATATCGAACTTACCTGCTGTTTCGGTTACGCCAAAGGGCTGGTTTACGATGAGCTTGAGTGTCTCAAGTCCAAAGTATTCGTCGATATCCTTCTTGTTTATTGTGATAACACCTGTGCCGGGAACTATGCGAACACGGGCAACACTCTTTTTTCTTCTTCCTGTTCCGTAGAAGTAGGGCTTAGAACTTGTATACATGTTTATGTCCTCCTTACTTTATCTCAACAGCTACGGGCTTCTGTGCCGCGTGGTTGTGCTCAGCGCCTGCGAATACCTTAAGTCTGGTGATAGACTTTGCGCCGATTGTGTTGTGAGGAAGCATTCCCTTTACTGCAAGCTCCATTGCAAGCTCGGGCTTTGTAGCCATAAGGGTCTTGTACTGTACTTCCTTAAGTCCGCCAATATATCCGCTGTGGCGGCGGTAGTACTTCTGCTCAAGCTTCTTACCTGTAAGAATTGCCTTGTCTGCATTGATGATGATAACGAACTCACCGCAATCCACGTGGGGGGTGAACTCGGGACGGTGCTTTCCGCGGAGTATGTTAGCAGCGGTTACTGCAACGCGGCCCATGGGCTTTCCTGCAGCATCGAGAACATACCACTTGCGTTCAACCGTTTCAACTTTTGCCATATAGGTTGACATAGTTAATAATCCTCCAAATTTTTGTTTTATTTTTCACACTTGCATATTATATCACGGAGTTATTTGCTTGTCAATACCTTTTTTAAAAAAAGTTTTAAAATTTTAATTTAACTACATACAATCTCTCTTTTTCTCGCGAAATCACCCTATTTGCTCTTAAATCCTCTTTTGTTATTTTACTTTTTTAGTCATTGACAACTTGTCTTTTTATGGTGCAAATAAGGCAAAGTAGGATATGGGAGACCTATAAAGAACAAGAATGGGTAATATTTTAGGCAGTATCAAATTGATACTGCCTATTTTTATATGAATATTTTTTGGTATTGCTTTCCTTGAAGTGCCGCGTCAAGAGTTGGACGCAAAAGAGTAAAATCCGCCACCAGTGAATGGGGCTTGTTTTTGGGGTCATCCTGAATCATAGGTACGAAATATACGTTTTTTCGATTTAGCATTGTTGCTATATTCTTCAGATTTGCCGAGAGAGCGTCGTTTGAAGCAAGGGATATAATGAGCGGTCTGTCGCCCCTTAGGTGTGCCTTTGCCGCCATAGATACTGAGGTATCGGTTATTCCCTGCGCCAGCTTAGCAAGTGTATTACCCGTACAAGGACAAATTATAAGCGCCTCCAGCTGAAGCTTAGGACCTAACGGCTCAGCATCCACAACTGTATGAATACTCTTTTTTCCACAAAGGACAAATAGCTTATCCTGAAGCTCTTGAGCCTTTCCAAAACGGGTATCTGTAGAAAATACGTTTTCGCTCACAATGGGAAGTATATCTTTTTCATCATTAACAAGCAATTGCAATTGTTCAAGGGATTTTCCATGGGTACAGTATGAGCCACACATAGCAAAGCCTATCATTTCAGCACCTCCCCCTCAAGAATATCTCTCACGCAATCAGCTATAAGCTCTCCCGCACTGTAAGGTGCATATTTTCCCGGCAGGGATGCCGCCCACAGCACGTTTGAGCGTAAGCGCTTTGCCACCGAAACATCAACTCCTCCCGGGGCAGAGGCAAGCTCTATAATAAGTGTATCGGAATCAATCCGTCTTAGGAAGCTTTCATCAAAGATACAGTGTGGCACGGTATTGAAAATAACGTGATATCCCGAGCAGAGCTTTGATATAGGCTCTTTGTTGAGCTTAAGCGTCTTACAGCCTTCAAGACTTGCCAAGGCAAGGTCGCTGTCCTTTCTCGCTGCCACCGTAACGTCAGCGCCGAGAGCCGAAAGAAGCCGCACAAGTTGCTTGGATATTCTTCCGTAGCCGGTAACCGCAAAGCTTGAATTCCGTATATTCCTTGGAAGATTATTCATTGCTATATTCAAGGCTGCCTCGGCAGTAGTATAAGCATTTTTTATCTGGAAGCTTTCCGAATCAAAATAATCGAATACTCTTATCCCCTTTTTATTTGCGTATTCAAAAAACTCCTGCTGAAGCTTTCCACCTACTATAACCGAAGTCTTATCCATTTTGTCGGCTATGGTTTTAAGCTCTGTCTTTTTTTCCTCATCACGTATCTTATGATTCAGAGTAACACCGTCAAGACTTGACGGTAATGGCAAAATAAGCGCGGATGCTCCCGATATAGCTTCAAGCATATCATCGCAAAAACAAACGCCATACGCATCCTTTCGCTCAGGTACGCTCCAAGCAAAGACATCACACGCTGTATCAGCAAGCTTCATGGCGGCAATGGTGGTACGCATATCCCCGCCCAAAAAAGCTATCTTAGTATCTTTTTCCGTTTTCATTGGTTAGTGCTATCCTTTCCGTATAAATAAAAACAGCTTTGCTTTCGCGCTACTGTTATCATAATATGCGTAAGAATTTTTTGTTGACAAAAAATACCTCTTCAACAAGAAGAGGTATTTTTACTTTATGATAAGCGTTTCAAAGAGCTGTATTCCCCGCTCTCCTTTATAAAACACAACCTCAGTGTCGTATTTTTTCGCTATCTCGTAAATATCCGTGGTGAAGGAAAGCTTTTCAGGGTCTTCAGAGAGAGGCAAATATAGTTTGCGAACATAAACATAGGATAATATCTGCTCTATTGAGTACGCGTCGCCCTTACTGCACTCAACAATTACGTAATTCTCTAT
Source organism: Eubacteriales bacterium (assembly GCA_045593725.1). Lineage (GTDB taxonomy): Bacteria > Bacillota > Clostridia > Oscillospirales > CAG-272 > HGM12713. The sequence continues at coordinate 34,586 of JAZNXE010000001.1, forward strand.
CTCAGTAGCGTATGGGTTTTGCGCTGCAAAGAAGAGCGACCGCGCTAAATATCCTCCATTGGTAAGGTCGCACACAGAGCTTGTGTTTACGGTGTCATAAAAAAGCATTTGCTCATCCTTTATGCTCTCACATCTCAGCTCCCCGTCCGTTTTGAGAGCAAATATACCGAAGCACAGACAAAATGAAATTACAAACACCGCGGGTGGCACACCGATAAACCACTTATGCTTTAATCTTATGACCAATAACACAGACATAGCAATAAGGAATATAATTATAAGATAAGGCACAAAGGGATATCTTAAAGAAAGCACCGCTCCCCGTATATCGCTAAAGAACTGCACTACGCTAAGTATTACATCTTCAAAAGCTTCAATAACAAACACTGCCGCGGTATTAACAACAGGAATCGCGCCTATAAGAACACCTATGGCACAGACGGGTAGAAACACACCAACGATTGGCGACAGCACAAGGTTTGCGGGAATTGCCGCCAAGGATATCTCTCCGAAAAACATCCACATTATTGGCAGAAGAAAGAAATTTGACACAAGGGTTATACAAAGCGCTCTTACTATTCCCAATAAAAGCTTTTGCGGTATCCTTACTAAATTCCTTGGTGATTTTTCTCTTGGTAGCTTTGAATCAATGTAAACATATACAGTAACCAATCCAAGCGTAGCCGAAAACGACATCCACAAGCCTATATCGTACACCGAGAAGGGAGATATGAGGATTATAAAGAATACCGACACAAAAAGCGAAGTAACAGTATCGTGATCTTCATAGAACAGGTAGCTTAGATATACCGCATATAGCATAAATACAGCCCTTGTTGCAGAGCCTGAAAAGTTGGTGAGAATTAAAAGCACAAGTGCCGCAACCGATACTACTGCGCACCGCGGGAGCTTTGGAACACGCAATTTACTTAATACAATATTTAGGCTCCCCAACAGTAGCGTTATATGCAGACCGCTCACGGCAAGAAGATGCGTCGTTCCCGAGCGTTTGAAATCGGTTTGTATATGGGTGGGAATATCGCTCCTGTCATCAACGAGAAATCCTTTTACAAGCCCCGATGCTTCACCAAACATACCATCTACGTAATTGCTGAACAGTTCCCTGATATGTTGGCATATTCGCATCGCTCCGTCAAATGAGAATAAGCTTTTATTATCCGCGTGCTTATAAAATATAGGCTTGTCATTTATAGCATCAAGTACGAGTAAAATATCCTTTTGGTCGCATTCGTGTCCCGTAGGCTGGCTGATCCGAAAGCTGCCTATCATTTTGTCCCCGTAGTCAAGCTCAGAAGTGAAATCGCAATAAAGATAGGCTTTTATATTAAGGGCTTCCTCGCCTATCCGCTCTATCCTCACTACATACTCCGAGCTTTCATCATCTGTGTATTCCCTTGATACTATTTTGATCTGCGTCGCCGTAGAATCATTTATATAGCTAAGCGCTTTGCTTTGAGGCAGAGTAATAAAAAGAAATGAGCTTAGCATAGCCGCAAAAGAAAAAGCCACGGCACAAAGGATAAGAGCGCATACAAAGCGATGCTTTTTTAGAAATATAAACAAAAGCGCCGAAAAAAGCAACAGCGCAAAAATAACGACCAGAGCAAAAAGCTTGTCAGCTCCTGTCAAAATAGTAGCGCACAGCGCAGTAATTAAGAAAAGAAAGGAAAACAAGCACAAATAGCGTCGGTGAAAAAGCTCCATATTCCCTCTCCTTTCTCTAAAATATATATAAATACTAACATAAATTTGAGAAAATGTCAATCTTGAGGCCATATTTTGTATATGTTAACAGATTTATCTTAAAAAGAAAAATTTTCCTTGACATAAGGATTTTTATGTTGTATAATATCTTCGTGATATAATTTATTACTTTCAATTTGGAGGCACAAAATGTACGAAAAGTTTGTAGAAGTTCTTGTTGAAGAGCTCCAGATCGACCGTGACGACATCTCTATGGAGGCTGAGCTTTCCAACGACCTCGGCATCAATTCCATTGAGCTTGCAGATCTCGTTATGATTTGCGAAGAAAAATTCGGCATCACTATTGAGGACGAAGATATCCGTAAGTTCACTACCGTCGGAGATGTAGTTAAGTATCTCGAAACTCTTAAATAATAAAAAATATCGCAGGATTTCTCCTGCGATATTTTTTATGTTTTCTTAATTAAAGATACTTCTTAACCGTGTCAGTAGCCTGCTCTGTGGGGATGGAGGATGTCATAACTACGTTTACTCCAACCTTTTCGGAAAGCTTGCTTATTTCTTCTACGAATACGTCAAACTCCGCCTCGTTGTTCTTGCATATCTTGTATGCCGAATCTATAAACAAATCGGTAACATCGTGGTTACTTGCGAAAATACCGGCAACAAATCCGTAAAGCGACTGTGCGTCGTCAATGAAGAACTCTTCGGTATTGATAAGTCTTGCCTGATACTTAACGTCATAGCGAAGCTTAACGCCCTTCTCGATGCATACAACATCACCGGTGGAGCTCTCAACCGCGGTATTTACCATATTGATGAGTGTCTTGGTCTTGCCTGTACCTTTTACGCCAATAATTAACTTTAACATTTGGACCTCCAACTTTTTAATTGAGCTTTCTATGCCCACTTATATTATAACTCAAATAGGAAATTTTTGCAAGAGGATTTTAATAATTTTTTAAATTATTTAAGTCTTTCCTCAAGTGCCTTCTTCTCTGATTCGTATCCCGGCTTTCCAAGGAGAGCAAACATATTTTTCTTGTATGCCTCAACACCGGGCTGGTTAAAGGGATTTACGCCAAGAACGTATCCCGACACGCCGCAAGCGAACTCAAAGAAGTAAAGGAGATATCCGAGAGAGAAAGCACTCTTATCCTCCACCTCAAGAAGTATATTGGGAGTTCCTCCGTCGATATGCGCCAGAATAGTTCCCTTCATCGCCATCTTGTTTACCTCGTTAAGATCAACGCCCGCGAGGAAGTTAAGTCCGTCAACGTTTGCCTCATCATAAGGAACTGCCATTTTTTCATCTGTTTCGTTGACCGAAACGACTGTTTCAAACAGTGTACGCCTACCGTCCTGAATAAACTGACCCAATGAGTGGAGGTCGGTAGAGAATATTACCGATGCTGGGAACAGACCCTTCTTATCCTTACCCTCGCTCTCGCCAAAGAGCTGCTTCCACCACTCGTTAAACATCATAGCATAAGGCTCGTAGTTTACGAGTATTTCGGTGGTCTTTCCGCTTCTGTACATAAGATTGCGAAGCGCCACGTACTTCATACAGTCGTTCTTTTCTATATCAGCGCTTGCCTTGCAGTATTCAGCAGCAGAAGCCGCGCCGTTCATAAGACCGTCGATATCAACTCCCGAAACAGCTATGGGGAGCAGACCTACCGCGGTCAGCACAGAGAAACGTCCTCCTACGTCGTCCGGAACAACGAAGGTTTCATATCCTGCCTCGTCGGAGAACTTCTTGAGAGTTCCCTTTGCCTTATCGGTAGTAACGAATATTCTCTCTCTTGCCCCATCCTTACCGTACTTCTTTTCAAGAAGCTCGCGGAATACTCTGAAAGCGACCGCAGGCTCGGTAGTAGTTCCAGACTTTGATATTACGTTGATACAAACGTCCTTACCCTCGCAAATAGAGAGAAGCTCGTTCATAGACTGTGCGCTTATATTGCATCCCGAGAAATAAATATCGGGAGTATCCTTTTTAAGGTTGTTGTAAACGGGAGATTTCAGAAATTCAACTACCGCTCTCGCGCCAAGATAAGAACCGCCAATACCGATGACAACGAACACATCGCAGCTTTTCTGTATCTTTTTAGCCGCCTCCTTTATTCTTGCATATTCTTCCTTGTCGTAGCTTGTAGGAAGGTCTATCCATCCCAAAAAGTCGTTACCCTCTCCGCTTCCCTCAAGCAAACACTTGTGAGCGCTTGCTATTTCAGCATTGATAGCATTAAGCTCTTCTTCCTTTATGAAGGGCTTTATGTAGGTATCGTTTAATCTGACTGTCATTTTTGTACCTCGCGAATTTTATAATTTGATGTTTTATTATACAATATTTGAATGTTCAAATTTAGAACAAATTGTGACTTTTTTAAGAACTTTTTCCATTTTTAGAAAATAGCCGCGAATTTTCTTAAAAACTCTCCAACCAAAGCAAAGAACGTGACGCGTCCTACGTTTTCTGTAGCCCTTATAGCGCTTTTCCCTATCTCCTTTTCTCCTATTTTATAAACTATCTCCCCAACAGCATCTCCCTCTTTTATGGGTGCTGTAAGCTTTTCGGGAAGTATAGGCTCTGCGATTATTTTTGCGCCTTCGTTCTTCTTTACTACGCAAGAAAAATCCTTGTACTCTGCTTTCAGATAAGGCTGTGTTCCCTTTACCACGGGGATGTTATTTATACTCTGTCCCTTATTGGTATAAAGTGAATAATTCGCAAATCCGTGGTCTAAAAGTGAAACCGCTGCCGCGTTTCTTACGTCACGGGTTGGCGACCCCATTATGACCGCGATAAGCGTCATTCCGTCCCTCTGGGCAGTAGCGCTGATGCAAAAGCCCGCCTTTGACGTAGAACCCGTTTTAAGCCCCGTAGCGCCTTTATAAAATCGAACAAGTCTATTTGTATTGGTAAGCCCGAACTCTCCGTTTCTGATGGTATCCATCCATATAGAGCTATATTCGGTTATTTTCGGGTACTTTATAAGCTCTCGGGACATTATTGCTATATCCCGCGCCGAGGTAAGATGCTGTTGAACCGTATCGTCAAGACCGTTGGTATTCTCAAAGCTGGTGTTCTTCATATCCAGCGCTTGAGCCTTCTTATTCATCATATCCACAAATGCCTGCTCTGTTCCCGCTATGTGCTCGGCAAGAGCTACCGCGGCGTCATTAGCCGAGGCAATTACCACACTCTTTAAAAGGTCCTCTACCGACATATCCTCGTTTTCCTCAAGGTATATCTGTGAGCCTCCCATTGAACAAGCATTAGCGCTTGCGCGTACCGTGTCGGTATATTTTATTTTTCCTTCCTCGATCGCCTCCATAACCAATAACAGAGTCATTACTTTGGTAACAGATGCGGGCGGAAGTGCCTCATCCGCATTCTGCTCGTAAAGCACAGTGCCCGTAGATGCCTCCATTAAAACTGCTGAACGGCAGTCAAGACCTAAATCGACGGTTCCAATGCTTGTGTTATTCTCAACGTTAGGCGCGGCGCAGATAGGCACACACGACCACGCACAGATTATAACAGTTAAAATTAAGCATACTATACCCTTGTGGATACTTTTGCTTATTTTTTTATTTTTCATATTCATCACCTCACAATACTATATGTACAAAAGGCAAAAAAAATGCCGTAACCACAATGGTTACGGCATTTCAATTTTAATTAAAGACCGCGCTTAACGTAATGAGTATGGAGTATCTCATGAGCCTTGTGGCTATTGGGCTCTCCAAAGTACTCGTCGTAAAGCTTCTTAACCGCGGAGTTCTCGTGGGACTTGCGGATATCGCTGTTCTTATCGTCGTTGTAAAGAACTGCCGCTCTTACAGCGCGAAGGTCGATTGTCTCTCTTACGACTGCGGGCTGAATGGGCTGACCGCCGCCGTTTACACATCCGCCGGGACAAGCCATTATCTCGATAAACTGAACGTCAAGCTCGCCTGCCTTAACAGCATCAAGTACCTTCTTAGCGTTTGCTGTACCCGAAGCAACAGCAACGTTGAGATTGATGTCGCCAAGCTTGTAGGAAGCAATCTTAACGCCCTCAACGCCTCTTACCTCATTGAAGTCAACCGACTCAAGGGGCTTGCCCTCGATAACCTCTGCTGCTGTACGGAGAGCAGCCTCCATAACGCCGCCTGTTGCACCGAAGATAGCACCCGCTCCCGAGCCTATCTCAAAAGGAACATCAAAATTATCGTCATCAAGTGCCTTAAAGTCAATACCTGCCTTGGTTATCATTCTTCCAAGCTCACGGGTGGTAAGAGCAACGTCAACGTCGGGAACACCTGCCGCGGACTGTCCGGGTCTGCCTACCTCGAACTTCTTAGCGGTACAAGGAATTGCAGATACAAAGAAGATATCCTTAGGATCCCAACCCATCTTTTCAGCGTAATAGGTCTTTACTACCGCGCCGAACATCTGCTGGGGAGATTTACAGGTGGAAAGGTTATCTACAAATTCAGGATAGTAGTGCTCGCAGAATTTGATCCATCCGGGAGAGCAAGATGTAATCATGGGGAGCGCTCCGCCATTCTTTACTCTGCCAAGGAACTCGGTTGCTTCTTCCATAATGGTAAGGTCTGCGGTGAGATTCATATCATATACGCCGTCAAAGCCGAGCTTCTTGAGTGCGGCAACCATCTTACCCTCGCAATCTGTACCGGGAGCATATCCGAAGCACTCGCCTATCTGCGCTCTTACAGAAGGAGCGGTACAGATAAATACGTGCTTGGAGGGGTCTGCGATAGCATCTCTTATCTTATCGGTATCATCTCTCTCGTAGAGAGCGCCAACGGGACAAGCTACTATACACTGTCCGCAGTTGATACAAGAGGTCTCGGAGAGAGGCATCTCGAATGCGGAAGCGATATGCGTATCAAATCCACGGTCGTTAGCTCCGATAACGCCGATACCCTGAACCGTCTTACAAGCTGCTACGCAGCGGCGGCAAAGGATACACTTATTGTTATCACGGATGATAGGTGTAGCGTCATCTATCTTATACTGATTCTTAGCGCCGCTGAAGCGTTCCTCGTCAACACCGTAGTCGTTGCAGAGCTTCTGAAGCTCACAGGTTGTGCTGCGTACGCAGGAAAGACACTTGCGGTCGTGGTTAGAAAGAATAAGCTCAAGGTTAGTCTTTCTTGATTTGTTTATCTTGGGAGTGTTTGTAAGCACTTCCATTCCCTCAGTTACGGGATATACACAAGCGGTTACCATTCTGAAGGGTCTTCCGCCCTCGGATACCTCAACAAGGCAAAGACGGCAAGCGCCTATCTCATTGATATCCTTAAGGTAACAGAGTGTAGGGATATCTATCTTAGCCGCTCTTGCAGCCTCAAGAACTGTGGATCCCTTAGGTACGTCGTATTCTACGCCGTTAATTTTGATCTTAATTGTTTCCATGTCCACACTTCTCCTTTCTTATGCCTTATAGATTGCGTTGAACTTACAGCTGGAAATACAAGCTCCGCACTTGATACACTTAGCGGTATCGATAACGTGGGGCTGCTTAACAGTTCCTGTAATAGCGTTAACGGGACACTTTCTTGCGCAGAGAGTACAGCCCTTACACTTATCAGCATCGATAACGTACTGAAGAAGGCTCTTACATACGCCCGCGGGACACTTCTTGTCAACGATATGAGCAACGTACTCATCTCTGAAGTAACGAAGTGTAGAAAGTACGGGGTTAGGAGCAGTCTGTCCAAGTCCGCAAAGAGATGCGCTCTTGATATAGTTGGAAAGCTCCTCAAGTCTGTCAAGGTCCTCAAGCTCACCGTTACCAGCAATTATCTTATCGAGTATCTCAAGAAGTCTCTTTGTACCGATACGGCAAGGAGTACACTTACCGCAGGACTCGTCAACCGTAAATTCAAGGAAGAAGCGGGCAAGGTCAACCATACAGGTATCCTCGTCCATAACTATAAGTCCGCCAGAGCCCATCATAGAGCCGATAGCAAGAAGGTTATCATAATCGATAGGAGTATCTATAAGAGATGCGGGGATACATCCACCGGAAGGTCCACCTGTCTGAGCAGCCTTGAAGGTCTTACCGTTGGGGATACCGCCACCGATCTCCTCAATGACCTCACGAAGAGTAGTTCCCATAGGAACCTCAACAAGACCTGTGTTAACTATCTTACCGCCAAGCGCAAACACCTTAGTTCCCTTGGACTTCTCGGTTCCCATGCTTCTGAACCAATCAACACCCTTGAGGATAATCTGGGGAATATTTGCGTAGGTCTCAACGTTATTGAGGATGGTAGGCTGTCCGAACAATCCCTTTACCGCAGGGAAAGGAGGACGGGGACGAGGCTCACCTCTCATACCCTCGATAGAGGTCATAAGAGCGGTTTCCTCACCGCAAACGAATGCGCCTGCGCCGAAGCGGAGGTGAATATCAAAGTTAAAGCCTGTACCAAAGATATCCTTGCCCAGAAGTCCATACTCACGAGCCTGCTTTATAGCAATCTCAAGACGGTGAATAGCGATAGGATATTCAGCGCGAACGTATATGTAACCCTCCTCTGCTCCGATAGCGTAGCCAGCAATAGCCATTGCTTCGAGAACCGCGTGGGGGTCACCCTCAAGAATAGAACGGTCCATGAACGCACCGGGGTCACCCTCGTCTGCGTTACAGCCGATATACTTTACAACATTTCCTCTGTTGCCAGAAGCGAACTTCCACTTAAGACCCGTGGGGAATCCGCCGCCTCCGCGTCCGCGAAGTCCCGAATCGAGTATGGTCTGGATTACGTCATCGGGAGTCATTTCGGTAAGGACCTTACCAAGCGCCTGATAACCGTCCATTGCTATGTATTCGTCTATCTCCTCGGGATTGATAACACCGCAGTTACGGAGAGCGACTCTCTTCTGCTTCTTGTAGAAAGCGGTCTCGGAAAGCGATGTAGCGTGGTGAACGTCCTCGCTCTTTGCCTCGTGATATACGAGTCTTTCAATAGGACGCCCCTTAAGCAAATGCTCACTTACTATCTCAGGAACATCTTCAGCGGTTACACAGCTGTAAAAGGTTCCCTCGGGGTAAACGATCATAATAGGTCCCAGTGCGCAAAGACCGAAGCATCCTGTAAGAACTACCTTTACCTCGTCTGCAAGACCCTTAGCGAGTATCTCGGCTTCCATTGCATCCTTGATCTTGACACTTCCGGATGATGTACAGCCTGTACCGCCACAAATCAAAACGTGTGATCTAATCATTTTTATGTTATCCTTTCTCTGTCAAAATCAGTTTTTGTATGCGCCGATGGTATATTCCTCAACGACCTTGCCACCCTTGAGATGCTTCTCAACGATTTCAGCCGCTTTAGCAGCGTCAAGCTTTACATAAGTTACCTTTTCCTTGCCCTCTTCAAAAATCTCTACTACGGGCTCGTACTGACAAATACCGATACATCCAGTCTGGGTTACGGCAACCTTATCGGTAAGTCCGTTTGCGTTTACACCCTCAACGAATGCGCTAAGAACCGGTCTTGCGCCTGCCGCTATTCCGCAGGTAGCCATACCGACTACGACTCTCGTCGTGCCCATTCCCTCGCGGATAACGACCTTGTTCTGCATCTTTTCTCTGATAGCAGCAAGTTCTGCCAAAGATTTCATAAGTGTTTCCTCCGTTTATTTTTTCAAAATTTAATCAGTTTTTAACGCGCCGTACTGTTCTTCAAGATATTCCTTTATCCAAGCCTGTACCTCAGGCTCCGCCAAGGACACTTCCCCAAGGACAGCCCTAAGCTCACGGGTATTCAGCGATACCGCTCCTCTGGGAGATATATCGCGAAAATCAAAATCAATATCGGGACTTCCTGCGATAAGGATACATACGGTGGAGATTATATCCCCTAAAGGTGTATAATCGATACTTGCCGTATCAAAGGTAGCTTCAAGCGTAGTTCCGCTCTCTCCGACCTTATCCGAGGAAATAATATTAAGCCCTCCGCCCGTCTGCTCCGCCGCCAATTTCAACAGCGGCAATCCCATTCCCACCTTACGTGTAGTACGTGTGGTATAAAACGGGTCTGTAACTCCTATGAGCGTTTCCTCGCTCATTCCGCATCCATTATCCCTTATGGTAAGCTTGAGTATTCCCGCAGAGTCCTCGTCAAGAAAAATATCTATCTGTGAAGCCCCCGCGCTTACGGAATTTTTTGTTATATCAAGAATATTGAGTGACAGCTCTTTCATATCAAGGTCTTACTTGTACTTTGCGAGTATGCCTTCCATATCGGCGGGAACAAGTCTTCCGTAAACCTCGTTGTTAATGGTAAGTACGGGAGCAAGTCCGCACGCACCGATACATCTTGTTGCTTCAAGAGAATACTTTCCGTCGGGAGTGGTGGAGCCTGCGGGCAATCCGAGTATCTGAGTAATCTTATCAAGAATATCTCCGCTTCCCTTTACGTAGCATGCCGTTCCAAGGCAGACCGCAATAGCTACCTCGCCCTTAGGGTTAAGAACAAACTGTGAGTAGAAGGTTGATACTCCATAGACCTCTTCGATAGATACTCCCATTTTAAGAGCGATCATTCTTTGAACCTCTATTGGCAGATATCCGTAGATCTCCTGCGCCTGCTGAAGCACAGGCATCAATGCGCCGGGCGTACCCTTAAGCTCGGCAATAACAGCGTCAAGCTGCTCTTCCTGAGCCTTTGTTCCACGGAACATTACAGTGGTCAAGTTCTTTTTCATTTGAAAAATTTCCTCCGTTTTTATTTTTATATTTATTTATTTTTAATTTAAATAAATCAAATTATATGGGCTTTTTCAAGCCTTTCAAAAAGCCGCTCCCGCACGAGGCCCGAGCTATAAGGCATATCGTCGAGAAGGACGCTGTTTTCTGCCTCGCTGATATCCCATAGGTGATGGGCGTCAGAGCAAACTATAACATTTTCATGCTTAAGCTCCTCTACTGTTTGCGAAAGCTTTTCAATATTTTCTCTCTCCCTCATTTCAAACACGCCAAAGCAGTATTCCTTGGGGATATCTCCAAGAATTGCCACTATTCCGTTTGACTGCCTGTCTATATGAGCAGGATGCACGTGAGCGCCAAAGCTTCTGGCAAGTCTTACAGCTTCATCAATGGCAAGGTCTGTTGCGGATATAAGCAAAAGCTCTTCCTCTCCGACAATCTCATCATTTCCGTCCATTATAAGCTGATTACCGAAAATTTCCCGTCGGTTATTTATAGGCATCAGATGTTTTCTTATTTCTTCACCAAACAACATTGCATCCTCAAGCCGCCTGAAAAGGCACACTAAGTGTATATCCTCAGCGGTTGAAAGCTCCATTCCGGCTATGGGGATTATTCCTTGTCTTTTACATGCCTCAAAAAAAGCGGGACAGTTCTTTGTTGTATTGTGGTCGGTCAGCGCCAATACATTGAGTCCCTTAATCGCCGCCATACCCGCGATATTGTTTGGAGTCATATCGTCATCAGCGCAGGGCGACAGGCACGAATGTATATGCAGGTCATAGAAATATCGGTTCATAGCAACGCCGCAATCCTTGCGCAAGCGCTGAAGGTATCAAGCTCGGTGGTCAGTATGTTAACTCCCTGCTGCTCGGCTCTCATTTTTGCCTCGGGGTCAGGCGATACATTTTCGGAAAGTATAATGCACGCGGGGTCGGCAAGTGTACAGACAGCTACTATATTGACGTTTGACATAATAGTTATCCACGCGTCCCCTTCGGCAGCGCGTCCCATTACCCAGCTAAGCAGGTCACCCGCATATCCTCCGAGTATCTCTCTATCGCCGTCGGGCATACAGACCACTTTAAATTGGGGCATTTTTGAAAGCTCTCTGACGGTCATATTTACCTCCCTTTGGCGTAGATATCAGTTTTTATTTTGCTTATCGCGAAGCTGTATCAAGCAATCCTCAAGGGTTGCTTCGTTTTTGATTATATCCTCAGCAAGCGCGTGACAGTTAGGCGCTCCGCAGGAGCCGCAGTCAAGATGGGGCAAGCCCCTATATATCTCCTCAATCTCCGCCATTTTGGCTATGGCGGTAAATCTGTCCTCGGACAGCACTCCAGCCGCATTATTATCTATTGTCCTATCGTAAAAGACATCGGAAGTGAGCGCATCCTCATCCTCTATTCTGTTTCCCGAAATGGGAAGATATTTACGAAGCGAGCGAAGCCTTGCCTTAGCTATAAAGGGGTTTTCAACCGTAAGCGTTCCGCCCACGCAACCGCCGATACAAGCGTTAAGCTCAACGAACTCAAGGTCGTGCATCGAGCCGTTTTCTATTTCGTCAAGTATCTTTATGCAGTTTTCTATTCCGTCCGCGGCAAGGTACTTATCCGAAAGCAATGACGTTGCCTCTCCACCCGAGCCTGCCCAGTTAAGACCGATTATTCCCGTAGTAGAGAGCGATTTAGGCTCTTTTATATTCTTGTATTTGGAGCGCAGCTTAAAGTAAAAATCACTTATCGCCAAACCGCCCGTAACCGCGCTTTCACTTACTCCCAAAGGATTTTTTATGTAGCTTATCTTTGCGGGACACGGCGAAAGGAAAAGTACGCATATTTCCTCATCTCTAAGCTCAGGATGAGCCTCAAGTGCTTCCCTTCTGGCTTGACGAGCCGCATACTCAATAGGTGGCATAAGAGGAAGCAAATTATCTACAAGGCACGGAAACCGCAGACTTATAAGTCTTACGATAGCGGGACAGGCGGAGCTTATTATAGGCATAGGAAGATCCTTCTTCTTCATATACCGTCTGGTATGCTCTGTAACCAGCTCTGCCGCCTTCGACACCTCATACACTGCGTCAAATCCGCACTCAATAAGCGCGTTAAGTATGTTATCTACGTCACCCACATCCTCGAGCTGTCCATACAGCGCAGGCGCGGGAAGCGCGATTTTATACTTATAATCGGCAAAGTCCTCGAATTTATCATACGTTGCCTTCTTTGCCTTATATGGGCAAAGTCGGATACATTCACCGCAGTCGATGCACATATCCTCTTTTATTATAGCGTGTCCGTCCCTGACTCGTATAGCCTCGGTGGGACATCTTTTTATGCAGTTAGTACAACCTTTGCATCTGGAAAGATCAAGAGTAACCGAATGCTTATTGTTTAACATTTTATACTCCTTTCCGACCGTAAGCTCAGACATTTACCGTCATATAAATGGTAGTGCCCTTTCCAACCTCGGATTCTATTCTCATATCATCAGTATATCTTTTCATGTTAGGAAGACCCATTCCCGCGCCGAAGCCTAAGGAACGGATATTTTCAGGGGCGGTTGAGAAGCCTTCCTTCATAGCCAGCTCTACGTCCGCAATTCCAGGACCGTTATCGGCAAGTATTATTTCTATATTTTCATTGCTCACTATAACGTCAGCGCTTCCGCCGTTAGCATGTATTACCATATTTATCTCGCCCTCATACATAGCCACCGAAACACGGCGAATGACCTCAGAAGAAAATCCCATCTCTCGGAGCAACTTCTTTATCCTTACAGACGCTTCGCCTGCCGAGGTAAAGTTCTCTCCGTCAATATCAAAATGAAATTTTACCTGCTCCGTCATTTGCAAAACTCACCTCCGTGAAGTCCCTGTACATACAGCGTACCGCAAGCAACGTACATTCTCATATCGGTAGCAAGTACGACTATTCCCGCATCACGGGCAAGGTCGATGACCTCTTTGGTAGGCACTTTACCGCGCACAAATACTATACATCTCATATCCATCATCATAGCGGTACGCACTACCTGAGGATTGCAAAGTCCGGTAAGCAAAACAGCCTGATCCTTGACAAACGCAAGCACGTCGCTCATCATATCGCATCCGCACGCCGAGTGAACCTCCCCGTCGAGATTTTCCTCACCGCAAAGGACACGCGCATTAAGAAGCTCCATTATTTTTTGAATCTTCATACAAGTTCCCTACCTTAGTCCTAAGAGTTTATGATATATCACAAAAGATATACCCCAAATATCAAACTACATTATACTACATTATCCTTCAAATGTCCATAGTTTTTAAAAATTTGTAGCAGAAAATTGTGATTTTTCTAACAATTTTTCACTTAAACAGACAAAAATTGTATATTACTGGAAATTGTTGATTTACCTTTGCTTGTTTGGGGTGATTTTTACATCACTTTGCGTCATACCAATTAGTTCCCTCATTTGCTTGGGCATCCAAAGGAACCTTGAACTCTGCCACGTCCTCCATGCACCTTACGAGTATCTCACGCGCCTTGTCCGCACAATCTCTGTGCGCTTCTATCAGCAGCTCATCGTGTACCTGCAAAATAAGTCTTGCATCTATTCCGCTACGCTCAAGCTCCCACGCCGTGCGTATCATAGCAATCTTGATAATATCCGCCGCCGTCCCTTGAATAGGACTGTTCATCGCCACCCTCTCACCAAAATGCTGAAGGTTTTTATTTGAGGATTCAAGCTCTGCTATGCGCCTCCTGCGCCCGAAGAGCGTAGTAACAAACCCGTCGCGGTGCGCATCGGATTTGACTCCTTCCAGATACTCCGATATCCTCGGGAATCCCGCCAGATAACTCTCAATATATTTCTTTGCCTGCGCTCTGGATATACCCAGATCCTCTGAAAGCGAGTACTCTCCTATACCGTAGAGAATTCCAAAATTTACCGCCTTTGCACGTTTTCTAAGCTCCGACGTTACACTCTCGGGTGACACCCCAAACACCCTTGACGCCGTCATAGTATGGATATCCTCACCCGACAAAAATGCGTTTATCATATTTTCGTCCTCGGAAATATGAGCCAGAATCCTCAGCTCTATCTGGGAATAGTCAGCGTCTATAAGAACATAATCGTCATTTTTGGGAACGAAATATTTTCTAAGCTCCTTTCCCAGCTCTGTTCTTACGGGTATATTCTGTAGGTTTGGCTCTGAGGAGGACAGTCTTCCCGTAGCCGTTCCCGTCTGGTTGAAAACGCTGTGCACTCTTCCCTCTGCATCCGCAGCCTTCGCCAAGGCGTCGGCGTAGGTGGATTTGAGCTTGGTCACCTGTCTGTAATCCAGAATATCTTCAATTATGGGGTGATAAGGAATAAGCTTTTTAAGCACGTCAACGTCGGTGGAATAGCCCGTCTTGGTCTTTTTTGATTTCGGGAGATTCATTTTTTCAAAAAGCACCTCACCCAGCTGCTTCGGAGAGCCTATATTAAATTCCTCGCCTGCATAGACGTATATTCTCTGCTTGAGAGCCTCTGCCATCTCACCCAGCGACTCTCCGTATTTTTTTATTCCCTCGACGTCAACACGAAATCCCACGGCTTCCATATCGGCAAGTACCCTTGCCAACGGCATCTCTATCTCATAAAGAAGTGTGCCGTTATCTCGCTCAGCTATTTTCGCTCTAAGCATATCTGTTAGCTCAAAAACTGCCATATCCGCCGTATAGTTATCGTTAAGAGTCTTAGCTAAAAAAACAAGAGTCAGCTTTGCAAGGGAGAAATCTCCCATAGTCGAGTCAAGAACATAGGCGGCAAGCATAGTATCAAAGGATATGCTTCCGCTGTCATCCAAAAGGCTCTTGTAAAATCTTTTGGAGTCGTGAACTGCTACTTCAGCAGCAGCGAAAACTGTCTTTGACTGTTCAAAATCGCAAAGATATCTTCTCTTTCCGTCGTAAAACGCCACCTCATCCTCAGAAATTATGGCGGCGGACAGCTTTTTCCCCGAAAGAGCCTTCAAATCTTCAACGGTAGCCTTTACGGCTTCAACGTAAGCAACGCTCTCGTCAGCGGAATCGGCACATTCTTGCGGTGCGTTTTCAAGTCCGAATTTCTTTATGAGAGCGAGGAAATCAAGCTCTACAAAAAGCTTATAAAGCTCCGCCTTTTTCATTCCTTCATAAGCACAATCCGAGAGTGTTACCCCAAGTGGAACGTCGCAATTTATCCTTGCCAAGGTCCGAGAAAGATAAGCCTTTTCTCTGCCGTCGGTAAGCTTCTGCTTTGTTCCCGCCGACAAAGACGAGCCTTCAAGCTTTTCGTAAAGCCCGTCAAGCCCTCCAAACTCGGATATGAGCTTCAGGGCGGTCTTCTCACCTATTCCCGCCACTCCGGGAATATTGTCCGAGGAGTCGCCCATAAGCGCCTTTACGTCAACGAATTGCTCGGGCTGAATTCCGTAGGTGTTATTAAACTCTGCTCTATCGAAATTTACCGTTTCCTTGGTCTTAGCCAAGAGGACCTTTGTGGTATCTCCTATAAGCTGTAAGGAATCGCGGTCGCCCGTGAGGATATACGCCTCAACACCCTCGTCAGATGCCATTTTTGCAAGAGTTCCCAGAATATCGTCAGCCTCAAAGCCCTCGAGCGAGAGCACCTTACAGCCCATATCTGCCATACACTCCTTGGCGTAAGGAAGCTGAACGGCAAGCTCCTCGGGCATACCCTTTCGGTTAGCCTTGTAGCCATCGTACATCTTATGCCTGAAGGTAGGCGTTTTCAGGTCGAATGCCACCGCGCAATAATCGGGAGATATATTTGAGATATGGCGCTCGATTATGGTAGCCATACCGTAGATAGCGTTGGTATAAAGTCCGTTCTTATTAGTTAAGAGCCTTATGCCGTAAAAGGCTCTGTTGAGTATGCTGTTTCCATCAATAACGAGTAATTTTTTCATATATATTCCTCCCATTCGGCGCGGTAAATGATTAAAATATTCCAATTATAATTATAACATTTTTTAAGAGCTTTTGTCAAGAGTTACTAATTTCCACAAAATAATAATCCACCCGCATAGCGGGTGGTATTTCAGTTTCGGGCATAGCCCTAATACTACAGGCTACGCACAAGTGCGTCTTTTATTGGCCTGTCAGCCATGCATTTGTTACGAAACCCCGCTCAAGCGGGACTAAAACC
>JAZNXE010000002.1:0-8386 GCA_045593725.1 Eubacteriales bacterium
TAGTAGCGGGGGTCCACGTAGGCTTTGCCGCCGAGCAGAAAACAAAAAAGTCAGCGCATAATGTTCTCGTGCCAAAGGCTCCCCTCGGGGGGAGCTGTCAGCGAAGCTGACTGAGAGGGGGTAAAAAGAAAAAGTGAGGTTGCCCCTCTCCGACGGCTACGCCGCCACCTCCCCCAAAGGGGAGGCTTAGATTAAAATCCGCGTTAGGCTATGCACGAAAATGAAATACCACCCGCATAGCGGGTGGATTATTATTCTATGAGATTTTGCGGATTTCAATTTTTTTGTATGTCTTTTAGTCGCCCTTTGGCCGCTTCAATATCCTTGTGCACTTGCTCCGACAGCAGCTCTACTGAACTAAATCTTTTCTCCGCTCTGATAAATTCCAAAAGCTCTACCGTTACGGTTTTTCCGTATGCATTTGAGTTGAAGTCGAATACGTGGGTTTCGGCACACAGAGTTGTCCCATTTACTGTGGGCTTATACCCTACGTTAGTAATTCCGTAAAAAATTCTTTTGTTTATTAGCGCACGGCTAAGATACACACCCCGTGCTACTACGAGCTTTTTCTTGGGATATTTTTGGTTCAGGGTGGGGAAGCCCAGTGCGCGTCCCAGATGCTGTCCGTCTATAACCTTAGCGCGTATGGAATAGGGTCTGCCCAGGTATTGGTTAGCCCGTGTTATGTCGCCCTCAAGGAGAAGCGCTCTTATTTCGGTGGAGCTTACCGCCTTGCCGTCAAGCTCTATGGGGGGCATTACCGAAATTCCTATGCCGTGCTTGGCGCAAAGACGCTCAAGGAGAGCTGTGTCGCCCTCACCGTTTTTCCCAAATCTGTAATTAAAGCCGCAGACCACGTGCACTGCCTTCATTTGCCTAAGGAGGATATTTTCAAAAAAATCCGTAGCGCTCATACAGGCTATGCTTTTGTCAAATTTAACGCTGACGAATATATCCACCCCCAGGTGTTGCATAAGGGAGCGCTTTTCGGCTTCTGAGGAGAGCAGGGAAATTTTGTTTTCTGAAAAATAATTTCTGGGCGGCTCGGCAAAGCTCCATACAGCCAAGGGGAGGGAAAGAAGACAGGAAACTCTTTTGGCTTCGTTTATTATGGACGCGTGACCTATATGGACTCCGTCGAAGCAGCCCAGGGCGCAAACCGTTTGGACTTGGGCACAAAAGCTGAGTTCTTTATAAGTATTCATACTGCCTCCTCTCGCGGTATTTACTTTCAAGATTATAACATAGTTTGCCCCATAAAGCAAGATATATTTTTAAAAAGGGCGCAGGATAAGACAAAATATACGGATACAGAGAGGTATAATAGGTACATAGGGGGAGTGTATGGAACAGACTGTTTACATAGATATATTTTTTCTTATAAATTTCAGTATGGACCTTCTTTGCTTTTTTCTCACCTCGAAGCTACTTACCCATCGCCTATCTATTAAGAGAGTTGTAATTGCGTCCGCTCTCGGAGGTGTATATGCCTGTGTATCTCTCTTTATTGCTTTGAAGGGTGTCCTCTCTGTACTTATTGACGTTTTGGCTTGCGGAGTAATGTGTATGGCAGCGTACAAAAGGAAGGGAAACATGAGGGAGGTATGCCAGTGTACGGTGGTATATGCCGCCGTATCTATCGTTTTGGGCGGGGCTATGACGGTATTATTCTCCCTGTTTAATAAGCTGGGACTGGACAGAATGCTGGGAACAGAGGAGGACGCTGACGGAATTTCAGTATGGCTGTTCGCTATTTTCGCGGCGGTAAGCGGAGGATTTGCGCTTTTTGGCGGTGCTTTCTTTAAGAGAAAAAGCTCAAGGACCGAGGGAGAGATAGAGATACGCTACGGAAAGCAAAAAAGTCGCCTTAAAGCCTTCTGCGACAGCGGAAATCTTCTTGTTGAGCCTATAAGCGCAAAGCCCTGTATAATAGTTGAAAGGGGAGAGATGGAGCGGATATTGCCATACCGTATGGCAAAGACAATAAGGGCAGGAAAAACAGAGAATCTTGCCGCCGAAGATATAAAACGGATACGGGTCATCCCCACGGGCACGGTGGGGGGGAGCAGTCTGCTTTACGCCGTAAGGGTGGATGAAATACGAATAAATATGGGAAAGGGATGGAGCAGTGCCGATGCCCTTGTAGCCTTTGGGGAGATAGGGAAGAACGCGTACGGGGCAAAGGCCTTGATACCTTCATCTGTTGCCCTTGGAGCGGTATAATTTTGGAGGAGATATGAGAGAGGTCATTAATTGGTTTTTGAGCTTAAGAAAGAAGCTGACTTTACGCTTAGGTAAAAGGAGAGGTGGAGTTTATTATATAAACGGCACGGAGGTGCTGCCGCCTCCTCTTGAAAAGGAAGAGGAAAGCAAAATGATATGCCGTATAGCCGAGGACGAGAGCGCCCGTCAGCGTCTTATAGAGCATAATCTGCGCCTTGTTGTGTATATTGCCAAGCGCTTTGAAAACACGGGGGTTGGCATAGAGGATCTGGTCTCAATAGGTACCATAGGTCTTATAAAGGCGATAAATACCTTTAAGGCTGACAAAAATATAAAGCTGGCTACCTATGCCTCCAGATGCATAGAGAACGAGATATTGATGTATATCCGCAAAAACGCGGGGACGAGGGCGGAAATATCCATAGACGAGCCGCTGAACACCGATTGGGACGGAAACGAGCTGCTTTTGTCGGATATATTGGGCAGTGACGAGGACAGTATTTCCTATGAAATTGAGGTAATGGAGGAGAGAATGGCAATCAGGCGCGCGGTTGCCGACCTCTCCGAAAGAGAAAGAGAAATAATAGAGATGAGATACGGAATGAACGGCAAAAGGGAGCTGACGCAAAAGGAGGTAGCCGACAAGCTGGGCATATCTCAATCCTACATATCTCGTCTGGAAAAAAAGATAATCGCAAAGCTAAAAGTTGAGATAGAAGCAAATTTTTGAAAAATTAAGCTAAAAATTTCAAAAAACTATTGCAATCGTAAAAAAAGTATGATATAATAACTGCGTTTGCAAACGATGTCAAAGAACATCGGAATATTAGAAACGAGGTAAAATGTGTTATGAAATCGGGAATCCATCCTAACTATGAAGAGTGCGTGATCCGTTGCGCTTGCGGCGAGGTAGCTACTACCAAGTCCACCAAGGGCGGCGAAATCAGAGTTGAAATTTGCTCCAAGTGCCATCCCTTCTTCACCGGTAAGCAGAAGTTCGTTGATGCCGGCGGTCGTCTTGACAAGTTCAAGAGAAGACTGGAGAGAGCAGGCAAGTAATCGTTCTTTACGGTTCGTTTGGCAAAAGGCAGGTCACGCAACGTACCTGCCTTTATTATTTTTTGTAAAAGGGTTATACTAATATATATCAAGGAGGGTTTATGATAGAAAAAGAATTACCGTTGCCCGATAAGACCGTCCTTGTGGGAATGGTCAGAAAGGGAGAGAGCGCTGAGGAGCTTGAGAGCAGCCTTGACGAGCTTGAAGGACTTCTGAGGACGGCGGGAGGTGAGTGCGTCGCAAGACTCACTCAGAGCAAGGAGGCTCCCGACCCCAGAACTATGATAGGAAGCGGAAAGGCGGCAGAGCTTGCCTACCTTTGCGAATGTAATGACGTTACTCTTGTAGTGTTTGACTGTGAGCTGTCCCCATCTCAGATACGAAATCTTGAGGCAATAATGGGTGACAGAGTGCGGGTAATCGACCGTTCTATGCTCATACTTGACATTTTCGCCCTACACGCTGTTACAGGAGAGGGAAAGCTTCAGGTAGAGCTGGCACAGCTTAAATATACCGCTCCAAGACTAATGGGAAGGGGAACAGAGCTTTCAAAGCTCGGTGGAGGAATAGGTACGCGAGGACCGGGCGAAACACAGCTTGAAACCGACAGACGGCATCTGCAGCGCCGTATAAGAGCGCTTGAGAACCAGATAGAGGAGATAGCCAAGAACAGGAAGACTATGAGAGCCGCAAGGGACAGAAGCGGAATACCCAACATAGCTATCGTGGGATATACCAACGCGGGTAAATCCACGCTGCTCAACCACCTTACGGATGCCGGTATTCTTGCTGAGGACAAGCTATTTGCCACACTTGACCCCACAACGAGAAAGTTTGAGCTTCCTTGCGGTGAAACCGTGCTTTTGACCGACACGGTAGGCTTTATAAAGAAGCTTCCCCACCATCTCGTGAGCGCCTTTCACTCTACGCTGGAGGAGGCTGCCTGCGCTGATATCCTGCTGATAATTATAGACGCATCCGACCCTGAATTTGAGGGTCAGATAGAGGTGACGGAAGGGCTTCTGGAGGAGCTTGGCGCGGGAGGAAAGCCCACCCTTTATGTGTTTAATAAATGTGACAGAGGATTTGCAAGGCTTTCACAGGTAGGAACGGCGGCAAAAGATGATGTGGTATATATTTCCGCTTTGACGGGTCAGGGTGTAGAGCAGCTTGTGTCCAAGATAGAGGCGCTGGTAACCGAAGGAAAGAGAAGAGTCACCTATTTTATACCCAACTCCGACGGAGGAGCACTGAACAATCTTTACCGTCTTGCCACGGTGGAGAGTGTAGATTACGGTGCGGAGGGGATGACCGTGATAGCCCTCGCCGACGCCAGAGCCAGAGGCGCTATGAGAAAATACGCCATAGATGATATATCTGAGTCCAAAGAGGATTGGGAATAAAAAGCGAGGAATTTCCTCGCTTTTTATTTAATTAGGGGAGTTTTACTTGGTAAAAATATAGTTGACAAAATTCCTTATACATATTATAATAATTGTGTCGAAATGTGTAATATTATGGGTGGAGGATTTATGTATGCCGCAACTCCCTGAAAGATATACTACGGTGAGAAACGAAGCTCACGTAGAATTTGAGGAAAAGCGCTCGCTCTTTATAGGTCACGCCAAGCACGTTGACAGTGAAGAGGAAGCGCTTGATTTTATAAAACAGCTAAAAAAGCAATACTCGGATGCTACGCACAATTGCTTTGCCTATCTTCTCAAGGGTGGGATAATCGCCCGTTATTCGGATGACGGGGAGCCTCAGGGTACTGCGGGTGTCCCTATGCTTGAAGCCATACGTAAGAGCGGAGTGTCCGATGTGTGCGTGGTTGTCACACGTTATTTTGGTGGGATACTTCTGGGTGCGGGTGGACTTGTAAGAGCTTATTCCCATTCAGCGTCAATAGCAATCGAGGGGGCAGAGGTAGTTACTTATGAGCCATATTCCGTATATGAGCTGAGATGCGGATATTCGGAGTATCAGAAATACAGCAATATACTCGGTAGCTATGGAGCAGTGATAGACGATACCGTGTTTGCTGCGGACGTATTGGTTAAATTTGCGGTCAAAAGGGAGAAGGCTGATGGCTTGCTTAGAAAAATAAGCGAGGTCGGCTTTGGCAGGGATATTCCCTTGCCCGCAGGAGAAAGATTTGACTGCAGATAGGAGAACCGTTATGAAGAGGATAGCTTGCGTTTTAATACTTTTGGTAGCTACGGTTGCCATCCTTTTTCTTGCTTCCTGTTCTTCGGAGAACGACAATGGGCTTAGTGAGTACAACCAGCTCTTGGAATCTGTATCTCAGAGCGATGATAAGGAGGAGCCTGAGCCATTTGCGGAGAAGGTGTACATAATAATACCGAGGTCTTGCTCGGGGGAGCTTTCCTTAAAGGCTCACGAGCTTGCGGACGCAATAAAAGAAAAGACGGGCGTATATGCTTTGGTGAAATACGATAACGAGGATATAAGTGTAAATGATGACGAGCTGACGGTGCTTCTCGGTAATACGGAACGCCTTGAATCCCGAGAAGCGATAAAGCCTTTGAGGTATGAGGACTACGTTTGCAGGTGGGATAAGGGCAGTATAATCCTCGGTGGCAGGCACGACGAGGCTACCATAAAGGCTGTTGATAGATTTATGGATGAGATACTTCACGGGGCATCCAATGCCTGTCTTATGAGCGAGGGAGCGTATTTTGAAAATATAGTACAGAGAGATATATCGTCGGTGACTCTCAACGGATACGATCTATACGATTATACTTTGGTATATTCGAAGGAGAATTTCTTTGGAGAAAAGGAAATGGCGGAGCTTCTGAGGGCCTATGCGGTAAGCAAGAGCGGATATATGCTTGATATTATTCCCGATACGCGGGTGGACTCAAACACGGGTAAGATAATATCCGTAAGCGGACTATCTGATACGGACGGTGCCGCCATAAGAAATCAAGAGAAAAATATAATCGTAAGCGGAGCGGGGCAATACGAGCTGTCGGCATCGGTCGCTCGGTTCGCGGAGAAATTGTTTGAGGACGTAATTGACGGCAAAGCAAATGCTATCGTTTCTGATATAAATATACCGTGCGAAGGAAAATCGCTGAAGATCTGCTATGCTGTTTCAAAAAGCGCTAATAATTATGATACGGAGTTTATTGACAGGTGGTCCGCTTTGGTTCAAAACGGCAAATACGATATTATAATTTTTGATCGAATCGATTCTTGGCTTTTGGAACACGTGGAGAAAAACAATTATGATTATGAATATATTCCCCTGACCGACAGTAATGGTAAGGTGTATCCCGTAATGTATAACAGGGATGCTTTTCAAAGCTTTGAGTGTAGTATTTCATACATTGCCATAGAAATCAAAGCCAAGGTGGAGGGAGAATTGGAGGAGCGCAGGATAGTTGTGTCACTCACCTCGGCAGCGGAGGCCGTTAATTTGTTGCTTGAGGGTTCTACCGCGTATGATATGTTCGTATTGAAGGAAGAGCTTTCTGAGGAAACAGAGAAGGCATATGGGCTGTCACTTCTGGGAAGCGAGAGCTGGAGCCTTAACGGCTCTCAATCCAAAATGGTATTTTACACTAAAGAGGCTTTGTTACCCAAGGCAGAATTGAAAGCAGACGGCGGTATCTTTGAAAGCGGAGTGAATTTGTTTGTGTCGGCAGAGCTTTCTCCAAGAGTATGCGCGGAGCTTGAAAAGTTAAAAAATACCTTGAAATGATATCCGTTCATACAGTGATATGTCGTCGCAAAGCTCGTAGATTACCGTGCATACGCGACTTATCTCGGGCAGATTGCGTGTGCTTATTGCCAATTCAAGAGAAGCCATAAGCTCGTTCATATGCTCTATCTTTGCCTCGGCTGCGGTAAGGCGAAGTATTCTTTGATGCTTTTTCCAATAATTTTTAAGGGTTAAAAATGCTTCTGCCTTATTCTCGGCGGATTCTGTCAGCCGTGTGTATTTTGCTATGCCATCGGTAGCGGCGCATACGTAAATTGAATTTACTACTATGCCGCCCAAAATGAGTGAAAAAAGCACAAGCGCGGCAATGAAGGCTCTCATTTTTTCTTCTCCTTGGTAATTATCTTTATATCCTGAGCGTCGTTTATCATCATAAGATATACGTCGTTTATGTCAAGTTCTTTCTTTTTAAGCATTGAGCGTACTGAGCTTTCGGTTAAATCGAGCTGGGTCATTCCATGCTTGTTGAGGCTTCCTTGCTCTATTATTATATGGAAGAGTCCGCTTTCTTTTGGTTTAAGGTGCAGCTGCTCTGCACTGGGCTGACGGAAGCGGGCTTTTTGTATTACTGTTATTTTTCCGTTTTGCTCAAGGATAGCGTATTTTATTTGCGAAATGTCATCTACGCTCTGACTTCTAAGCTCACTGAACAGCTCATCAAAGGATAGACGGGCGTCACGCATGGCCTTCTGTGATATTACGCCATCCTTTATCAGGGTGGAGGGACGGGCGGTAAAAATGTTTTTCAGCTTTGGAGATTTCGCCAAAATCATAGAAATTACTACCTCGAGCGTGAGCAGTATGGTTATGGGAACAATGGCATGAAGAAAAGGTATTTCAGGCTCGGTTATTGGTAGTGACGCGATTTCCGATATGAGGAATGTGGTGATAAGGTCGGATACCTCCAGCTCGCCTATCTGGCGCTTTCCCATTAGGCGCATTACCACTATAAGCAGTGCATAAATAAGAATTGTGCGAAAAAGAACCGTTACCATAGATACCTCACGAAGCGTTTTTAGTAGTATTTGCGTGTTTTTGCTTAAAAATACCCCTATGGCTTGAAGGCTAATGTGCATAATTTACAAAACGTCAAAAAACAACTAAAAAACCTCAAAAATCTCTTGACAAAGGGAAGAATAAGTGATAGAATAGACAAGCTATCCGCGAGGATATTGTCAAAAAGATTTTCAAAAAAATCGAAAAAACTTACAAAAAAGGTATTGACAATGCAAAAGCGGTGTGGTATAATACTAAGGCTGTCGCACAAAAAGGCAGCAAACGGTCATTGAAAATTGAACAACAAGAGATAAGTACAAAGCAAATTGCAAGTGCGAAATACTAATCTCGTCGATA
>JAZNXE010000003.1:0-22989 GCA_045593725.1 Eubacteriales bacterium
TTTTTCTGTTCTTTTCTTGAAAGATTTGTGAGGCGGCGCTCCCTGTGGGAGATGAAGCCGCCACTCAAATAGGAAAAAACAAGGAGTATTGGGTACGGTAGTGCCCAAGACGACTATGTTTTTGACCGAGAGGTAGCACAAAGAACTTCCTGAAGGGGGAGTGTTTTATTGTAAGCCTTTTTGTTTGTGCGCTGACACATTAGCCTTCCACAGCGGGGAAGGGGGACCGCGACAGCGGTGGATGAGGAGGACAAAATTAAATATTATTTACGGGTGATAGCAGATATTTTTGTGCTTTATAGGAGCAAAGATTTACATAGACTATACCCGCGCTCTCCTCATCCGTCACTCCTTGCGTCGTGCCACCTTCCCCGCTGGGGAAGGCTTACGTTACATTTTTTTAAAATAGAATTTTTCTTGGTTTTTTTATCTTTTTTTAGCTCTGGCGGGAACGCTATGCTCTGTATGGATACTGGGGGCGACAAACTCGCTCTTTTTCTCCTCTTCCTTTACGCTCTCGGCCTTTGCCGTAAGCTCGGGGCAGAGGGCATGGCGAAGCACGTCGCTTGCTCTGCGGCAGGGGATGAAGTTAAGTCCCTCAAGCACCGCCTTGTCAAGCTCGTGAAGGCTTCGCATATTATCCTCGGGAATAAGCACGTCGCGCACTCCGTAGGTGAGCGCTGCCATAGTCTTTTCCTTAAGTCCTCCAATGGCGAGGACGTTACCGCGGAGCGATATCTCGCCTGTCATAGCCACGTCGCGCCTTACGGGTCTTCCGCTCAGCGCGCTTACAAGTGCTGTGAGCATAGCCACGCCCGCGGAGGGTCCGTCCTTGGGAACCGCGCCCTCGGGAAAGTGTATATGTATATCCTTTGTTTTGTAGAAGTCCTGTTCAATGCCGTATTCGGCGGCTATGGAGCGCACGTAGCTTACGGCTATTTTTGCCGATTCCTTCATTACGTCGCCAAGAGAGCCTGTAAGCTCCAGCTTTCCACTTCCCTCAAGCACTGCTACCTCCACCTTAAGCACGTCGCCCCCTGCCTCTGTGTAGGCAAGTCCGTTGACCGCTCCTACCTCGTCGGTGTCCGAAATGCGCTCGGGTATGAGCTTGCGCGGACCTAAGTACTCGGCGATATCTTCAGCTTTTATCTTAATGCTCTTAAGCTCGCCGTCCTCAACGAAGCGCTTTGCTCCCTTGCGGGCAAGCTCTGCTATGCGGCGCTCAAGGCTTCGCACTCCCGCCTCGCGGGTGTAATAATCTATTATCTCCCCTATGGCAGAGTCGCTTATGCTGAGCATCCTGCGGTCAAGCCCGTGACGCTTAAGCTGCTTGGGGATAAGATGATGCTTGGCGATAGCGGTCTTTTCGGTCTTGGTGTAGGTCTTAAGCTCGATTATCTCCATTCTGTCAAGGAGAGGCTTTGGAACGGTATCCAGCGTATTCGCGGTTGCTATAAACAGACAGTCCGAGAGGTCAACGGGCATCTCCACGAAATGGTCGCGGAACGCGTGATTCTGCTCTGCGTCAAGCACCTCCAAGAGAGCCGAGGAGGGGTCCCCGTGTGAGTCACGGGTGAGCTTGTCTATCTCGTCAAGGAGCATCAGGGGGTTTTTGACCTTAGCCTGAGTGAGGGCGTTGACTATTCTACCCGGCATAGAGCCTATGTAGGTCTTGCGGTGTCCGCGGATGTCAGCCTCGTCACGCACGCCACCAAGGGACACGCGGACGTACTTGCGCTTCATAGCGCGGGCGATGGATGCGGCGATCGAGGTCTTTCCCACACCGGGAGGTCCTACAAGGCAGAGTATCTGATTTTTAAGCTGGGGATTGAGCTGCTTTACCGCTAAAAATTCAAGTATTCTGTCCTTGACCTTGTGAAGTCCGTCGTGGTCGGCGTCAAGTATCCTCTTTGCCGCCTTGATGTCAAGTCTGTCCTTGGTGGAGGCGCTCCACGGTATCTCAAGGCAGGTGTCAAGGTAGGAACGGATTACCGTAGCCTCGGAGGAGCCGTAGGGAGTTTTTTGCATTCTCTCGGCTTCCTTAAGGAGCTTCTCGCGGACCTCGTCTGAGCATCTCAGAGCCATTATTCTGTCGTAATATTCGTCTGCCTCATCGCTCTCGCCAAGCTCCTCGCGGATAACGCGGATCTGCTCGCGCAGGTAATATTCCTTCTGGTTCTGGTTGAGGTTTGAGCGCACCTTCTTGTGTATCTTCATTTCGCAGTCAAGAAGCTCTGCCTCCTCTCTTATAAGAGAGATGAGCAGCTCTATGCGGCGAAGCGGGTCGAAGCATTCAAGCACCTTTTGCTTGTCGGTGTGCTTCACAAGGATGTTGGCGGCAATGAAGTCCGCCAAGAGGGCAGGGTTCTTTATAGAGCGCGCGGTGGAGAGCATATCGTCGCTTACCGAGGGGAGGTTAGCCGTAAGATGCTCCGCCTCGCTGAGCATAGCTCTGCAATACGCCTGACTTTTGATTGATTCCTCGTCAGAGAGGGATATGGATTTGCATATAGCCTCGGCACAGATATAGTTGGCAAACTCGTGAAATTCCGTAACAGCCGCGCGGGAGTAGCCCTCGGTGATAATTCTCATATTGCCCTCGGGGGTTTTTACCGATTGCTTTATTTTGGATACCGCTCCAACGCGAAAGAGGGCGGAGGGGGAAATCTTGTCTGCGGAGAGGTCGGAGACCGAGCAGATAAGAACGGGGGAATCGGTTTCAAAGGCTGCCTCGGCGGCGTGTATGCAAAGCTCGTCGCTAAGCTCAAAGCTCAGCGTTACGCCGGGGAAAGCCACAGCTCCCTTAAGAGCGATGACGGGCAGGGTTATCTGTTCTATTTTTTCTATGTATTTAGCCATTTAATATTCCTTTCAGGGGGTATATCTGCCCAAAAATGGACAGACTTTTCAATATATTATATAGTATAGCACAAATCCATATAAATTTCTACTGTTTTAATAAATATTTCACATTTTACGCTTTGAGAAAGGTGGAGTGTAAAGCCGGTAGGGGCGAACTGCGTTCGCCCGCGGGCGTTCAAAGAACGCCCCTACGGTTTATAAGGGAGCCTTAGCCTTTCCCTATGAGGAAGGCTGTTGTGTAAAGTCTTTATCTTTTTGATGATATAGTCGTCAAAAAATATTTTTTCGCCCTCACCCTGACATTTGTATGACATTTTTGTTTTTTTATGTTCAAAAATCACAAAATGGCTTCTGCTTGACCACCCTTTTTTCTATTATGTAGCTTTTTCGACGAATTTTTCATTGAAAAATCGTATAATTTTCACTATTTACAAACCATTGTCTATGAGGTATAATTGAAATGCTGTCGGCGGCACCAACTCCACAGCGTCACGCACAACTGCATTCCACGATGCGGAATATCAATCTTATGATATCAACACGATCGGCGGAGTTTACGGTTGTGCTTTTATTTTTAAAAAATTTTGAAAAACCCCTTGACAAAGGGTAGCGGGTGTGGTAAAATAACTCGACAAGGAAGCAGAACTCTCCGTTCTCACCGTATCGCAAAAGGCGCATCACGGTTCAATATACAACTATCTCCCACGTTGTGGGGGTGTATTGTGTGCGGAGATTCTCTTCGCGCAATTTTTTTTGCTTTTTTCGCAAAAATGGAGGTGTATTTAGTATTAGCGCAAAGGATATGTTGGTCAACGAGGAAATTAAGCTCAAGGAAGTAAGAGTTATTGGAGTAGAGGGAGAAGCCATTGGTATAATGAGCTCCGACGACGCACTCAGACTCGCCTACGACAAGGGCTACGATCTGGTTCTTATGGCTGCTCAGGCCCAGCCTCCCGTATGCCGTATAATGGACTACGGAAAGTACCGCTTTGAGAGAGATAAAAAGGAAAAGGAAGCCAAGAAGAAGCAGACTATCGAGCTTAAGGAAATTCAGCTTTCCTGCCGAATAGACACCCACGACTTTGAAACGAAGGTAAGACACGCTCAGAGATTCCTCGAAAGCGGAAACAAGGTGAGAGTGGTAATGCGCTTCAAGGGACGCGAGATGAGCCATATGGCTATCGGTCAGGAGATAATGCAGAGATTTCAGGACGCATGCTCCGAGCTGGGCAACGTAGATAAGGCACCCGTTCTTGACGGACGCCTGCTTTCAATGGTCATAGGACCTGCAAAACAAAAATAATTTTGTTCATAATCAACGGAAGACCGTTATTTTATGATAGACGGGCGTAAGCCCGAGTCTGAATGAAAAAAGGAGTAAACTTAAAATGGGAAAGATCAAGACACATAAAGCATCCGCTAAGAGATTCTCTGTTACCGCTTCGGGTAAGGTAAAGATGGGACACTGCCATCACAGACATAACACAGGTCTTAAGACCGCGAAGAGAAAGAGACATCTTCGTTCCAGCGCAATACTCAGCGAGTCTATGACCGCTAACATCAGAACACTTATCCAGAAATAATCCACAGTAACATAGGAGGGAATTTAAAATGGCAAGAATCAAGGGCGCTATGATGACGCGCAAGAGAAGAAATAAAGTACTCAAGGCTGCGAAGGGCTACTGGGGCGCAAAGTCCAAGCACTTCAAGATGGCTAAGCAAGCCGTTCTCAAGAGCGGAAACTATGCTTTCGCCGGCAGAAAGATGAAGAAGAGAGATTTCCGTAAGCTCTGGATAGCTCGTATCTCCGCGCAGGCAAAGGCTTGCGGAATGAACTATTCCACCTTTATGCACGGTCTTAAGAACGCAGGTATCGACCTGAACCGTAAGATGCTCTCTGAGCTGGCAGTATATGATAAGGAAGCTTTTGCGGCTCTCGCAGAGAAGGCAAAGGCAGCGCTTTAAGAGATATAAAACCCGCTTTATAGCGGGTTTTATTCTGTAATTGGAGAAGAAAAAAATTGACGAAAAATTGCTTTTGCGAGGGTTTATGTTAAAGCAAAAAGATATCATCACCTCACGTCAAAATCCTACCGTTAAGCGTATTTGCGCTCTCGCCGAGAAGAAGGAGAGAAGGGCGCAGGGGCTTTTCCGCTTTGACGGAATCAAGCTTTTTTGCGAGGCGGCACAGAGAGGTCTTGACATAAAATATGCCGTTATCCGCGAGAACGTAAGCGAGGATATTCTGAGGAAGGTCGAGTCTGCTATTGCAGCCGGAAGGCTTTCGGAAGCTTCTGTTATGTACGTTTCGGAAGCGGTATTTGAGAAGATAAGCGAGGAGCGCGCTCCCGAGGGAATAGTTACGGTTGCTGCCCTTATGCCACAAAAGCACAGGATGCTTTCGGCAGAGGATGCCGCAAAATATTTCGCGCGAAAGGACGAGAAGCTGCTTATAGCAGAGTCGCTCCGCGACCCCGGAAATCTGGGGACGGTCATAAGGAGCTGCGCCGCGCTGGGAATAGACCGCTTAATTATATCCGACGATTGCGCGGATATATACAGCCCAAAGGTCATACGCGCGGCTATGGGCGGGTTGTTTGCTCTTGATATAGACATTGTTCCCACTTCGGCTTTTGCTCACGCTATACTTTCTCTGCGCCGCGGCGGCAGAAGGATATACGCTACCGCCCTTCACGCAGAAGCGAGGGAGATAGGCAGCTTTGCTCTTGAGAGAGGGGATTGCTTCCTTATAGGAAACGAGGGTCACGGACTTTCAAAGGATGTAATAGATGCCTGTGACGCTTGCGCTCTTATACCTATGACCGAGGGCAGTGAGTCGCTCAACGCGGCAGCCGCCGCGGCTATCTGTATCTGGGAAACCGTGAGGAGTTAGAGTTGGAGTTAGAATTATAAACGATTTTTGCCACCTTTCTTGAAAGAAAGGGTGGCGCCAAAGAACTTCTTGAAGGGTTTATTATTGGATTGGGATGGGAAGTTTGTGCGTTGACGGGAGTGTATTGCGGAGTTTGTGCGCTGTTTGTATGTTAGTGCTACGCTGTCACGCGCGGAAGAAACTCTCGGACAGCTTCGCTACCGCGAGTTTCAATTTATTGAAAATTCGCTCCGCACGTCTGTCAGCCCTAAGAATAACTTTTAGCAAGTTCTTTTGGTACTTTTCTCGAAAGAAAAGTACGAAAAAACGTTTATAATTCTAACTAAGAAAGGAGATAAAATGAAGAACGAGGATGTTTTATATTGGATATGGCTCGCCGAGAAATGCGGTGCGGCGTCCAAATATTTCAACCTACTTATGGAAAAGTATGAGAATCCCTTTGACATATATCTCCTTGAGGAGAACGAGATTGAGCAATTTGACGGACTCTCCAAAAAGCTTAAGGACAGGCTATGCCAGAAGGACCTGAATTTCTGCTACGAGCTGCTCAGGCACTGCAAGCAGGAGCATATAGATATCATAACCTACGCTGACAAGCGTTATCCCGCAAGGCTCAGGGAGCTGAGGGAGCCTCCCATAGTGCTTTACTGCAAGGGACATTTTCCCGATTTCAACTCCCGCCTTTGCGTGGGGATAGTTGGTACTCGCAAAATGAGCGAATACGGAAAGCAGAGCGCGTACAAAATAGCCTATGAGCTTGGCGCTGCCGACGTGCTTACCGTAAGCGGAATGGCAAAGGGTATTGACGGGGTATCCGCCGGCGGAGCTTTAGCCGCGGGAGGAGAAACGGTGGCGGTGCTTGGCTGCGGACTTGACACGGTCTATCCCAAGGAGCACAAGACGCTCATGGGAGAGATAGCGCGGCACGGAGCGGTCATAAGCGAATATCCGCCAAAGGAGCCGCCCTACGGATATAATTTTCCAAAGCGAAACCGAATAATCAGCGGTCTTTGTCAGAGTGTGCTGGTTGTGGAGGCGTCGGTGGGAAGCGGAGCGCTCATAACCGCCAAGGATGCTGTGGCTCAGGGGCGGGAGGTATTTGCCGTTCCCGGCAAGATAAGCGACGCGGGAGCCGAAGGTCCTAACGACCTTATAAAGAATGGGGCGATTCCCGTACATTCGGCGAGTGATATACTTAAGCATTACGAATTTTTATACGGTGACCAATACGACGTCAAGCGTCTTGAGAAGGCGCGCAGGAGCGGAATGAACGCCGACAGAGCTATGGAGCGCTACGGGCTTCTTTACGCGCTTGAGGACCTGCCTCAGGATGAGAAAATTCTTGAGGAAAGACCTGCGAGAAAAGAGGAAAAGCAAGAAAAGGCAGAGAAAATACCTGTTATGCCGAGTCCTACCGCCCCCACGCCCCCCTCAGAGGAAAGCGCGACGGCAATGGTAGAGGGGCTGGACAGTCTGACAAGAAGGATATACGACAGTATCCCCCCTGACAGAGCCATAAGCGCGGACAGTGTGCTTGGAGAGGGTATCACCACCTCCGACGCTATAACCGCCCTGACTATGCTGGAGATACACGGGCTTATAAGCTCCCTCCCCGGCGGTATGTATATAAGAAAGTAAATTTTTTCTATGGAAAGGAATAAAAATAGATGAGTAATCTGGTTATTGTGGAGTCACCCTCCAAGGCATCTACCATAAAGAGCTATCTTGGCTCAAATTATAAGGTGATAGCCTCAAAGGGACACGTGAGAGACCTGCCCAAGAGCAGTCTTGGAGTAGATATTGAGAACGGCTTTGACGCTCATTATATAAATATCCGCGGTAAGGGCGACCTTATCAAGGAAATAAAGAAGGAGGCAAAGGCGGCAAATAAGGTCTTTTTGGCAACCGACCCTGACCGCGAGGGAGAGGCCATATCCTGGCATTTGGCAAATGCTCTCGGTATTCCCGTTGAGGACACTATGAGAGTATCCTTTAACGAGATAACCAAGAGCGCGGTAAAGAGCGCCATAAAGCAGCCAAGACAGATAGATATGAACCTTGTGAACGCTCAGCAGGCGAGAAGGATTCTTGACAGAATCGTGGGCTACAAGATATCCCCCTTCCTCTGGAAGAACGTGAAGAGCGGACTCTCGGCGGGACGTGTGCAGTCGGTGGCTACGAGAATAATAGTTGAGCGCGAGGAGGAGATACGCAGCTTTATTCCTCAGGAATACTGGACTGTTGACGCTACTCTGCTTACACAGAGCGGAGCTGAATTTACCGTGCGCTTCTACGGAACCGCAAAGGGCAGAGTTAAGCTTACCTGCGAGGCTGACGCAAAGAAGGTTACCGATGCGGTAAGCCAAGGACAGTTCTCTGTAAGCTCTATTAAGAAGGCAAAGAAAAAGAAGCTTCCCGCGCCTCCCTTTACCACCTCCACTATGCAGCAGGAGGCGTCAAGAAAGCTGGGCTTCCAGTCACAGAGAATAATGAAGGTTGCGCAGGAGCTTTACGAGGGAATAAATATCGGCTCGGAAAACGGCGGAGTTCAGGGTCTTATAACCTATATGCGTACAGACTCCCAAAGAGTATCCGCGGACGCGCAGGCTGAGGCGAGAGCATTTATCGGTGAGAAATACGGTGAAAAGTACTATCCAAGCGCCCCCAGAGTATATAAGACAAGAGCGGGAGCAGAGGACGCTCACGAGGCAATACGTCCCGCAAGAGTTGGAATCGAGCCTGCAAGGATAAAGAAATATCTTACATCTGACC
This sequence comes from Eubacteriales bacterium, assembly GCA_045593725.1. Taxonomy (GTDB): domain Bacteria; phylum Bacillota; class Clostridia; order Oscillospirales; family CAG-272; genus HGM12713. Next base: position 8,528 of record JAZNXE010000003.1, read on the forward strand.
AGTTCAAGCTCTATAAGCTTATATGGGAAAGATTTATTGCCAGCCAGATGGAGTCGGCGGTGCTTTCTACTGTTACGGCTGATTTTGAGTCGGCGGGATATATCTTCAGGACAAGCGGATATACCGTTGATTTTCAGGGCTATATGGCTCTTTACGAGGAGAGCGAGGAGGAGAGCAGACTCACTGCTGACGAGGTGAGGGAGGAGAAGAATATCCGCCTTCCCGCCATCAAGGAGGGAGAGAAGCTTGGCACGAAGGGGCTTTGCTCCGACAGGCATTTCACCGAGCCTCCCGCGCGCTATAACGACGCGTCCCTCATAAAGTTCCTTGAGGAGATGGGAATAGGACGTCCTAGCACCTTTGCTACCATAATAACTACCATAATCTCCAGAAATTACGTTAAGAGAGAGGGCAGGTCGCTTGTCCCCACTCCCACGGGAGAGATAACCAACAAGCTTATGAAGGAGAGCTTCCCCGATATAGTAAACTACAAGTTTACTGCCGAGATGGAGAATGACCTTGACAGAATAGAAAACGGGGAGCAGGAGCTGGGAAGAGTTCTTTCGGATTTCTGGCGCGGCTTTGAGAAGGAGCTTCTCGCGGCAGAGGAGAAAATGAAGGAAACCGAGCTTGAGGTTCCTGTTGAGGAGACCGATATTATCTGCGACAAATGCGGAAGCAGGATGATAGTAAAGAACGGACGCTTTGGCAAGTTTGCCGCTTGTCCCAACTATCCCCAGTGTAAAAACACCAAGCCCTTGAGCACTCCTAAAACAAGCGACACAGATGAAAAGGCAAAGGAGAAGAAGGCGGTAGTAGCCGACTTCAAGTGTGAGCTGTGCGGCGCGGATATGGTGCTTCGTACGGGAAGATACGGAAGCTTTTTCGCTTGCAGCCGCTTCCCCCAGTGCAGCTTTACAAAGCAGAAGACCAAGGATATAGGAGTTCCCTGTCCCAAGTGCGGAGCGAAGATAATAATGAAGAACGGCAAGAACCGTACGGTGTTTTACAGCTGTGAGAGGTATCCCGAGTGCGATTTCTCCTCATGGGATATGCCTACGGCAGAGAAATGTCCCGACTGCGGGGAGATGCTCTACCGAAAGAAGGGTCAGTCGCTTTACGTTTGTCACAATAAGTCCTGCGGATATAAGCGCACGGTGGAGAAAGAGGATTGATGGGGAAGAAGTATCTCCTTGAATATTAGCTCTTGTTAAGATAGGGAACCCCCCGACGGGCTTGGAGCGGAAGCGCGCCCAGTGGGTGATAAAGCGACTGCGACAAGGGAGAAAATAAGGAGTATTGGGTGCGGTAGTGCCCAAGACGACTATATTTTCGAGGGGGATGTTGTTTGAACTCGTTTATTGGGAGAACCCCCGGCGAGGGTTCTCCCCTTGCCTCGCAAGCGAGGCAATTCCCCACTCCTGCGCTATTTGAACGCACGGGTGTTTCGCTCTCTGCGGAGAGCGCCAAGGGCTACTCGCCCTTGACCTCGCCACCTTTTGAAAAAGGTGGACGAAAACTTTAAATGTTTGGTTTGCGCGAACCCTTATAACAAATCCCTTCAAGAAGTTCTTTTGGTACTTTTCTTTCAAGAAAAGTACGAAAAATCGTTATCCACTAAAAAATTCGTTATCAAGGACTCTTATGAAAACAATTAACATATACGGAGCGGGGCTTGCGGGCTGTGAGGCGGCGTGGCAGGCGGCAGAGCTTGGCGTTAAAGTGCGCCTTTTTGAAATGAAGCCCGAGAAGTACACCCCCGCCCATCATTCGCAGAATTTTGCGGAGCTGGTATGCTCAAACTCGCTGCGCTCGGACGTTATTTCCAACGCTGTGGGGCTTCTCAAGGAGGAGATGCGTACTCTCGGCTCTCTTATAATGGAGGCTGCTGACGCTACCCGCGTACCCGCAGGCTCGGCTCTGGCGGTTGACAGAGAAAAATTCTCGGCTTATATAACCGAAAAAATAAAAAATCATCCCAACATAGAGGTAATCAACGCCGAGGCGGACAGTGTGGAGGAGGGTGTTACTACTATAATTGCCACAGGGCCACTCAGCTCAGAGAGAATGGCGAGCTATATTGAAAAGGAGCTGGGCTTTGGCTCACTGCATTTCTTTGATGCCGCCGCGCCTATCGTTGACGCTGACAGCATAAACACCGAAATTGCCTTTTTTGCCTCAAGATACGACAAGGGCGACGCCGACTATATCAACTGCCCGATGAACGAGGAGCAGTACGAGGCGTTCTGGCAGGCGCTTATCACTGCCGAGGAGGCAGAGCTTAAGGAATTTGACAGGGAAGAGCAGAAAAAGAACGTCAAGGTCTTTGAGGGCTGTATGCCCGTGGAGGTAATGGCAAGACGTGGCAGGGATACTCTGCTTTTCGGACCGCTTAAGCCCGTAGGACTTATCGATAAGCGTACGGGAAAAGCGTCGTATGCCGTAGTTCAGCTCCGCAAGGAGAACAGGGAAGGAACTATGTACAATCTGGTAGGCTTCCAGACTCACCTGACCTTCCCCGAGCAGAGGCGTGTGTTCAGAATGATACCCGGACTTGAGAACGCCGAGTTTTTGCGCTACGGGATAATGCACAGAAATACCTATCTTAACTCACCCGAAAATCTTGACAGTACCTACCGTTTGCGCGGTAAGGAGATATATTTCGCGGGACAGATGACGGGTGTCGAGGGCTATATAGAGTCGGCAGGCTCCGGTCTTGTGGCGGGACTTTCGGCGGCAAGGCGTGTTCTTGGACTTGACGAGGTGGTATTCCCCAGATGCACTATGTTAGGCGCAATGGCGTGCTACGTAGCCGAGGGCGGCACGGGTGCGTTTGTGCCTATGAACGCTAATTTTGGAATAATAGAGCCGCTTTCTCACCGTGTAAAGGGAGGAAAAACGGCGAAAAATCAGGCTCTCGCCCAGCGTGCGCTTGAGGTGGTAAAGGAGATAAAGGAGAAGCTTTATGAAGACCGTAATAGTTGATATAATGGGAGGCGACAAGGCTCCCGCCGAAACTCTTAAGGGTGCCCTTCTCGCTAAGGAGGAGCTTGGCAGCGAGATAAACTATATACTCGTAGGGGACAGAGGGCAAATGGAGGCAGTTGCTAAGGAAAACGGCTTTTCCCTTGACGGCTTTGAGATAGTACATACCGACGTTGCCGTGACTATGGAGGACGACCCCATATCGGTGGTGCGCGGAGATAAGACCGAAAGCTCTATGGCAGTAGGACTCCGCCTGCTCAAGGAGGGCAGGGGCGATGCCTTTGTCAGCACGGGAAACACGGGTGCGCTCTTTACGGGTGCCACTCTCATAGTAAGAAAAATAAAGGGAGTAAGGCGTCCCGCCATAGCGGCGCTGCTTCCCCTTCAGCCCCCTGTGCTTCTCTTGGATTCGGGCGCTAACGTGGTGGCTACTCCCGAGTATCTGGAGCAGTTTGCTCTTATGGGCAGCGCATATATGAAAAATCTTATGGGCGTTGAAAATCCCCGTGTGGGACTTCTCAACAACGGCGCTGAGGAGCACAAGGGAACAGAGCTTCAGACAGAAACCTATCAGCGACTTAAGGCTAACAGTGATATAAATTTCGTGGGCAACGTAGAGGGAAACACGGCGGTGAATAACGCCTGCGATGTGCTGGTTACAGACGGATTTACAGGAAATATCTTTCTCAAGACCCTTGAGGGCTTCGGAAAGATGCTTCTTAAGACCCTGAAGACCACCCTTTACAAGAATCTTAAAACAAAAATAGCCGCTCTTATGGTCAAGAAGGACCTTAGCGGACTTAAGAAAAAATTTGATTCGAGCGAGCTTGGCGGCGCGCCTATTCTCGGTGTGTCAAAGCCTGTTATAAAGGCTCACGGCTCTTCGGATGCCAAGGCGTTTAAGAACGCTATACGTCAGGCGGTGGCGTTTGCAAAAACGTCTATAAACGACGAGATAGCGGCAGCCGTGGCAAGCGCCAAGGCAGAGGATAGCAAGGAATAAGAAAGAGGGGAGAACCCGATATGGATTTTCGGTTACTTGAAGAGAAAATAGGATATTCCTTCAAGAATAAGGATATTTTAAAGGAGGCGCTGACTCATTCCTCCTATGCTAACGAGCTGAGAGCCAGAAAGCAGAGCGTAGCTTGCAATGAAAGACTGGAGTTCTTGGGCGACTCGGTGCTGTCTGTGGTGGTGAGCGAATATCTTTTTAAGCATTTCAAGGGGTTGCCCGAGGGGGAGCTTACGCGCATAAGAGCGGCGCTGGTGCAATCGGGGGCACTTGCTTCCTATGCCAGAGCGGTTGGTCTTGGGGATTATCTTTTGCTGGGTAACGGCGAGGAGAAGAACAAGGGACGTGAGCGCCAGTCAACTCTGGAGAACGCCTTTGAGGCGCTGGTGGCAGCGATATATATTGACGCGGGAGCCGAGGGCTTCGCGAGGGCAGAGGAGTTTGTCCTGCCCATAATCAAAAAGCAGCTTGAGGGAGAGGTGGTGCTTCGCCATCTTGACGCCAAGACCGAGCTTCAGCAGCTTATACAGCAGGCAGAGGGAGATTTCCTTGAATACGCGGTCATAGGCGAGAGCGGACCCGACCATCAAAAGGAGTTTGAGGTTGTGGCGAAGCTCAACTCAAATATTATCGGGCGGGGCAAGGGACGCTCCAAGCGTGAAGCCGAGCAGAATGCGGCAAAGGAAGCCCTGAAGCTTTTCGGGGAGCTTTAAAAAGGATAAGTAAAAGAGCAAGAGAGGAATTTTTCCTGCCTTGCTCTTTTTTGTAGTAGAGATTGTTAGGTTTTTCCACCTTTCTTTCGAGAAAGGTGGAGCTAAAGAACTTCCTGAGGGTTTTTATAAATGTTCGCACAAACCAAACATTTAAAGTTTTCGTCCACCTTTTTCAAAAGGTGGCGAGGTCAAGGGCGAGTAGCCCTTGGCGCTCTCCGCAGAGAGCGAAACACCCTACGCTTCAAAAAACGCAGGAAGGGTGAATTGGCTCACAAGTGAGCCAAGAGGAGATACGGTCAAAAGCATAGTCGTCTTGGGCACTACCGTACCCAATACTCCTTGCTTTTTCCTATTTGAGTGACGGCTTCATCGCCCACAGGGCGCGCCGTCCCACAAATCCCTCGTCGGGGGGTTCCCTTATTAAGTGAGTTCAAACAAAAACAGCCTCGGACGGCAAAAGCCGCCCGAGGCGCAATAGCGCGGTTCCACTCGGTCTTATAACTCTTTGTGTATTAAATTCATACGAAAAGCGGTATTCCAAGAGGCGTGTCGCGGAAGCGTTCCAGCATTTGAGTCACCCTCAAATCGCTTCCTCTCTGTTGCGCCGTTTCCCTTAGAACTTGTTTTTTCGCGCCCTTTATTTTACGTACTGTCGCCAGTCGAAATCTCCTCGCTCAAGAGCGGTTATAACAGCCTCCGCCGTTGCTATATTGGTAGCCACAGGGATATTGTTAAGGTCACACATACGAAGCAGCTCGTTCTCAACAGCAAGACGGGGCGAGGCGGGTCTGGTGTCACGGAAGTAAAGCAGTACGTCTATCTCATTATAAGAAACTCGCGAGGCTATCTGCTGCTCGCCGCCCTGATCTCCTCCCATAAGCTTATCTATCTCAAGACCCGTAGCTTCGGAAATATATTTGGCGGTATTGGCGGTAGCGCATATTCGATGCTTACTCAGAGTTCCGCAATAAGCAATACAAAATTGTGCCATAAGTTCTTTCTTAAGGTCATGTGCTATGATCGCAATTTCCATATATCTCCTCCGTCTGTTCGTCGTTACGTTTATAATTATTCAGCCTGAATGCTTCAGCGGTATAATTATACCACAAAAAAAGCTTTTTTGTCAATATATCGTAAGTATTTTTAAAAAATCTATTTTTTATATCAAAAACTTATTGCAAATTTGTTCAAAATCCGCTATAATATGTACAATGGAAAATGTTTTTTCTACGGAGGTACAAAAAATGATAAAGGATATGATAGGTCTTGTAAAAGCCACCGACCCTGAGATAGCAGAGGCTATCAGCGCGGAATTTGAGCGTCAGTCCGACGGACTTGAGCTTATCGCTTCCGAGAACGTAGTTTCCGAAGCTGTTATGTGCGCTATGGGCTCGGTTCTCACCAACAAATACGCAGAGGGTTATCCCGGAAAGAGATATTACGGCGGCTGCCAGTGCGTTGATATCGCGGAGAGCATAGCAATCGAGCGCGCCTGCAAGCTTTTTGGAGCAAAGTACGCAAACGTACAGCCCCACAGCGGCGCTCAGGCTAACACCGCTGTATATTTTGCTCTTCTCCAGCCGGGTGACACCGTAATGGGAATGAGCCTCGCTCACGGCGGTCACCTTACCCACGGAAGCCCTGTAAACATTTCGGGTATGTACTACAACTTCGTGCCCTATGAGCTGAATGCCCAAACTCAGCGCATTGATATGGACGAGTTCGAGCGTCTTGCAAAAGCTCACAGACCCAAGCTTATCGTTGCGGGGGCATCCGCTTACCCTAGAGTTATCGACTTTGAGAGGATGGCACAAATCGCTCACAGCGTGGGCGCTTACTTTATGGTAGATATGGCTCACATCGCAGGGCTTGTAGCCGCGGGCGAGCATCCCTCTCCTGTTCCCTACGCAGACGTAGTTACCACAACCACCCACAAAACTCTCCGCGGTCCTCGCGGCGGTATGATTCTGACCAACGATGAGGAGCTTGCCAAGAAATTCAACAAGGCTATATTCCCCGGAATTCAGGGAGGTCCTCTGATGCACGTTATCGCCGCCAAGGCAGTTTGCTTCGGCGAGGCACTCAAGCCCGAGTTCAAGGAATATCAGCACCGCGTGGTAGAGAACGCAAGGGTTCTCTCCGAGGCTCTCCTTGAGGAAGGCTTTGATCTGGTTTCGGGGGGTACTGATAACCATCTTATGCTGGTTGACCTTCGTCCTATGAGGATTACGGGAAAAGAATTTGAAGCCCGTCTTGACAGCGTCCACATCACGGTCAACAAGAACGCTATTCCCAACGACCCAGAGAAGCCCTTCGTTACCTCGGGTGTGCGCGTTGGAACTCCCGCAGTCACCACAAGAGGTCTTGGCACCGAGGATATGAAGACCATCGCTAAGCTCTTCGGAATCACCGCCAAGGACTACGAGGCGTCCTCCTCAAAGGTACGCGAGGCTGTGGCAGAGCTGTGCAAGAAATATCCCCTTTATTGATTTTATACAAAAAGTGTCTTTTCTTTAAAAAATTCAAGAGCGCCCTTTATACAAGGGCGCTCGTTTTGTTTTCGCAAGGAAATCAAAAGACTGTTGATAAGCCAACATCACAAGCATCAAATATAAGTCCTAAAAAGTCTGTCCCTTTACCTTAATATAATTTTCTGGGCTTGTTCACCAAACCGGCAAGATAATCAAGAGAAACATTATAGTATTGCGCAAGAGTAATGAAATGATGCATCGGAAGCTCACGCTCTCCGCGTTCGTATAAGGAATAATGCTGCCGAGATATACAAAGCAGCTCCGCAATATCTGCTTGCTTTTTGTCGGCGTCCTCTCTAAGATCTCTGAGCCTTTGGTAATAATGCATATAATTTTTCTCCCTATTTTATCAAAAAAGTGATTATAATTGTGCACACAATATAATTATATCACGCATATAAATATATGACTTGACAATCATACAAACGTATGATATAATAGTTACATACACAAACTCCGGTTGTCGCTAATAACCAGCCTCCCGCAAAAACGGGAGACATTTCACTTATCATCAGAGCCGTTATTGACCGTCGCTATGAGCGTAACACAAAAAGCGTGATGCTCGTTTGAGCATCACGCTTTTTGTTATATTTCACATTTTATTCGGCTATCTCTTCCTCGGCAGCTTTCTCAAGTGCTTCGTCAGACTGTATCTTGCCCGACTTTACGATAACGGGAGCTACTATCACACAGCACGTTATAAAGCATACAGCCACAGCCGCGATAACACCGTATTTTATAGCTTGGGTTACTGGGCTGTTCTCCTCAATCTTCTCTACCGAGCTAACCGAGCTTATGTACTCGCAGGCTACGTCCTGCTGCGCTACGTTATCCTCAATGAACTCTGGGAGCTTCTTTGAAACGCTTTCAAGAATAAAGTTTGCTAAATCCTTATCCTTTGAAACCGCTATATCGGCATAAAGCAATGCCTGACTGCTGTTATCCTCAGTGTCAGCATAGCTGTAAGCCACAAACTCCTTTACCTTCTGTATCTTCTCGGAATTACCGCTTACCTTTCTGTACTTATCCATGACCTTGCCGTAGGCTTCGTCCTTAAACTTCTCAGCCTCCGCAAGCTTATCCTTGAGGTCCGTTATTTCCTTCTCGGCGTCCTGCTTTTTAATAAGCTCGTTGTTATAGTCATCCTTCGCGTTATCTCTCGCTTCTCTGATAGGAGGAAGAGTTTCATTTAGATATTCCTCGATCTTCTCCGTATAATCGGCAGTCTGTGACGAGAACATCATTTCTACGTATTTATTTACCTCGTCAAAAGCCGCCTTCTTATCGGTATAAATTCTGTTTTTATTGGAAATCTCAACGTCGAACCTAACAAGTTCCTTTTCCTTGGCCTCTATCTCCTCCTCAAGAGCAACAACTGCCTTGTTTGCCTCAAGAGCCTTCTTGTACTCGGAAGTATTCTTGTATTCCTCGGGCAAACCGTTCTCATCCATAAGAACAGCCTCGGCGAAGCTATCGGACTTTACAAGTGATAGTATGTATTTATTAGCCTTATCGGAGTAAACGTAAAATTCCGCTCTGGCTCCGTAGCTCTGATTTGACAAAATAGCTCCAACAACTCCCACAGCTCCTCCGACAAGAAGAGCAGCCAGAGTAATACAAAGAAGCATTTTCCATTTCTTTGCTATTGCCGAAAACAGCTCTAACAGGGTTATCTCCTGAACGTTATCTTTTTCACTCATTATATTTCTCCTTTTCAGAAAATCAGACATAATTCTTCTTGTATATTATAACACCTTTTTTTTCTATTGTCAATAGTAATAAATTTACCAAATAAAAGTTTAGCTCAAAATAATTGACACGGGGGGGCTTTGGGTGTATAATATACTATGTATGATTATGTTTATCCATAAAGGAGAGAGATATGACACAAATGTATCACAAAATGAAAATAGCGGGGCTTGACCGCCAGCTTCCTCTCTGCCCCATAAGCGACGAGCTTATGATAGGCGCTTTCGTAATATTCGGCGACCCCGAGCTGACCACGGCATGCGCACGCGAGCTTCTGGACAAGGCTCCCGAATACGACTATATGATATCCGCCGAGGCAAAGGGTATTCCCTTGGTTCACGAGATGGCAAGACTTGCGGGAAATCAAAAATATTTTCTCGCCAGAAAGACGCCCAAGCTTTATATGACGGGAGTTTTTGAGGCTGAGCTTCACTCAATAACCACGGCAAAGGACCAAAAGCTCTATCTTGACACCGCCGACGCACAGCTTATGAAGGGCAAACGCATCCTTATAGTTGACGACGTTATCTCCACGGGAGAAAGCCTTGCGGCTATCGAGCATCTCGTGGCAAAGGCAGGCGGCGAGGTAGTGGGAAAAATGACAGTTCTTGCCGAGGGCGACGCTCAGGACAGACCTGACATTATCTATCTGGAGAAGCTCCCTCTCTTTGACAAAAACGGAAACGTACTGTAAATCATCATCGAAAGGATATATAAAAATGGCAGAATTGTTAAACTCAACAGATAAACGTACCCATCTTTGCGCAGAGCTTAGTGCCGCCAACGTAGGCGAGCGTGTATGCGTAATGGGCTGGGCACAGAAGCAGAGAGACCTTGGCGCTCTTATATTTATCGACCTCCGCGACAGAAGCGGAATCCTTCAGCTCGCCTTTGACGACACCACCGACAGAGATATCTTCTCCAAGGCATTCGGCGTACGCGCTGAATACGTTCTTCTGGCAAAGGGAACGGTACGCCGCCGCGGCGAGGGCGCCATAAACAAAAACATTCCCACGGGAGAGATAGAGATCGCCGTTGACGAGTTCAAGATACTCTCATCCGCCGAAACTCCTCCTTTTGAGATATGTGAAAACAGCAAGGTAAACGCTGAGCTTCGTCTTCGCCATCGTTACCTTGACCTCCGCCGTCCCGATATGCAGAGAAATATCATCGCCCGCTCACGCATCAGCAAGCTGGCAAGAGATTATTACGCGGATAACGGCTTTATAGATATCGAAACCCCCAACCTTTGCAAGCCTACTCCCGAGGGAGCAAGAGATTACCTCATCCCCTCCCGTGTACATAAGGGCAAATTCTACGCCCTTCCCCAGTCCCCACAGCTCTATAAGCAGCTTCTTATGGTGTCGGGCTTTGACCGCTATTTCCAGATTGCCCGCTGCTTCCGTGACGAGGACCTGCGCGCCGACCGTCAGCCCGAGTTCACCCAGCTTGATACCGAGATGTCCTTCGTTTGTGAGGACGACGTTATAAGAATGCACGAGGGCTTCCTTAAATACGTTCTTAAGGAATATATGAATATAGACCTCAAGGAGGATTTTATCCGTATGCCCTACGAGGAGGCTATGAACCGCTTCGGCTCGGACAAGCCCGATATACGCTTCGGCTTTGAGCTTTGCGACCTCTCGGCAATCCTTACGGACTGCGGCTTTAAGGTGTTCTCGGGGGCTGTTGAGAACGGCGGCTCTGTACGCGCTATCAACGTAAAGGGCGGAGCTAAGTTCTCACGCAAGGAGATTGATTCTCTGGTTGAATTTGTAAAATCCTACCGCGCCAAGGGTCTTGCTTGGCTCAAATGGGCGGAGAGCGGAGAAATTTCTTCCTCCTACGCAAAATTCCTCACCGAGGAGGAAAACGAGGCTATAAAGGCAGCAGTCGGTGCACAGGCAGGCGACCTCGTGCTCATAGTTGCCGATAAGAACAGCGTGGTCTTTGACTCTCTGGGCGCTCTGCGCTGCGAGTGCGCTAAGCGTCTTGGACTTCTCGACCCGTTTGACTTCAAGTTCCTTTGGGTAACAGAGTTCCCCCTCCTTGAATACAGTGAGGAGGACGGAAGATTTTACGCTAAGCACCATCCCTTCACCTCTCCTATGGACGAGGACCTTCAGTATATAGACAGCGATCCCGCCAGAGTCCGCGCTAAGGCTTACGACATAGTCCTTAACGGCACCGAGCTTGGCGGAGGCTCTATCCGTATTCACGACTCGGCTATCCAATCCAAGATGTTTGAGGTTCTGGGGCTTTCTGTCGAGGAAGCAAAGGAAAAGTTCGGATATCTCCTTGAAGCCTTCAGATACGGTGTGCCTCCTCACGGCGGTCTTGCCTTCGGTCTTGACAGACTTGTGACTCTCCTTCTCGGTCTTGAGGATATCCGCGACGTTATCGCCTTCCCCAAGGTCCAGAACGCCTCCGAGCTTATGACCAAGTGTCCCTCCGAGCCTGACGCAAATGCCCTCGCTGAGCTTGGACTTGCCATTGTGGCAGAGCAGGAATAATAATGAAGTACAGCTTTTTCGCCTATATGGCGAGGATGAAATTCATTCGCCGTTGGGGGCTGATGAAATCGGTCACCGAGGAGAATATCGCCGAGCACAGCGCACAGGTAGCGCAGCTTGCCCATGCGCTGGCACTCATACGCAATAAAAAGTTCGGCGGCAGCCTTAATGCCGACCGTATTGCCGCCATAGCCCTCTACCACGAAACCAGCGAGGTTATGACCGGAGATCTGCCCACACCCATAAAATATTATAACGACGATATAAAGAAAGCCTATAAGGAAATAGAGCATATCGCCAACCAACGTCTGCTGGAGAAGCTCCCCGAGGAATTCAGAGAGGATTACCGCGCTATTATAGAAATTGACCCTGACAGCGAGGAGTATAAGCTGGTAAAGGCTGCCGATAAGCTCTCGGCTTATATCAAGGCTCTTGAGGAGCTGCAAAGCGGTAACCGCGAGTTCAAAATGGCGGAAAAAGCCCTCAAAAAAGAGGTGGACGCATACCGCTCCCTCCCCGAGGTCGATTGGTTCTGTAATACCTATCTCGATACCTTTAAGCTTACTCTTGATGAGATGGAGTAGTTAGAAGTTAGAATTATAAACGATTTTTTCGTACTTTTCTTTCGAGAAAAGTACCAAAAGAACTTGAAAAAAGGAATATGTTACGGCTGACGGATGTGCGGTGCGTAATTATCATCATAAGGAAAAAGCCGTCGGACAGCTTCGCTACCGACGGCTTTTGGTTTTATTAAATAAATCACAGAATTTGGCGGGACGCAGGGTCCGCCAAATTCATACGGTCAAAAGCATAGTCGTCTTGGTCGCTACCGCTTCCAATTCTCCTTGCTTTTTCCTATTTGAGTGACGGCTCTATCGCCCACTGGGCGCGCCGTCCCACAAATCCTCGCGTGACAGCGTGGCACAAATCTACGAAAAGCGTACAAACTTCGCAACACACTTCCGTCAGCGCATAATACTTGGGTTATCCTTTATAATAAACCCCTTCAAGAAGTTCTTTGCGCCACTTTCTTTCAAGAAAGTGGCAAAAACCCGTTTATAACTCTAACTATTACTCCTCATCCCCAAGCTCGTTAGCCGATTCTGCGGCGGTAAGGGGCTTCATAGTGGGGAACAGAAGGACGTCACGGATAGATGCGGAATCTGTAAGGAGCATAACCAGACGGTCAACGCCAAATCCAAGACCGCCCGTGGGGGGCATACCGTGCTCAAGAGCCATAACGTAGTCGTAGTCAACCTGCGCGTTGGTAGTAGGGTCAAGCGCTCTGCGGTCTGCGACCTGCTTTTCAAAGCGCTCTCTCTGGTCAATGGGGTCGTTAAGCTCGGAGAAAGCGTTACCGAACTCGGTAGCGTTGATAAAGTACTCAAAGCGCTCGGTGAACATTGGGTCATCGGGCTTACGCTTTGCCAAGGGCGAATTCTCAACGGGATAATCGTAGATAAAGGTCGGCTGAATGAGGTTCTCCTCAACGAAGGCGTCGAAGAACTCAACCAGAATTGCGCCCTTTGTGGGGATTTCGGGAAGCTCCACGTGCTTCTCCTTAGCTATGGCAATAGCCTCCTCATCGGTCTTAATCTGGGCAAAGTCAACGCCCGAATACTTCTTGACCGCCTCTATCATAGTAAGACGCTCCCAGTGAGAAAGGTCTATTTCCTTTCCCTGATAGGTTATCTGCATAGTGCCGCAGACAGCCATTACCAGCTTCTTCATCATTTCCTCAACCAAATCCATCATACCGACGAAATCGGTGTAAGCCTGATAAAGCTCAATGCTGGTAAATTCGGGATTGTGCTTGGTATCCATACCCTCGTTACGGAAGATACGGCCCACCTCATAAACCTTTTCAAAGCCGCCCACGATAAGGCGCTTTAAGTAAAGCTCGGTTTCGATACGGAGCACCATATCTATGTCAAGGGTGTTGTGATGTGTAACAAAGGGACGTGCCGACGCGCCTATCTCAACCGTCTGGAGTATGGGGGTATCAACCTCCAAAAATCCCTTCTCGTTAAGGAATCCGCGCAAGAAGTCGATAATTCGGCTTCTCATAATAAAGGTGTCGCGCACCTCCTTATTCATAATAAGGTCTATCTCGCGATGACGGTACTTAGCGTCAATATCCTTAAGCCCCTTAAACTTTTCGGGGAGAGGACGCAAGGACTTTGAAAGCATCTCAAGGTGTGTGGCGTGAACAGATATCTCGCCCGTGCTGGTCTTGAAAACTGTACCGCGCACCCCGATAATATCACCGATATCGTAGTCCTTCTTAAAGGAAGCATACTCCTCCTCGCCGATATCATCTCTCTTTACGTAAACCTGAATATCGCCCTCACGGTCGGAAAGGTTGGCGAAGGAAGCCTTACCCATAATTCTTCGGGACATAAGTCTGCCCGCGATGGCAACCTCCTTACCCTCAAGAGCGTCATAATTTTCCTTTATATCAGCGGAATGAGCGCTTACGTCAAACTTTGTCTTAACGTAAGGATTTTTGCCCTCCTCTATGAGCTTTTCGAGCTTCTGGCGTCGTACCTGCTCCTGCTCGGAAAGATTTACATTAACGTCACTCATTTTTAATTCTCCTGTTTTATGAATTTCAACCTATTATACTATATTTAGCAAAATATGTCAAGTGGTGTTTGGAATAGACGACTATATTTTCGGGTGAGAAGTTGTTTGAGCTCGTTTATTGGGAGAAGTAGAAAGCCGCTTTGCGTCTTTATCTTTTTTCTTTGACACTGAAGGCGCAAAGAAAAAAGAAACAAAAAAGAAACGCCGCTTCCTTAGGGCGTTGCCCTAAGAACCCACGAGCTTTTGAAAAAGCTCGACCAAAACTTTAAATGTTTGGTTTGTGCGAACATTTACAAAAACCCCTCAGGAAGTTCTTTGCGCCACTTTCTTTCAAGAAAGTGGCAAAAATTCGTTTATAATTCTAAACTCGTTT
>JAZNXE010000004.1:0-25244 GCA_045593725.1 Eubacteriales bacterium
ACTGAGGGATTGTTTTGTGTAGATTTTTGCCTTTTACAATCCCTCCGACATTTTCTTGCGAAAATGCCACCTCCCTTTACACAAGGGAGGCTCATGGTGAAACCCGTTTACGGGTAGCAAGTATCCATTGCATGGCTGGCAGGCCAACAAAAGACGCACTTGTGCGTTGCCAGTAGTATTAGGGCTATGCCCGAAAATGAAATACCACCCGCATATGATATGCCCCCCAAAAGTTAGACACTTTTGGGGGGCATATCAATAGCGGGTGGATTATTATTATTATTATTATTATTATTTTCTTTTCTTTTTGCGGATTAGACAAGCTCCCGCTGCTGATATGGATACCGCGCAAATAATAGAAGTTGCCGACAGAGTTGAACCGCATCCGCTTTCATCCTCTTCGGCGGAGGGAACTCCGTCTGAGGTGGAGTAGATGCCCCAGAGCTTATTGATATAATCCTTTGTACTCTTGTCAAGGTCCTTGTAGCAGTTCATATCGTAGGCTTGGGCAAAATCGAAATCCTCGGGGTAGAGAACCTCTATGGCTTCCTCGCCCATATCCTCAAGATAGATTTCACTTGTATAAACGTTCTTATGAGGAGAAGCGTAGCATATATATTCCGCGTTTGCTATGGCTGCGTCGTCGGAAAGCATAAAGTTGATGTATTCCTCAGCCAGCGCCTTGTTTTGAGCGCAGATAGGAATGCACATAGCATCTATAAAGAGATTTGTGTTATCGGGATAATATAATCTGAGGTCGATGTCCTCCGCCTGATTGTCAAGCATAGTAAGATAATCACCTGCATAGTAAGCACCGATGGCAGCTTCTCCTGTTTCCATCATGTTGAATATCTCGTCCATTACCAGCTTTTTCAGCAGAGGCTTTTGCTTTTGCAATTCCGCAAGAGCCGCATCCCAGACCTTGGTATCTGTGGTGTTAACGTCAAGTCCCAGCTTGTACATAGCCGTTCCAAAGGCGTCGCGTGAGTTATTAAACTGTACTATCTGACGCTGATACTTTTCGTTCCACATAAGGTCCCAAGAGCCAATGTCTGCTTCATCAACCTTATTGGCGTCGTATATTATGCCGACCATACCGTAGGTGTAGGGAACAGAGTATTTGTTTTCGGGGTCGTAATAAAGACCTCTGAAATCCTCGGTAATAACCTCGTCATAGTTGGGGATATTGCCAAAATCAAGCTCGGACAAGAGTCCCTCGGAGGCAAGTCTTGCCACCATATAATCGGATGGGATAATAACGTCATAGCTTACCGCGCCCGACGAGAGCTTTGCGTAAAGGTCCTCATTTGACGTGTAGGTAATGTAATTGACCTTGACGTTCATACCCAGCTTTTCTTTACAGTAAAGCTCAAACTCGGCATTTGTGTCGTAAGAGTCCTCAGAGCCGTCGGAAATGTATTCGCCCCAGTTATACACGTTGAGTATAACAGTTTTTTCGGAAAATACCGCCAGAACGGCGCAGAAGGTGACTATTATGGCAAGGACGCAGACCAGCGCTATGCCCTTGGTAAAATTGAGCGACCTTGGACGAAGGGCGGAGGTCTTTTTCTCGTCGGGGGGAGTCTTTGTTTTGAGCGGCTTTCCGGTCTTTTGCGCCTTCAGTATAGCTTCCTTACGCTTTTTCTCCTCCTTTACGCGTTTAGCTTCAAGGCGCTCCTCGGATGCTTTTTCTCTGTTGGATATGAGCAAAAGAACAAGTATCACGAAGAAAACTATGGTGGAAAGGGCGTAGATAGTCGGCTTTACGTTCTTTTTTGTCATACTGTATATCAGCACAGGCAGTGTTTGGAAATCCACACCGCTGGTAAAGTAGCTGATAACAAAGTCATCAAGGGACATAGTAAAGGACATTATCATTCCCGTAAACACACCCGGGAGAATAGCGGGGAGCTGAACCTTAAAGAAGGATTGTAGAGGC
Source organism: Eubacteriales bacterium (assembly GCA_045593725.1). Lineage (GTDB taxonomy): Bacteria > Bacillota > Clostridia > Oscillospirales > CAG-272 > HGM12713. The sequence continues at coordinate 1,940 of JAZNXE010000004.1, forward strand.
GTACATCCAAGGTCGAGTGCCGCCTCAGGAAGAGCCTTGTCCATCTGCTTGAATTTTGGAAGCACGTTAAGTATAACGTAGGGTAGGCAGAAGGTAATATGGGCTATGAGCATAGTCCAGAAATTCAGCTTTGTCTGAAGTCCCAGCATTGTTCCCACAAAAACAAACAGGAACATAAGGGATATACCAGTGATTATTTCGGGATTCATCATAGGGACGTTTGTGGTGGTCATAACAGAGTTCTTGAGCCACTTCTTTTTCATATGATGAATGCCAAGCGCCGCCGCAGTACCTAACACGGTAGCTATGGCAGAGGAGCATACGGCGAGAATAAGGGAGTTTTTCAGGGCATCCAGTATCTCGCTGTTCTTAAACAGCTCAGCGTACCACTTAATAGAAAATCCTGTGAACACGGAGGTGCTTGAGCCTTGGTTAAATGAGAAGAATATAAGCACGGCAATGGGGGCAAAGAGGAATACCAGGATGAGTGCCGTGTAAAATACAGAAAATTTTTTCATGGCATCATACCTCCACCCTCGTTGCTGTCGGTGTATTTGTTTACCACAGCCAGACCAACGATAAGAATAAGCATAAGCACGAAGGAAAGCGCCGCCGCCATATTATAATCGGAGGAAGCGTAGCGCTGCTCGATAATATCGCCTATAAGCAACGTTTCGGGACCGCCGAGCTTCTGTGAAATATAGAAGGTACTGATGGAGGGAACGAAAACCATGGTTATTCCCGAAATGACTCCCGAAATCGACAGAGGAAGAATTACCTTGCGAAGCACTCCAAAGCCGTTGCAGCCAAGGTCGGAGGCAGCCTCCACCAAGCGGTAATCCAGCTTTGCCATTACCGAGTATATGGGGAGTATCATATAGGGGAGATAGTCATAAACCATTCCCAGCACTACCGCCGCTTCCGTACCAAGAATCTGCATAGGAGCTATTCCAAGTCCGCCCAGCAGGGAATTGATTATTCCTGTATCCTGTATAAGCACCATAATAGCGTACGTGCGGATGAGAAAGTTCATCCACATAGGAAGCATAAGCAGAAGTATAAGCAGACGCTGTGTCTTTGGCTTGCTTCTGGAGATAAAATAAGCTATTGGATATCCAAGAAGTAAGCAGATAAAGGTGGATATGAGCGCCAGCTTTACCGAGCGGAGAAATATCTTAAGATATGTAGGGGAGAAAAATTCAGCGATATTGGAAAGGCTGAAAGCTCCCGCGGTGTCGGTAAAGGCGTAATACGCGACGAATATAAGGGGGGCTATTATAAAGAGAACAGCCCAGACTATATGAGGTGCTGCCGCGTATCTTGCGAGAAGCGAGCGTGTATCCTTTCTGTTCTTAGGGATAGCTGTCATTCCTCGTCCTCCTCGATTATGTCAGAGAGATGCTCCATTTCGTCCGAGAAGGTGGAATAGTCGCCGAACATATTTGAATATTCGGACTTTTTCATAATATGTATAGCGTCAGGCTCTACGTAAACTCCGATAGTTTCGTTGGGAGCTACGTAATCGGTGGTCTGTATCATCCACTTAAAGCCCTTGATATCTACGATTATCTCGTAATGGACACCCTTGAAGGTTACCGAGGTAACCACACCCGAGAGCATACCCTTTTCTACGGGAACTACGTCCACGTCCTCGGGACGCACTACTACGTCAACGGCTTCGTTTCTGTCAAAGCCCTTATCAAGGCATTCAAAGGTGTGACCCGCGAAGCGCACGGAATAGTCATCAAGCATAACGCCGTCTATTATATTGGATTCGCCTATAAAATCTGCCACAAAGGCGTTTACAGGCTCGTTGTAGATATCGGTAGGAGTACCTATTTGCTGAATTTTTCCGTTAGCCATTACCACGATGGTATCAGACATAGAGAGTGCTTCCTCCTGGTCGTGGGTAACGTATATAAAGGTTATTCCTGTTTTGGTCTGTATGTTTTTCAGCTCTACCTGCATATCCTTGCGGAGCTTAAGGTCAAGAGCACCCAATGGCTCATCCAGAAGAAGAACCTTTGGCTTGTTTATGAGGGCGCGGGCAATGGCAACTCTTTGCTGCTGACCACCTGAAAGAAGAGAAACGTTTCGCTTCTCAAAGCCGCGGAGATTTACAAGAGAGAGCATTTCCGATACCCGCTCTCTTATCTCCTCCTCCTTGACCTTAGCGATACGCAGACCGAAGGCTATATTGTCATACACGTTAAGATGGGGGAAGAGAGCGTACTTTTGAAACACGGTATTAACGTGACGCTTATATGGAGGCACGTCATTTATTCTTACTCCGTTAAAATAGATGTCCCCCTCGTCGGGTGTTTCAAAGCCTCCTATCATCCTGAGGGTGGTGGTTTTACCGCAGCCCGAAGGACCCAGAAGAGTGATGAACTCACTGTCGTTGATATAAAGGTTTACGTTTGAAAGCACAGACTCACCGTCAAAGGACTTAGAGATGTTCTTCAGTTCTACCAGCTTTGTTTTCATTTAGCGTAAAAACTCCTTCACAAAAATACTGTGGAAAGGGGCAAAAGCGACCGCTTTTAATTCCATGCGAATATTGTAGCAGATATTGATGAAAATTGCAATATATTTTTTAAAAAAGATTTGAAAAACCGCCATTATTTTTGAGAAATCGGCAAAAATCGGGAAAATATGTAAAAAACGCGCTAAAATCTTGCTTTTTCTCCTCTATTCTTTGATATTCTCATTTAATCTAAAGATTTCCTTTGAGGAATATTTTGCTAAAAAGTCCTAAGGAGAACACGAAAAGAGAGAGAGAGGCGGAAAGGCGCAGGAGCAGATAGACCGATAGCGCCCACAGAGAGAATACAATTAAAAAGGATAGTGATTTGCAGACCGCTTCTGCTGTTTTTGGGGAGAATTTGCATAGCAGAGCGCACTTAAGTATGCGCCCTCCGTCCAAATCGTCTATTGGGAGCAGATTGAGTATCCCCAAAAACAGCGAGGAAATGAGAAAGAAGCGAAGAAATTCATTTGCTGACTGTAATTTATTAAAAAAGATAAAAAAGGTTAAAAGATTTACAAAAGGTCCTGCGGCGGCTAAAAATATTTCCTTTGGGTAAGAGCAGATTGTGCCTGATGTTTTCAGAGAAGCGCCGAATATGCCCAGCTTCAGCTCGGACATAGGTGCAGAGCATATTTTCGCCGCTATGAGATGCCCAAGCTCGTGGAGAGTGGCGGCAAGGAGAGCGGACAGAGAGATATATGAGTGGGAAAATATTAAAGCTCCCAGCATAAGAATAAAGAAAAAAGACACCTTTAGCTTCACTTGGAAATTCTCCTGAAAGTTTAGTGTCTTTTATTTTATGCGGGAGCTTTCAAAAATTTAACAATATGCCATTAAAGGGATACGTTATTTTTTACAAAAGATAGGGGGTTAGCGGCTTTAAGCATTGCCAAACAACGCTCGTCTGCCTCGAAAAATATAAGTATCCGCCTTTCGTCCTTGCCTCCTGTAACCGTAAGCCATATATTGTAGGCATCCTCGTGGGATACCGCAGTAACTCTTGTTTCTATATCAAAGCGCTCTGCTCGGGCTATGTATTCATCGGTGGCGGGAGCTATAATAAGAAGGTCTTTTATGTCGGTATCTATTACCGATCTGCGCTTTTTCTTTCCGTATATCTTGGCTACTCCCATTCTGCCGTACCAAAAGGAGTATTCATATTCCAAAAGAAGATATTTCCAAGTGGGTATCACAAGAAGGGCGGTGGAAAGAAGTCCCCCGGTTATTATAAGCACAAAGCTTTGGATATTTTGAAGCGCACCCACTAACCAGAATGAGAAAAAGAGAAGATAACACATTACAACGCTTATCTTTACGGCAAGGCGCTTTCCTTTGTTCTTTACTTTTACTATTTTTTCGTACGTTTGTGAATTGTTCATAGCATCCTCGTTTTTTAGATTGTATGATAATTATAACATATATCTCTCCATCATTCAAGAGATTTTTTTACTTAGGCAAAAAACGCTTGACATATTTTTGAATATGGTGTATCATAGTATATGATAACTTATTTAATGACGGGGATATTTACAATGAATAATGAACAGCTTTACGAAATAGCCAAAGACGCGGTAAATGATGCCGAGCTTAGGAGCAGTGATATACCTCCCATTGACCTTTATGTGGACCAGATATTGAATTTGGTCAGTGATCGTTTGACCCAGGGCTCTCGGCGATATCACGATAAGCAGCTGACCAAAACAATGATAAATAACTACTCAAAGGACGGACTCATCACTCCCATTAAAGGAAAGAAGTATAACAAAGAGCAGATAATTCAGATGCTTATGGTATATACCCTCAAGGGAACGCTTTCCATAGGAGAGATAAAGCGATTGATGCAGGGGGCGTACGCATTCGAGGGCTTTGATGGAACAGGACTTAAAGAGCTGTACGACAGACATTTGGATATAAAAGAGGTCAACCGAGAATATGTCATGGCGGCTCTTGAGGGAATTATAGAAAGAAACAACCTTGATGTTGATAACGATGTTGATTATATAAGCGTTATTTGTGCTCTTTGCGCTTTCAGCGCGCATCTTAAAAATATAGCCCAGGCTATGATAGACGTCCGTTTCCCCGAGCCTGAGGAGCCGGATGAAGAGGCTAAGGAAAAAGAAGAAAAGAAAGAGCGCAAGGAAGAAAAGAAGGCAGATAAGAAGCAGAAGAAAGAAGAGAAAAAAGAGAATAAAGAAAAAGAAAAAAATAAAGAAAATTAAAGGAGAGGAAACCCTCTCCTTTAATTTTTTAGCGCCGACTCAAAGGCTTCAAGTAGCTTGAAGCGTACCTTGTATTTTGGATTTTGGGTTTGGGTGATGACGTTATACTGCTCCCCTGTGAGTCCTACCTGTGCAAATGCCTCCGAGCTGTCGGTTGCCGCCGAAAGACACATGGGAGGAAAGAGAACACACCACCAATTCTGTCCCTCTGCCGAGCCTATGAGCACCCGTAAGGATAGATATTCCCCCGAGGGAAAGCAGCAGCTTTCATAATTTTTTGTGGGATATTCCTCGTTTCCAAGCTGAACGCTTACACTGTAATCATATCCTGCCAGATTTACAGTGCTTTTAGCGGTTGCCTCAATTTCGGGCAAATTGTATTCTATTATTTGCTGAGCTTGGCTTTTTGAGGTACACCCTTTTAGCATAAGCTGTGTTTTTTCAAGAATGGCATCTCTTACACGAAGCTTTAAATCCTGGTCCTCCTCGCTGTCGGAATTGGCGAGAACGTGAAGCCGTACTACGTTTTGATAAACCTCGCTTTCTCCGTGGATGGGAAGAAATCCCAAAACTGCTGTCAGCCCTATAAGGAAAAAGGTAAAAATAAGTAATCTTTTGTACATAAAAACTCCTTTTTGAAATGATATCTAACAACATCATTGGTCAAAAAGGAGTCTTTTATTCAGGTAAAATTTAAAACATATAGATTATGGACGCGATAACGTAAAATACAAAGCATGCTATTGTAGAAGGCTCTTTAATTACTGAGATGTAAGAGGCTCTTATTTGCGCGGGGGATGAAAGAACAGGCTTTCGGTAGCTTGAGGAAGCTCCGTCATAAAGATACTTTTTATAAAGCCTTGCCGCCTCGTGACAGAATAACGCGCCCGAGAGCAAAAAGAAGAACGCCACAAGGAAAAGGAAGAAGTTAGAGCTTCCGGTTATTCTGTAAAGCGTGTTCATATAAGGCTGACCGAAAAGTCCGAACACATTGTAGAGAACGTGTGAGAGCATAGCGCCGATAAGTGAGCGCGAGCCGTATAAAACCATAGCGAGGACAGCGCCCGAAAACAGATACACAAGTATGTTTACGGGGTTGAAATGCAGCATAGCGAAGAAGACAGAGGAAAATACCACCGCCCTGAAAACACCGCCGTTTTCATATTCATAGCAAAGAATTCCTCTGAATATGAATTCCTCGCATATCGCGGGAATAAGGGCGTAGGCTGCCAGCAAATAGAGATTTGAGGGCAGCGAACCGTCGGTCTTGGATATAAAGGTGTCATAAAGCGAAAAGTTTTGCGACAGCGAGTCAAGACCGCCCAGAAGCATACTTATGAGCAGACCGCCCGATATCATAAGGAGGGCAGAGCTTACTATAAGCAATATGGAATTAGGCTTGGGTAGGCGAAGCCGCAATCCCTTTATATAGTTCTCTCCGCTGAATCTGCACCATATTGCTCCGGGAAGGAGAAATATCATAAGCTGCAGGATAACTACACTGTAATATTCATTTTCTCTGTTTATAAACGCCACGTCAATGAGCTTGGTCAGCAGAAGCAGAACGTAGGTGGCAAGCACTACCGAGGTAGGGGTAAGCACTATCCCTTTTTGCTTTGCGTTGACGTTTTGACTCTTTTTTGCGTTAAATATTTTTGGAAAACGAAATTTCATTTTGTTTTTAAGACTCCTGTTTGAGTAATAAGGACATCGACGGGGATATCTGTGGGTAGAGCTGGGAGTCGGGGTGATATAAATTCATCAAAGGCAACACCAACACTCGTGCCCCCGAAGGTAGGCAAAAATCTGTCGTAGTAGCCCTTGCCGTATCCAAGGCGGAAGCCTTGCTTGTCATAGGATAGGGCAGGTACTACGCACAAGGAGCTTTCGGTTAAGATAGGCGTGGATGCGCTTTCTCTTGGCTCATATATGCCATAAGTCCCCTGGCTTAATTCATTAAGGTCAGCCACCAAGCGAAAATCAAGGGTAAGGGTGTTGGCGCGTGAGATTGGAAAGGCAACGCTCTTGCCCCTTTTTAAAGCCTCGTCCATAGCTATGAAAAGCTCCGGCTCATTTCTTGTGGGGTAGAAGAACAGAACCGTGTCCGCTCTCTCAAATTCGGGTAGAGATAAGAGGGCTTTGGAAATATCCGCGCTTGCGTTCTCGATTTCTGCCCTTGTTAAGGCGCGTCTTTTGTCGAGAAAAATTCTTCGCAGCTCTTTTTTATAAGCAGTGATATCGGTAAAGCTCATATCAGTCAGCAATGATGGCACGGCGCAGATTGTCTGCTTTTTCCTTGCCGCAGAATATCTCCACTATCTTGAGTCCAAGCTCTTGCGCCACTCCCATTCCTGCCGCCGTGAGTATTTTTCCGTCAAGGACTACCTTGCTTTGGGAGATCTTCGCTCCCCTTAGCCTGTCCTCAAATCCCGGGTAGCAGATAGCATCCTTACCCCTAAGAAGCCCCATATCACCCAGTATAGAGGGGGCGGCACAGATAGCCGTAATATAGCTTCCTTCCTTTACCGCTCTCTGTATGGCGCCTATAACGGTGTCGCTTGCGGCAAGATTGAGGGTTCCCGGCATACCGCCCGGTAGAAATATCATATCAGCCCTCGTGTCAGCGAGGCGGTCAAAATCACAGTCGCTCATATCGGTCTTTACCGTTATATTGTGAGCGCCTGTTATCTCATTGCCGCCTATCCCTACGGTAGTAACATTAAGTCCCGCGCGGCGCATAAGGTCAAGGGGCAGGAGTGCCTCTATTTCCTCAAAGCCGTTTGCGATAAACATATATATCATAATTGCTCCGTCCTCAGGAGAGTGCACCGACAAGGTCGGATACCGACACGGCAGTTTCCTCGCGTGTTTCTAAGTTCTTTATTTTTACGGTACTATTCTCAGCCTCGCTTGAGCCCATAATGAGCACGTGGCTGTAATGACCCTTGACGGCATAGTCTATCTGCTTCCCGAATTTTTTAGAACCAACGTAAACGCTGGCAGTTATGCCGTTCTGACGGAGAGTGTCAGCGATGGTAAGATATTTTTCGTAGGGGACGTCATCAAAGCGAGTGATAAGAACCTTGACACCCGTTTTGTAGATATCGGGAACGAGATTGTGAGTGAAAAGGAAGTTTTCAAGTGTAACGTCACCCATTCCGTAGCCGACACCCGAAATTTTTGCGTTCTTGGCAAACATACCCACAAGATTATCATAGCGTCCGCCGCCGAACATAGCGCGGTTATTCTCGGGTGCTTCGTCGAACACCTCAAAGACAGTACCCGTGTAATAATCAAGACCTCTTATGATACCAAAATCAAATACGCAGTACTTGTCAAGTCCCGTTTTTTCAAGCATATCAAAGAGCGACAGCAGCTCCTGTGTCCCAACAGACTCGGGGCAGAGAGCGGTAGCCTCTCTTACGCTCATAGAGTAAAGCGAGTCTATGAGTGCTATTTGCTCATCCGCTATGCCCAGCTCATTAAGCTCCTTGACGTAGCTTTCACGCGGTATTTTGTTTTTCTTATCGACTATCTTGGATACCTTTTTAGCGCCGTCGGCATCGGTCTTACATATAGCGGCGATAACGTCGTTGAAGAAGCGGCGGTTGTTTATATGCACCTTAAACATAGTTTCATCCGCACCAAAGGAGCGCAGAACTGCTATGGCACTTTCGATAACGTCAAGGTCTGCCTCGTAGGTGTCGCATCCGAAGACGTCAACGTTGAGCTGCCAGAATTCACGAAGCCTTCCGCGCTGAGGACGCTCGTATCGGTACATATTTGGTATTGAGAACCATTTAAGAGGGTAGTTAAGCTCACCCATTTTTGCCGCTACTATTCGAGCAACAGAGGGGGTCATCTCGGGACGGATAGCAAGGCGTCTGCCGCCGCGGTCGGTGAAGTTGTAGGTCTGCTCGTTGGCTATCTCCTCGCCGCTCTTGGCGATATATATTTCAAGAGATTCCAGCATAGGACCGTTATATTCCTCGTAGGAGGCAAGCTCAAGGGCTTGTCTTATCTTCCCGAAGAACCAATTACGCAGGCGCATATCGTCGGGGTAAAAATCACGTGTTCCTTTATAGGGTTGGGTAGGAAGAAGCTGTGCGCACATATCTCGAATGTCCTTTCAAACATAAAATTACTTTTATAGCAAGATACAACTCGCTATCTTACATTATATCATAAGCGTAAGCTTTTGTCAATTACTCAAAACCCACAAAAAGCTTTTATTTCATTGAAGGTATAATTCCTTTAAACTCTTGACTTTGCTTTTTTTGATGGTATAATTATTTTATATAAACTTATGTAAAAAAACACATATAACGGTCAGATAATATTCAAGAGCACAACACACACAGGTGCTATTATTTAAAATAAAGACAACAGTAGGAGGTTAATATGAGCTTGCTTCTGGTAAAGGGATTAAATAAAATAAACGCAGAGGGGGCGGGACTTAAGGATATATCCTTTTGTATAGAAGAAAAAGGGGTTTACGGATTTCTCGGAAAGACGGACTCGGGAAAGGGTCTGCTTTGCAGTGTTCTTGCGGGTGCTTGTGAGAAGGACAGCGGAAGCATTATATACAAGGAAAATGAGCTTTACGCAAAAGAAAAGCAGACGGCAGGGATAAAGCGCAAGATAGGATACGTTCCGCAAAAGAGCTTTTTTGACAGTGATATGACCGTATTTGAGGTGCTTGACCTGCTTGGTAAAGCTAAGAGAGTCTATCCCGATAAACGATTCAGGCAGATAAAGGAGGCTCTTGAGCTTACGGGACTTTCGGGTAAGCGGGAATGCCTTGTGGAGGATTTGTCACTCTCGGAGAGAAAGCGGCTGAGTATTGCTGCGGCTCTTCTGGGCAACCCCGACGTTATAATTATGGACGAGCCATTGCAGTATCTTGACAGTAAGCAGGCGGAGGAGATAAGGGGACTTATAGCTATGCTCGGCAAGAAAAGGGTAGTGCTTTTATTCAGCGCGCGAGCAGATGATATTGGTAAAATGAGCGATAAAGTAGGATTTCTGCACTGCGGTGAGCTGATACTGTGGGAGGATACCCGCCAGCTTATGAAAAAGCTTGATGAAAATTCCCTCGGAACTCTTGACGACGCTTTATGCGCTTTGACCGATAATGCTCTGGAGGAAAATTGATGAGAGTAGTATTTGAAAGAGAATTTAAGGCTTTGTTCCGTAATATAAGAGCCGTGATATGCATTACGCTTCTAATGGCGGCGTCTGGTGTATTTTTGGTGGTAAACAGTCTTTTGACGGGATACTCGGGAATACAGTCGGTGTTTTCCAATATGTCCTTGGTGGCGGCACTTGCTATACCGCCCGTGGCAACGGCGTCTATAAATTCGGAAAAGAAAAATCAGACAGACCTATTTTTGTTCTCCCTGCCTATTACAAGATGGGAAATAGTTCTTGGGAAATTCCTTGCTATACTCACATTCTTTATGATACCTACCGCTATGATGGCGCTCTATCCCTTGACGCTGGCGCTTCTTGGGGCGAGAGGGGCGGCTCAGGGGTATGTAATACTGTTTATGTTTGTTTTTGTTCAGGCGTTTTTTATTGCTCTGTCACTTATGCTTTCAGCATTTTTGAAAAAGCCGTGGGTTGCCATGCTTGTAGCCTACGGCGTAAACGTAGCCTTGTTCGTGCTTGGTATGATATCCGTGCTTTTTGGAGGCGCGGCAGAGTATATACTTAAGTGGATATCTCCCTTCAGACGCTTTGACCCCATTGTGTTTGACCTTTTTGACCTGACCTCAATACTGTTCTATGCCTCGTTTGCCCTTCTGTTTGTTGCCGTAGCGGTTGTGGGAGTAGGCAGAAACGATTCACCTTCTTTGAATGTAAGGAAGAAGAATGGCAAAAAAGCTCTTGTGTGCGCCCTTATGGCAGGTATAATCCTTACTGTAAACGTGGGAGCATCCGTTATTCCCCAGCATATCACTCGCCTTGACGTGAGTACCAATAAGCTATACGGCGTAAGTAAGAGCACTCAAAGCTATCTTAAGTCCCTTGACCAAGAGATTACCGTGTATCTCCTCGATCCCAGCGCCTTGGAGGAAAAGCTCCACTCGTTTATAAAGCGTTACTGCGCCCTCTCGGATAAGATAACCTTAAATGAAATCGATACTACAAGACAGACCGATTTTCTGAATAAATACGGTCTGAGCACAACACCCTCGTCTTACAGTATGATAATCGAGAGCGACAGGAGATACAAGCTTGTGGATTCCGAGGAATGCTTTGCGTGCTATTATGAGGGGGATAACCAATATCTGCAAGGGGGACCAATGTCGCCCTCAGAATATATGTACTATTATAATCAGCTCTACAATTATTACAAGGCGAACGGGGCTTCGAGCGAACAGCTATCCGAGATAATAGAATCTCTCGCTAATGACAGTGTATATAAGCTTAAGGCGGAGGAGCCTATGACTACGGCAATAGAGTACGTTACCGCTGACAAGATACCTACTGTGTATTTGGTATCCAATCACGGGGAGAAAAGCACCTCAGCCAATTCCTTGGATATTTCTGCGGGGATACCCGAAAATGCTACCACACTTATAATCAATGACCCGGACAGCGATTACAGTGAGGGTGAGATATCAGATATACTCAAATTCAGCGACAGAGGCGGAAGATTGCTTATCGTTACGGATGGTCAGCTCAAGGATAAACCAAATCTCAAGCGCTTGATAGCGGCCTTCGGTCTTTCTGCCGAGGAGAAGGTGCTGAGTGTTAACGGAAGCACAGACGTGAGCGCTACGGTAAACAGCGCAAATGAGGTCCTTGGCGGACTGGGTACGGCAAGTATAACTATATCCGGGGCAAACGCTATAAACAAGTCCGAGATAGAAGATCTTGATTTTGTGCCGTTGCTTACAGTAAAGCTTGACGGAGAAGCCGATGAAAGTGCCGACAAGGTTATCGCAATGTCGGTAACCAAGGGCACAACGCCCAAACTCGTATGGTTTACGGGAGGAGATTCCTTTGCAAAGAATACCTCAGGAATGACCCAAGAAGAGCTTGAACAGTATTATTATATGCTGACACTGAGAAATGCCACCTTGGAATGGCTGAAGGTAAGCTTTGCTTCCACCCTTTCCTTTGATGGGGCTAAGGAATATACAGCGCAGATTATAGACGTCAGTACAGGTGCGGCAACATGGGCAGGCGTAATATTTATAGTATTGATACCGATGTCCGTGTTGGGCGGAGCTATTCTGAACAGATACGTGAGAAAGAAGAGAAGTGCTTTGGCGAGAATTTTTAAAGAGTAACAAAATGATTCAGCCTATTTTAAATTAAAAAAGCAAAGCCACCAGCATAGCTGGTGGCTTTGCTATATGTGGTGACCCGTGGGAGAATCGAACTCCCGTTACCGCCGTGAAAGGGCGGTGTCTTAGCCGCTTGACCAACGGGCCGTTGGTAGCGGGAATTGGACTTGAACCCATGACCTACCGGGTATGAACCGGTTGCTCTAGCCAACTGAGCTATCCCGCCACATCGCTTACTTTCTCGCAAGCGCTTGACTATTATACCATATCATATTTTCTTTGTCAATACCTTTTTTGAAAATTTTATAAAATTCATTCTTCTTTTATTTGTATAAAATGGAGTTGAAATTTGTTGAAAGCTTGAATTATTTTTTCATTTTTAATAAATAGTTTTTATTTGTTTACAAATGTTAAAAGATATGATATAATAAATTTGTAAAAACATGAAGGACACAGATTATACAATGAAAATGATTTTGTAGTGTCAATAACTGTTGTCAAAAACGGTCGTTTTAAAATAATAAAAGCTCCATTTTTTAAAAACAAGCATCGAGAGCAACCTGCGGTTGCTAAAACTTCAAGGAGAAGTTGCTTGATAATATGTCAGATATTTGATATTATATACAAAATCAATAAATATAATATAATACATATTAACATATAAAGGAGAAAAAAGATGACTCTTGGTGAAAAGATAATGCAGCTGCGTGTAGCCGCAGATATGACTCAGGAAGAAATGGCTGAGAAGCTGTCCGTATCAAGACAATCTGTTTCAAAATGGGAGATAAATCAAGCTCTGCCCCAAATAGATAAGGTGCTCTTGCTTTGTGAGATTTTCAACGTATCTACCGATGAGCTTCTGAAAGAAAAGATAACTATCAATACGGGAAAGAGAAAAAATAAATATTTCGGAACCGACGGATTTCGCGGTGAGGCTAACGTAAACCTTACCTCTATGCAGGCGTATAAGGTAGGCCGTTTTCTTGGTTGGTACTATTCTTCGGCTCTTTCGGGCACAAAAAATGCCGGATACCGTCCGAAAATAGTCATAGGTAAGGATACCAGACGCTCAAGCTATATGCTTGAATATTCCATAGTTGCGGGAATAACAGCGTCGGGCGCTGATGCGTATATGCTTCACGTTACCACCACCCCCAGTGTATCCTACGTTACACGTCAGGATGAATTCGACTGCGGAATTATGATAACCGCGTCCCACAACCCTTTTTATGACAATGGAATAAAGGTTATAAACAAATACGGTGAGAAGCTTGATGACCAAACAACCGAGCTTATAGAGGCGTATATGGACGGAGATATGTCTGCTCTTGGCATTGTAGGCGACGACCTTCCCTTGGCTCAGAGAGAACGCATTGGATGTATAGTTGACTACGTGGCAGGCAGAAATCGTTACGTCGCTTACCTTATCTCCTTGGCATCTCACTCTTACAGACATCTTCGTATAGGTATCGACTGCGCTAACGGAGCATCATGGATGATAGCCAACGCTGTGTTCAGCGCTCTTGGCGCTCAGACCGTGGTTATCGGCGCACAGCCCGACGGACTTAACGTAAATACCGACTGCGGTTCTACACATATGGAGCGTCTGTGCAATACCGTAAAGGAACAGCACTTGGATCTGGGCTTTGCCTTCGACGGTGACGCCGACAGATGTATAGCGGTTGATGAGAACGGAAATATTATAGACGGCGACGCTATAATGTATATTCTCGGAAAGCGTCTTAAGTCCCGCGGAATGCTCAACGATGATACACTGGTAGCGACTGTTATGTCTAATAGCGGGTTCTTTGAGTCGCTCAAAAAGGTAGGCATCAAGTGTGAGCAGACTACGGTAGGCGACAGGTTCGTTTACGAGTGTATGCAGAAAAACGACTTCAGCCTTGGCGGAGAGCAGTCGGGACACATAATCCTTAAGAAGTACGCTACTACTGGTGACGGTCTGCTTACCGCTATTATGCTTACAGAGGAGGTCTGCGACAGCAAATCCACTCTTGCCAAGCTTTGCGAGGAGCTTAAGCTCTATCCCCAATTTATGAAAAATCTCCGCGTAAAGGATAAATCCGCTGTTATGGCTGACGGAAAGGTTCTTGAAGCTCTTAAATCAGTAGATGAGGAAATCGACGGAAAGGGAAGAGCGCTTCTGCGTCAGAGCGGAACAGAGCCTGTTATCAGAGTTATGATAGAGGCGGAAACCGAGGAGAAGTGCAACGAATATATAAAGAGAATTGCCGACGTTATAATAGAGAGAGGTCATTGTGTTGAATAAGCAGGTAAAAACAACAGAGCTTTTCGAGTGCCAGACTCCCTATCTTAAGAAGCTCTTTGAAGAGGCTGAATATCCTTGGGAGATGCTCCCTAAGATAAAAGAATACATCAAGACTCTTATAGCGGAGGGACTTGAGGGCTTTACCGAAATATCAGAGGGTGTTTGGGTTGGTAAGGACGTTAAGATATATCCTACCGTTACTATTGAGGCTCCCGCCATTATCGGACACGGAACAGAGATACGCCCCGGCGCGTTTATCAGAGGAAGCGTTATAACGGGAGAGAATTGCGTTATAGGCAACTCCAGTGAGCTCAAGAACTGTGTATTGCTCAATAAGGTTCAGGTACCCCACTATAATTATGTGGGTGACTCGGTGCTTGGAAATTACGCGCACATGGGCGCAGGCTCTATATGCTCTAACCTCAAGAGCGACGGAAAGGCAGTAGTCATTCACGGTGATGAGGACTATGCTACGGGACTTCGTAAGATAGGAGGAATTCTCGGCGACCACGCGGATATCGGATGCGGATGCGTTCTTAATCCGGGAACGGTAGTAGGGAAGAACACCTCTGTATATCCCCTTAACGCGCTTCGAGGAGTTTTCCCCGAGGGTTGTATCGTTAAGAGTATGGATAATATCGTGAAAAGAAGATAAGAAAAGGGGCTGCTTCATTTAGACGCAGAAGTCGTGATTTGGTTCTCGTCGGCGTACAAAGGTACGCCAGAGGCCAAAACGCGGCTAAAAAACACACATAAAAATCGAAATTCGCAAGAATTTCTACAAAAAACACCGCTTTACTACCAAATCCTGATAGCAAAGCGGTATTTTCTATTATTTACTTTCGTGCGTTTTTATTCTGCGCTAAATGAAGCAGCCCCAAAATATTGCTTAACAGCCTTTCTTGCAATCCTTGTCAAAGCCGGGGTTGCAGGCGTAGAAGTTTTTGGAGTTCAGATTATCCTGAGCTATTCTCATAGCGTCGCCAAAGCGCTGGAAGTGAACTATCTCGCGCTGACGCAGGAACTTGATGACGTCGTTAACGTCGGGGTCGTCGGAAAGACGGAGAATATTGTCATAGGTCGTGCGAGCCTTCTGCTCAGCCGCCAGGTCCTCGTGGAGGTCGGTGAGGATATCTCCCTTGATGCCGACGTACTTCATATCAAAGGGGACGCCTGATGCCGCTACGGGATAAGCGCTATTGGTATGGTCCACGAAGTAGGTGGCAAAGGGTGTGCCGTCTATCTGGTCCATAGAGAGATTTTTGGTAAGCTGGTGAATAATAGCCGCGATGATTTCCAAGTGCGCCAGCTCCTCAGTTCCGATATCGGTTAGTATTCCCGTTACCTTGTCGTAGGGGCAGGAGTATCTTTGATGAAGGTATCTCATTGATGCCGCAAGCTCTCCATCGGGGCCGCCAAGCTGTGAAATTATTATCCCTGCCAGATTAGGATTGGGATTTTTTATTTTTACGGGGTATTGAAGTTTCTTCTCATATAACCACATTGTCAGTTTCCTTTCTCACCTGATCAGGTATTTGCTTCGTATTCCCAAGGCCAGGGGGCATCGGTCCAGTTCCAATTATCCGACGTATTGCTCATATTGCTTATAGGAGCGCCTGCTTCTCCAAGCATTTTTACAAGCTTTTCTCTTTCGCAGAGAAGCTCGCGGTAGCGCGCCATAGCTTTTTGGCAGTGGGGATAAACGTCAAGATAGAGAACGCTTTCTATCAAGGAGAAGTCAACCGCTTGAAGCTTTGAAATAAGCATCTTTGCGTTTTTGTCGTAGGAGGGGTTACGGTTGCTTCTTTCCTCGTTACAGTCATTGCAGCTGTAATCTCTTGCGTTTATTCCATTATACATATTCATTTTAGGGCTTCTGTTCATACGGTTAACCACGGCAATTTCCTCCTTTGGACACTCTTCTGCTTCCTGTAAAGGGAAGGTCAAGCTTTGAGAAGACAGTTCCTCTCTTGAGGGCGGTGTCAACGTCGTACAGGTCGTCAAATTCCTGAAGGGGAGCATAAACCGAAGCGAGAGGATGGTCAACCAGACCCCAGCTTCTGCTGTTATTGTCGCATCCCGAGTGGCAGTCGCTTCTTCTGTCGCTGCCTTCGCGCTCACAGGAGGGACAACTGTTTCCTCTTCCTTCAAGCATCATACGAAGGAGGGCGTCGTTGCATCCGCCTATCATATTGTCATCTTTGTACATACAAGTCAAACCTTTCTGTTGTTTTCTGGCAAGTAGATACTTGCTCTATGTACAGTGTATGCAGTAAAGCAACAGGAGGACAAAAAATATCCCCCGCGGCAACGCCGCGGGGGATAAGCTTTGCTTTTTTGTTTATTTTACGTAATCGAATTCAAAGCCGTATATGGATACGGTCATTCCGTCGGTACATCCCTTAGCTTCAAGAAGCTCAAAAACTCCGCTCTTTTTCAGGACTCTCTGGAAGAAGTTGAGTGATTCGTAATCCTCAAAATTGACCTGACCCACAAGGTTATACAGCCACTCGCCCTCTACGTAGAAGGTATCGTTCTCTCTTCGTATAACTGTATCGTGGGAAGCTCCAACGTATGCGTCCTCGGGCTGATATTCCGCCTCGTAGATGAGCATAGGAGGAAGCTCCTTGAGCATTGATGCGGCTTTTTTTATCGTTTCGTCAAGCCCTTTACCCGTTATTGCGGACACATATACAAGCTCCCAGCCGTTATCCTTTACAAATTCCTCAAATTCATCTATATCCACCCTCTCGGTGTCGAGCATATCCACCTTGTTCGCTACGATTATCTGAGGGCGGGAGGCCAGCTCTGGGCTGTACCGCTTTAACTCATAGTTGATATTTTTAATATCGTCGATAGGGTCTCTGTATTCGGTAGCGGATATATCTACAACATGGAGAAGAAGTCGGCATCTGTCAACATGTCGCAGAAATGCGTGACCGAGTCCCGCGCCGTCCGCCGCACCCTCGATAAGTCCGGGTATATCCGCGGCAACGAATCCCGATTCCTCACCCGTAGAAACAACGCCGAGATTGGGCGAGAGGGTAGTGAAGTGATAGTCGGCTATCTTTGGCTTTGCGGCGCTTATACGCGCGAGAATAGAGGATTTTCCAACGCTGGGATATCCGATAAGACCAACATCCGCAAGCATTTTAAGCTCAAGAATGAGGTTTTTCTCCTCACCCTTCTTTCCGCTTTTCGCAAACATAGGTATCTGTCTTGTGGCGGTAGCGAAATGACGGTTTCCCCAACCGCCCTTACCGCCCTTACAGCATACGTAGTCAGCTCCGTCGTTTTCGGTCATATCGTGAATTATCTTTCCTGTTTCCTCATCTCTTATGAGTGTTCCGGGGGGAACAGAGATTATCATATCCTTAGCGGTAGCGCCGTGTATCTTGCCGCCCTTGCCGTTATCTCCGTTTTCGGCGATAAATTTGTGCTTATATCTGAAGGCGAGGAGGGTATTACAGCCCTTGTCAACCCGGAAAACTATATTCCCTCCGTGACCGCCGTCACCTCCGTCGGGACCGCCGTGGGAAACGTATTTCTCGCGGTGAAAAGCTACCGCTCCGTTTCCTCCGTCCCCCGCCTTTACATAAATTTTTACGTTATCTACAAACATTTTTTACCTCTGTATGCCAAGCTTTGTGAGTATATCCCTCCACTTGGTAAAGTCGTTATATTCGCCATCACAGCTCTCTCCCTCGGGCAGCGGGCTGGGAAGGTCCTTCTCATATACGCAGACTATGGCGCCCGCATTTGCTCTTTGCGCGGCGATAACTCCGCTTCTTCCGTCTTCAAATACGGCACATTCCGAAGCATCCAGCCCCAACTTTTTTGCCGCGAGGATATATATATCAGGCTCGGGCTTGCCCTTGAATGAGCCGTCGGTATATACCATATTATTTTCGTCAAACCATCTTCCAAGCCCCATATGCTTCATATAGAACTCTATATTATCAGGACCCGCGCCCGTGGCAAGGGCATAGGGAATACCGTTTTTCTTAAGATAATCCAGCATTTCCTCAACACCTGCCGTATATTTCATAAGCTCGGGGTGGTCAAGGCAGAACCGTCTGTATCTGCTCTCCTTATCGTCTGCAAAGGCTTCCCAGTCTGTGTCGTGCTCGTTCTTAGCAAAGTACGTGGCGTATATGCTGGGATTGCTTCGACCGAATATATTCGCAACTATGAATTCAGCAGTTGGCGGCTCCTTGCCTCTCTCGGCAAAATAGTCCTGAAAGATACTGATATGCATCTTACTGTCGAAAAACAGAGTTCCGTTAAAGTCAAAGAGTATGCCTTTTACCTTTTTCATTATTTTTCGTCGCCTTTCATTCTTATTACCAGCTTTATTGGCGTGCCGTTAAAGCCGAAGGTCTGTCTCAGGCAGTTTTCAAGATATCTCTGGTAGGAAAAGTGGAAAAGCTCGGCATCGTTACAGAATATAACGAAGGTAGGCGGAGCTACCGACACCTGTGTCATATAATATATTTTAAGTCGCTTACCCTTGTCCGAGGGGGGCTGCACCTTCATTGTAGCCTCTGAGAGCACGTCGTTGAGCATTCCCGTGGATATGCGGGTATTGGCTTGATTGTGAACGTACTTGATGTGGTCAAAGAGAGTAGATATCCGCTGTCCAGTCAGGGCGGAAACATAGACGATAGGAGCATAGGGCATATATGCCAGAGCGGTGCGTATTCTTTCATTAAAGCGGTTTACTGTGGAATTATCCTTCTCTATGGAATCCCATTTGTTTACCACGATTATAGAGGCCTTGCCCGATTCGTGAGCAATTCCCGCAATTTTTTCGTCCTGCTCGGTGATGCCCGTAGCCGCGTCTATCATAATGAGACAGACGTCTGCTCTCTCCACAGCCATGTGAGCGCGGAGAACGCTGTATTTTTCTATCTTGTCGTTTATCTTGGAGGCTCTGCGGATACCTGCCGTATCAATAAAGGTGAACTTCTGTCCCTCTATTTCTACCTGAGTATCTACCGCATCTCTCGTAGTTCCCGCTATATTGGAAACTATAAGGCGCTCCTGACCTACTATTTTATTGATTATAGAGGATTTTCCCGCGTTAGGTTTGCCTATTACCGCCACCTTGATGCTGTCGTCCTCTTCCTCGGTATCTATTCCTGCGGGTAGCTTTTTGAGCACCTCGTCAAGCAGGTCGCCGGTACCGCTTCCGTGTACCGAGGAAACGGCTATTGGCTCGACCTCAAAGCCAAGCTCATAAAATTCGTAAAATTCAAAGGGTACTCCGCCCACGCTGTCGCATTTGTTGATGCAGGGAATAATGGGCTTTCCGCTCTTTTGGAGCATTATGGCGATATCTCTGTCGTCGGCTGTAAGCCCTGTGCGCACGTCGCACATAAATATTATAACGTCGGCGCTCTCAATAGCAACCTCTGCCTGAAAGCGCATCTGCTTCAGGATTATATCGTCTGTTTTTGGCTCTATACCTCCCGTGTCGATAACAACAAGCTTTTTACCGCACCATTCGGTTTCTCCGTATATGCGGTCACGGGTAACACCGGGGGTATCCTCCACGATGGAGCGGCGCTCTCCGATAAGCTTATTAAAAAGTGTGCTTTTGCCCACGTTAGGTCTGCCAACAATAGCAATGATAGGCTTTGCCATTAGTATTCACCTTCCTTTATTTCAGTTTGTTCCAAGTATCTTCGTAAGAAAATCGGAAGCCTCGCTGTCGCATGGGGTCACTGTGACACCAAGCATTTCCGAAAGCTCCTCGGGGGAGGCGTCGTCAAGGAAAACGTCGCCCTCGGCTCGCAGGGAGGAGGAGGGAATGAAAAGCTCCTCGCCAAGCTCCTTTCCCAAAAGCTGTTCGCCCATATCCTTTCCCGTGAGAAGCCCCGAAACGGTTATAAGCTCTCCGAAGAAATTGTTTTTTATTCTGTACACCTTTATTTTCACGCCGTCAAATCTGTCCTCAATAAGCTTTGCCAGAGAGCAGATATGCTCATAAGCGGCATATCCCGTTGCCACGGATACGGTACGGCGCTTGTAATCTGTATATGGAGTGATATCCTCAAGCTCGTATTCCACGGCGCTTTTCATATCGGTAAGCATTCCCACGCCGTTTTCTATCTGTGAATAATCCTCGTAGTATTCGTCAGAGGGCAGAGGAAGCCCCGCCTTTATATAAAATTCGTCGGAGGGATATACGAGGCGAGTGCCAAGCTCCCTTTTGCACCAATCTCCGTAAGCGTTTATCTGCTTGATTACAGCGGCAGATTCCTCGGGGGTAAATGGCTCTAAGGGATAGAGCTTATCTCGAAACTGTGTCAGTCCCGCGGGAACGATAGCCACGCTCTGGAGAGCGGGATAAAGGGCAATAAGGTCGTGGAGCGAGCGGTCAAGCTCCTCACCGTCGTTAAGCCCCTTGCATAGAACTATCTGACAGCAAAGGGAAATACCCGCATCCGCAAGTCGTCTGAGGTAGGAAAGCACCTCGCCCGCGCGCTTGTTGTGCATCATTCTTTTCCGCAATTCAGGATTGGTGGTGTGCACCGATACGTTTACGGGAGAAATACGCATCTCTATTATGCGGTCGATATCGCGGTCGCGCATATTGGTAAGAGTGACGTAATTTCCGTGGAGAAAGGACAGACGGGAATCGTCATCCTTAAAATAGAGAGTTTTTCTCATACCGCTTGGAAGCTGGTCTATGAAGCAGAAAACGCACTTGTTCTCGCAGGAATGCTTTTTGTCCATAAGTGGGGTTTCAAAGTCAAGTCCTATATCGTCGTATTCCTTTTTGGTTATGGTAAATTCAAGCTCCTTACCGTCCCTGAGCACAAGGATTGCTACCTGCTTGTTGGCAAGGTGAAAGCGGTAATCGAGCACGTCGTTTATTTGTTTGCCGTTTATTGATACAAGTATATCGCCCATAAGCAAGCCAGCTTTTTGTGCTCTGCTTCGCGGAAGGACATCTGTAATCTGTACCATCTGCTTTCTCCTTTCTGCCGTGGCGCAAATATTCATATTATTATATCACATTTTTTTCTCTGTGTCAAAGCTTTTATAACAAAATAAGCAGAAAAGCTTTGTTTTGGTAATAAATATGAACGTTTTCTCATAGAGTATTGATGAAGAAATAAAATTTGATACGCCGAAGGGAGAATAAAATGGAAATGAATCAAGATATGGGCATAACACAAAGGCTTTCAATGCCTATGTGCCAGAGAGTAGTTAACAGCGATATCTCTGAGGATTTCACCCTGCCCGATTACTATCCCGAAATACGCAGAGTGCTTTACGTCAGGGAGGATATTCCCACACCCGCGAGATTTATAAGCGGAAATAAGATAGACGTAAACGGAGTGGTGGATTATACCCTTGTATATGTAAACAGCGACGGGGGAGTATGCAGCGCGCCTCTTTCGGCTGAATATTCCTTTGCGCTTCCCATAGAAAACGTGGGTGACTTCGAGCTTGGAGAGGGAGTAACGGTTATGGCTCATACCTATGCCGATTCCTCAAACGTAAGGGTAAGCGCACCGCGAAAGCTCCAGATACGCTCACATTTGCGTTCTGCCGTCAGCGCCTATGGAAAGATGCTGTGCGAGGATAACTTTTCCGGACTTCAATCGGAGGGCAGCGTAGAAAGGCTTTACGGAGAGTCTGTATGCGGGGATATAGTCTGTGAAAGCTCGGACGTTATCACTCTTGAGGACGAATACCAGCTTCCCTCTGAGGAATGCGGTATAGCTCTTGCCGACGGCGGCGTATATATAGAGGACAGCCGAATGGAGGGCGAGATGATACGCATAAGGGGAGAGGCGGTCATAAGAATACTTGTTAGCTGTGCAAATCAAGTAAGAGAAACTGTGACAAGACGGTTGCCCTTTGAGGCAGAAACCGATATTGACGGCATTGCCACCGAGGGTGACGCCCTTGTGAGAGTAAGCGGAACGGTTACAGACTTAGCTCTTAACGTAGAAGATGGCAGAGTAATGACAGAAGCCAACGTGGTGCTTGAGGTATGCGTGGGACAGAATAAGCCCATAAGATACACAAAAGACGTTTATTCCGTCGAGCAGGAGTCAGAGTCACAGACGCGTCTTTACGGAATGCCCATAGTCCTTGAGAATAGAAATCTTAACTTCACCCAGAGTGATAAAATAGAATTGTCTGAGCTGAATTTCCCTCAGGGGGCAGAGATAGTACATACCTACGGTAACGCTGTCTTTGACCAAGCGGAAGTTGAGGACGGAAAATGCGTCTTAAGCGGAAGCTGTAAGTACGATTTGATATGCCTTACGGAGGGCGAGTATTCACACGTAGAAGTAAAGCTTCCATTTAAGTATGAGATGGATGGCGACAGAGATATAGAAAGCTTTGACGCTACCGCCCGTATTATGAATTGTAAGGTGAGAAACGACGGAGAGTTCCTCAACCTTGACTCGGAGATTTTCGCCGCTTGTACCCTTATGGGACGTAATGATACCGAAATCGTTGATCAGGTCAGCTTCGGCGAGGGCAGAGAGGAGAGCGCCAACCGCTGGATAGTATATTACGTTACTCCCGAGGATGATATATGGAACATCGCAAAGCGATACGGAGTAAGGGAGGCAGATATTAAGGGAGACCCCTCGGCAGACAGGCACGTTACAATAGAGAGATAGAATATCAGTTATAAAGGCACTGCCTCATTTAGCGCAGAACAAAAACACACAAACAAATAGACGATAAAAAGCCGCTTTTGCTATCAAAAAACGATAGTGAAAGCGGTTTTCGTGTAGAATTTTCAATACAAACCCTTATTATTTCACCATAAGGCGAGAATAAATATCCCCCCGTATAACGGGGGGTATTTCATTTTCGGGCATAGCCCTAATACTACTGGCTGCGCACAAGTGCGCTTTTATTGGCCTGCCAGCCATGCAATGGATACTTGCTACCCGTAAACGGGTTTCACCATGAGCCTCCCTTGTGTAAAGGG
>JAZNXE010000005.1:0-46086 GCA_045593725.1 Eubacteriales bacterium
CATGGTGAAACCCGTTTACGGGTAGCAAGTATCCATTGCATGGCTGGCAGGCCAATAAAAGCGCACTTGTGCGCAGCCAGTAGTATTAGGGCTATGCCCGAAAATGAAATACCCCCCGTTATACGGGGGGATATTTATTGACGGTTGATAAAGTCAAATGCGAAATGAGCAATTGAGTAAATCTGTGGTGCACCTATAATAAAATACAGCGATTTAGAAGGCTCTCCCCTTGGGAGAGCTCCCGCCATAGCGGGTGAGAGGGTTGTTTTCGCATGATATTACCCTCTCCGTCGGCTACGCCGCCACCTCTCCCGGAGGGCGAGGCTTTTTTGCCTCCCGGAAGGTGTTTTGATAAAATCTTGCTAAATATATTTACAAACGGCAAAAATTATGATATAATAACAGTGTCACACAAACTGAATAATCGGTATTAGGGGTATTTTCTACTTTAAGGGATACTATACCCTTTTTTGAGCATACCTAAATTTATGGACTTGGTAAAAACGCAAGCTCCTCTAATTTAGGTATGGCTGAAATATTCCTATTCCGATTAGTTTGTGTGACAACAATCGGAGTTTGCGTTTTTCGGTGCGTGGCTTCGGTTGCGCACCTTTTTTATATGCTGATGGGGGATATATGAACAAGAACATTGAAGAAAAGATTATAGACATTACCGGTATTGAGCTTACGCCGGGAAAACCTAAAGTTTGCCTTGGTAACGGCGAGCAAGGCTTTGAGTGTTGTTGCGACGAGTGTGACTATTTTTTGTTTTGTTTTCCCGAATTTGATCCAGAAAGCAAATAAGAAAATATTGCTATGAATAGCTGAGATACGGACTTTAAAGAACCGCTTTGAAATTTAATAAACCCAACAAAAAAGACAGAGAACGTAAAACATTCTCTGCCTTTTTGTACTTTTTATGCTAGCTTTGCTTCAAGGCGTTCGCGGATAGCCTTGATGAAGCCTATGGAATTTACTGCGGTTGCCTTGTAGCCCTCGCTTACCAGCCCCACAAGGTCCTTTGTCATAATGCCGTCGTTAAGAGTGTCGATGCAAGCCTCCTCAAGCTTGTTTGCGAAGTCAACAAGCTCCTCAAGTCCGTCAAGCTCTCCTCTCTTGCGGAGAGCACCCGACCACGCGTAAATGGTAGCCATTGGGTTTGTGGAGGTGTCCTCACCCTTGAGATAGCGGTAGTAGTGGCGGGTAACCGTGCCGTGAGCCGCCTCGTACTCGTAGTTTCCGTCGGGGGAAACGAGAACAGAGGTCATCATAGCCAGCGAGCCGAAGGCGGTGGAAACCATATCCGACATAACGTCGCCGTCGTAGTTCTTACAAGCCCAGATATATCCGCCCTCGCTTCTTATAACACGCGCTACCGCGTCGTCTATAAGAGTGTAGAAATATTCTATGCCAAGCTCATCAAATTTTGCCTTGTACTCGTTATCGAAGATTTCCTGGAAGATAAGCTTAAAGGTCTGGTCGTACTTCTTGGAGATAGTATCCTTTGTGGCAAACCAGAGGTCCTGCTTTGTGTCTATTGCGTATTGGAAGCAGGAGTGAGCGAAGGAGCGAATAGAGCTGTCCTTGTTGTACTGACCCTGAAGAACGCCGCCGCACTCAAAGTCATAAATGGTTTCTCTGAAGGTGGTTCCGTCCTCAGATGTAAATACCAGCTCTGCCTTTCCGGGGCACTCGGGGCGGAATTCGGTTGCCTTATAGACGTCGCCGTAAGCGTGACGGGCAATGGTAATAGGCTTCTTCCAGTTGCGTACCGCGGGCTTTATGGAGTCGATAAGTATGGGGGCGCGGAAAACGGTACCGTCAAGTATTGCGCGGATAGTTCCGTTAGGGCTCTTCCACATCTCGGAGAGGTTGTATTCCTCAACTCTCTGCTTGTTGGGGGTGATGGTAGCGCACTTTACGGCTACGCCATATTTCTTGGTAGCGTACGCGCTGTCAAAGGTGACCTTATCCTTGGTTTTTTCGCGCTCAACCAGACCCAGGTCGTAATACTCGGTTTTAAGGTCAACGAAGGGCAAAAGAAGCTCGTCCTTGATCATCTGCCAGAGAATTCTGGTCATCTCGTCCCCGTCCATCTCAACGAGGGGGGTTGTCATTTTGATTTTTTTCATAGTTCAATACCTCCGAACAGTAGAAAAATATTTTGTCAGTTGCTGTGGTTTTTATAGTAGTTCATAAGACATCCGTCCAGTATTATCTCGCGCTCGTCGTCGGTAAGTCCCTTGACGTAAAGCGTGATATCCTCAACAGAGCCGTTTGCCTTTATCACCTTTGCGGCAAATTCCTCTTTGCCTGCGATTATGGAGTTTCTTATATCCTCTACGAATACGTAGTCGCCTTCCTCATAGGGGAACTGGGCGCCCTCGGGGAGAGTGAAGGGCATAATGCCCCAGTTTATACAGTTGGAGCGGTAACGCTTGGTGGCGAACTCGTAGCAGATGTTAGCAAAGCCGCCAAGAACCTTCTGACAGGAAGCCGCCTGCTCACGGGCAGAGCCGTCACCCGGCTTGTTTGCGAATACGCAAGAGCCGAACTGAGTGTTCTTCATAAGCTCCTCCGCGTTACCAACGGCTGAAAGAACCTTTGTAAGCTCGGCGGGATTTTCCCCGTTTCTGCGAGCCGCCTCCACAGTAGCCACTGCCTTGGAGCGTCCAACGTATTCGGGCACTCGGCGGGAGAGGGCAAACTCCGCAAGGCGGAGAGGATTGGAGCGGTAGGAGGAGGTCTCACCCGAGGGGATAAGCTCGTCGGTGGTGGTAACCGGGTCACGGATTACCGCCGCAAGCTTAACGAGAAGATTGTCGGAAAGCTCGTACTGCGCGGGCCAATCGGTTATATTAGGACCGAGAATAAGCTCGACCGAGGGGTCAGCCTTTCCGTAGCCGTAGTAAACACGCTTTTTATATACGCTGCTGTCAAAGCTGTAATCGTGGGGAGTATAATCGTAATCAACGTCGGTAGCCGCTGTGATAACACCGCCGTTACGCGCGGTAGCGGCAATGCTTCTGGCGTCCATCAGCGCAACGCCCGAAAGCTGACCCTCGCCGGGCTTCGAGCCTTCGCGGTTGGGGAAGTTACGTGTGGTGTGACGGAGAGAAAGACCGTTGTTGGCGGGGACGTCACCCGCGCCAAAGCAAGGACCGCAGAAGGAGGGCTTTATAACCGCACCCGCGCTGAGCAGGTCGGCGGTAACGCCTATCTTCGTAAGCTCAAGGGATACGGGGACGCTTGTGGGATATACCGACAGTGAGAAGTATCCGTTTCCTGTGCTTTGGTCGTGAAGAATTGCCGCTGCTTCGTCTATGCTGTCAAACATACCGCCGGCGCAGCCCGCGATAATACCCTGATCAGCCATTACAGTGCCGTCTGCCTTTACCTTGGAGCAAAGGTCAAGATTGCACTTGCCGAATTTCTTTTTCGCTTCTGCCTCGACCTGGGCGAGAATTTCCTTTGCGTTGGCAAGGAATTCGTGAATGGTGTAGGCGTTGGAGGGATGGAAGGGAAGCGCAATCATTGATTCCATAGCCGAGAGGTCTATCTCTATCATAGAATCGTAGTACGCTACGTCAGCGGGTGCAAGGCGCTTGTAATCCTCGGGTCTTCCGTGAGCTATGTAGTGCTTTCTCGTAACCTCGTCTGTTTCCCAGATAGAGGAAAGACAGGTGGTTTCGGTGGTCATAACGTCAATACCGTTACGGAAGTCAATAGGAAGATTTTTAACCCCCGGACCTACGAACTCGAGAACCTTGTTTTTAACAAATCCGTTCTTAAAGGTAGCGCCCACCAGAGCAATAGCTACGTCGTGAGGACCGATACCCTTCTTTGGTGTGCCCGTAAGATAAACCAGAACTACCTCGGGCGACTTTATATCGTAAGTATTCTTCAAAAGCTGCTTTACAAGCTCGGGACCGCCCTCGCCAACGCCCATAGTGCCAAGAGCGCCGTAGCGTGTATGGGAATCCGAGCCGAGAATCATCTTGCCGCAGCCCGCAAGCTCCTCACGGGCGTAGGAATGGATAACACTCTGGTTTGCGGGAACGTATATTCCACCGTATTTCTTAGCAGCGGAAAGACCGAAAACGTGGTCATCCTCGTTGATTGTTCCGCCTACCGCGCAAAGGGAGTTGTGGCAGTTGGTCATAGCGTAGGGAATGGGAAATTCCTTCATTCCGCTGGCTCTTGCGGTCTGGATTATTCCCACGTAGGTTATATCGTGAGATACCAGCGCGTCAAATTTTATACGCAGAGCCGAGTCGTCCGCGGCTACATTGTGCGAATTAAGAATAGAATAAGCGATAGTGCCCTTTCTTGCTTCCTGTGCGCTTACGCTTGAGGTAGAGGAAATTTTTCCGTTTTCAAGAAAAACGCCGTGTTCTGTAAGTTTTATCATTTTTTTACTCCTTGTTAAAAACAATACGCTACCTTATATTATATCGCAGGAGACAAAAAAAGTCAATAGAGAACAAGGCTTTTATAGCGTATCAGGTCGTTTTTTGTGCAATTTGTTTTATATGCTTTTTTCATAGCGGTAAAAAATGTTGAAAATTTATCTTGAAATTATTTATCGATAGTGCTATAATAGTCGCAATAAAATTCGGATCTATTAAAAAAGGAGGATCATAAGATGAAGGAAACAATCAAAAAATATCTGCATCGGTATTTTATTGATGCCATGGGGGCTATGGCTCTGGGACTTTTCGCGTCACTTCTTATCGGAACGATTTTCGGTACGCTCTATAAGTACACCGAGCTTGAGCTTCTTAACACCATAGCTACATACGCTAAGGCGGCAACAGGTATGGCGATAGGCGTTGCCATAGCTCATAGACTGGGGGCGCACCCTCTGGTAATGTTCTCCTGCGCGGCGGTAGGCGCTATGTCAAACGCCATGGGCGCTATAATTGCAAACCAAGGTGGCAGCGTTATTAAATGGGCGGCAACAGCGGGTGACGGCTCGGGCGTCTTCTATGCGGCGGGACCTGCGGGAGCGTTCTTTGCGGTTATAATCGCCTGTGAGATAGGTCAGCTGGTTTCTAAAAAGACTAAGGTTGATATTCTCGTTACCCCCGTGGTAACTCTTGTTATCGGCTTTGCGGCAAGCTGGCTGCTCTGTCCCTTAGTTTCTTACGTTATGTATTATCTCGGAAGCTTCGTGTCCTACGCTACCACCTTCCAGCCCTTGCTTATGGGTATCGTTCTGTCGGTGGTCATGGGTGTGGTGCTTACGCTTCCCATATCCAGCGCGGCTATATGCGCTATGATATTCTCCGAGGCTGCGTACGCGGTCGCGCTTACCAACGGCACGGCTGAGGGATTTCTTCTCGCGGGTGGCGCGTGTGTCGCGGGATGCTGCGCACAGATGGTTGGCTTTGCGGTTATAAGCTTCCGTGAAAACCGTTGGGGCGGTATTGTTTCTCAGGGACTCGGTACGTCAATGCTTCAAATGGGTAATATAATTAAAAAGCCTGTAATTTGGGTTGCCCCCACCTTGGCGGCGGCACTTACAGGACCTATATCCACTATGATATTCAAGCTTAAATGTCAGGGAGTAGCGGCAGGCATGGGAACCTGCGGCTTGGTTGGTCCCATAGGAGTTATAGACTCCACCGAGCCCAGCACGATGATGTGGATTGGACTTGCGCTTGTATGTGTAGTTCTTCCCGCTATATTCTCCATAATTTTCAATGAAATAATGCGTAAGCTCGGATGGATAAAGACGGGCGATATGCAGTTAGAAGCTTAATGTAAGCCGTTGCGCAGTTGCGCAACGGCATTTTTTTTTACAAAAGTACTTGACAAAGCTTATGAAATATGATATCATTTTGATATCACGATGAAGAAAGGAAATATCTATGAAAGAGATGATAAGCATAGAGCATCTATATAAAAGCTTTGGCGAGGTGAGGGCGGTGAATGACCTCAGCTTTTCGGTAGGCGAGGGAGAGCTGTTTGCCTTTCTTGGAGTTAACGGGGCGGGAAAATCCACCACCATAAACGTAATATGCGGTCAGCTCCCAAAGGACGGTGGAAAGGTAACAGTTGACGGCTTGGATTTAGACAGGGAGCTTGATAAGATAAAAAGCTCCTTAGGCGTGGTTTTTCAGACTTCTGTCCTTGACAGCGCGCTGAGTGTTTACGACAATCTTGAAAGCAGAGCCGCTATTTACGGACTTGTGGGAACAGCCTTTAAGGAAAGACTCGCCGAGCTTAGTAAGCTTCTCGAGCTTGAGGATTTATTAAAGCGTACGGTGGGTAAGCTGTCGGGAGGGCAGAGAAGACGTATAGACGTAGCGCGAGCGCTTCTTCACAGACCTAAGATACTCATATTGGATGAGCCTACAACGGGACTTGACCCACAAACCAGAAAAACTCTCTGGCAGGTTATTTCAGACCTGAGAAAAAGCGAAAAAATGACTGTTCTTCTGACTACGCATTATATGGAGGAGGCGGCTGAGGCTGATAGCGTGGTTATAATTGAGGGCGGACGTATAGCCGCGGCAGGTACTCCCTTGGAGTTGAAAAACACCTACACAGGGGATTTTATAACTCTTTACGGAGTTGACGAGGAAACAGTCAGAGGGCTTGGCGTGGAATACGAGCCTATCCGTGACGCTTTCCGCCTGTCTGTACCCAATACCGCTAAGGCAACAGAGCTGATTATTAACAATTCTCATATCTTTGTTGATTACGAGATAACCAAGGGAAAGATGGATGACGTATTTCTCGCGGTAACGGGAAGGACTCTTAACGAGAGCAACGCAAAGGAGTAAAAAATGAAAACTGCATTGATAATGATAAAAAGAAATATAAAGCTCTTTTTCAAGGATAAGGGAATGTTCTTTACCTCGTTGATAACTCCCGCTATATTGTTGGTGCTTTATGCCACATTTTTGGGGAATGTTTACAGGGATAGCTTTCTTATGAATCTTCCCGCGGGGCTTGAAATATCCGACAAGCTTATTGACGGGCTTGTGGGAGGACAGCTTATTTCCTCTATATTGGCGGTTTCCTGCGTCACGGTAGCCTTTTGCTCTAACTTTTTGATGGTTCAGGATAAGGCTACGGGTGTGATTAAAGACCTCAGGATATCTCCCACGCATTCTTCTGTATTCTCCTTGAGCTATTATGTAGCGTCCCTCGTTTGCACACTCACAATCTGTATTGTGTCCGCTATTATTTGCTTTGTGTATATAGCCTTTACGGGATGGTATATGTCGGCCCTGGACGTGGTATGCATCATTCTTGACGTGATATTGCTGGTGCTTTTTGGCACGGCGTTGTCATCCATAATAAATTTCTTCCTTTCGAGCCAAGGGCAGATATCGGCGGTAGGCACCATAGTAAGCTCGGGCTACGGATTTATTTGCGGAGCTTATATGCCCATATCCTCCTTCGGAGAGGGACTGCAAACAGTAATATCATTTCTTCCGGGAACTTACGGAACGGCGTTGCTTCGTAATCATACCCTTAGAGGAGCTTTTGGGGAGCTTGAAAAAAGCGGATTGCCCGCAGAGGCTCTTGAAGCCTTGAAGGACGCAATAGACTGCAACGTCTATTTCTTCGATAATAAGGTAGAAACTACCGTAATGTACGCTATATTGGGTGTCACCGTGGCTGTTCTTATAGGAGTGTATATATTTATTAACTCAATCAGCAGGAAAGCAAAATAAAAGCATCCGTGTATGTTAGCCGCATACACGGATTTTTTGCAAAAAAATTGAGATTTTCAAAAAATAATATGTTGATTTTATGAAAAATGTGGTATAATGTTGGTATTGTACAACGCTGTTAAAAGGAGGTGTGGGCATGGGCAAAAGAGGGCAGAGGGCAAAGCAGCTGCTTTTGGATAAAAAATTCGAGGAGACAGAGCATTATTCAAAGCGATATGCGGCTACGGTCATATCTATGGCTTCCGCGGTCATATGCGTATTGGCATTAGTGGGCGCGTTTTTGCTCAGGGACTACTTTTCAGCGGAAAATCTTGAGGTCCTCCAGAAATTTGTTTCGGAGCACCGCGTTGTAGGCGCTATTATATTCATAGGAGTTTGCGTAATTCAGGTGGTTATAGCGCTCATCCCCGGTGAGGCTGTGGAGATAGCGGCGGGAGTTATCTTTGGCTCGTGGCTCGGTACAATTTTATGCTTAGTGGGAATAACTCTCGGAAGCATATTGGTAATACTGCTCGTACGCATATTCGGACGTAAATTCGTCGAGTCCTTGTATCCCAGAGAAAAGATAGATTCCCTGCCTATATTAAGAGATCCTAAAAAGAGAAACGCCACCATATTTTTGCTCTTTCTTATCCCTGGAACGCCAAAGGATCTTATTACCTATATAATAGGGCTTACAGAGGTGAGCATACCTATGTACGTCCTGCTTACTACCGTTGCCAGAATACCGTCAATACTTATGTCAACTCTTGGAGGCGATGCCTTCGGTGACGGAGAAATCATCAAGGCAATAGTAATATTCGGCATAGCCGCTATCGTCAGCGGAGCAGGGTATCTGGTGTATCTTGCTATACAAAAGGCTAACAAGAAAAAGCGTGATAAATCACAAGAATAAGACCGTCTTCGACGGTCTTTTTTCTTTTTTACCTTGTGCTGTTAAATGTGCACAAAAAATATTTTTCAAATTTGTGCAATGTTACAAATTAAATACAGAATGTTAATACTTTAGACATAAACCGGGTGTAGAATGTGCGCGTAGAGAGGAAGTGCCCGAATTTCATATCTACGACAAAGCCGAGAAAGGAACGGTGTATAAAAATGAGTATTAACGATAAATATGTCTATGCTATTGAGATCGATACGATGCAAGACGCAAAGGATATGGTCGCTATCGCAACAAAGCTTAAGGGCAGGATAGTTCTCAGAAGCGGCT
This sequence comes from Eubacteriales bacterium, assembly GCA_045593725.1. GTDB lineage: Bacteria > Bacillota > Clostridia > Oscillospirales > CAG-272 > HGM12713. Next base: position 8,905 of record JAZNXE010000005.1, read on the forward strand.
CCAAGTTTTCCGTTAACGCTAAGAGCCTTTTGGGAGTGCTTCTTGCGAAGAAGCTTAATTGGAGTAATATGACCATAGAAATGGACAACGATTACTATCACGAATTTGAAAAATTCATCGCGTGTTGATTTGACGAAAAACACAAATATTTACAGATAAAACTAATTATTACGGGTACTTAATTTAAATGAAAGATGATGAAAAATAAAATTTCACATCGACTCTCTCTAATTTTCGACACTATACGAGCGTTTCGCTTCTTTGCGAAGCGCTCTTTTTTGCGCTTCGATACAGATAAAAAATTTGGGTATATCCATAAATATTTTCATACGCTTAGGCTCCTTGACGGTTCGCCAAAGCCATTCCAGTCCATAGGCGCGCAAGAGTGAGGGGGCGCGCTTCAGCTTTCCCGACCACACGTCTATGCTGCCCCCAAGACCGATTGCCAGCTTTACGGAGGGCAGGGAGGAGAGATTATTTACTATCCATTCCTCCTGTACAGGCGACCCAAGGCAAACAAAAAGAAAATCGGGATGTGCCTGCTCTATAATCCGTTTAACCCGCTCGTTTTCTGCCCCCTCTTTGTTAAAATATCCGTTATGACATCCACAGATGTTCAAGTTGGGTATTTTTTTTGATAGGGCGCGCTCGGCCTTGTGTGCTCTTCCGGATTTTCCACCAAGGAGAAATACCGAATACCCTTTTTTTGCCGCTAAGCGTAGAAGCTCCTCGGCAAAATCTATCCCCGATATTCTTTCGGGAAGCTCCTTACCCAAGAGCTTGGCGGCTATGAGGATACCTACTCCGTCGGGAAGATTTATATCCGAGCTGTGCAATATATCCAATGCTTTTTTGTCTTTCGCGGCACGAAGTATTATTTGAGGATTGGGGGTGAATATTTTGGTTACTAAGCCCCTGTCCAATCGGTCTTTTACTGAGGATAATTGCTCGGTCTTATTTTTTGCCTGAAATCTTATAGATAAGATATCCACTTTGTCTTTTTTTATCATAATTACATCCTTTTTTCAAATTTATCTCCTCGCCCGTCTTGACTTTTTTGTCGGTTTGTTTTATAATATATGTAATATGCAGTATTATGCTTCAATTCTCAGGTGAGAAAGGATATAGAAAATGGCAAACGATAAAAAAATGGTAGAGCAGATCACGGCAATGGATACCGATTTTGCTCAATGGTACACTGATGTTGTAAAAAAGGCAGAGCTTGTAGATTATTCGGGTGTTAAGGGATGTATGATAATCCGTCCTTACGGATATGCAATATGGGAGAACATCCAAAGCGACCTTGACGCAAGATTTAAGCGCCTTGGACACGAAAACGTATATATGCCAATGTTTATCCCCGAGAGCCTTCTCCAGCAAGAAAAGGACCACGTAGCGGGATTTGCTCCCGAGTGCGCTTGGGTCACAGTTGGAGGGCAGAACAGACTTACCGAGCGTCTGGCGGTGCGTCCTACCTCGGAAACCCTTTTCTGTGAGCACTATAAGAATATAATTCACTCTTACCGCGACCTGCCCAAGCTTTATAACCAGTGGTGTAACGTTGTAAGATGGGAAAAGACCACCCGTCCCTTCCTCCGCACCTCCGAATTCCTTTGGCAGGAGGGACATACTATGCACGAGAACGAGGCAGACGCGCGGGAGGAAACTTTGCGTATGCTTAAGTGCTACGAGGACTTTTACAGGGAAACTCTTGCTATCCCCGCTATTACGGGAAGAAAGACCGAGAAGGAGAAGTTTGCGGGAGCAATGGAAACATATACCATTGAGCCTATGATGCATAACGGTGTTGCCCTTCAGGGAGGAACCTCTCACTACTTCGGCGACGGCTTTGCCAGGGCATTCGGTATTACCTACACTGACAGAGAAAATAAGATATGCTATCCTCACCAGACCTCATGGGGCGTTTCCACCAGAATGATTGGCGCTATTATTATGACCCACGGTGATGATAACGGACTTATTCTCCCTCCAAAGGTAGCTCCAATACAGGTAGCTATTATCCCTGTTGCTCAGCATAAAGAGGGCGTTCTTGAGAAAGCAGGCGAGCTTCGTGATAAGCTTGCGGCTAAGTGGCGCGTAAAGCTTGACGACAGTGATAACTCTACGGGCTGGAAGTACAGCCAGTACGAGATGAAGGGCGTTCCGCTCCGTCTTGAGATAGGTCCTCGTGATATTGAGAATAACTCCTGCGTGCTTGTAAGCCGAGTAAGCAGACAGAAGACCTTTGTTTCCCTGGACAACATAGAGGAAGAAATAGAAAAGGCATTGGCGGCGGTTCATAACGAGCTTTATGAAAGAGCAGAGAAGAACCTTGCCGAAAAGATGAGTGTTGCTCGAAGCTACGAGGAATTCCTTGACGCTGCAGAGAACCGTCCGGGATTTATCAAGGCTATGTGGTGCGGCGACGTTGAGTGCGAGGACAAGCTAAAGGAAGAAACAGGAGGCGTAAAGTCACGTTGTATTCCCTTTGTGGAGGAGCATCTTTCCGACGTTTGCGCATGCTGCGGAAAGCCCGCCAAGCACATGGTCGTTTGGGGCAGACAATATTGATAAAACAAAAGAGGCTGTTGCAGTTTTGTAACAGCCCCTTTGAGATTGATTTTATTTTAAGTGAGAGGAGGGGTTCATATGAAGGTATTTGGGATGTCTTTTAGGGAGCGTTTAAAGCATATAGACCCAATATTGTTCATATGTATGGCATTTCTCTCCTTTGTCAGCGTAATGACTATTTTCGGTGCGGCGGAGAATTTCGGCCGCAGTAAGCTTATTATGCAGATAGCCATGACCCTTGCGGGAATGGTTGCGCTCTTTATAATTTCTAACGTTGATTACAGGTTTTTTATTGACAGATTTTCAGTGATAATGCTATTGGTATCAGCTATTTTGCTCACCGTGACTCTTATTTTCGGAAGCACGGGAGAGAATATGGAAACTGCCAACAGAAGCTGGCTTCGAATTCCTTTTGTAAATATAGCCATTCAGCCCTCGGAGTTTGTGAAGATAACCTTTGTATGCACCTTTGCGAAGCACATAGAGCAGGTCAGGAAAAAAATAAATCACCCTAAGAGCATTTTGGGTCTTGCGCTCCACGCGGGACTTATCGTCGGACTCATATTGCTTTCGGGTGACTTGGGGGTTTCACTTGTATATATAGGAATGATAGCGTTTATGCTGTACTTCGCGGGGCTTTCGGGATGGTATTTCCTTGGAGTGGCTTCTTTATGCGTAATTTCCGCTCCTTTCTTGTGGGAGCTGCTTCGCACAGACCAGCAAAACAGAATCATATACGGCTTTCAGCCTCATCTTGACCCGGAGGGTGTGGGAATGCAGGCTCTTATGAGCAGAGATGCCATAGCCTCGGGTGGATTTTTCGGCAGAGGGCTGATGAGCGGGGGCATATATGAGGAGCTTCCCGCCTCCCATACCGACTTCATTTTCTCCACTATATGTGAAAAATTCGGTTTTTTTGGGGGGGCTTTAGTGGTACTCGCTCTGTGTGTAATGGTGGTCAGGCTGCTGTGGATTGCAGTCACCTCCAGAGATTTTGTCGGCAGAGTTATCTGCGGCGGAATCGCGGCTATGATAATTTTGCAGACTGTTGAAAATCTCTGGATGTGTCTTGCAGTAGTTCCCGTTGTGGGAATTACACTCCCGTTTCTCAGCGCTGGCGGTTCCTCGGTCTTTGCCCTGTATTTTCTTATGGGCTTGGCGCATAGTGTTTACGCCCACGAGAAGAAGTTCTTCTTCCGAAGGGAAAGATAGATTATTCTACGGTTACCGATTTTGCCAGATTTCTGGGCTTATCCACGTCTATGCCCTTGTCGGCAGAGGTGTGATATGCGATAAGCTGAGTTGCGGTAGCGGTCAGGAAGGGGTAGAGCAGAGGCTCGGTGCGGGGAAGTATTACGGTTTCCACGTCGGGAAGCGTGTGCTCATCCTGAATATCCGCGGAGCAGATAAGAATTACTCTAGCTCCTCTTGCGGTAACCTCGTGTATTCCGCTTATGGTTTTTTTAGCCAATGAGCTGTCGGTCATAATGCATATTACGGGTATATTATCGGTGATAAGCGATATAGTTCCGTGCTTCAGCTCACCTGCCGCATATGCCTCACAGTGTATATAAGAGATTTCCTTTAATTTAAGTGAGCTTTCTACGCAAAGCTGATAATCTATTCCTCTGCCGATATAGAAAAGGTGTTCGGCGGAGGATATTTTTGTTGAGATTTCGTGTATGGTATCGTTCAGGGCGAGAGTAGCTGCAACGGCGCGGGGAAGCTCCGAGCGCATTTTTTCGCAAAGACTTTTTGCTGCATCGCTTGTGATTTTCTGCTTTATCAGAGCAAGATGAGCGGCAAAGAGGTAGAGCATAGCGCACTGAACGCTGTAAGCCTTAGTGCTGGCAACGGATATCTCGGGTCCTGCCATTGTATAAAGCACGTAATCTGCCTCGCGTGCTAAGGAAGAACCGAATACGTTTACGATAGCGAGAGTAGGAACGCCCTCGCTCTTTGCGTGGCGCAGCGCCGCAAGAGTATCCGCTGTTTCTCCCGACTGGGAAATAAATACAGCAAGGCTGTTTTTCTTTAGTATAGGGTCGCGGTAGCGGAATTCGCTGGCAATTTCTACGTTTACGGGAATGCGCGCAAGCTTCTCGATTATATATTTGCCCACAAGACCCGCGTGCATAGCTGTACCGCAGGCTACTACGTGTATTTCATCTATGCTCTCAAGAAGGATATCGTTGGGAAAGGCTTCGTCAAAGGAGGGCAGACCGTTGCTTATTCTGCGTTCGATAGTGCTTTCAAGCGCGGAAGGCTCCTCATATATCTCCTTGAGCATAAAGTGGGGGAATCCACCCTTTTTTGCCTGCTCGGAGTCCCAAAGTGCCACCTCGTAGTCAGGCTCCGACACATTTGCGTCTTCATCGTATATCTTAATATCCGTTCTGGAAAGCTCTGCTACGTAATGCTCGTCAAGACGGCAATATTCCTTTGTATAGGGGAGTATTGCGGGGATATCAGAGGCTAAGAAGGAGCCGCTGGCATCCTTGGCGATAATAAGAGGGCTGTCCTTGCGTATTGCGAATATTTTTCCGGGGAAATCACTGAATATTACGCCGAAGGCATAGGAGCCTCTTATGGAAGCAGAAGCTCTGAAGAGAGTCGCTACGGGGTCCTTGGTTTCCTTGTAAAGCATATCTATAAGCTTTGCCGCGCGCTCTGTGTCGGTATCAGACACGAAGGTATAGCCCTTCTCGCGAAGAAAGGCTTCTATCTCGGCGTGATTTTCAACTATGCCGTTATGGACAAGGGATATTGCTTCGGTGGAGTGGGGATGAGAATTTATATCGGAGGGCGCACCGTGGGTAGCCCATCTTGTATGGCCTATTCCGCAATGCATTTCTGCAAGCTTTGATGCCTCAAGGCGTTCCTCAAGATTGGAGAGCTTTCCTTTAGCCTTTACCGTCCTTATACATTTTCCGTCAAGAAAAGATACTCCCGCAGAGTCATATCCGCGGTATTCAAGCATTTTAAGGCCTTCGATAAGTACGGGAATACAGTTTTTGGCACCTGTGTATCCAACTATTCCACACATAATATTTCTCCTTCATAATTGAATTTACTGGTTAATGATAGCAAATATTTCTATGTATTTCAACCAACTTCGCTTTGCACTTTATGCAACCCATAATTGCGAAGAGGGGAAAGTACTTAATATTAAAAATCTATTCGCAATTGGGGTTTTATATCGACAGTCAACTATATTATTATTTAAAATATAGCCAGATATTCCTCAAGGCACAGATTATCCTCGTATATTACGGTAGCGGCATCTATACCCACGAAGCGGTAGTGCCACGGCTCGTAGCTGTAACCTGTTATGCTTGTTTTATCCTTCGGGTAGCGCAAAATAAATCCGTAACGGTAAGCGTTATCCATCAGCCAAGCAAAAGCCTCACAGTCCTCAAAGGATTCGTCAAGCTCCAGCTTGCCTTTTTCTATAAGGTCAACGCAAAGTCCGCTTTGGTGCTCACTATATCCCGCTTTTGCGGCGGTTTTTGATACCTCAGCCTCAGCCTGCTCACGGGTGTAGCCCTTATAATTTATCAGGTCGGTAACATAGGTGGAAAAAAGGCCGCTTTGCTTGGAGTAAGAGCGATATGCGCTGGTCACCACAACGCTGTCCTCTTTGCCTATGGATTTTTCAAGGTCGTTCATCATAGCGCACAGAGATAGGGCGGCATCGGATACCAGCTGATAATCTCCGTCCTCTATCACAGGACATCCCAGCTCATTCAAAGAAAACAACCCCTGGGGAGTATAGCTTTCACCGAGGGGATTGTTTTTGTTGACGAGCATAGTGTTTTTTGAACAGATGGAGACAAGCTCGGGATAAAGTGTCTTATAGTGAAGCAGAGTGTCCTCCTCGGCAATATCAAAGCAATCGGCAGAAAAGCTTATTGGCAGAGGGGTTCCGTTTTTATAAAGAACCCTGCCTATCCTTACCCTGTTGTCCTTATTTGAGAATACCGTACGAACACCGGGAGTATCTCCTACCGTAGGATTTGAAAAAAGCTTCTCAATAAATGAGTAGGGAACCAGACACTCTACTTCATTTTCGTCGGTAGAAATTATTTTAGCGGTGCCCTTGATATGAACACGAGTGCCGTTGACGGTAGCGGTATTATTTCCGTGCTCGAATCTGACATATGTACCGTCGGGACACATAAGCTTTATTTTCTTCTCTGTGCCGCTTACCGTAATATCGGCGTATTTAGCTATTTTGATAACGTCAAGATAAAATACTCCGTCTATCATAGCATCCTCATATTTTACCGTATATTTGTTTTTTTCATCGCCTAAGATAACGGTAAAGTCGTCGGTAGAGGGTCTGCTTAGCAGGGAGGTGACAAGCATAAAGCCCAGCACGAAAAGAACCGCGGTCAAAACAAGGGCTGTGAGAGTAACGAAGAGCACTGAAAGCTTATTCTTTTTTATATACCGCTTTGCTTTCGCCATATCTGAGTTATCATGGGGCGGCAGAGTGCTTCTGTCGATCTCGCCCTCCTGAGATGCTTTAAGCATCATTATTTCTTCCTCGGAAAGGGGAGCGTATGACTCTTTTTCCTTTTTTGCGTTTTTTGTTTCGTTCATATCTGTTCCTTTTTATTAAGGCTTATTTTCTATTATTATAAAAAACGGTGAGGTTGGAGAATTGAGAATGTTTATCCTCGTGGCGCACACCTTATATCGGGACAGGGAAGAAAGATATTCACAGATAAGCTTTCCCTCGGCATCTCCCTCAGCGTGACCCGGATATACCGCTACAAGGATTATAGCATCTTTGTCCATCAGCGAGATAGCAGCCTCGATGGCGGGTAGGGTGGTTGAGCGCATGGTGGTTACCGTCTTATCGCTTCCGGGAAGATACCCCAGATTGAACATCCCCGCCTTTATGGGAACGTCAACGTATTTTTTGACGTTGTGATGGGAGTCAAGGATAAGGGTGTAGTTGTCGGGACAGCCTGCCTTCTTGAGGTTTTCGGAGGTAGAGGCTAAGGCCTGCTCCTGTATATCAAAGGCGAAAACGTGCCCATTCTCACCCACGGTCTTTGAGAGAAATTCGGTGTCGTGACCGTTGCCCATGGTAAAGTCCACGGCGATATCTCCCTCCTTAAGGTGGGTAAGTATAAAATGCTTTTGAAGGTCGAGTAAGTCTATCATAAAATAATTCCTTGTTTCTTTTATTGATTATACAGGGGCTTTCTCTTCTGGGGCGGCTTATGAAGGTCGCCGCGCAGGAATTTCATTGCGCGTTCCACCGAGTCCTTGGAGTTATACCAAGGCTCATCGCCGTAGCGGTAGTCAAATTTCTTGCAGAACCAGCTTATATCCTCCTTGAGTGTTTCCATATATGTGTTGACTATGCCCGATACCTGCGCTTCAAATTCCGCGTATTGCTTCTTTCCAAGGCGCTTTGAGGCGTATTCCAGATATCTACGGTAGTGGGGAAGACAGAAATAGGGCTGTGCCTTGAGCTTTGGCGCGAAAGCCTCGTCTGTTTCCCAAAGGATAACGGCGGTTTCAATCATATGCTGGAAGTTAAACTCTATTCTGCGGCAGACGTAACAGCTGTCCTCAAGCGCCAAAATGCGCTTTATAGGGCGCTCACCCGCCTTTGAAAAAGCCTTGTCCTTTATTTCTTCCTTAAGCTCCGCCAAATGGCTCTCTAAGGTCAGAGCCATACCCAGACGGTTCTTCCTGGTGAACATCATATCGTAATGAGTCTTGCAAAAGCCCTCCTTGTTGGTGCGTATTCTCACGTCAGGCTCCATCATAGACGCGCCCAGAATCAGCTCAAGCTCGTCGTCCTCCAGACGGTTGTACAGTGTGCAGAAGGGACATCCGCAGGATTTGTCCTCGGCGGATGCCTCAAAGGCTTCATTGACGGGTATTGTGTAAATTGTTTCCATAGCTTTCTCCAAAGATTTTACTTGAAAAATCTGTCGATATATGTTAGAATGTAGTTACATTGATTTTCCAGAGGTATGATGTGAATATAACGGAATTCAGACTTGGTGATTGTCCCTGTGTAAGAATAGAGGGTATTCAAAATTTTGATATAGGGAAGATATTTGATTGCGGACAGTGCTTCCGCTTTGACGCCGTCGAGAACAGCGGACACGAAAAGGAGTTTTCGGGAGTCGCTTTCGGGCGCGTGGTGTCCTTTGCTCAGGATGGCAATACTGTGCTTATATACGGCAGTACCCTTGAAGACTATGAGAGTCTTTGGAAGCGGTATCTTGATATAGAGCGTGACTATGATGCCGTAGGAGCAGATATTCTCACGAGCTGTGACAATGAAGCGCTGAGGGCAGCGGTGGAATACGGAAATGGAATACGCATTCTGGCACAAGACCCCTTTGAGTGCGTAATCTCCTTCATAATTTCCCAGAACAACAATATTCCCCGAATAAAGAAGATAATCGAGGCGCTGTGCGCCAAGTGCGGTAAGCCTATTGACGTTAGTAATGAGATGCGAAAGCATATCTCAAGCAAAAGCTCACTTTGCGCCTTCCCCGAGGCTGACGCGCTCTATGCGTTGGGGGTTGAAGGACTTTTTGAGCTTAGGACGGGATTTCGGGCAAAATACATATATGACGCCGTATCCCGTACTCTTGACGGAAGCCTGTCTTTCACCGAAGTAATGGCAGAGAGTGATATAGAAAATGCTATCGAAGCTCTTTGCTCTGTAAAGGGAATAGGGAGAAAGGTTGCGTCCTGCGCCCTTTTGTTCGGCTTTCAGAAATATAACGCCTTTCCCGTTGACGTGTGGATGAAGCGCGTAGCCCTCAAACACTTTGGGGATGAGGGTGAAAATCTCTCGTGGCAGCGCTTTGGCGCTTATGCGGGTATAGCTCAGCAATATCTCTTTTACTACGAGCGTTACCGTTCAATTCAAGAATAAACATTCTGCCCTGTGGGCAGAATGTTTTTTATTTAATAATTGTCGCTTTGGTCCTCGGGGATTACTTCCTTGAATGCGGTGATAGCGCATTCTATCATTCCGTCGTCAGGCTCAAGGACGGTTATTCTCTGAAGCCAAAGACCGGGGGCTGATATTATCCGTGTGAGGAGGTTATCGTGTCTGCCCGCAAGCTTTATAAGCTCGTAGCCTATACCCATAGTGAGGGGAAGGGTCAGCAGCTTTATAATGGCGCGGATAGCCACGTGTGGAAGCTTTCCTATGGTGAGGTAGAATATTGGGTCGATAAAGAAGGAAACGAACATTCCGACGATAAGCATAAGTATAAGGAAAGCGGTTCCGCATCTGGGGTGGAAGCGGCGCTGGGCGCGTACGTTTTCAACTGTAAGCTCCATTCCGCTTTCGTAGCAGAATATAGTCTTATGCTCAGCTCCGTGGTACTGAAATGTCCTTTTTATATCCTTCATAAGTGACACCAATGCCATATATCCAACTAAAAGAACTATCTTTAAAATGCCCTCAAAGGCTGATTTAACAAGAGAGTTCAGAGCCTTATTGCTGAAGGTGGGGAAGGGTAGCAGCTCGTAAAGGAAGGTGGGAAGCATAATGAATAAGCCTACCGCCAAGATCACACCGAGAACAGACGCTACCACCATAACTGCCGTTACAAAGGCGGATGAGCCCTTTTTGTCGGATGTGTAGGCTTCTTCCACAGAAGCACCTTCTTCCTGTGCTGCGACAGCATCCGCTATCGCGATGTCGTCCTCGGCTTCTATCTGCGATTTCGCTCTCTTAGCCTTTTTAGCAGCCTTTTTTGCTGCCTTCTCCCTCGCCAGCTCCTCTTCGATTTCATCAAGTCCCGCAAGCTCAGCCGAGCGCATAAGAGCCTTATAGCCTATTGCCATAGAGGCTATAAAGCCATACACTCCTCGGATTATGGGAAGCTTGAATATTTTTGGTGTGGGCTTTGTCTGGGTATCCCATTTTTCTACTATCATCTCGCCCTTGGGGTCACGCACCGCCATAGCGGATACCTTGGGACCTCTCATCATAATACCCTCCAGCAGAGCCTGTCCGCCTATGGAGGTCTTCTTTGCCGCGGCTATTTTATCCGCTTGAGCTTTATCTATCCTTGCTTTTTCCAAAATCTTCTCCTAAGATTACCATATTGTAGGTATTTGGTTTTTGTTGTAGTGCCAGAAGTTGCCCTCTGATGTGGGCTGTTCCTCGGAATAGTAATATACTGTGGCATTTTCTATTGCTTCGTTTCCTGCGGCTATACTTATTAGGTCAAATTGCTCCTCTGTGCCGCCAAAGAATACGGTTTTAAGGGAAGCGCATTCTTCAAATGCGGAATCCTCTATTGATATCAAGGTTGAGGGAAGTATTAGTGTAACTAGGCTATCACATAGCTCGAAGGCATTTTCTTCCACAGTCGTGACACCCTCGGGCAGGTTAGCCGTTTTCAGCATAGCGCAGTTGCTGAATGCGCGGTAGGGAATAGAGGTTATTCCTTTGCCTAACGAAATTTTTGTTATGAGAGCCGCTCCAAAGAAGGAGCCTTCCTCTATATGAGTTAGAGTACCGTTTAAAATTATATTTACCTCGGGAATTGAAGCGAAGGCATCTTCCTCAACGTACCTTACGGTGTCGGGAAAAACGATGGTGGAGGCATGGGAGGGAATAGTACCCTTGAGGGCGCCTGCTCCAATTCCTTCCACGGTTTTCCCGTTTATTATCTCGGGAACGTAGAGTACATCAAAGTCCTCCTGACGCTTTATGCCGGTTATCATTATTCCCTTGCTGTCGGGCATCGCGGCAAGTCCGAAGAGGTCTTCTGCCTTTATCCATATAGCCTCTAAATTTATATCCTCCTTTACCGTGTGCATATCAAAGAAGAATGCCCGTCCCTCGCTGGTCTGCCAACGGCAGAACACGTAGTTTTCAAGTGTGGGGGGAGTGGGTGCTTTGGCGTGGGTATCGTGTTTGACCGTCATATCGCCTATTTTTGAGCCGCCTTTAGTGTTAAAGGTAATAGTGTGATATCCCGAAGCTTCGCTTCCTTGAGTCTGTTGCGCTTCGGAATTACACGCTGAGAATATAGGTATAAGAGTTAATACGCACAAAAACGCAAAAGCTCTGATAAGTATTTTCCGCATGCTTGCTCCTCCTTAATGGAACTATGTAAATTATATAATAAAAATGAAGATTTGTCAAGGATAAGGGTGGCGCATAGCGTATAATTTGCAATTTGTTTACTATATCTTCACGAATTTGCGCGAAAAAAGGAGCTTTTCGCCGTTTTAGCAAAAGCTCCTTTTTAAATTATACGTTGGCTGTTTCTTTTTCTTCAAGGGCAGCCTCGGTGTAGGCGCGGACGGTATAGCTCTTTACACCGAGAATGGTTTCACCATCTACCTGAAGTGCTCTTGGAGAGTCAAATTCTACGGTTATGTTCTTGCCCACAAGAATAGAAATGTTCTTTTCGTGCTTCACGTGCTCACCCTTAAAGAGAGAGGGGAATATCATAAGTGTGCGAAGCTTACCCGTGCCGTGAAATACCATTGCCGAAACCGTACCTTCCTCATTGAGTCGGTCCTGCGTGGGGGTAGGCATCATTCCGCCGCCGTAGTATCTGCCGAGCATCGTAGGGGCAATCCATACCTTATTGAATTTATGTTCAACACCGTCAACGGTAACCGTAGCGGCAGTGGGCTTGTAATGGAATAGAAGACCCTTGATAGCTATGCCTGTGTAATTTATAGGCTTATCGGTGGTACGTCGAAGCTCGTCGCCTACCTCACAGCAGTATCCGTCGATACCGTAGCCTATACCGTTTATAAATTTGTAATCCTTACCGTTTACGTTGCAGGTGGGAAGGCGCTCTATGTATTTATCAATGCTTATTATCTCCCCCTCGCTGCCCGATATGTCGCGGAGAAAATCGTTTCCGCTTCCGCTGGCGTAATAGGATATAGGGGTTGTAATATTGATGTGGGCAGTATCGTTAATAAAGCGGTTAAGTGTTCCGTCACCGCCGCATATGATAATGTGAGAATCAGGGTGTGATGCAAAAAACTCCTCGTATCCGCCCAAAGCGGTCATATCTACGCATTCGGTATTGCCTATTTTCCCTTGAAGTGCTTCGGCAGCTACCTTTCCTTGTCCGTTACCCGAAAAGGGATTGTAAAGTATGCAGTAGTTATTCATAGTCTTTTCCTTTCAAAAGTTATTTACATTATATAATAATTTTATCATATTCTACGACAAAATACAAGGAGATATGACCAGAAGAATTTTCAACTTTTGTTGATTTTCTATCTTGGATATGATTATGATAATGAAGCAACAGCGTTACCGTCTGAAACACAAAGGCAGCTGAGGGCAGCTGAGAAAAAGATATAATAAGAAAGGGGTTGCTTCATTTAGCGCAGAACAAAAACACACGAAAGTAAATAATAGAAAATACCGCTTTGTTATCAGGAATTTGATAGTAAAGCGGTGTTTTTGGTAGAAATTCTTACGAATTTCGATTTTTATGTGTGTTTTTTAGCCGCGTTTTGGCTCTCTGGCGTACCTTTGTACGCCGACGAGAACCAAATCACGACTTCTGCATCTAAATGACTCAGCCCCTTTTTGTATTGTAAGCAGTAAATTTATGCGGCGGGGTCATCCGTCTTTTTTTCTTTTTTCAAGAGATGCAGTATGTCAAAATTCAATGCGAAATTGAAGAGCTTTTTGTCTGAGTGCTTCTCTATAAGCTTCCATACTGCGTTTATTGCCAGACACGCGAGTATTGCCGCAATGCCGCCCACTATGAAAGCGGCTATTACGTCGGTGGGGTAGTGTACCATAAGGTAGTTTCTCGACGCCGCCATAAGCACCACGTAAGCGGCGGCGGGAGCGACCAGCCATTTTTTGCTTTTCCACATAGCTATGCACAAGGCAGTCATAGATGCCATAGCGGCTGTGGTATGTCCCGAGGGGAAGGAAAATTCGCTCTCAAGGGGCGCTCCTATGTATCTCCACCAATCGGCAAACGCCTGTATCTCGGAGGCGTATGGGCGTGGACGGGCAACTATATTTTTTATTGCTACATTGGTGAAAAGCGCCCCAAAGCCTACGGCGAAGATTATGCATACTCCGCATTTGCGGGTCCTACGGAAGCAGAGAAGAATGAATGCCAGAAGAAAGCTGAAGTATCCGTTATCTCCTATGAGAGCGAATACCTCTGCGATAGGTGTAAGTATCGCTCCCGCACCCTCTGCGAGAGTGTGAAAAAATCCGAGTATTGCGTAGTCGAAGACCGCAAAGGTTGAATTTATCCATTCTGCTATCATTTTTTATCTCCTTGTATGTGCTTTTTAAATCCGTCTGAATATTCTATATCTCCGTCAGCAGACACCCACATTGCCTCTGTGTCGTCAAATTGACTGAGTATCCTTTTGCCGTCCTCAACGCTCATGCAGAAAAGTGCGGTGGACAGCGCGTCTGCTATGGCCGAGCTTTCGCAAAGAATTGACACCGAGATATATCTCTCGGACGGCATAAGTGTCTGGGCATCTATGATATGATTGTAATCCTTTCCTTCTACCGTATAGTAGCGCTGATACGAGCCGCTGGTCACAAGTGAGCGGTTTTCAAGCCCGACGGTTGCGTAATACGGTGCATTTTCTGTGCCGTTTGGATTATCTATTCCCGCTACCCAAGGGGTGTTGTCACCCCGAAGTCCTATGGCGCGTACGTTTCCGCCTACGTTGAGGACGTAGCCAGTAACGCCTTTTTCTATAAGCGACCTCGCTACCATTTCTACCGCGTAGCCCTTTGCGATAGCGCCTACGTCAAGGAGCATCTCGGGGTCGGAGAGAAACACAGTGCTGTTTTTTTCGTCTATGATAAGCTTTTCAATATCTGTATGCTTTGCCGCTTCGGTAAGCTTGTCCATAGGGGGGAGCTTAGCTATGCTTGGGTCATTCAATCCGTCCTGTCTGTACTCGTGCCAGATAGACAGCACGCTTCCCATAGCCACGTTTACGCTGCCGTTTGTTTTTTCGTACATATCCTTTGAGAAAAGAAGCATATCAATAATTTTTCGGTCAACCTTTACAGGCTTGTGGACACCGTTCGAAAGCTCGTTTACTGTCTTAAGGTTATTTATTCCATCATATCTGTCGTATATTGTAAAGAGCTGATGGTATTCTCTGAGCAAAACTACAATACTGTCAAAAACCTCATCAAAAGCCTCTTGGTTTTGGGAATATCCCGTAACCGAGGTCACCGTGTCGAAATAATCAAAGGTATAATTTGAATATTTTTTGCTTGGTGTCGTACATGAGAAAAACGATAGACAGCACATAAGTGTGCTTATTAATAATATGGTGCAAAGAAATCTTTTCATATTTGCTCCCTGAAAATGTTAAAAATAAGAGAGGGGAACCCACCCTTATTTTTATATAGCTTTATTGTTTTGCCGCCTTAGCGATGACTTGTACCATTCCGCTCACGTAAATGGTACAGCCTGCCGTTTGAACAGCTTCAATGCCCTTGTAGTCAGCACCCATAAGACCCGCAACCTCAGAGGAGGTTTTACCTACACACGCCGCGTCAAATGCTGCTGCCTGCTTGTACCACTCGGTCTTGCCTATCGCGCTCATTCCATAGTCTTCTTTAAGAGTTGCCTTGGACTTGACCTCACCGACATACTCGCCGCTTATCTTACCGTCCTTGTCAAAGGAGAAGGCTACCGCAAGACAATCGTTTGCGCAAGCGGTGATTTTAGAATCGGAATCAAGCGTCACAGCCGCAAAGGTAGTTTCAAAATTGAGCGCTCCCGCATCCTTATCGGTCGCGTCTGTGCCCTTAAGAGAGGTGATAAGGGCAAGCTTGAGGGTATCGTCAGAGGCAGAGGATGCGGTTTTAGCGTTGTTTATAGCTGTGTCAACTGCCTTTACAAAATCGGTTACGTAGATAGTGCAGCCTGCGGCGATAACATTGGAGTTGCCTTTGCCGTCATTTGCCATAAGAGAAGCGATATCCTTGGAGGTCTTACCGATTACCTGCTTTGCGAACGCATCAGCCTGCTTGTACCACTCGGTCTTGCCTATCGCACTCATCCCGTAGCTTTCCTTAAGCTCCCCCTTTGTTTTGAACTCGGTTTTGCTCACAAATTTGCCTTCTGAAGTAAATTCCCCCGCAACCTCGGCGGTGTCGATGACGCACTTTACAACTCTTCCGTCCTCATCAAGCAAAACCGCTGCCGCGGTGGTTACGTATGAGCCTATACCGTTTGCGCCGTCGGTAACGTCGGTTGCGCTTTTATAAGCACTGTAAACTCCGAGTCCGAGCTTGAACGTACCGTCTGCTTTTATGAAATATATACTGACAACAACCGAGATTATCATTAGGACAACCAAAAGAAGTGATAAAAATTTTTTCATTTTGAAGTCTCCTTATTGATGTTATATGCATCGTATTCCTATGCTTACACACACGGTTTATTCTATCATAAAACCGTTGAATTGTCAACACTACCGATATGACATACTTTCAAATTTTTAGGTTCGTAAGAATTTTTAATAAATATACCGCCGCAAGACCCACGAGAATACCCGCCACAGTGCCTGAAACGGTAAGGGCTAACATATAGTATCCTATTTCCACACGTTCCAATAGAAGAATAGCAACTATTGTCTGCCCTGCGTTGTGGCTTATTCCTCCTACTACGCTGACACCTAAGGGGGAGAACAGGTCAAGCTTTTTAAGAACACTCATAAGAGTAAGGCTTAGAAAAGCTCCCGCAAGGCTGTAAGCGAATATCATAGCGTTGCCGAAAAGCAAGGATACGCACACAAGGCGTACAAAGGAAACGGCGGAAGCCTCTTTAATGCCGAATTTGTAAAGGGTAAATATTATGACTATATTTGGCAGACCCATTTTTATTCCCGGCAGAGAAGTGAAAATGGGCGGTATAAGCAGCTCGATATATGAGAGTATCATAGCGAGGGATGCCATAAATCCCACAAAGGCTATCTTTTTTGTTTTACTGTTCATAGTCGGCCACCTTACTCAATTGATATAACTACCTTATTCGGTAGGCAGATTATCTGCTGTGTGTCCTTTGATATGGCATAATGGTGAACACATTTTAGGTCGGGGCAGCTTGCCTCGGTAACCTTTGCCTTTCCGTTTGCTATTACCATTCGATTAGTTCCGTTTTGGGATGTTATATCAACGGTTATGCTTTCAGACAATGGATATTTGCCGTAAAGCTTTCCGTCCACGTATATGACAGCGGTCTTGCCGTCCTTTCTTAGAAAAAGAAGGCAAACTATGGCAATAGCCGCAATCAGTATAACTGCGGCTATTAATATAATATCGTTTTTTGCTTTTTTGCTTATCATAAGATTATTTTTTCGAGATTATAGGAAAACATACCGATTTCAAACAATTTGTGGGACAGCCTTGGACACAAAGTCCGCAGCCTGTGCATTTACCGTAATCGATGTTCGCCAGATTGTCACATACCGTGATAGCATTCTCGGGACATACCTTTTCGCACTTTTTACAAGCGATACACGCGTTGGAGCATTTTTTGCGGGCATCCGCGCCCTTGTCCTTGCTACTGCACATAACCGCTGTATTTGCACGCTGGGGAATGAGCGAAATAATACTCTTAGGACAAACCGATACGCACATACCGCAACCCATACACGCGGTGCTGTCAACATGCGCTATGCCGTCCTTCATACAGATAGCGTCTGAGGGACAAGCGGCGGCACAGTCGCCAAAGCCCATACAGCCGTAGGTGCAATCGTTTGGGCCGCCGTAGAGCGTCGAGGCGGCGCGGCAGGTAGCTACTCCGTCGTAGCTTGCCTTTTTAGAGGTAGCGCCGCAATTGCCGTTGCAGTGAACGAAAGCTACCTTCTCCTCAACGTCCTGAGCAGCTACGCCGAGAAGGTCACAAAGCTTCGATGCGGTAGAATCTCCGCCGGGAATGCAAAGGTTGGCTTTTGTTTCTTTACCTTCAGCCAACGCGGCGGCATAATCGTCACAGCCCTTATATCCGCAAGCTCCGCAGTTTATACCGGGGAGATTATCTCTCAAATTTTTCTTGGTCTCGTTTTCGGGAACGCTGAAGAAATGGGATACAAAGGCAAGAAGTACAGCTGCCATAAGTCCTATTACGCCGACTACCGCTAAAGCGAGTAAAATATCTGTTATTATCATATTCTACCTCCTTACGCAAGTGCCTGACCGACAGTCTCTGCAAGTCCGTCAAAGCCAAAGAAGGCGAGAGATATGAAGGAAGCCGCGATAAGAGTACATGCAAGACCTCTGAAGCATTTCGGAATAGCCGTTTCGTCTATTCTTGAACGCAGACCCGAGAAGAGCACCATAGCAAGCATAAATCCAAGACCGCAGCCAAGAGCGCTTACAAGGGATTCTAAGAAATTCCATCCATCGGTAATATTGTTTATGGTAACGCCCAATACGGCGCAGTTTGTGGTGATAAGGGGAAGATATACGCCAAGTCCCTTGTGAAGGGAGGGTATAAATTTTTTGAGCAGAAGCTCTATCATCTGTACCAGAGCGGCAATGATAAGTATAAACACGATGGTTTGCATATATCCAAGACCAAACGCATCCAGAATAAAGTATTGTATGGGCCACGTAGCCGCTGTCGCGATGAGCATTACGAGTGTTACCGAAAGACCCATTCCCACCGATTGGTCAAGCTTCTTGGAAACACCGAGAAAGGGGCAGATTCCAAGGAATTGACGCAGAACATAGTTGTTTATAAGAACCGCGGAGGTCAGTATAACTATAAGATTAGCCAACATCTGTGTTTCCCTCCTTTACAGCGTTTGTTTTGCTTTCGCAACATTCACCGCCTATATGACAAAGGGCGGCAGAAGGACAGCCCTCGCACGAGAAGCTTTTTTTCTTGGGGAATTTGCCGTTTGTAAGCTTGTATACAGCGGCAATAGCAAGACCGTAAACCAGCATACCTCCGGGCGCTTCCACAAAGAATTTTATGGTATATTCCGAAAGGAATGGGATATTATTGCCCATAAAGGAAGCGGCTCCGAGTACTTCTCTAACCGTAGCTATGGAGAAGATAGCAAGAGTAAATCCGATACCCATTCCTATTCCGTCAAGAGCGGATTTGCCGACAGAGTTTTTGCTTGCGAACATTTCAGCTCTGCCAAGTATTATACAGTTAACCGTTATAAGCTTTAAGAATACACCCATAGTGCTGTATAGGTCGGGGAGAAATGCGTGTATTATCATTTCCACGATGGTTACAAATCCTGCGATAATTACTATGTAGCAGGGAATTCTTACAGTTTCTGGGATAAGCTTACGAAGGAGAGAAATCGCAACGTTTGAGCAAAGAAGTACAACGAGAACCGAAAGACCCATACCCAGAGCGGTTGATGCGTTCCTGGTCATTGCCAGAGTGGGACAGGTTCCGAGTATCAGAACGAGAACGGGATTTTCTTTGATTATTCCATTAAGCAGTACGGAAAGGCTTCCGCCATTTTTGTTACTCATTACTTGCCACCTCCTTTAAGATTGGCGAAGGAATCCAGTGCGGCTTTAACAGCATTCTTGTAAGCCTTTGTAGTCTTTGTAGCACCTGCGATGGTATCCACCGAATCTACACTGTCTGTATCAAGACCTGTAAAGTTTTCTCCGTACGTTTTTTCCTTTTCAAGCGTTTCGTTACTCGAAAGACAGATAGCCTTGCTGACAGTTCCATCGGGATTTATACCGCACATGATTACAAAGTCGGAACCGTATCCGATGGTTACCAACTTAAAAACATATCCGCCGTTGTCAGCTTTATATGCTTCGGTCACAGTTTCCGAAAGATTTTGAACATCGACCGTTTCAAAGCTTTCCGCATCGGGAAGCACCTCAAGAAGAGCCGCGTTTGCCTTTTTGTTTTCATAGTCTTCTATAATGGGGGTGGTGAAATAATTGGTAAGCGCGAGAAGCATTGCGATAACTGAGCAGATGGCAAAAAGTGAAGCTACGCTTTTTAAATGCTTTTTCATATCTTTTTACCTCCAAACAGCTTTCTGGGGGTCAATTTGTCTATGTAAGGACAAATAATGTTCATAAGAAGTATTGCGTAGGATACGCCCTCGGGAAGATTTGCCCACAGACGTATTACTACGGTAAGAAATGCCGCGCCTATACCGAATACTATCTTTCCCCAAGGAGAAGAGGGCGAGGTTACGTAGTCGGTAGCCATAAATATAGCTCCTATAAGAAGTCCGCCCGAAAGTATCTGCGCGGTGGAGAAGTAAAGGTCAAAGCCTCCAAACAAGAACATAAACAGGAAGGTGAAGCCAACGAAAGCCACGGGGATATGCCACGTGATTACCTTTCTTCCTATGAGGAATATGCCTCCCGCAATGAGAGCGAGAGCGCAGACCTCGCCGATAGCTCCGCCGTGATTTCCAACCAAAAGGTCGAGAAGAGAGGGGGAGTAGCCTGCTCCAAGCTCCGCCAGAGGAGTTGCGCTTGATACCGAGTCAACGGGAAATGCGGCTTGGGCTGCCGAACCAAAGGAGAGAAGCATAAATACTCTTGCGGTGATAGCGGGGTTTACAAGATTTTTGCCAAGCCCTCCAAAAATGCATTTAACTATCACAATAGCAAAGATAGCTCCTATGGCTGTCTGCCAAAGCGGGATGGTTGCGGGGAGGTTTAGCGACAGAAGAAGTCCTGTAACTATGGCGCTGAGGTCGCCTAAGGTCTGCTTTTTCTTTATAGCAAGATTAAAGAGAAATTCCGAGAGTACACAGGTAGCGATACATACCGCGATTACAGCGAGAGCGCGTATACCGAATACGACGGTACCTACAATAGAGGTAGGCATAAGCGCGACAATAACGTCAAGCATTATTTTTTGGGTGGAGCGTCCGCTATGTATATGAGGAGAGGTGGAAAGGTGAAGCTTGTTATCCATTATTTCCTATCCTCCTTTGCTTTTTCTTCTCTGAGAGCCGCCTTAGCAAGCTTGTTTTTCTGCACAAGAGGAATGTGAGCGGGGCAGACAAAGCTACAGCATCCACACTCCATACAGAGATTTATTCCAAGCCTTTCTACTGTTTCAAAATCCTTTTTCGCCAAAGCGTTTGATATACCCGCGGGGTTTATACCCAGGGGACAGGTGTTAAGGCAAGAGCCGCACCGTATGCAGGCAGAAGCCTCGGGTGTTTTCGCCTCCTTAGCGGTAAGCGCCAGCACCGCATTGGTGTTTTTAAGTACGGGGGCATCCATATTGGGCAGAGCTATACCCATCATAGGACCTCCGTATAGCACCTTTTCGGGAGTGCAGCTAAGACCGCCGCAGAAATCTATAAGCTCTCTGATGCTTGTTCCAATGGGAACAATAACGTTCTTAGGCGACTTAAGGGCGCCACCGTCCACGGTTACACACTTTTCTACTAAGGGCATTCCCGTTTTTGCGTAGCTTCCGATTGCGGCAACCGTCGTGCAGTTGCAGACGATACAGCCTACGTCAATGGGAAGCTTGCCCATGGGAATTACCTTGCCCGTGGTGTGATAAACCAGCACCTTTTCTCCTCCTTGGGGATATACCGAGGGAAGAACCTTTACGCTTATGCGGGAATCTGTCTGCGCCAGCGCCTTCATAGAAGCGATAGCGGCTTTCTTGTTGTTTTCTATTCCGATTATGACTTTCTTGGGGTCAAAGTATTTTATGATAAGCTCTATTCCGTAAGCCATATCCTCGGAGCGGTTTATCATAGTGTTGGAGTCGCTTGTGATATAAGGCTCACACTCAGCTCCGTTTATAATAAGCTCATCTACCCTGTCAGGGTCAACCGAAAATTTTACGTAAGTAGGAAATCCCGCGCCACCAAGACCGACAATGCCGCTTTTTTTGATAGCCTCAACAAGGTCCTCGCGGGAAGCTATGGAGGGAGGGGTCAAAGACTCATCAACACTCATAAGACCGTCGCTTTCTATGATAACGGCGGCAGCTTTTGCTCCGCTTGAGAGAAGTATGTCGGATATCTTCTTTACCTTTCCTGAAACACTTGAATAAATGGGTGAGGAAATAAAGCCGTCCTGCGCGCCTATAAGTGTGCCGACCTTTACCTCGTCCCCCACTTTAACGGTAGGTATGGCGGGTCTGCCTATATGCATCGCCATAGGTATGGTAACTGTATTCGGAGTATCCATTCTCACGGCTACCGAGTTCGCGGTGTTCTTTCTGTGAGGTACGTGGATTCCGTTTAAGGAAAATGCCATTTCTATACCTGCCTTTCTTTTTTAGCTTTTTTACAAGTTAAACGGCAAACTGCCGTTTCTATATACCATATATATTATATAACATATAGCCGCTGATGTCAATCGTTTTTAAGTGTTAACTTTATGTCAATGTCTGGCTGTATATAAACAAACTCCCTCGGGATGAAGAACCATCCCAAGGGAGAAAATTCAGCCTTAAAAGCTTAAATTTGTTTTGATAGTTTATGCTGTCACATCCTCGGTGCCGTTCTTAACAGCCTCGAAGTCCTCCTCGATTTCAGCCGATGGCTTCTTGGTAAGAAGCGATACTGCAACTATGCAGATAGCAGAGAAGATGAATGCGGGGAGAAGCTCATATATAGCGAACACTCCGCCAAGAGGGCTGAGCACCAGCTTCCACAGGAATACCATTCCCGCACCGCCTATCATACCTGCCACAGCGCCCGCTTGCGTCGTTCTCTTCCAGAAGAGAGAAAAGAGCATAAGAGGACCGAAGGTAGCGCCAAAGCCTGCCCAGGCAAAGGATACGATAGTGAAGATTACGCTATTTTCGTCAAGAGCGATGATAGCGGCTATTACAGCGATAGCAAGGAGGGTTATTCTCGACACCCACATTACCTGCTTGTCACTTGCGTTCTTCTTAAATATTCCCTGAAATACGTTCTTGGAAAATGCAGAAGCGGCAATGAGAAGATAGGAGTCAGAGGAGCTTATGGTAGCCGCCAGAATTCCTGCCATTACAAATCCCGCAAGAAGGGGAGGAAGAAGCTTTGTGGAAAGAGTGATGAAAATATTTTCTGCCGCGGATTTTGTTATGTGTGCGTCAGGGAAGAGCTGTCTGCCCATAATTCCTATAAATACTGCAACACCGAGAGAGATAACGACCCAAACTATGGCGATTCGTCTGGAGCGCTTAAGCTCGTCCTCACGGCGGATAGCCATAAAGCGCAGGAGAACCTGAGGCATACCGAAGTAACCGAGTCCCCAAGCCATCATAGAAAGAATTGTAAGTAAGCCGTAGGGAGATGCGTTGCCGAAAACAGGTGTTCCCGCAACGACTATCTGCTCGCCCGCCTCGTTGGTCACGGGAGTAGCAAGACCGAAGAAATCAAGAAATCCGGGGATGTTGTTTGCGTTATCCATAACGGCACCGATACCGCCTGCGCTTACAGTGCCCAAAATGACCACGATTACCAAAGCTATTATCATTACGATAGCCTGCATAAAATCGGAAGCGCTTTCAGCAAGGAAGCCCCCAAGTATAGTGTAAATAAGCACGAATACCGCGCCCAGAAGCATCATTGCTATGTAAGGTGTACCGAAAAGCGTGGAGAAGAGCTTTCCGCAGGTAACGAAGCAGCTTGCCGCATATACCGTGAAGAATATGAGAATGAAAGCGGCGGAAAGCGTCATAATTACCTTGTTCTTCTCACGGAATCTGTTGGAGAAGAAGTCGGGAAGAGTTATGGAATTATTGGCTCTCAGGCTGTAACGGCGAAGGCGCTTTGAAACTATAAGCCAGTTGAAGTAAGTACCCACAGCAAGTCCGATGGCAGTCCACGCCGCGTCGGCAAGACCGCACCAGTATGCCACGCCGGGAAGACCCATAAGAAGCCAACCGCTCATATCGGATGCCTCTGCGCTCATTGCGGTTACCCAAGGTCCAAGAGAACGACCGCCAAGGAAGTAGTTTTCAGAGCTTGCGTTTGCTCTCTTAGCGAATATGATACCTATACCAATTACAACAGCCATATAGACTATCATCGATATCAATATCTGAATAGTATTTGAGTCCATTGATATTGCTCCTTTTTAGTTTTTATTCCAAAAATAAATATATTAAATTCAATTATATCACAAAAACGACAAAATGTAAATAGATAATTTGGGCATTGAATTAAAATTTTTTATTTTAGGAAAATATCGAATACTCTTTCAAGGACGAAAACGGTCACGCAGGCAGACACGCTGACGAAAAACAGACCCTTCCCGAGGTATGCCAAAATAATGGCGGTAAGGAAGGCTATAAGTCCAGCAAGTGGATAGCCCGTAGCGTCAACTATGGCGGGGAAGGTCATTACCGCAAGGGTAACGTAGGGAACGTAATAGAGGAAGGAACGCAGAAAAATGTTTTTTATTGGCTTTCTGATAAGCGTGAGAGGAATTACGCGTATGAGATAAGTGACCGCTGCCATACAGAATATGTATATCCATATCTTATTCATTTTGTGACACCTCCTTTTCCTTGATTGGGAACAGGAGCGCCGCGCCTACCGAAATGACAACGGTGATTATTATAACTCTTATGCCCTCGGGTATCTGAGACACTAAGGGAAGCTTCGCAAAGGCAAAGGAAACTGCAAAGCTTAAGAGCACCAGAGCCGCAACTATCTTGTTTTTCTTCGCTTCGGGAATGAAAACAGAGATGAACATACCAAAAAGTCCCACGCCAAGAGCCGTGACTATACTTGCGGGTAATATCTCGCCGAGCAATGCACCGAACATAGTACCCGAGGTCCATCCGCAGGTTGCTACCACGAATGCACCGTAAGTGAAATAGGGGCTTACGTACCCGTCAAGACCTATTGATATTCCGAATATCTCGTCCGTGACGGTAAAGCCCAACAGAAGCCTTTTCAGAATTGACGTGTTAGGCTCAAGGCGTTGGCTCAAGGCTGTTGACATAAGCAGATATCTGGCGTTTGCCACCGCTTCCATAAATATTACCTCAAGATAGGTAGCGCCTGCGGCAATCAGGGTAAATCCCGCGTATTCACCCGCCGAAGCGTTTATGAGCAGGCTGGTCAGGGATGCCTGAAGCACACCTATCCCTGCTTTTTTTGCTGAAATACCCAAGGCTATGGCTACGGCGAAGTATCCCAGAGAAATTGGAATACCGGCGCGCGCCCCCTTGGCAAACCATTGCTTTTTTGTCATTTTGCGTCCTTTTTGTATAGTTAGGTTGGTTCTCAATTTTATTACGCCATAAAGTATAGCACAGGAGGCTGAATTTGTAAATAGAATTTTTGGATTTTTAAGGTTTTTGTGCTAACATAGAGGTTGACTCGGTTTAACAGACATTTGAGCATTCAGGCTTTGAGGGAGGAGGGATTTAAGGTTGGTGATAAGAAAAGAGGTCGTTGGCGTACCTGTGATAAAGCAGGTACGCCAACGAAATTCGCCCTTTTGGGCAAGTGAAATCGCTACGCGATGAAAGATTTGCTCCGCAAATGTGAAATGTTCGCCTCGCGAACGTGGGCAAATTTCATTTCACATCGAACGAAGTGAGATATTTCACAATAGGCGATAGCATATTATTTCACGTTTTGCGGTAGCAACACATTTCACTTATGTATTCACTATACCTTGCAGGACAAGGTGTGTGAAAAAGGACAGAGAAATTCACGTTCTCTGTCCTTTTTGCCGTAGGGGCGAACTGCGTTCGCCCGCGGGCGTTCACAGAACGCCCCTACGAGATTGGTTTTGTATCGGCAGGTAGAACCTGCTTTATGGTAGGTACCTCTTCGGTCTCTTTCTTAGTTGAATTAATTTTTTGGTTTGCGTATGCGGTTAAGCTTCTTGTTCATCTTAAGCAGCTCTTCCTTGGTAAAGGAAATATTCATCATACCCATCATGCTTGTCAGACGGAGAACTGTGAAGCCGCCCATCATCTGCATAAGACCGCTGTCGGCAGAGCCAAGGTCAACGTCAAATCCACCCGATTTCTTTTCACCCTTTTCGCCCTTCTTGCTTGCGTTCATCTTTTTCTTGAGCTTAAGACCCATTCCCACAAACCACAGCTTTCCGCGCTTGGATTGCATAATGTCGGATATCTTATCGTTAAGCGAGAAGCGTCCCTCGGGAGCGTCGATGTCGAACCAGTTAAGGACAGCTCCGACCTCGCGCAGCACGTAGTCCATATTCATCTCGTCAACCTTGCGTAGCTTACCCTCGTCGGTAAGCTCACCCGCCTTGGCTACGATGGTGCTTTCGCCCACGTTCTTTACGTCGAAGTAGAAGAAGTGGTCGGGAGCGCTCTTTTTGCCAATGCTTTCGCCGTTAACGAAAAGCTCGACCTCGGGCTGGTTGGAGTAAACGGTTACCCTTGTAACGTCCTCAACGCGGTCAATATATCTCTTTCCGCAAAGATGTACGAAGGGGTCGTCGGAGAGCCATGCCTTGTAAGCGTAGAAGGCATCCTTCTTATACTTTCTGTCCATAGTCACCAGACCCTTGTGGTTCTGTCCGTTCTCACCGCCCTCTGCTCTCGCGTCAGCGCCGAAATCAAACATATTCCATACGTGAGTCGCCCACATATATTTGCGGGTAAAGAGCTGCTTGATAAGCTCCTCGTGGTAGTAAGCCTGATATTCTTCAGTATAGTCACCCTGTCTGGGGTCGCTGGGGGGCAAGTTGAGAGCCTCGCAGCCGTACTCTGATCATCCTATGGCTATGGTTGGGTGGGTTTCGTGGAACTTATCAAACCAAGGTCCGTTCATGGTGGTATCACCGCCGTACCAGCCGAAGTAGTGGTTATAAGATACCACGTCGGGTATCTGGAGATAGGGGTCGTCCATCTTGCACATAGAAACCGCCGCGATTGTAGTCAGACGGGTGCTGTCCATTTCGTGAGCAAGGTCGTTGAGTATGCGGTGGTTCTCAAGAAGGTCCTCGTCCGAACCGCCGATAGATATCTCGTTTGAAAGTCCCCATACTACGATACTGGGGTGGTTGTAGTTCTGAGTGATAAGCTCCTTCATCTGAGAGATGGTGTTCTCACGACCGCCGGGCATATGCTTTGAGATATAGGGGATTTCCGCCCATATCACAAGACCCTTTTCATCGCAAAGGTCGTAAAAATACTGGTCGTGCTGATAGTGAGCAAGACGGATAGTAGTAGCGCCCACCTCCATAATAAGGTCAATATCCTCCTCGTGATGCTCGGGAAGTAGAGCGTTGCCTACGCCAAGTCTGTCCTGATGGCGCGATACACCGCGGAGGGGATATTCCTGTCCGTTAAGTATAAATCCGTTATCGGGATCTATTCTGAAGCTACGGCAGCCAAAACGGTTGCATACGTTGTCCAGAACCTCGCCGTTCTCAACTATTTCAACCTCACAGCAGTAAAGATAGGGGTCCTTGCGTCCGTTCCAAAGATGAACGTCCTTAATCTCAAAGGTCACCTTTTTGTCGGTTGACTCTATTCTGTCAAGCTCGTTTTCATCCTTGTCATATACGGTATAAACTAACTTTTGTCCTTCACTCAATTCGTTTACGAAAACCTCTACGTCCACAAAGGCGTTAGCCCCCGACACCTCGGGAGTTATCTTAAGACCCACACCGCCGTAATAGTCAAGGTCAAAGTGAGTCTTGTTGACAGCGATAAGGTTTACGTCACGGTACAGACCTCCATAGAAGGTAAAGTCTGCCATCTGAGGATATACCGTTTCATTGGGGGAGTTGTCCACAACAATAGCGAGTGTGCTCTCCTCGGAAAGCTTGCCCGTAAGGTCAACGCGCCAGGTAGAATATCCGCCGTCGTGGTGAGCCAGCTTTTCACCGTCAAGATATACGTCAGCGGAGGAGTTTGCTCCGCGTATTTCAAGGTAATAACAGTCAGCCTTGGGAAGGTCTGCCGCCTTAAGTGTCTTAATATAGAGGCAAGAGCCGCGGAAATAATCATTTCCGCCGTCGTGACCGTCGGCAGCGTTCCATGTGTGGGGAAGATTTATGGACTCTCCATCTCTGAGAGTAATATCGGCGGTGTCCTTAACAAAGAGCCAGCCCTTGTTGAGATTTAGAATGTTTCTCATGTTTTTCTCCGTTTCTTTTATATAAGTCTTAAAAAACGGCGCACGACGAATAGTCGAGCGCCGAGTAAGTCAAATTTATGCTATATCGCTGCCATCAGTGCCGCGACCAAGTTCGGCATTCATTTCTTCAAGAGTTTTCTTGTCAAGATTGTAAACAAGACCAAGTCCTATAAACTGGAGCAATGCCGAGAATAGGTAGGTAGCCGCTACAAGGTAACGCATACGTACCGCAACCTCCCAAAGCTGATTGCCCTCGTTTTCTCCGACATAGCCCAAAGCTACCATTATGATAAGCACTAACGAGGGACCTACGCCCTGAGCAAGCTTACGGAAGAAGGAGTGCAGCGAATAAACTGTACCTTCCTCTCTTTTTCCGGTTTTCCACTCGTTATAATCGATAGCGTCACCCATCATTGCCCAGGATACCGTGGAGTATATTCCAAGTCCCAAGGAGAATATAAGCTGTGATACGATATAGAGTATCAAATCAAGTCCGGTATTGTCAGGGATTACGATAAACAAGGCGCCCGCTGCTACGATTGAGCATATAGAACCAAAGGTAGCAAGCTCCTTTTTACCGAATCGAGCAACCATTTTTCTTGCCAAAGGAGTAAAGCATACAATGGGTATCATTGCGAAAAGCTGGACTAAACCGGATATCTTTACGTTCTTAAAGTAAGATTGGAAGATAACGGTTACCGCGGTTGCAGCACCCTGCATACCGATAAACATACCCATAGCCGCAATGGTAGCGCCTACCGCGGGACGGTTCTTCATAAAGTTCAAAAACGCTTTGAATACGTTGAATTTGGGTTTCTCTTCGTTGAGAGTAATATCCTGCTCAACGCGGATTTCAGTGTTGCGTATCATAAACTGGAAGCATATAAAGCCAAGCACACCCATTATGAGAGCCGCAATGAAAACACGCTCACCGATAAGATTATTATTCTCATCATAAATAATGAAGGGAAGGATAACCATAGGGAGCATATTTCCGAAGATAGAACCAACAGAACGCCAAGCGGAAAGCGAAGCTCTATCCTTAACGTCGTTTGAAATAAGTCCAAGGAGTGAGCCGTAAGGTACGTTGGCTACCGTATAGAAGGCATCCCATACTACGTATCCCGCGATAAATATTATCGCTTTAGCCCAAACAGGAGCGTTGGGGAAGGGGAGGAAGCAACAAGCTCCTCCGATTATGAGTCCGATAGATCCTGCCCATATGTAGGAAAGGAATTTGTTTCTCTTGTACTTACGTTTGTCGGAGTCAACTATTGAGCCGATAAGGGGGTCGTTGATAGCATCCCACACCTGAACAATAATAAGGAGCAGTGCGTACCAAAGGTCCATTCCCATAAACTGTGTCCAGAATATGGACATAGTGCTTTTTAGAGCAAAGCTCATATTGCATCCAAGGTCGCCCGCCGCATAAGCAAAGCAATCTCTTATGCCGAACGCGCGCTTACCGTTTGCGTCGAGCTTAGGTTGTTTTTTCATACCTTTTTTCCTCTTTTCAGTCATTTTAAACTCATTATGTCCCTTTGACATAGTAAGCTTTTCTAATTTATATTATAATTTATTTTGAAAAAAAGCGTGAGTAAAATTTTTATGTTATTTTGTATTTATTTTATGTATTAAAAAAATTTATGTTGTAATTATCCAAAAAACGTGTTATAATTAAGTGGTAGTTTGGGGAAAATTATGCAATAAATATATTAAGGCACTGATGGGAGGTAAAAATGTTTTACGACGGGCAAATGGGCTTTCTCCGTGACGTATTTAAAAAGTGCAGAGTGCATACGGCGGTGATTGCCAAGGGTGAAATAGGTGAAGTGGTTAAGGATTTCAGATTAGAGCCTGTTTTCGGAGAGAGTCCTTTTTGCGAGAATAGCCTTAACCGTATGCTGAGTGAGCTGTCACACCGTACTCTGTATAGATTTACGGATACTTTTGGGTTTTGTTATATATATTTTTTGCTCCCATCATCCGATAGAGCAACGCTCCTGATGATAGGTCCGTATCTTAATACAGCGCCCTCACCTCAAGAGCTTCTGGAAGTAGGTGAAAAAAACGGAATATCACCAAAACAGCAGAAGTATCTTGAGGAGTATTTTTCCAGTGTTCCCGTGCTTGGTAAAGAAAATCATCTCTTTATTATGCTTGATACCTTTTGCGAATTGATATGGAAGAGTCCTTCCTTCGATATTGTTGACGTAAACAATCCCTCTCATACCTCCAAGGTGTCAATAAGTGACAGCGCGTACGGGGGGGAGCAGGGGGATGTTCTTGTAAATATGAAGACTATGGAAGCTCGATACGAGCTTGAAAATCAAATGATGCGGGCGGTGTCCTTGGGTCAGCTCCACATGGAGAGGCATATGCTTTCAGCCTTTTCGGCGCAAGCCTTTGAAAAGCGTGTTTCTGATCTGTCAAGAAACGCAAAAAACTACTGTATAATAATGAATACTCTTTTGCGTAAGGCGGCGGAAAACGGAGGAGTGCATCCGTTATATCTTGATAAGCTGTCGTCGGAGTTCGCCATGAAAATAGAGAATATGCCCTCGTACCGAGAAAATTCATCACTTATGCGAGAGATGTTCCGCGCATATTGCCACCTTGTCAGGGAGCATTCAACAAGAGGCTTTTCACAAATTGTCCAAAAAGCTATACTTCTTATAGACTCGGATATGTCTGCTGATATTTCCCTACATTCGGTAGCTGATAGCTTAGGGGTAAGCGAGGGATATCTTTCCACAGCATTCAAAAGGTCAACAGGGAAGACTATGTCTGAATACGTGAGGGAAAAGCGTATAAAATATGCCGCTTATCTTTTGGAAACTACTAACCTGCAGATACAAACGGTGGCTCTTCACTGCGGAATACTTGACGTCCAATATTTTTCAAAAATATTTAAGCGATATATGAAACAGACTCCCACGGAGTACCGACTTCTGCGCAGAAGGATACAAGAGAAGATATAGAGAGGGCTACTTCATTTAGAAAGAGCAAGAACACGAGAAAGTAACTAATAGAAAACACCGCTTTGCTACCGAATTTGGTAGTAAAGCGGTGTTTTTTGTATAAATTCTTAGGTTGTAATTAAGGATTTCTTAAAAACAGATTTTGCCGGGATTTAATATGTTTTTCTCGTCAAAGATTTTTTTAATTCCCTGCATCAGCGCGATAGGTGTCGCGCCGTACTGTTTTTTCAAAAATTCTTTCTTTGCGTATCCTATGCCATGCTCACCCGACACAAGACCGCCAAGCTGGGCTGCCTTTTCGTACATACGGTCAAAGCAGAGCGAGAGAGTAGCTTCCCAATCCTTGTCGGAAAGTCGGTCGCGGCAAATATATACGTGTAAATTTCCATCTCCCGCGTGACCAAAGCTGGGGATGCGGATGTTAAGCTCACTTGCCAGATCATGGGTGAATTTGATAAACTCGTCCACTCTGTTTACGGGAACGACTACGTCACACTCATCCATCTGGGTAGTAGAAGCCTTTATAGCTTCAAGGAATGCGCCACGTGCAGACCAAACGGATTTCTTGCGCTCCTCGGTATCCACTATATAAGCGTCTATGGCGCCCAATTCCAGACAAAGATCGGCAACCGTATTCATATCCTGCTCCACCTGAGCATCACTATTGCCGTCGAATGTTAAGAGAATGTAGGCATCGTGCTTGGTATCAGGAAATTTCTTACCCAGATAATCCTCTGAAAAGAGAATAGTGTCGCGGGACATATATTCTATTGCCGTAGGGATTACCTTTGAGCAAATAATCTTCGGAACTGCCTCGATAGCGCTTTTCATATTACAGAAGGGAACCAGAAGGCTAACCGATACCTTAGGTAAGGGAAGAAGCTTGAGGACTGCCTCGCAAATTATGCATAAAGTACCCTCAGAGCCGATAATAAGATCCTTCAGACTGTAACCTGAGCTGTTTTTTGCTACGGTAGCGCCTAAGGTAAGTATCTCGCCGTTTGGCATTACAACTGTGAGCGATCTTACGTAATCTCTTGTTACACCGTATTTGACAGCTCTCATTCCTCCCGCGTTTGTAGAGATGTTTCCACCGATAGTAGCCGATTTTTCGCCCGGGTCGGGGGGGTAAAGAAAATCGTTATCCTCGGCGAAGGCTGCAAGCTCCATCAGCAACACGCCCGGCTGTACCGTAACTGTCAGGGTATTTTTATCAAGGGATAAAATTTTGTTCATCTTTGTTGTTTCAAGAAGTATGCCGCCCTCTATCGGTACCGCTGAGCCTACAAGCCCTGTGCCGCTTCCTCGCACTGTTACGGGTATGCTTCTGTCCCACGCGTGCTTCATTACCGCGGAAACCTCTTCGGTAGTACGGACGCGCACCAAAACATCAGGCATTCTCTCTATGGTGCCAAGCTCGTCGTGGGCGTAATCGGGGTTGATACTATCGCCATATAAAACATCGTCAGTTCCAACTATCTCTTGTAAAACAGATATATCCTGTGCGCTTACTTTGTTATACATTACAATCTCCCTTTATCTTGTCAATTAATTTCGGTACGATCTCATTGATGTCGCCTACAATACAGTAGTGCGCGATATCAAAGATCGGGGCAGACGCGTCGGTATTGATTGCCACGATACAATCCGAGGATTTCATACCGGCGGCAAACTGTACGGCACCTGATATACCTAAGCAGATAATAAGCTTGGGCTTTACTGTTCTGCCCGAAAGACCGATCTGATGCTTAGCGTCAAATATATTTCCCTCAACCAAGGGTCTTGTACAGGCTACTATTCCACCTAAAAGGTCGGCAAGCTCCTGAGCGTATGCACGCATTGTTTCATTTGATGCGCCCCTTCCAACAGCGACAATAACCTCGGCTTCGGCTATATCGATATCCTTTGGCTTATCAAACGCTTCTATGACGTCAATGGACGAGCGAAGCATTTCTTCGGTAATATCCATATATTTAATCTCGCCACAGGGCTGCTCTGTGGGTATTGGCTCATCAAAAATCTTATACCGAACAGTGCAGAATTGAGGTCTTGTATTTGGAGTTATGATTTGAGCCATAATATTTCCGCCGAATGCGGGGCGGATCTGAACAAGGTCGGTATTCTCCTTCATCTCTAACATAGTACAGTCAGCAGTCAGACCTGTACGGCAACGCGCCGCAACTCTGGGAGCAAGCTGACGTCCAAGGTTAGTTGCGCCTATGAGGACCGAGGAGGGATGATGCTTTTCGATAAAATCGCAAAAGGCGGAGGTGTATGGCTCTATCTTAAAGTCGCGGAACGCGGGGTGATCGTACAGGAATACCTTGTCAACACCGTAGTTCAGAAGCTTTTGCGCGTTCTTTTCAAGATTGTAGCCTATCAAGAGCGCATAAACAGGATGGTTGGTGACATCGGCTAACTTCTTTGCTTTACCGCAAAGCTCATATGTAACACGGTGTATCTGGTCGCCTGAGCAATCCGCGTAAACACAAACACCGCGCCATAGAGATTTGTCAAGCTCTTTAGCGTCTTCCTCCGTATATGTAATTATTCCGCCGCCCTTGCGGACACACATTTTGCACATTTTACAGGCAGAGGATATATCCAATACGCCGTTAGCATAACTAATTGCGCCAAAGGGGCAGATTTTTATTATTGCTTCTGCATTTTCAGGGGTGACAGCCTTTTGATTTATTACAAGCTTACTCATGTATTAATCCTCCTTATTATACCAATTTTTTAGCGCGGAGAAGTTGATACAGCTCTTCTGTCTGATTTTTCGCATCGCCGCCGATAGTATATTTCTGATCGTTTTTCTGGGGAGGAAATATTCTTTCTACCTGTGTAGCCGAGCCTGTTAATCCGTAATGGCTGGGGTCCTTGTCATCAAAGTCGTCAAAGGTGAAGAACTGAACGTTTTCGTCCTTAAGTTCCTTTTTTATTTTATAAGAGGGAAGACGGGGAGTATTGATGTCGCTGTCCATTGAGATAAGGCAGGGAAGCGAAATGCTAAGTCTTACATTTTTATCATCAAGGGCGGTGGTAACAAAAAGCTTACCGTCGCAGAGATCATCCACTGACAAAACATTGGACACGTTTGCTATTCCCAGATATTCGGCGATCTCCGCTCCCACCTGAGCGGTATCTCCGTCGGTGGTTTGCTTTCCGCAAATGATGAGATCATAGCTGCCGCATTTTTTTATTCCTTGGGAAAGTGTATAGGCGGTTGCTAAAACGTCAGCTCCTGCGAACTTACGGTCAGTGAGAACTGTTCCCTTAGAAACACCCATACAGACAGTTTCCTGAATAACTGTTTTTGCCTGAGGCGGACCCATAGTAATAGTTTCCACGTTGCCGCCGTATTTCTCCACAAGGGAAAGGGCTGTTTCTATGGCATATAGGTCATAGGGATTGATCTTGCTTTGGATACCGTTTCGTTTTAATACGCCCGTAACAGGATCTACTTCCACGTTATTTGAACCGGGGACTTGCTTTACGCAAACTAAAATATTCATCATATA
The DNA here is from genome assembly GCA_045593725.1 of Eubacteriales bacterium. Lineage (GTDB taxonomy): Bacteria > Bacillota > Clostridia > Oscillospirales > CAG-272 > HGM12713. The sequence continues at coordinate 43,019 of JAZNXE010000005.1, forward strand.
CCTCCACTTCTGCGTTTTTCATACTAATTTAGTTTAATTATACTATAAAACTCGCAATTATTCAATATGTTTTTAAATATATGTCAAAAAATTACGGTTTTAAAATTTCGAATCACTATGCAAAAGGGAAATATAAATTCAAAATTCGATAGAAAATATTCTTGTTCTTTTCTGCTTTTTGTTACTTTGGTGACTGATTTATACGAGAATTTGTCAGGTATATACCTTCCGAAAATACAAACAATATAGACATTACAATTTGGAGGTAGAGAGATGAATTGGGATGAAATGCCTGTGGGATTTGCTATGGCATTGGCAATGAACCAGAGCGCTATGCAAAAATTTGCCACGCTCAGTGAAGGGCAAAAGCGGGAAATAATAGAGGGAACACACGCAGTGAAAAGCAGGGAAGAGATGCGTAGATATGTGGATTCTCTTGTGAATGATGGGCGATGAGAGGTCAAGCTGTGAGTTCTATTTGGGAAGCATCAGCAAGGAGTGAACATTTTGAACCATTGAAGGAAAGCAAAAGCACCGAGGCTTTGATTATCGGAGGCGGTATCGCGGGGATATTGTGCGCCTATAAGCTCAAAAATGCGGGTGTGGATTGTATGCTTGTGGAAGCTGCGGAGATATGCGGCGGCATCACTAAAAACACCACCGCCAAAATCACCTTGCAGCACGGCTTGATCTATGATAAAATGATAAAACGCTTTGGAGAGGACAAGGCTCGTCTTTACGTAGAGGCGCAGACAAAGGCGGGCGCGGAATATGCACGTCTTTGTGAAAATATAGATTGCGACTTTCAAAACAGGGACTCATACGTTTATTCCTTAAATGACCGAAAAAGGATTGAAAAGGAAGTCAGCGCGCTGAACCGACTGGGAGTGAAAGCCGAGCTTTCGGATGCGCGTGAGCTTTCCTTTGCTGTGGAGGGCGCTGTGCGCGTAAAGGAGCAAGGGCAATTTCATCCTTTAAAATTCCTCTATACAATCGCAAAGGACCTGCCCATTTACGAGCATACTAAGGTCGTGGAGCTGATGCCGTACAAGGCAATCACTAATCACGGGGTTATCTCTTATAAAAAGCTTATTGTGGCAACTCATTTTCCCATACTCAATAAGCACGGATTATATCCATTGAAGCTCTATCAGCACCGTTCTTACGTTATTGCTATAAAGGGAGCGCGAAATGTGGATGGGATGTACGTTGACGAAAGTGATAAAGGACTTTCCTTCCGTAGCTACGGCGACCTTTTGCTGCTGGGGGGAGGAGGACACCGCACGGGTAAAAACGGAGGCTGTTGGCAGGAGCTTGAGGATTTCACGAGGAAGCATTATAAAAACGCCGAGATAGTGGGCAAATGGGCAACGCAGGATTGTATGACGCTGGACGGTGTCCCGTATATCGGGCGCTACTCAAAGCATACGCCCGATATTTTTGTGGCAACGGGCTTTAATAAATGGGGAATGACAAACGCTATGGCAGCGGCAGATATACTTTGTAATCTTGTTCGGGGAAAGGCGAGCCGATATGCCGAGGTCTTTTCCCCCTCACGTACGATGCTCCGACCGAAGCTTGCCGTGAACGCCTTTGAATCTACTGTGGGACTTCTCACGCCCACTGTGCCGCGCTGCCCTCATCTTGGATGCGCGCTGAAATTTAATCGAGCCGAACACACATGGGATTGTCCCTGCCACGGCTCGCGCTTTGACGAAAACGGTCAGCTGATTGATAATCCCGCAACAGACGATAAAAGAATATAGAGCTTTTACGAGTAAAGCAAAAAAGCCTTGAAAACATAGTGTTTTCAAGGCTTTTGATGGCATGGGCAACAGGACTTGGTCTTGTCGCTGCGACGCAAAGCCGAGGTTTTGATTTCGGCTTTGCTACCCTCCTCGGTCAGCGCGGCTCTGACAGTCCACCGGACTGTCATTCACTACCGCGCTCCTTCAAGTCCTATTTTTAAATCCGCAAAACAAAAAACCGAGGCAAGAGCCTCGGCATTTTGTTTTGGTGCGGGTAACAGGACTTGAACCTGCACGAAGGTAACCTCACTAGAACCTGAATCTAGCGCGTCTGCCAATTCCGCCATACCCGCATATATTATATTTTTGGCTTTTAAGGCAGCCGCGCCCTATACTCCTTGTTTGCGCCTTCTAAAACTTACTCATCAGCTTTATCTGCGACTTAAAAAGTATATCACATCAAGTGCCAAATGTCAAGAGATTTTTTGAAAATATGAAAATTAATCATGATAATTTCTAAAGTGAAGCGTTCACTCGGCTCTGCTCCTCTTTTGTTTGGACACGACACTCCGCACCGGTCGCATAGTCGTCTGCCGTCGCCTGCGCTTGCTCGGCTCGTCATACTCCTTGCTTTGCGGTGTAAAGCGTTGCGAAAACGATACTTAATCGTTTTCGCTTAGCTTTCAGATTAGAACCGCCACGGCTTTGCCGTGCATTTCATATCGTAGATGGTCGCCTCCAAAGCAAAAAGCACCCTGTTGGGTGCTTTTTGCTTTGGAGGCGACACCCGGATTTGAACCGGGGGATAGAGGTGTTGCAGACCTTTGCCTTACCACTTGGCCATGTCGCCTTATTTATCGTCGGGCTTTTGCCCCCGACTATATTATAATATTCCCTATTCAGGAATATTGTTACTAAAGAAATTGGGCGCGATCCTCTCGCGCCCGTTCTTTTGGAGCGGACTACGGGGCTCGAACCCGCCACCTTCGCCTTGGCAAGGCGACGCTCTACCAAATGAGCTAAGTCCGCGTGTGGTGCCTCCGGTCGGAATCGAACCAACGACACGAGGATTTTCAGTCCTCTGCTCTACCAACTGAGCTACAGAGGCATACAGCAAGGGCTGCATTTCCTTAATGGCGACCCGAAGGGGACTCGAACCCCTGACCTCTAGCGTGACAGGCTAGCGTTCTAACCAACTGAACTACCGGGCCACTTTTTTGGGGATACTTCCGTATCCCCTTTTGGTGGGAACAATAGGGCTCGAACCTATGACCCTCTGCTTGTAAGGCAGATGCTCTCCCAGCTGAGCTATGCTCCCAT
>JAZNXE010000006.1:0-19826 GCA_045593725.1 Eubacteriales bacterium
AGTCAGCTTCGCTGACAGCTCCCTTTACACAAGGGAGCCTTTGGCACGAGAACATTATGCGCTGACTTTTTTGCTTTCTGCTCGTCGGCAAAGCCTACATGGAACCCCGCCACTATGGCGGGGTTTTCGTGATACAAAAAAGCGCCACGGATTTTCCGTAGCGCTTTATCTGTTATTAGATTACTTGTTGGTGAGCTTTGCGATCTCTTCTGCAAAGTTCTCTTCTCTCTTCTGGATGCCTTCACCCTTCTCAAAGCGGTAGAAGCCTGTAACCTTGATGTTTCCGCCAAGCTCCTTAGCGGTCTTCTCAACGTACTTGCCAACCTTCATATCATCATCCTTGAAGTATTCCATATCCAGCAAGCAGTTGTTCTCGTAGAACTTACCGAGCTTACCGATAACCATCTTCTCAAGAATGTTCTGGGGCTTGCCAGCGTTCTTGGGGTCGTTAGCCATCTGAGCGAGAATGATGGACTTCTCCTCCTCAATAACGTCTGCGGGAACAGACTCTCTATCAAGGTAAGGAGTAGTGAACGCGCCGATCTGGAGAGCGATATTCTTAGCAAAAGCCGCGAATTCTTCCTTAGCGACTACTGCCTCGTCAGCATCAAAGCTTACAACAACACCGATGCTACCCGCACCGTGAATGTATGTGCTGGTGATGCCCTCAACAACTGCGAAACGGCGGATGCTGAGCTTTTCTCCGATAACGAAGATCATCTCCTTGAGCTTTGCGTCAACTGTAACGTCGCTGCCAACATAAGTGGATGCGAGAAGCGCATCAACGTCAGCGGGCTTGTTAGCGATTATAGACTTAAGAATGTTCTTTACAAACTCCTGGAAGGAAGCGTTCTTAGCAACGAAGTCGGTCTCGGAGTTTACCTCAACGATAGCGGTAACGCCGTTCTCGGTCATTACGTCAACTATACCGTCTGCCGCGATTCTGGTTGCAGCCTTAGCCTCAGCCTTAAGCTCGCCTCTCTTACGGAGAATCTTTATTGCTTCTTCTGCGTCGCCATTAGCCTCAACGAGAGCCTTCTTGCACTCCATCATACCGATACCGGTCTTTGCGCGGAGAGCGGCAACGTCTTTTGCAGTAATGTTTGCCATTTCTTTATATTCCTTTCTGTATTTTATACGTAATTACTCTGCGTCTGCTTCAGCCTCAACAGCCTCAGCTTCTGCCTTTTCCTCAACAGCCTCTGTGAGCTGCTCACCCTGCTTACCCTCGATAACTGCGTCAGCAAGTACGGAGGAAATAAGCTTGATAGCGCGGATAGCGTCATCATTACCGGGAATTACGTAGTCGGCATCATCAGGGTCACAGTTGGTATCAACGATAGCAACTACGGGAATACCGAGCTTCTTTGCCTCAAGAACAGCGTTGTGCTCCTTCTTGGGGTCAACTATAAATACAGCAGCGGGAAGGGTATCCATATTCTTGATACCGCCGTAGTTCTTCTCCAGGTCGAAGATCTCCTTCTGCTTTGCGGCAACCTCCTTCTTGGGAAGAAGATCAAAGGTGCCGTCCTCCTGCATCTTCTCAAGTGCGTTAAGACGACCGATAGACTTCTTGATAGTCTTGAAGTTGGTCATCATTCCGCCGGGCCAACGAACGTTTACGTAGTACATTCCGCAACGTGTAGCCTCTTCCTTGATTGCGTCAGCAGCCTGCTTCTTAGTACCTACAAAAAGTACGTTTCCGCCCTCTGCTGCGATATCACGGATGAATGCGTAAGCTTCATCAAACTTCTTAACGGTCTTCTGCAGGTCAATGATGTAGATACCGTTTCTCTCTGTGAAGATGTACTCCTGCATTTTGGGGTTCCATCTTCTGGTGTGGTGTCCGAAATGAACACCTGCTTCAAGCAACTGCTTAATTGAAATAACAGACATTTTCTATGTCCTCCTTCGGTTTTTCCCACCACGTCACTTTAGGCGGTTTATTGTCCGCGGGGACAACACCGAGCCGCTCTTGTGGGACGTGTGTGTATTATTATTTTTACGTTCGGCTTTGCCGACCGCAAATTACAGTTGATTATATCACATTCTTATACAATTTGCAACAACGCAAGAATAATTTAACAAATTATTTACATTTTCTTCTTGTTCTTTACCTTTTTCCCCTCACTCAATGTCATTACAGCGAAGCAAATCGCGTAAGCAAAGGCGGGTACTATGGATATCAAGAAGTAGAATACAGGTATTTTCACAACTCCAAACAGCTTTCCCACGGGAGTCAGAAGGCATAACGCAGTAAATATCACAGTGATGCCTAAGCCTATTTGCGCCCACACATTATTTATAAGTCTTAAAAGCGCGTTTTTGTTCCTGAAATCCTTACAATACATACACACAAGAGTAAGCACCTGCATAAGGGTCAGTGATATAAAGGTAAATTCGGCGCTGTAAAGATAGCTGCCGAAAACAACAAGCATATCGAAAAATCTAGGCAACAGTAAAGTAAGCAAGTTTCCTACCAAAGCGCATACGGCTACAGTCTTATTGGACGATACTATATCTCTCACGCCCTGACCTGTGACGCTTTTTCTTAGCTTTCTTCTATCTTCTCCTGCTTTTCTGGTATCCTCTAACAGTATCATCATAACGAGGAAATCAAGGACAAATCCAAGATAGAGTATCTGCCTTGCATCCGACGTAGAATATCCGAAAAGCATAGGAAACGCTATTGTTATTATACGCATCATCTGTACCATAACCATATACGCCACATAGCTTCTTAAATTTCTATACGACAGCTTGCAATATTCCATTGCCTTTGCAAGAGGTTCAAGTCCGCCTTTTCGGTCTATGGGGCGCATAAGCAGTATATCGGCCTCCGCCTTTATCTCCTGAGTGCAGGACGCGCTGCTCTGCTCACCCGGTATTTCAAGTGACTTTATCTCCTCGTCAAGTCTGCCGTCGGCTTCTGTTCTTATGGGCGCGCAGGATATAAAGACGTCCGCGCATTCAATCGCGCCCATTGCGTAATCAGAGAAGCCCATTACTGCCAACACTTTATTTTGTGATTTTACGTATCTTGCCAGCTCGGTTATCATATTCTCGTCAAATCCGCAATACTCGTCAAAGCTTCCAAATTCGTAGCTAACCGGCAAGCCTCTCTTCAAAAGGTCGCCCGCATATACCCGTCCTCCGTTCCTCAATACGTCGGGTATCTCGGGAGCGTGGGTCCTGCCCACGCAATTGGAGAAGGATATTATCTTTACTCCGTTCCTTCTGAGCGAGCTCAGTGCTCCGCTTATCATATTGTCCACACCCTCACGGAGAGCCAACATACCTATATAGCATATACTATTTTCCTCTTTGAGAGTAAATATAATGGCGCGCTTTCCCTGAGCAACACAACCCGCATAGCTTCTTGCAATAACGCCCCTGCCTTCATCGGTAAGCTCTTTTTTTACACCCGAAAACAGCGCAGAGGTACATTCACTCAGGGCACTCTCGGAGAGCGAAATACAAAGCTCCTTTTTTACGCCACTCTCTGTAAACGAAAGTATATCTCTTTGTTCTCGGTCAACACCCGCAAGGAAGGAGTGTATCCTGTACCTTATCTTAATTGCCTCTACGTCAACACGGCTTTTGCTCATAAATTCGTTTATACCCGTATCAAGGGAATTTACAGAGCTGACTCCCGACACGCTGAGTGAGCCTTTCCGCGCCACCGTATAAAGACCTATCATATCCGACAGGGTAGTGGCGCTCTGCCCCATTACCTCAAAATTATCGGTTGTACCGTCTGTGGTAATCAAGGAATCGAAATGTAATATTCCATCGGTGGTTATGCTTCCGTCAAGCATAAAGAGATAATCCGCGTCAGCCATACTGTCAAAGGCTTTAAGCGAGCGCACTATACAAGGATTTTCCGAAAGGGCAGCTTTGCGCATAAATCGGGCAAAAAAAGCAATAAAAAGATTGGAAAATCTTGAAAGCATTGATGTCGCTCCAAGCGCCATTGCTACCGAAAGAGTCTCGGAAAGAAGCACCTTGCCGCCTGTAAAATGACCGAACATAAGGCTGAACATACAGAATGGAAGGGTCAGAAGCAGCATTATCATTCCTATTCCCGAGAGCTTCTTTTTAAGCGCTAAAAGCCCTTCGGGCAGCTCCTCGGAGGGTATTTCGGTTATACCTCCCGTCATAGCCCCAAGATATGTAAACTCTCCCGTCGCTACGACTATTGCCCGTCCGCTTCCCTGCTTTACAACAGAGCCGGCGTGAAGCATATTGGTCATATTCTCAGCATAAAGCTCATTTTCGTTCACCGCCCCGCCAGCGAGCTTCTTTAGCAGCTTCTCGTTCTTTTTATCCACCTTCATATTGACGGTGAGCCCTTCCGAATAAACCAGTCTTGCGTCACAGCCTATTATATCGCCCTTTTGGACAATTATAACATCTCCCTTTACCACGTCACAGTAATCCGCCAGATAAAGCTTTCCCCCTCTCACAACTCTCGCGGTGGGGGAGAAAAACTTAGACATTGACTCGATTCCCCGCCTATCTCTGTAATAGACAAAATAGGACAAGGCAATGTTTACGGCACAGAGCGCGAGCATTGCGCTTCCTATAAGATAATCCCCCTCAAAGAACAGCGAAAATACCGCTATGAGGAGTAGCATCACAAGGAAAAAGTCACTCACAAGGTCAAGAAGAAGCCTGTCCCAACGCTTTTTCTTAACGCTGAAAAAGGGTGCCTCCTTGGCTTGACAACGAGAACGAGCCGCCCTGACTGAAAGTCCTGAGGCGGCATTGGTCTTAAGCTTTTTTTCGATCTCCTCGACCGACATCAAAAACCATTTCTCGTTCATAATTTAAATACACTCTACACTTAGTTTATCATCTTTTTTGGAGTATCTTAGGGATGCTGCGCTTATCTTCTTTTCATAATCCGAAATTATGATTTCCGCAAGGGGATCCTCTACGTTTGCGCGTATATATCTACGCATATTCCTTGCTCCGTACTTTCTTGAATAGGAATTCTTGGCGATACATTCAAGCGCCGCCTGAGAATATCTAAGCTTGATTCCCTTTTCCAGAAGTGCCGCTTTGAGTTCTTTAAGCATTATATCCGCTATTCCCTCAAAGTCCTTCTCGTCAAGAGAACGGAAGGTTATTATCTCATCTACTCTGTTTATAAATTCGGGGCGCAGGAATTTAGAAAGAGCCTTCATAGTCTTACTTTCCGAGAGCGCTTCCTCCTCCGAGAAAAAGCCAGCGGTAGCCGAGGAGTTATCAGAGCCTGCGTTAGTGGTCATAACTATCACCGTATTCTCAAAGTTTACCGTCTTTCCCTTAGCGTCGGTTATCCTTCCGTCGTCAAGTATCTGAAGCAGGATATTCAGCACATCGGGGTGCGCCTTCTCAATCTCATCAAAAAGAACTACGGAGTAAGGTCTGCGTCTTATCTTCTCAGTAAGCTGTCCCGCCTCATCATAGCCTACGTATCCGGGAGGCGCTCCGATTATTCTGGATACCGAATGCTTTTCCATAAACTCGGACATATCAAGTCTTATAAGTGTCTCGGGGGAATGGAACAGGTCTGCCGCGAGCGTTTTTACAAGCTCGGTCTTTCCTACTCCCGTCGGTCCCGCAAAGATAAAGGATACAGGCTTACGCTTATAGGATATTCCCGCTCGGTTACGCTTTATCGCCTTTGCCACAGCGTTGACGGCTGTATCCTGACCCACTATCTTTTCTTTGAGTCTTTCGGCAAGCTTATCAATACGCTCAAATTCATTTTCGCTGATATCGGTGGCGGGAATTCCCGTCCATACCTCTATAACCTCGGCTATATGCGCTTCGGTAAGCTCCACAGCCGCGCATTCGGGTTCAAGCTCACGAAGTCTTTCCGAAAGCTTTATCTCCTGAGATTTTATTCCCGCTATCTCCTCATAGCAACGCTGTGCCTGCTTGTCGTCGGAGGGTGCTTCAGCTTCAAGACGCTCTCTCTTTTCCCGCAGTGCCAAAAGTTCTTCTCTTATCTGCTGAGTTTCGTTAAGCTCGGGGCTGGTGAGCGAAAGATGCGATGCCGCCTCGTCAAGAAGATCAATAGCCTTATCGGGAAGATATCTGTCCGTAATATATCTTTCAGAAAGAGTGACCGCCCTGCTTACAACGTAATCGGATATCTTGATGGAATGGAACTCCTCGTAATAATGCTTTATACCCTGTAACATCTCTATGCTCTCGCTAATGGAAGGCTCGGCTACGTTAACGGGCTGGAAGCGGCGCTCAAGCGCCGTATCCTTCTCAATATATTTACGATATTCGTTGAGAGTAGTTGCGCCTATTATTCTTACCTCTCCGCGAGATAGGGCGGGCTTTAGGATATTAGCTGCGTTAACGCTTCCCTCGGAATCTCCTATCCCGACTATATTATGAACCTCGTCGATAACGAGGATAACATTTCCCGCTGCCTTGACCTCGTTTAGGAGTCCGAGTATTCTCGATTCGAACTGACCTCTGAATTGCGTTCCCGCAACCAGCGCGGTCATATCAACAAGATATATCTGCTTACCCTTAAGCTTATAAGGAACATCACCGTCAGCCACCCTTTGCGCAAGTGCTTCGGCTATGGCGGTTTTACCCACTCCTGGCTCTCCGATAAGACAGGGGTTGTTTTTTTGTCTTCTGCAGAGTATCTGTATAACTCTTGCCAGCTCCTTCTCTCTGCCTATTATTCTGTCAAGCTTTCCGTCCTCGGCTCTTTTGGTCAGGTTTCTGCAATAGGTATCAAGGAATTTGTACTTCTTGGGGCGTTCCTCCTTGACCCTTCTATCGCCATTTCTTTCCCCTCCCATCTCCGATGGTGCGGGAAAGCCGATATCCTTAAATAACTGAGGCATATCGATAGCGGGAGCGCCGCCCTCCTCAAGGTCGTCGTTAACAGTAGGAAGCATTCCTTCCTTTAACAGCTCTGCCATCTCCTGTCCCATAGCATCAAGCTGCTCGGGGGTTATTCCCAACTTATCAAGACCCATATTATCAACGGGAACTCCTAATTCCTTAGCGCATTTTATGCAAAGCCCCTCATTGGTTTTATTGCCGTTTTCAAGCTTGGTAACAAATATCACCGCTACCCTTTTTCGGCATTTTGAACACATTAGCATAATATATCGATAAAAGCACTGTGTGCTTCCCTTTCAGGTTTATTTTATAACGTCTCTTATCTTGCCGCGCTCTATTTCTTCCTTCTTCAGCGACCAATAATGCTTTATATAGCCAGCGAATGCAGCCAGAGCGAATATGACCGCGGGGGCAAAAATGAGCACCTGCATAAGAGTGTTTTCCGCAAAGAAATCTCTGAACCATACGGAAATAACAACGGTGGCGTAAAACAGACATACTGCCGCCTTGCCGTACCATTTGCTTACAACGACCACGTTTCTGCGTCTTATTACTATCCATCCTATGATAAGCGTAGCTCCCTCCTTAAGGAAGAAGGGTATAACGAACCATAAGGGTATTATATTCTTTATGCAAAGGCAGACGAGCACCGTGCACTGCATAAGCTTATCCGCAAAGGGGTCAAGTATTTTTCCGAGATTTGTTACCCAATTATATCTTCTCGCCAAAAATCCGTCAACTACGTCTGTTGCACCCGCAATCAGGAATATTATTATTGCCCATACGGGAGAGTTTAACCCGAAAAGCACATATACGAATACGAATACCAGAAGAATTCTGATTATTGACAAAATATTGGGAATGTTTTTGAGCTTCATTTTTTCCGTCCTTATGTTTTTATTATTAATTTATAATTGAAATTATATCAGAAGAAATATTTGAATATAACCGAAGAATTTACAGCTTCGTATATATCCGCCGATGGAGCTATAAAGGACACTGCCACTGCAATCACATCTATGGCAAACGCCATCATATATACAACACCCGCCGCGATAACCGTGACTGCAATATCAAATCCCGTCATAGGCTACCTCTTTATTATTTTTTGTTGAACACAAGATATTCTGCCTTTGCCTCTCCGCAAACCATAGCGGTATCCTCACCGTATATAAGCATTTTACCGCTATCAGATGGCAGATACTGCCGCTCATCCGATTTGGTATCCAGTCTTATAACTCCCGAAACGGTACGCAAAAACACGAAATCACCGAATACACTGGCTGAGGATATATTTTCCCCCACCGTTCCCGAATAAAGCTTATTGCCCTTCTCATCAAAGGCTATTATGTTCTTTTGTGTACCTCTGCTCGCCACAGCCACAACTCCGTGCTCATTAGCGTCAAAGGCGTTTATCTCCGCTTCCCCGAAATTCTGTACCGCTATTTCGTTGAAGCTTCTGTCATATACTCTCACGGAACGGTCTGTAACCACCGCCACAGCGTCGTTATCAAGGAAAGCGCATCTTAAGGGAAATTCTCCCGTAAGCGATATCTCGGAAAGCTTTTTGGCACTGGAGCTGCTATCTACGTCATATACGCATATAGCGCTCTCTCCTATTCCGCTGCCTGACGAATAATAGAGTGCTGCAAATCTGGATTGGTCGGAATTCAGCGCCATATCAAACATAAGCCTCTTGTCACTTATCCTTCCCCTCGCCTTTATATTATCTCCGTATAAATATATTACGGTTTGAATCTTATCTTTCCTTGTAGCGAGAGCAAAGGCTCCGCTGTCATTCATACAAGCATCTGTAATTGGGTCGTCAAGCTCCTCGTTATAAACCTTTGAAAAGGAATTATACACAGAGAACGCCGAGCGCGCCGTATCATACACCAGCACGTATTTGTCACAGCAAATAACGTTAGGAGAATAGTAATCGTTGTTGCTCTTGAGCGTCCTGCGACCTCCTGCCGTAAATATTGACACCGAAGAAGGCGACGCGGTAACAAGTCCGCCGCGATACAGAGAAAAATTTTGCCTATCTGCCGAGTCATAGGAAAGTATCTGATAATTTGAAGTATTACTCTCCGCCGCCGCCGAGAAATCGCGGAGCAAATAAAAGAAATTACTGTAAGTTATCTCTTTATAGTTAGTTGCCAGGGAGAACGCCATAAACACCGCTAAAATCACCCACAGCAGGCGTTCCGCCACCTTATAAAATGCCGATACGGAAGCATAATACACATCTCCCGCCGCGTTAAAATCCTCTCTGCTGAGCACTCTCTCCTTTTGGGGATCGGGGTCAAAAAAGCTTCCTACCCTTCCCAGGATGTTCTGCTCCTCCCCATCGTTTACCGCTTCCTTTTTCTTTGAAAGCTTACCAAGGAGGCGCTTTACATTAAAATCTTTTTTGTTAAATTTCAATCGTCTGCCTCCTTGTAAAATAATCAATAAACTACCCTGTTAAGGAAAAGTCCCTCGGGACGTGCCGTACTGCCTGCTACCGTGCGGTCATGAGCCTCGGTTATTTTTTCTATATCCTCGGGAGCTATTCTTCCGTATGCCACGTCCATAAGAGTACCCGCGAATATCCTCACCATATTGTAAAGAAAGCCGTTGGCGCTTACTCTGAAGGTAATAACTCCGTTTTCCTCGGTTACCTCGGCTTCATATACCGTCCTTACGGTATCCTTTATCTTGGAATCCGCCGCCATATATGAGGCGAAATCGTGAGTTCCCACAAGCCTGCCCGCGGCTATTTTCATATTTTCAAGACCTTCCCTTGTGACGGGCTTTGGACAGTGCCAGCTTCTCCCCGCCAAGAACGGGTTTTTCCACGGTCTGTTCCATATTTTATAAACGTATTCCTTGTATTTAACGTCGTATCGTGGGTGAAAATCCTCACTTACCTCTTGGGCAGACATAACCGAGATGTCCTCGGGCAATCTTACCGACAGCGCCTGCGGTATTTTATCCACAGGGATGTTGGTGTCAAGAAAGCTTTCTTTTCTTTTGGTCACGGTAACGCAAAACTCATTGGCGTGAACTCCGCTGTCGGTGCGGCTGCACCCTATTATATCACAGTCATATCCGAACAGGTCCTTTGTAGCCTCGTTCAGCCTCTGCTGTACGGACACTCCGTTTGGCTGTACCTGATATCCGCAATAATTAGTACCCAAAAATGAAATCCTTAGTAATACCTTCATAAGCACCTCTTAAACCGTATATCCGATACCCAAGATATTGAGGTATATAATAGCCGCGCCAAACACAAGTGCAAGTATTAACCACACAAAGTCAACAAAGCGCAAACGTCTTACCGTCATTCTCGTGCGTCCATTATCTCCGTTGTAGCACCTACACTCCATCGCCGTCGCCAAATCTCCCGCTCGGTTAAAGGCGGATACAAAGAGAGGGATAAGAACGGGGATAAGCGCCTTGGCTCTGTCCATCAGACTTCCGCTTGAAAAATCAGCTCCTCTTGCCTTTTGAGCGGTCATTATCTTTTCGGTTTCCTCCGCTAAGGTGGGGATAAAACGAAGTGCTATGGTCATCATCATAGCAAATGAATGCACGGGAACGCGCAAAAGCTTTAATGGCGAGAGCAGGTCCTCGATTGCGTTGGTAAGCGTTATAGGCGTTGTAGTGTATGTGAGGAGCATTCCCGTTCCCACTATGAGCGTTGTTATTCTTATCATTATAAACAGCGCCGCGTAAAGTCCCTCTGCGTATATATTTATGAACCTCCAGCCAAAGAGCAGATGCTCTCCCCGAGTCCAGAAAATATTGAGCACAGCTGTGAACGCAAGCACGAAGAGCACTGCGCGAAGCCCCTTAAATACTATCTTAAAGGGTATCCTTCCCAGCACTATAAGAATGAGCGCCGAGGTAAGCAAAAGTGCGTAGCTCAATATATTTTTACACAGAAAGGAGCAAACAATATAAAGTATGGTCAAAATTATCTTTATTCTGGGGTCAATCCTGTGCAATACAGAATTTGACGGATAATACTGACCGAATGCGATACCTTTCATATTTTCGTCAATTTTCCTTATATAACTTGATTATCTGCCCAAACGCATCCTCTACCGTATATACGCTGCGCTCGAGCTTTATTCCGTTTTCTTGGAGTAACAAGAGAAGCTTTGTGACCTGAGGCACATCAAGCCCCACGGATATAAGCTTTTGCGTCTCTGCGAATATCTCATCACTTCCGCCCTCAAGCACTATTCTCCCCTCCGACATAACTATAAGCCTGTCGCAGAAGCGCGCCATATCCTCCATACTGTGGCTGACTATTACCACCGTTCTTCCGCTTTTGCGTTGGTAGTCCTTTATATTTTGGAATATAGAGTCCCTGCCGCGAGGGTCAAGTCCTGCCGCAGGCTCGTCAAGGACAAGCACGTCGGGTCGCATAGCGATTATTCCCGCAATGGCGGCTCTTCGCTTTTGTCCACCCGAAAGGTCGAAGGGAGAGCGATAAAGAAGGTCAGAGGAAATCCCCGCAAACTCCGCTGCCTCACGTACGGCTTCGTCTATTTCTTCCTCGGGAAGTCCCATATTGCGCGGTCCAAAGGCTATATCCTTATATACCGTTTCCTCAAAAAGCTGATATTCGGGATATTGCATAACCAGTCCCACGCGGAAACGCACGCCGCGTATATCCTTGGGCCTCGACCATATATCCTCGCCGTCAAGGAGCACCCTGCCGTGGGAGGGCTTTAATATGCCGTTGAACATCTGCACCAGGGTGGATTTACCCGAGCCTGTATGTCCGATTATTCCCGTTATCTTTCCCTTTTCAATTTTTGAATTTATTTCATCAAGCGCTTTTATCTCGTAAGGGGTGTCCTTACCGTGATAATAGCTTAAATTCTGAAGTGTTATTTCCGACATCTTATCAGCCTTTCAGCGAATTTATAATAAGCCGCGCGCAATCCTCAAGAGTTACGCACTCTCCCAAAAGCTCTATGCCCGCACGGCGCAGCTTATGAACCAGCTCTGTGCACTGCGGTATAGCGAGTCCGCAATCCTTAAGCAGCTCTTCTCTCTCAAATACTTCTGAGGGAGTGCCGTCAAGAATAGCCTCGCCGTCGTTGAGTACAACTATTCTGTCAGCCATAGCCGCCTCATCCATATAATGAGTTATCATTATTATAGTTATGCCCTTTTCTCTGTTAAGACGCACTATGGATTCCATAACGTCTTTTCTGCCCAAGGGGTCGAGCATAGCCGTGGATTCGTCAAAAATAATACATTCGGGAAGCATAGCCAAAACTCCAGCTATGGCAACCCTCTGCTTCTGTCCACCAGACAGCCTGTGCGGCTCGTGCTTAGCGTATTGAAGCATTCCCACCTCAGACAGCGCCCTATCTACTCTTTCTCTTATTTCCGTCGACGGAATACCCAAGTTTTCCGGACCGAAGGCAACGTCATCCTCAACAATAGTGGCTACCAGCTGATTGTCGGGATTTTGGAATACCATTCCCACCGTTTTTCTAAGGGAGAGTATCTCCTCATCCGATAGCTCCGAGGAGCTTATATCCTTGCCGTTTATTATGATTCTTCCCGAGGTCGGAAGCAATATCATATTAAGCAGCTTGGCAAGTGTGGATTTTCCCGAGCCGTTATGTCCCAGCACCGCCACAAACTCGCCTTTATTTATCTGGAGTGAAATGTTTTTCAGAACGGGCGCCCCGGCGGGGGAGTCGTCCTCATAAAGATACGAAAGATCTTCTACTTTGATAAATGCTTCGTTCATATCTTTCCTTTCGTAGGTTTTTACTTATCTTTAGTTGCAGTACCATCTCGCGCTTGCTCCGCAGGGGATAGCAAGACCCGTTTGCGTAGCCCGAAGACCAAGCTCCTGCGCCTCAAGCCTTCCGCCGTATCTCGATACTACCTTCAAGCCGAGTATGTATTGCATAGCGGCGGGAGAAAGTCCCGTTGTATAGGAGTTTACCAAGAAAAACAATGGCTCATCGGAAAGCAAGCTTGCGGCGAGTCCTATAAGCTCGTCCACGCTGTCCTCTATCTTCCAGACCTCGCCCGACGGCCCTCTGCCGTAGGATGGGGGGTCCATTATGACAGCGTCGTATTTGTTTCCTCTGCGTATCTCCCTCTCAACGAATTTTTTGCAATCGTCAACGATATAGCGTATAGGAGCGTCGGCAAGTCCCGAAAGAGCGGCATTTTCCTTTGCCTGCGCCACCATTCCCTTTGCCGCGTCAACGTGCACCACGGATGCTCCCGCCGCAGCAGCGGCTACCGTTGCTCCTCCCGTATAAGCGAAGAGATTAAGCACCTTTATAGGTCGGCCCGCCTTTTTTATAAGCTCGGAAAACCAATCCCAGTTAGCCGCCTGCTCGGGAAAAAGCCCCGTATGCTTAAAGCCCATAGGCTTAAGGCAAAAATTAAGCTTTCCGTAACTAATATTCCATGTTGGAGGGAGAGTATTTTTAGCCCATCCGCCGCCGCCTCCCGAGGAACGCTTGTATATAGCGTCCGCGTTTTTCCACGCTTTATGGGAAGCCGCGTTTTTCCATATAATCTGAGGGTCGGGACGGCGAAGTATATACTTTCCCCATCTTTCAAGCCTTTCGCCGTCGGACGCGTCAAGTAGCTCGTAGTCCTCCCAATTATCTGCAACCCACATAAGTATTCTCCTATTTCTGATTGTAATATTGCGCCAATCTCGACGCTCCCGAATGAGCGTGGCAGACGGCTATGGCTAATGCATCAGCCGTATCGTCGGGACGCGGAGGCTTCGAAAGCCCCAGCATCATAGTAACCATATTTATTACCTGCTTTTTTTCAGCCCTTCCATAGCCTACCACAGCTTGCTTCACCTGAAGGGGTGTGTATTCAAATATCTTTACGCCAAGACTATGGGCACACATGAGTATTATCCCTCTTGCCTCAGCCACCTTTATTCCCGTAGTTATATTGGTATTAAAGAATAGCTCCTCTACCGCCATCTGATCGGGGCGGTATTCCTCTATTATCTGTCCTAGTCCCTTATGTATAAGCAGAAGCCGCTCCTCAACGGCAGTATTTGCGGGAGTTTCGATAGAGCCATAGCCCAACACCTTGAATTTAGAAGCGTTATATTCTATTACTCCCCATCCCACGATAGCCAGTCCGGGGTCTATTCCAAGGATAATCATTTCCTATCCTCCTCAAACAAATATCCACCGTATATTTTACCACAAATTTTGCCATAAGTCAAATAGAATTTACCAATTTGTAAAATTTATGATAGTTATTTACAAATTATTGATAATATGATAAAATAATATTAAAGAGTAATTAACAGAAAAGTGAGTTTTCTATGGATATTATAAAGTACCGTACAGGTGACGTTATAGAGCTGAAAAAAGAGCATCCCTGCGGCTCAAAGCAATTCAGGATTTTACGGGTTGGCGGAATGATGCGCATATGCTGTATAGGCTGTTCCCGTGATATGGAAATAGACCGCATTAAGCTCGAAAAGGCTACCAAAAGGATAATTTTTTCTTTGGGGGACGCGAATAAATGATACCTTCAACCGACATACGCGTTACAACCGATAAAAAGCCCTTTGGTTTTCATCCCAAAAGATTTTTAAAGGGTCTTCAGCAAAAGCTATATACCTCAAATTCCCTCTATCTTTTGTTCTGCTTCCTCGCGCCCATAGTAATAATGTATCTTGTCTATCTCATATTTTGGGCTTGTATGTACATTGGAGTTGAGAATTACGGCGGAGGCACTCCCCTTGTCCTTGACCTTAACGCCCAGTACGTGTATTTCTTTGAGGCGCTCAGAAAATGCGTATATGGCGACGCCAGTCTGCTATACTCCTTTGGCCGCTCTCTTGGCGGAGAATTTATGGGAATATACGCTTATTATCTTGCCAGTCCCCTTTCTTATATCGTAGCCCTCTTTCCCCTTGAGCGTATGCAGGAGGCTATTCTGACCTTAATTCTTCTTAAGACAGGATTATGCGGACTGACCTTTGGCTTTTATCTCCACAAGCGCTCGAAAGCTCCAAACAGGCTGGCGGTATTCATTTTTTCAACGCTCTACGCGCTTACCGCCTATGCCGTTGTCCATCAGAACAACACTATGTGGATAGACGCGCTCATATGGCTTCCACTGTTTATCTACGCCCTTGAAAAGCTTATTACAGAGCGCAAATTTAAGCTTTACGTTATATCACTGTCGGCAATACTCATCAGCAACTATTATATCGGTTATATGGTGTGTATCTTTGCCGTGCTTTATTTCCTATACTACTATTTTTCGAAATCTCCCCAGGAGATAAATCCCCGAGGCGAGCGTTTTCACTTCTTGCGCACAGGCTCACGCTTTGCCGTATTCTCGCTTTTATCAGCGGCTATATCGGCGTTTATGCTTATTCCCGCCTACTACTCCTTGGGCTTTGGAAAAACCGAATTTTCAAGCCCAAGCTGGGACTTTATGGCGAACTTCGACGTGTTTGACTTTTTGGTCAAGCTACTTCCAGGCTCTTACGACACGGTGGATTACCCGGGTCTTCCCTTCGTTTATTGCGGTCTGCTGACCCTTATCCTTGTCCCCGTATATTTCACGTCTAAAAGCATTTCACTTCGGGAAAAGCTTGTCTCTGGCGGCTTGGTGGCGGTATTTCTTATATCGTTTATATTAAACCCCATAGACCTTATCTGGCACGGATTTTCCCAACCCAACTGGCTGAACGCAAGGTACAGCTTTATGTTCTGCTTCTTCCTTCTGGTTCTCGCCTACAAGGGATTTGGAAATCTCAAAGGAACCACCGACAAATTTATTCTGGGAATTTGCGGCTTCTTGGTTCTTTTGGCGGCAATCGCTGAAAAGTACGAGCTTAAGAGCTTTGTTAACGTTGACCAGAAATTTAAATTCGGTAATATATCATTCAACGGAAAATCACTTTGGACATTCGGTTGCATCTGGCTCTCCATAGCCTTTGTTATCGCTTTGAGCGTTCTCTTGTGTTCCAACATAAGAGTAAAAAGCAAGAAAACGCGTAACTCCATCACCTCCATAATTGCGGGAATTGTATGCGCAGAGCTTTTGCTCAACGGAGTCGTATGCTTCCTGTGGTTTGACGAGGACGTCCTTTTCTCAAATTACGCCAGCTATCAAGACCAGCTCAACGAGCTTCGCCCTGTGATTGAACAGGTAGAGGAGCAGGACGACGGATTTTACAGAATGGAAAAGCCGTTCCACCGAACCTCCAATGAAAACATGGCTCTTGGTCTAAAGGGCATATCAAGCTCCACATCTACCCTTAACGAATCTGCAATCACGTTTATACACAGATTAGGCTACCGCGCCGACGGGCATATGACCAAATATGAGGGAGGAACACCATTTACCGACTCTCTTATAGGTATAAAATACGTTATTGACAAAGATAATTCAAAGAATTACTATTCTGCCCTCTACAATGAGCTGACAGATATAGAAAGCGACAAATATAACGTCTATGAAAATCCTTACGCCATGTCTGTTGCCTTTGGCGTAGATAGCTTGGTGCAGGAATTTGAGATGACAGATGAGGACGGAGATGAAGCGTATGACACATTCTTCTCCAGATATAACTATATGCTTGGCTCTATGCTGGGTTCAGAAAAAAGTGCCGACATATTCAAGTGTGTTCCCTACAAAGAGCTGACCCCTATTAATTGCATACAGACCGAAATAATGAATCTGAACCGTCAGCTTCTTAACCCCAAAGAAGGCAGCCAAGGAACCTTGTCTATCACCCATACCGCCCCCTACACAGGACATTACTATTTTTATGCTCCCGTTAACGAGGCTTACCCTCCCACACTTGAGCTGGAAATCAACGACCGTTATGTCGGTAAATATCTCGGCGACGGTACAAGAAGTGTAATATATGCTGGATACTTTGAAGAAGGACAGGATATAGATATCTTTATTACTATCCCTGAGGACAGCAAGGTAACCTTTACCTCATCTTTCAGATATCTCTGGTACCTTGACGAAGCAGTATATCAAAGTGCTATGACCGAGCTTACCGGCAAACCTCAGTTCAATGTCAGTAACCAATCAAGTGACCAGGAGCTTATAGGCAGCATAAATACCTCTGAGGGCGACCAGATGATACTCACAACTATTCCTTATGACGAGGGCTGGAAGGTATTTGTGGACGGAAAGCAGGTGGAAATTTACCAAGCCTTTGACGCTCTTATGGCGTTTGATATAAAGTCGGTAGGCGAGCATACCTTGACCTTTAAGTACGACCCCGATTGCTATCACTTGGGCTTTGCCTTATCCTTAATAGGCATTGTGGGCTTCCTTATTCTCTGCGCAGCTGAATTTATCCTGAGAAAAACTCTCTTTAAGAATAGAACACCTCAATATCCCGATGACTTTTGGGTGCTTAAGGACACAGAGTCTGTTCCAATTAAAATTTTAGAAACGGCAAATAACCAAGCATCTGATAAATGTGTTCACGAGCCATTGGCACGTAATGATACCGACAATTTCACAGATACAAATGATAAATCTTAATTTGGGAGGACATTTATGTTTTACTATATAAGCGGCAAGCTCGCTCATCTTGACCCCTCCTTCGCGGTAGTAGATGCAGGGGGCGTGGGATATAAGCTTACCATATCGGGTACTACTCACGCAGATATGCCGCCGCATCTGACGGTATCCGAGCCGCCCGCCGTAAAGCTCTTCACTTATATGTCTGTCCGTGAGGACGGAGTAGAGCTGTTTGGATTTTCACGGGAGGAGGAGCTTTCTTCCTTTAAGCTTCTTATAACGGTGTCGGGCGTAGGTCCAAAGGCAGCGATTTCCATATTAACTCAGCTTACTCCCCAGAAGCTGGCAGTGGCTATATGCACAGATGATAAAAAAGCCATTGCAAAAGCAAACGGAGTAGGTCCTAAGACCGCCGCGCGCATAGTTCTGGAGCTTAAGGACAGACTCCAGAAGGAAACCGTTTTTGAGGGGGACGAGCTTACCTCAATTGAGGAATCTATAAGTGCTGTGCCTTCGAGCAAGAGGAAGGATGCCGAGGATGCCCTTTCTGTTCTGGGATATTCAAGGAGCGAGGCATCGGCGGCTTTACGCGGTATGGATATTGAAAATCTTGAGCTTGACGATATTATCCGTCTTGCTCTCAAAAAGCTTATGCGATAACAAGGAGGTACGGTAATGTTTGATGAGAATTTTGGCGACGAGCTTGATTTTGAAAACCGAATAGTTACTACCTCCTATACCCACGAGGATAGCGACACCGACACCTCCCTTCGTCCGAAATGTCTTGACGACTACATCGGTCAGGACAAGGTAAAGGAAAATTTGAAAATATATATCGAAGCGGCAAAAATGCGCGGTGAGAACCTTGACCACGTTCTTCTTTACGGACCTCCCGGTCTTGGAAAAACAACGCTTTCAAATATCATTGCGGCGGAAATGGGAGTTAACATTCGAGTTACGTCGGGTCCCGCTATTGAAAAACAGGGCGACCTTGCGGCTCTGCTTACCAATCTTGCCCCCGGTGACGTGCTCTTTATTGACGAGATACACCGTCTGTCACGCTCGGTCGAAGAGATACTTTATCCCGCCATGGAGGACAATGCGCTGGATATCATTATCGGTAAAGGTCCTTCGGCGAGAAGCATTAGAATTGACCTTCCCAGATTCACTCTTATCGGAGCTACCACAAGAGCGGGTCAGTTGACCACTCCTCTGCGCGACCGATTTGGCGTTATGCTGAAGCTTGAGCTATATACCCCCGAGGAGCTTACAACCATAGTTATGCGAAGCGCGGGTATTCTCGGCTTTGAGATAACTCAGGACGGCGCTTACGAGATAGCCTCACGCTCTCGCGGAACACCGCGTGTTGCCAACAGACTTCTTAAGCGTGTGCGTGACTTTGCTCAGGTGAGCGGCAAATCGGTAATAGACAGCCAAATAGCTAACTTTGCCCTCCAGCGTCTTGAGATTGACGGCTTGGGACTTGATAATACCGACAGAAAGATGATGGAAACCATTATAAAATTCTATAACGGCGGTCCCGTAGGTCTTGAAACCCTTGCGGCGACTGTGGGCGAAGAAGCCATAACCCTTGAGGACGTTTACGAGCCGTATCTGTTACAGATAGGCTTCCTTAGCAGAACCCCAAGAGGACGCTGTGTAACAAGACTCGCTTATGAGCATCTCGGTATTCCCTACAAGGAAACGACTACGCACCAAAAAGGTGACCAGCTTGATATGTTTGGCAATTAATTAAATAACAAAAATCCGCTTACATAAGCCAGACGTGCTAAAGGACAGTTTTTGCAAGGATACGGTATATCTCGAAAGAGGTATGCCGTATTTTCGTATTTGTAGGCACAAATTCAGTGCTTGTCAGGAAAAAGGGCAAGCAATAGATGAACATAAAAGGCTCCCTTATGTAAGGGGAGCCTTTTTTCTGTTTCCCGAAAGGTAAAGGGATGAAATTTCGATAAATATGTTTACAAACCGCAAAAAATATGATATAATGAATATGCTACACAAACTGAATATTAGAATTAGCGGTATTTTTGTCTTTACGGGGATATTATACCCTTTTTTCGCCATAATCATTTTTGAACTTGGTAAAATCGCAAGCTCTACTAAATGATTATGGTCAATACCCTAATTCTAATTTAGTTTGTGTAGCAGCAATCGGAGTTTGCGTTTTTCAGAGCGTTAACTACGGTTGACGCTCTTTTTTATTTTATATTTATCTTTTGGAGGAAAAGAAAATGAAAAAACTGTTACCACTCATTGTTACCGCATTAATTCTGCTCTTATTGGTTGCTTGTGATAGCACTCCAAGTAATACCGATAACGGAGAAAATGATGTCACACCGCCGAATTATGCAGATAGTAGCGATACCACATTACCCGACAACCAGCCCACAAAGTATTTGCTAAAAACGTATAGTTCAACG
>JAZNXE010000007.1:0-2395 GCA_045593725.1 Eubacteriales bacterium
AGTGTCACGAGCATTGGCGGTTCTGCGTTCTATAATACAGCATACTATAACAATGAATCAAATTGGGATAACGGCGTGTTGTATATTGGAAATCATTTGATAGAGGCAAAGGAAACTATATCGGGTGCATATACGGTAAAAGAAGGAACTAAAACTATTGCAGATTATGCGTTCTACCGGTGCGCAGGACTTACAAGTATAACTATACCCAACAGCGTCACGAGCATTGGAGAGGATGCGTTCTACGAGTGCACAGGACTTACGAGTATAACTATACCTGACAGCGTTACCAGTATTGGCCGTCATGCGTTCTCCTTTTGCAGAGGACTTACGGCTATAAACTTCCAAGGTACAAAGGCGGAATGGAAGGCTATTGAAAAAGGTTACGGATGGAACGATAGTATCGGCAACTACACCGTAAAATGCACCGACGGCGATATTGCCATGGCGGATGATAATTAAAGATAACAAAATCTTTGAGGAGATCCCGACAGCCTTGCTGTCGCGCTACGCGTTCGACTACGCCCCGCCCGTGTCATTCTGAGTGAAGCGAAGCGAAATCGAACCCGAACGCAGTGAGGGCGCGTAAGCGGAATCTCGGCGGGGCTCCGCTCAGGATGACATTATAAAAGCGAGGCACAAACTTAGGTGCCTCTCTCTCTCTTTAGCCTTCTCCTGCGGGAGAAGGGGGACCACGAAGTGGTGGATGAGGAGTTAGTTTGTGTTAAAGACACCTCATCCGTCAGCCTTCGGCTGCCACCTTCCCCCACTGGGGAAGGCTTTATAATAGTTTGCGCCTCGCTTTTTTAGGCTCCCTCCGAGAGGGGGCTCCGCGAAGCGGTGGAGGAGCCTGCGCAACTAAAAGCGTCTTGCTTTCCTTTGAAGAAGCATATTACCCAACTGCCCGCACTCTCCCTCCGCAGGGAGGCTAAATTGTGCCTCGCTCTCTTTATTACACAACCTTCCCGTAGGGACAGGCGTCCTCGACTGTCCTTTATAATAAATTAAGAAACCCGTCGGCGAGTCCGACGGGTTTCTACCTCATAAAATTAACCAAATCTCCGTAGAGAGCAAAATTGCCCAAACAATTTTATAATTATCTTAGAGTAGGTTTTTTGCCAAGCTTTTTTCAAAAAAGCCAAAAATCAAAATCACATTTTCTCAA
Organism: Eubacteriales bacterium; assembly: GCA_045593725.1. GTDB lineage: Bacteria > Bacillota > Clostridia > Oscillospirales > CAG-272 > HGM12713. Next base: position 1,166 of record JAZNXE010000007.1, read on the forward strand.
TCATTCTGAGCGCCTGCTCAAAGCTGCCTCTCTGACCCGTCCACATAAAATTATCAGCCATAATTCTGTGGTCAGTAACAAGGAAGCACTCCATTCCCGCCAAAGATGCGCCCTTCATATCGTCGCTCTCGTCATTGCCTATCATAAGGCACTCCTCAGGCAGAACACCTATAATTCTGCATATCTCGCGGTAATATTCGGGATTGGGCTTGCAGTATCTCGAGTTGTCATACGAGGTTATATGGTCAAAATCCTTCCCCGAAAGCCCCAGCCAGCTGAGTCTTTCAATCTGCGCCTGCATTGGAAATACAGGATTGGTAGCAAGAGCTACCTTTCTTCCCTCGCCGCGAGCCGCCTCGACTATCTTCACCGCCGAAGTATTTTCAAGTGTATATTCCCGCAACTCCTTAAAGCCGTCAAAATAGAACTTATCAAGAAGTCCCTCAAGGTCGTCCCTGCGCTCACCCATAAAGGCAAAATAGGCATCCCAGAATACTTCCCTGTTGGTTTTTCTTCCGTCGTTACGTATCATTGCCTCCGTACCCGCCAGAGTACCGTCAATAAGTCTTTGAGGGTCGATACCAAGAGTAGCCCCATAAGCGGCAAGACGCTTAAAATATTGCTTTACAAAGTAAGATTGATCAAGAGGAAGCAATGTACCGTCAAGATCAAAAAGTATCGCTTTTATTTCCTTATTAAGTTTCATTCGGGTACCACGCCTCCTATCATATCAAAATTTCAGGTTCGCAAAAAAAAGGAACAACACAAAGGCTGCTCCGTAAATCTATATGTCCATTGAGAACCGAACAAAGTTAAAGAAGGAAGAAGCGAAACTCAAGTAATTAAAATCGTTGAACTGTAAAAGTTCAAGCCCTCGGTCTATTAGTATCGGTCAGCTAAACACATTACTGTGCGTACACCTCCGACCTATCAAACTTGTAGTCTGCAAGTGACCTTACTAACTCGAAGTTAGAGGGATATCTAATCTTGAGGCGAGTTTCACGCTTAGATGCCTTCAGCGTTTATCTCATCCGCACGCGGCTACCCAGCTATGCCCTTGGCAGAACAACTGGTGCACCGGAGGTGCGTCCGACCCGGTCCTCTCGTACTAAGGTCAGCTCCTCTCAAATATCCTACGCCCACGACAGATAGGGACCGAACTGTCTCACGACGTTCTGAACCCAGCTCGCGTACCACTTTAATCGGCGGACAGCCGAACCCTTGGGACCT
>JAZNXE010000008.1:0-80373 GCA_045593725.1 Eubacteriales bacterium
CTTTTACAATCCCTCCGACATTTTCTTGCGAAAATGCCACCTCCCTTTACACAAGGGAGGCTCATGGTGAAACCCGTTTACGGGTAGCAAGTATCCATTGCATGGCTGGCAGGCCAATAAAAGCGCACTTGTGCGCAGCCAGTAGTATTAGGGCTATGTCCGAAAATGAAATACCCCCCGTTATACGGGGGGATATTTATTTTTGGTTTTCATTATCCATTTGCGACTTGTGCTTTGTTCCTATCCGTATAGAAGTACCGTAAGCTCCGCGAGTAATGGTATCGACTCCAAATTTATTTCTGATATCGTCTAAAGCCTTATCTGCGGCTCTTGCCTTCTCTTTTCCGTTGTCCTCAAAAAAAGATATTTGTGCTTCCTCTTCACAGGTCACGTTAGTCAAGGAAATCCCCAAAAGTCTAAGAGGAGTACGTTTATCCCAAAGCTCATTAAAAAGTTGCTTGCACAGCTTAAACACCTCGGCGGTTATATCTGTTGCTTCTGTAAGTCTTCGTTGATGTGAGCGGTCCTTGAAATCATTTCCTCTTATAGTGACACCTACACAATAGGCTCTCGCTCCATCTGCTCTCATTCGAGCTGTTGTGGTATCTGACAAAGCCAACAAAATCCTATAAGCATCCTCTGTATTAGTAATGTCGTTTTCAAGCGTAGTGGAATTACTATATCCTTTTGCTTTTTCAGGTGTATCGGTTACGGGGCTATCATCTATTCCGTTGGCAAATAAGTGAAGCTGTTCTCCAAGCTTTGTTCCAACCAATGATTTGAGAATCCGCACGTCAAATCCCGCCAGCTCTCCAACGGTTTTAATACACGCTCGTTCAAGCTTATCCGCGGTAGAAGCTCCAACTGTAAACAGCTCTCTAACAGGGAGCTTCCACAGCTTATCCCGTATTTCGTGTTCGAAAAGCGTATGCACCTTATCGGGCTTTTCAAAATCGCTTGCCATCTTTGCCAAAAGCTTATTTGAGCCTATGCCTATATTAACGGTAAAGCCCAGCTTTTCTTTTATATCTTCACGTATTTTATTAGCGACTGCTAAGGGTTCTGGATATATTCTCTCGGTTCCGCTCATATCAAGAAAGCATTCATCAATAGAATACTTCTCTACAACAGGAGCATATTCACGGCATATATCCATAAATGCCGCAGAACAGCTCTCATATAACCTGAAATCAGGTCGCACCAGATAAAGCTCCGGACATTTTCTGAGCGCTAATGCTACCGGCTCACCTGTTTTAATTCCGTATTTTTTGGCGGGTATAGATTTAGCTAATATAACTCCCGTTCTCTTATCTCTGTCGCCGCCTACAGCAGATGGGATAAGTCTTATATCCTCCTTTCCCTGACGGACTCGCTTAGCCGCTTCCCACGACAAAAAAGCGCTATTAACGTCAACGTGAAAAATTAAGCGTTTCAAATCATCACCTCTTGATTATTTAGTAGGCTTCTCTATGTTCTCCATTGTTTAAATCAATGTGACAAAAAACGAGGTTGCATACGCAACCTCGTTATATTTTACATTAGTGGAGCACACAACGCTCTGTATCCTTGTCAAAGATATGGAATCTGGACATATCAACAGCAACCTTGATCTTATCTCCTGCTCTGGACTGAGAACGTGAAGAAACACGAGCGATAAGAGATGTAGGCTCGTTCTCGGGGTCACCGACCTTAAGATAAAGATATATCTCGGCACCCATAAGCTCTGTAACGTCAACGTTAACCTCAAATGAGTACTCGGGATTAGCTTTAACCGTAGCTTCAACATCAGAAAGAGCCTCGGGACGAAGACCAACAACAACCTCCTGTCCAATGTAATCAGCAAGCTCGGGAGCGTTTGCTTTGTCCGCGGGAAGCTTAAGCGATACCTGCTGGAATTCAAAGTAAACACCGTCACCCTTCTTAACAAGCTTTCCGTTGATGAAGTTCATCTGAGGAGTTCCGATAAAGCCCGCAACGAATATATTGCAAGGAGAATCGTAAAGAACCTGAGGTGTATCAACCTGCTGAATAAGACCGTCCTTCATAACAACGATTCTGGTAGCCATGGTCATAGCCTCTACCTGGTCGTGGGTTACATATACGAAGGTAGTTCCAACACGCTTATGAAGCTTTGTAAGCTCGGTTCTCATGGCTGCACGGAGCTTTGCGTCAAGGTTAGAAAGAGGCTCGTCAAGCAAGAATACCTTGGGTTCACGAACGATAGCTCTACCCAGCGCAACACGCTGCTTCTGACCACCTGACAAAGCCTTGGGCTTTCTGTCGAGAAGGTGGCTTATATCAAGTATTCTTGCTGCTTCCTCAACAAGACGCTTGATCTTTTCCTTAGGTACTTTATTGAGTTTAAGTCCAAAGGACATATTTTCAAAAACAGACATATGAGGATAAAGAGCGTAGTTCTGGAAAACCATCGCGATCTCTCTGTCCTTAGGTGCTACATCGTTAACGAGTCTGTCGCCGATGAAAAGCTCTCCCTCGGATATCTCCTCAAGTCCTGCTATCATACGAAGGGTGGTTGTCTTACCACATCCAGAAGGACCTACGAGCACAAGAAATTCCTTGTCCTTGACCTCGAGGTTAAAATCCGAAACGGCGGTTACTCCACCGGGATACTTCTTATAAATGTGTCTAAGAGATAAGCTTGCCATATTTTTGAGCCTCCTGAAATTATTACGAAGTTAGGTAATAATACTTGTCTATATACCGTATTATATTATACCAAATTTTTACGAAAAATGGAAGCGGATAAATCCCCAAAATTTCATCTTTTTATTTGTGCAAAATAGACAAAATTCCTATAAAAAGCCGTATTTGAGGTCTTTTTTGTTAACATTGCTTTCCTTTTTTCATTGAAAGTGCTATTCTCTTTTTCTTTATATCCACAGAAAGAACACGCACCTCTACCCTATCTCCTACCGATACTATCTCGGACGGATGCTTTACAAATCGGTCGGCAAGCTCAGAGATATGAACAAGTCCGTCCTGATGTACTCCAATATCAACGAATGCGCCGAAATCAATTACGTTTCTTACAGTTCCCTGAAGGACCATATCGGGCTTAAGGTCCTCAATGCCCATTACGTCCTGACGGAGCATAGGCGGCTCAAGGCTATCTCTTATATCTCTTCCCGGCTTAAGAAGCTCTGAAACTATATCATGCAGAGTAGGCGCGCCAACCCCGCATTCCTCGCATACCCTTGCGCTTCCGTATGCCTTTATTTTTTCGGGTAGCTCAGCAAGCTTTCCTTCTGCTACATCCTTTTCCGAGTACCCAAACATAGTCAGCAGCTTATGCGCCGCCTCGTAGGATTCGGGGTGTACGCCAGTATTATCCAGAATCTCCTTGGAGTGAGGGACGCGCAAAAATCCCGCGCACTGCTCAAAGGCCTTTGCTCCTATTCTCGGCACCTTAAGGATAGCGTTTCTTGATTTGAACTCTCCGTTCTCTTCTCTGTATTTTACAATATTCTTTGCGCTGGTCATATTTATTCCCGAAATGTAAGACAGCAAGGAATAGGATGCAGTATTGAGGTCAACTCCTACCGAGTTTACGCAATCCTCAACAACACCCTGCAAGGCTCCGTCAAGCCTTGCGGGCTTCATATCGTGCTGATACTGCCCCACGCCGATAGACTTAGGGTCTATTTTTACAAGCTCCGCAAGGGGGTCCTGCAATCGTCTTGCTATGGATACTGCTGAACGTTGCATTACGTCGAACTCGGGGAATTCTTCAGCGGCGAGCTTGGAAGCCGAATAAACAGATGCTCCCGCCTCGCTTATAATAATATATTTACAGTCGTAATTAACGTCCTTGAGGGTATCAGCTATAAATATCTCGCTCTCTCTGGATGCTGTTCCGTTTCCGATAGCTACAACGTCCACGTGATACTTTTCTACCATATTCTTTATGATTTTTGCCGCTTCCTCGGTCTTGAACCTCGACTTTGTAGTGGGATATACCACAGCCGTATCAAGCACCTTTCCTGTCTTGTCCACCACGGCGGTCTTGCATCCGTTTATATATCCGGGGTCGAAGCCAAGCACCGTTTTCCCCTTAAGAGGAGATTGCATAAGCAAATGCTTAAGGTTATCGGCAAAGAGCTTTATCGCGCCCTCACTTGCGGTGTCAAAAAGGTCGTTGCGTACCTCTCTTTCTATTGAGGGGGCAATAAGTCTGTCATAGCTGTCTATAACGGCTGCCTCAACGTATTTCGAGGCAGGGCTTCTAAGATTTGTTATCATCTCTGTGCAAAGATAATTAAGGATAATTCCCTTTTCAACGCTTACGCTTACCTTAAGTATCTCTTCCTTCTCCCCGCGGTTTATGGCAAGAACTCTGTGGGCGGGAATTTTGGAAATAAGCTCCGAATGGTCGTAATACATTGAATATACAGTATCCTCTTCGGTATTGCTTTTTGTGGTTATAAAGCCCGTATCAAAGGTTATCTTTCTTACCGTCTTACGGAAATCGGCATTATCCGATATGCTTTCCGCTATAATATCACAAGCTCCCGTGATAGCATCCTTCGCACTTTCTACCTGCTTCTCCTCGCTAACAAAGCTCTCGGCTTGCTCCTCAATAGAAGGTATATAAGAGTCCTCCTGAGCCAAAATAAGCTCCGCTAAAGGCTCAAGACCCTTCTCTCGCGCCACCGACGCTCTGGTCTTTCTATGAGGGCGGAAGGGACGGTAAATGTCATCTACCTCGGTTATGGTCTGAGCCTTGTCAATAGCATCTGCTATTTCGTCGGTCATCTTTCCCATCTCGGTTATAAGATTTCTTACCTCTTCCTTTCTCTTCTCTATGTTACGCAGATAAGTAAGTCTGTCATCAAGTTCGCGGAGTATGTTGTCGTCAAGGCTTCCCGTTTCCTCCTTGCGGTAGCGGGCAATAAACGGAATAGTATTTCCGTCGTCAATAAGAGCAACCGTTTTCTCTACTTGCTCCTGCTTTATATTAAATTCCTCTGCTAATCTTTTAATAATGTCCATAGATAAATCTCCGTTTATAAGCTTTCTTTAATCGTTTGTCTGTGCGCCTTTAGGGCGTTTATCTCATCCTCGGTAAGATATCTCCACTGTCCTCTCTCAAGCGTACCGTCAAGAGTGAGAGGCCCGAAGGTAATCCTTTCAAGATAGGTTATTTTATTATTCAAGGAAGCAAGCATCCGCTTTATCTGGTGATATTTTCCCTCTGTAAGAGTTATAATACCCTCGCTTCCATCGCCGTAAAGCTCTATATGAGCGGGTAGGGTTTCGTAGCCGTCATCAAGTACAAGCCCGTTCTCAAAGCGTTTTGCCTCCTCTGGAGTCAATGGATGCTCTGCTTTAAAGCTATATTTTTTACTCACATGGCTTTTAGGCGAGAGCAGCTCGTGAGCCAGCTCTCCGTTATCGGTAAGCAAAACCAGCCCAAGAGTGTTCTTATCAAGCCTTCCGCAAGGAAACATTCTGTCGTTTCTGACATCGGGTGGAAGAAGGTCAAGCACGGTTACGTCACGTCCGTCCTCGGTGGCACTTACCACTCCCTCGGGCTTGTTGAGCATAATATAGTTATATTCTCTGTAAATGACCTCTTTGCCGAAATAAGCAATAATATCGGTATTGGGGTCCACCTGCATATCCCCGCTTTTTGCCACGCTTCCGTTTACCGTAACGCTTCTGCCGCGGATTGCCTTCTTAGCGTCCGACCTTGAGCAGCAACCGCACAGCCCCAAAAATTTATCAAGCCTCATTTTTACCTCTTATAGAAATATCCAGAATGCTGTCAGCATAATAAGCGCAATCGCGCCAACAACGTAAAGTCCCACGAAAAAGCCCTTAAAAAAGTCTTTTCTTTTATTTTCTTTCATAGTAACACCTCCTCGGTGTTAGCATTTACATCTGTTTTTCCAAGTATTCGGTGTCCCTGCCTTTTTTACTCTTAATTCTGACCTGAGTACAGAGGATTCCCAAAAACATAAACGCGCAGCCCAAATATCCTATGGCCGATATGGAATCTATGCCAAAGATAGCTCCGCCAATGGCGCTGAACGCCGATTCGGTAGATAGGATTATGACAGCGTAGGTAGGGTCTGCCTTCTTCTGTCCAACTACCTGTAGGGTATAAGCGCATCCGCTGGAAAGAACTCCGCAATAAAGTAGCGCCCATTTTGCGTCAAGCAGAGCTTGTACACTCACGTCCTCAAAGGCAAAGGCGCATATCATTCCCAAAACCGCGCATACGGCAAACTGCCCCCACGAATAGTGCAGAGAGCGCAGCCTTTTGCCAAAATGCTCGATAAGCATTACGTGGGCGGTCCAGAAAAACGAACCAAAAAGCAACAGTAGCTCACCAAGTCCAAAGGCAATGCCCTCTCCGGGCTTATAGCAAAGCAAAAACAGTCCGACAAAGGCAAACAGCGCGCCTATCCATACCTGTATTCCTGTCTTCTTTTTAAAAAGCACCAGATATACGAAGGGCACGAATATCATATAAAGTCCTGTTATAAAGCCCGATATACCCGCGCTGGCTGTTATCTCGATACCGAACTGCTGAAGGGTTATGGCGCAAAACAGCACGATTCCCGTTATTACAGATGCTTTTACTGTCAGCCTTCTTTCTGCTCTGTCGGTCCTTCCCCGCTCAAACAGTAAGACCACAGGCAAAAGTGATATTATTCCTATGGTAAACCTGAAGCCTATCATAGTAAAAGAGCCTATATACTTAGTACCCTCCACCTGCGCAACAAAGGCAAAGCCCCATATTATTGCCGCCAAAAGGAGGGCGGTGTTTGACGTCCATTTGCTTTTCATTCTTCGGTCTTATCTCCGTCTGTATCAAGCACAGCAAAAGCCTTAAAGGCTTCTATCTCTTTGTCGTAATCCTCTTCCTTTTGCAAATAACGCTTAACGTGTAAGCACAGCACCGTGTCGGCGGGAAGCACCTGAAGCGCGGGATTTGTATTATATATCTCGGTATCTCCAAGTTTTATTCCAAATCTGCTTACTGCTCCCTCGGGAGTATAACCCAATATTTCGCTTAAGTCGCAAAGTCTTTTAGAGTCGGCGTTACCGCCAAGCATGCTAAAGAGATATGGGTCTAAAAGCAGTATGGAGCTTTTATCGGTAGCAAGTAATGAGTCAAAGGTCTCCTGCTGTTCAACGATAAAGGCGCGGTCTATGTAAACCTTTGAGCCATCGGGATTTACTCCCTTCTCAGCCTCTTTTATCTGTTCCTCGGACATAATAAGATAGCTCAGGGCATTTGCGACCGCGCCATCTCCGAAGCTATCCCTAGGAAGCTCTTTAGATAATACTGTCCTTATATTAGCTGTTTTCTCCCCATCCAAATATACAGGTCCTGCATAGGTAACCGTAATATCGCTCTTTTCCTTTGTACAGCTTTGCGCGATGCAGATAACTGCCACTATCAAAAGAAATGCCGCTACTATGGTATGCCATTTATAGTGATACCAAAAATTATCGAGCCAGGTTAAAAACCTGCCCTTTTCAATTACTATACCTTCGGTATATTGCTTTTCTTCTCTCATTTTTCAATTCCTCAAAACGCAACGTAGGGCTGTCACTAAAAGCGCGACAGTCCTACAATGTCTTATTTCTTAAGCTTTAAAAACGTCCAAAATCTTTATTTCAACTACCTTGCCCTTGTTGGTGGTAGCCTGTACAACGTCGCCCTTCTTCTTGCCTATAAGAGCCGCGCCCACCGCCGAGCGGTCTGAAATCTTGTTTTCAAAGGGGTCTGCCTCGTTAGAGCCTACTATCTTGTACTCGCACTCTACGCCGTCACGGGTTATCCTTACGCCCGATCCAAGACCTACTGTGCCATTGTCGCTTTCTTCAACAACGATTGCGTGCTGGATAAGCTCCTCAAGCTCTTTTATTCTTGTAAAGCACTTGGTCTGCTCATTCTTTGCCGCGTCGTACTCAGCGTTCTCCGAAAGGTCACCAAAGGAGCGCGCCTCTGCTATCGCTACCTTTATCTCTTCCATTCTCACCTTTGTAAGGTACTCGTACTCCTCCTGAAGCTTCTTAAAGCCTTCTTTTGTATATTTCTGTTCTGCTGCCATTTTTTATGCTCCTTTGCTGTTATTTAAAATGTTTTATTGCTTCTTGCAATTGATTGTCTTTTTCGTCGGGGAGTTCATAAATATTATACTCTGCCGCTTCCTTGCTCAGCTCTATCGGATAGTCAGGCTCTATTCCTATTCCGTCATATCCCTCGCTTTTTGCCGAGTAATACATATGAGTGGTAAACTTGACTGCGCCCTTTAGTCCAAATGGAGCGAGAGTATAGGTGGTTTGCATCTTACCCTTTCCGAAGGTAGTAGTTCCAATTATAGCGCCAAGCCCGTAATCCCTGAAGGTAGCCGTAAACAGCTCTCCCGCGCTTGCGGTATTCTCATTACAAAGCACCACCATATTAAGGTCTTTATATTTTCCAATATCCTCCTTGGATACGTTGCAGGTGGCGTAATCGCCCTCAAGGTCGGATACCACTCCAACCTTTTTTTCGCTTATCGCTCCGCTATTATTTTTGGTACGTATATACACGTCACCCTCGTCAAGAAAATAACTGAGCACAGCCGCTACGGATATCTCGTATCCGCCGGGATTGTACCGTACGTCTATAACGAATTTGTCGCATCCCTGCTTTTTCAGTTCTTCAACAGCATCACAAAACTGGACGGGAGTTTTAAGCTCAAAGCCCGTTATTTTTATTATGCCTATCTTACTGTTAAGCTCGGATACTCTGGAATATACAGACTCGGTAGTCACCTGACGGCGTGTTACCTTAAATTCCTTTTCCTCGTAGGTATCTCCGTTTTTTCTAAAGACAGTAAATTCTGCTTTGGTATTTTCCTCGCCCTTTAGCTTGCGGAGAATCTCGTCATATCCGCCTAACTGCTCTATCGACTGCCGAGCTTCCCCAATACCCGCATAGGCTATCATATCACCCGCGCGAAGTCCCTCCTCCTGTGCGGGAGAACCCTTCATCACGTTGATTATCTTCAGCACAGAGTATTCCTTGCCTTGAACTGTCACCTTGGAATTTATTACGTTCACGCCTATGCCGTACATTCTTCCCGCGCCCTCGTCGTTAGAAGCGTCAAGCTCCTCCTGAGTATAATACGCGGCGTAGATATCTCCTGTGGCGGCAAGATATGCCTTCAGGGACTCCTCGGTAAGCTTATCCTTATCTATATCTCCGTAGAAATAGTTTTCAAGCAAAAGGTCTATTATATCTACTTCGGATAATCCCGATTGGGAGCTTCCGTTGTGAGCGTTATCCTTATATATATCAGACAGTTGCTTTTGATAAAGACTGCTGCATATAGTGTAGGTAAGCATAAAGGTTGCCAGAATAATGGCAATACCCGAAAGTATGCAGCTGCTTAGTGAAAGCTTTATTTTTTTCTTGGTTTTCTCCTGAACCTCTAATGTCGGTTCACTTATTATCTGCTCTACCGAATTATCGACAATATTCTCGCCAATACTCTCTTCTGCCTGACCGTTATCTGTGTTTTCTAAATTTTTATTCTCTTCTGACATTCAGAGTCTTCCCCGTTTCTTCTGATTTTTCAAGGGTGAAATATAACTTTGAAGTCTTAAAAAGCAGCCATATTCAATTCAAATGCGAAATACTCACAAGGGAGCATTTCGCAATGAAATTATATGCTTTTTCTGTGCAGACTATTAAAACTTTACCGTCTTGGAATCGAGATATTTTCTTACCATCAAAGCTACCTTAAAGGTGATGGCATGTTCAAACTCCCTCAGGTCAAGTCCTGTGAGCTTGCGTATCTTTTCAAGTCTATATACAAGTGTGTTTCTGTGTACGAACAGCTTTCTTGACGTTTCGGAAACGTTGAGGTTGTTCTCAAAGAAGCACTGAATAGTCATCAGCGTTTCACGGTCCAAGGATTCAAGGCTTCCCTTCTTGAATACCTCCTGCAAGAACATTTCACAAAGGGTGGTTGGAAGCTGATATATAAGTCTGCCGATACCAAGATTTTCATAGCTGATTATGTTCTTCTCGGTTTCAAATACCTTTCCTACCTCAAGAGCTACCTGAGCCTCCTGATATGCCTTGGCAAGGTCCTTGATATTCTCTACGATAGTAGATATACCGATAGCCACCTTAGTATAGAATTCAGTAGAGAGTGTGTCGGCAATGTTTACCGCCATCTTCTCTATCTCTCTCATTTCCGTGCCGGGCTTAAGCTCCTTAACGAGAACTATATCGTGCTCACCTACGCTGATAACGTAGTCACGGGACTTGTCCGGAAACATATTCTGGAGCATCTCAAAGGGGAGCATATCGGTCTTACCGAAAAATTTGATAAGGAATACTATTCTTGGCTCCTCGATATTAAAATGAAGCTCCTTGGATTTTATGTATATATCGCTTGGAAGTATGTTGTCGATGATTATATTTTTAATAAACGAACCCTTGTCGTACTTTTCGTCATAAAGGCTCTTTATGTTGCCAAGAGAAACAGCAAGAAGCTTTGACATCTTCTCGGCAATCTTATCCTCACCCTCAATAAATACGATATATTCGCTCTTCTGTCCCGTACCCATATAGCGGTATGTATATCCATCAAGAGCCATTACCTCGTTTGCGAAGGGCATTCCTTCAACCACTCCCTCGCGAACCGAGCCCATCTTACCCAAATCGGAACACGCTATGACCACTCCGTTTTCGTCTATAACGCCTGTTGTGCGGTCAAAGGCATCCTTCATCTGATATATAACACCTTGGAATAATCTGTTCGACATATCTTAAACCTCTTATAAACGTATTAAAAAATCAATTGTACATACTGACCTATATTATACACCTTTTTTTGTGATTTTTCAATAGCGTTTTAAATATTTTTTATAAAAATTTTAAAAAAATTGTTAATAATGTGTAAAAACATCAAAGCTCGGTAGCGCAAACTATACAAGCAAGAACAAAGCCTGAGGCGGTTTCGGTGCGAAGTATTCTCTTTCCTAGACCCGTCATTTTCATTCCAAGAGCTCTTGCCGCCTCCGCCTCCTTCACCGAAAAGCCTCCTTCGCTTCCTACGAAAAGAGATATGTTCTGCGGCATACGCGACTCAAATCCCCGAAGAATTGTCCCAAGAGGCTCTGTGCCGTCACCTTCATAGCAGAAAAGACAAATATCACTCTCCAAAGCCTGACCTATGGCATCTCTGAAGCTAACAGAGTGCTTTATCTCGGGGATAACGCTTCTGCCGCACTGCTTTGCCGCTTCTGCGGCTATTCTTTGTCTGCGCTCGGTCTTGCGTTCCTCCGCGTCACTCTTTATCCTTACTACACAGCGCTCACTCTCAAAGGGAATTATCTCCCCTACCCCGCATTCCACGGCCTTTTGTATTATTGTGTCAAGCTTATCACCCTTGGGTAGCGCCTGAAAGAGTCTTATGAATATCTTCGGCTCATTTTCTGAATGCTTAGTGGAAATTATCTCGGATATAACCTCTCTGTCCTCATCAAAGGAGCTGATTTTGCAGGTATATTCATTTCCCTGCATATCGCAAACGGTTATCTCCTCGCCCACCGCCATTCTCAGTGAACGGGCTATGTGATGGGCATCGTCACCTATTATTGAAATAAGGTTATCCCTTACTCTGTCCTGTCTTACAAAAAATCTTGGCATTTCTACTCCAATCAATAATTGCTTTTTGTCTTGTCGCCCTTAAGCAGCGTAACCAATCGGCTTGTTCCCAGTCTTTGGGCACCAAGGGATAAAAACAGCTCCGCGTCCTCAAAGCTTTTTATGCCCCCTGCCGCCTTTATTTTTACATTATTTCCTACGTTCTCGGCAAACAGCTTAATGTCGGCAGCGGTAGCTCCGCCCGTAGAAAATCCCGTGGAGGTCTTTATGTAGTCCGCCCCCGCCTCGGTAACTATTTTACACATAGCTATCTTTTCATCCTCGGTCAGAAGGCAGGCTTCTATAATTACCTTAAGTATTTTTTCTCCGCATACCGCCTTTAAAGCCCTTATTTCTTCTGTGACAGTATCATACTTTTTCGCTTTAAGGTCGCCTATATTGATAACCATATCTAACTCATCCGCGCCGTTATCAATAGCGTCCTTTGCTTCAGCGCATTTTATAGCTGTGGTGTTATATCCGTTGGGAAATCCTATAACAGTACATACGGCAACTCTTCCCTTCAAATATTGAGCTGCTTGGCTTACAAAGGACGGCGGGATACAAACAGATGCCGTACCATATTTTTCGGCATCATCGCACACCGTCTTTATATCCTCCCACGTAGCACCCTGCAAAAGCAGGGTGTGATCTACGTGAGCCATTATTTCCTTTACCGTGTATTTCATTGCTCTGCCTCGGTACTCTTGAAGCTCCACTCGGATATTTGTCTTATCTTTTCAACGTCGGTTTCATAATAGGACACAGTCAGCACGTTGTCCTCCTCTATTAGGAGAACGCTCTCGTCTGCCGCGACGCTCTGCTTATAGAGATATCCGTCGGAGCCTGTAATATATACCGCCGATTCGCCGCCCATCGTTACTATACGCACGTTCTTAACGGTTATATCTGCGCTGGGCACAGTATCGTCTTCACTTGAGCTTCCGCCGGTAATTATACCATTCTGCTTTAAGAGCTTGATATATTCCTGCTTTGCCTCGGTCTGAGTAGTGCCTGTGGCTACAACGCTGTATTTTTCTACGTTTACCAGCGCGTAAAGCTTAACCAGTCCTCCGCTGTCCTTGAGCACCATAATATAGGTAGCCTGACCCGACACGTTGATAAGCGACGGGAAGGACGCTACGTATCCCTTTTCCTGCACCTCGCCCTCGGCTGCCCTCATAGCAGAGTACTCCTCAGCGCCGATTACGGGATAGAATTTATATTCACCCGTTCTGGCGTTACTGATAATAAATCCGATATTACTCTCGTCGCTAGTAACAGAGGTAACACCCGTAAAGAACCATACGTCGTCCCCGATAACTATATATCCGAAGTCGTCTGTGGTTACCTTACAATCCTTGTTGCCTATTATGCTGTTCCAAAAGCCGTTTTTAAGCGTTCCGTACCAGTCGTATTTCTGCGCGGCAAGATTGCCCGTGAATACGTTATCTACCCACGAGGGCACGTCCTTCAGAGCGTAAATCTCGGAGCTTCCGTCAACGGGATTAAATATTATAACCTCATCAACGTCCATCGCGCCAAACAAAAATACGGTGGGCTTCATACAAGATACTATATAGTAAGGATTGCCGTTGTCGTCCACCTCAAAGGAATAAGAGCCGAATATCTTTGTGGGATAGGACATACGGAGCTTTCGGTGAAGGTCTTCGCCGAAAAACGCGCTGTCCGCATACTTTATTGGCTTTTGGAGCTTGATATAATTCGCCTCGGTGACGTTAACGGGGTCCACCATAACGTAACCCGGAATACCGCTCTTGCGGTTGCTCAGCCATTTGAAGAAATCGGCATATTCAAGGTTAGACACCTTTTGCGGGGTTCTCTTGTAATTTATCTGTCGGTAAGTGGGATTTATTTCATACTGGGAAACAACGTCCGAAAGCGCGCCGAGGGTTCTGTCGCCCATTTTCTGCGCGGTTTGACTGTCCATAAGAGCTATGTTGCTTACTATCGCGGTTTCGGGCATATCCTCCTCAAACACCGCCTCGGGAACCTCTATTATATTTGAGTATCTCTCGGCGTTAAAGAACGTGGATGACGCGATATTTCCTATTATTAGCACCAATACGGGTACTGCTATAAGCGAGAGTGATACCTTTAATACAGTCTTACCCTCGAAATTAAAGAATTTCTTGCTGACTCCCTTGGGCGCGAAGCCTTGCCTTGCCGAAAGCAAGGAATATATAACCGTAAAACAAGCTATAGCAAGAGCAAGGGATACCCAAAAGCCTTGGTTAAAAATATTGATTGCGGGGAGAGTTATATAAAAATATATTCCTCCCAGAGCAAGTGTGACAAGCAACGCCACTAAAACACGAACCCATGTTTTTTTCATAATTTTTTCTCCTTTCTATATTTAAAAATCAAAAACACATCTGCCGTTATCAAGCTTTAACGCCGCGTCAAAGCTCTTCCCGTTCTTTGAAACAAAGCCCTTTATTACCGAGGTGCGCCCACTTTCAAGCAAGAGCGTAACGTTCCTTGCGGATATGGCTCTACCGCATATATAAGCACCTACGGTGAATTTACATCCGTTTTTGTAATTACTGCATCCGTACCCGAATTTGTTTCTCTTTACCTCGTTTGTGCAGAGGGGGCATTTGCCCACCACGTCACCGAAGAAGCCTGTTTCGGTATCCTCCTCCAGCGGCTGCTCGGGCTTTGGGGCAAAATACGCGGATATCTCATCCACAGCCAGCTTTACGCTGTCCTCCACCTCTATCTCTCCTCTGAATACTCTTTTTAGCGCTTTACCCATCTCGGAGGTCTTGAATTTGTCCATATTTATATTCATTCTCTCAAGGCTTTCAATAAGGAATATTCCGTCGGGCAATATTGTATATACGTCCTTTTTCAGCTGGATATATCCGCTCTTTTTTGCGTTATCTATTATTCCAGTGCGGGTTGCTTCCGTTCCAAGCTCCACTCCCTCAAGCATAGCCCTGTATTCCTCCGCGTCGTCAGCGCCCACCGTATCCTCTGCCGCCGCTTTTTCCTCTCGGAATGGGTTTTTCAAATAATTATTAAGTGTTTCTATGGTATAGTGCTTGGGGGGTGAGGTTTCCTTTTCGTTTGGCTTGAAATTTATATTTACCCTATCTCCCTTATTGAGATTTGGCAATATCTTGTCCTTTTGGGCGGCGTCGTCATATTTCATCCAGCCCTTTTCCTTTATGGAAAGCCCCTTTAGCTGAAAGTCTTCGAGTTCTCCCACGCTTACGGTTATTTCTACCTTTTCCGCAATACATTCCTCCGCGCAGAATACCGCTATAAATCTGCGGAATACTGTGGAATAAACCTGCATCTCGGCTTCGCTGAGCTTCGTTTTATCGGGTATTTTATAGGTTGGGGTTATTGCCGAATGCGACTCTATCTTGCTATCGTCAAAGATATTCTTTTTATCCTTAAACACTACTGGATAACCAAGTGAGGCGCAATTTTCAAGTATCTTCTTAACCTTTCCCTTTTCCGCTGTGGCGAGATACTCCGAGTTGGTTCTCGGATAGGTAAGATATCCGCTCTCATAGAGCTTTTGCACTATCTCAAGGCTCTCTGCCATAGACATCTTATATTTCTTTCCCAGCACGTTCTGGAGCTTCGAGAGCGAGTACAGCTTACCCGGAAGTATGCTGTCCTTTTTACGCTTGACCGAGGTAACAGTGGCAATCTGCTTGTTATATTCCTCGCAGGTCAGCTGCGCCTTATTAAGTTCCCTCCCGTCAAAGCGAAGCTTACTTTGAAGCTCCACCGTTTCACCGTTGGTCTGCTCCTTGCTGGATATGGAATAGTATTTCTGCGGAATGAAGTTTTTTATAGCCATATCTCTGTCGTATATAGCTCTAACGATAGGAACTATTACTCTGCCCACACGCATAAGAGTGCCTGTTTTAAGAGTAGCCAATCGCGTAAGGTTGACTCCGTAAAGCCAATCTATGTAGGTCCTTGCGTAGCCCTCGTTGGCAAGATTGTCATATTCATTTTCCAGCTTCATATCGGCAAATGCCGCCCGTACGGTTTCGGGAGTCTGGTCGGGAAGCCAAAGTCTTTTTTGTGTTTTAGGGGTCTTTAGCGCCTTGCTTACACAGGTACGGACTATTATCTCTCCCTCTCGGTCGGCGTCCCCCGCGTTTACTATGGTATCTACATCCTCTCGATTGCAAAGAGTTTCTATAATCTTAAACTGTTTTATAACTCCGCTGTCAACCTTTTTGTTGCTGTCAAGCCTTAGCTCATACCGGAATTCTCGGGGAAAGCAGGGGAGATTTTTCATTGTCCAATATCGCTCACCCTCGGGTCTTGGATTATATGCTTCAATATCCGCAAGTGAAAACAGGTGTCCGAATGCCCAAGTAATTATGCAATCCTTGTTTTCAAGATATCCGTCACGCTTTGAGAAGCTCCCCAAGCCCGCGGCTATGTTCCTGCCAAGGCTGGGCTTTTCCGCTACTATCAATACCATATTATTCCCACTCCCCGCAAATCATAATCCTTCGTTTTGTTTTTCTAAAAGCTCGTTAAATATATTATTTATATCCTCGGGACTTTCGGCTGTCATTATCTGACCTCTTGCGGCGGCGCTTCCCTTCATTCCCGATATATACCAAGCCATATGCTTCTTTGCCTCGGCAAGTCCTGTTCGCCCGCCGTGCTCCTCTATCATAAGCGAAAGCTGACGTGAAGCTACCGACAGACGCTCCTCGTATGTCGGCAGCGTGTATTTCTCGCCCTCAAGAGCGTGTTTAATCTGAGAAAACAGCCAAGGTGCGCCCATTGCTCCACGTCCTATCATTATTCCGTCGCATCCCGTGCTCTCAAGCATTACTTGCGCATCCTCGGCAGAATATATGTCCCCATTTCCGATTACGGGAATACTTACCGCCTTTTTTACGCTCTCAATAATTTCCAAATCTATGCCAGGGGTGTACAGCTGTTCCCTTGTACGGGCATGAACGCATATAGCGCTTACACCCGCTGCCTCAAGTATTTTCGCTACCTCAACGGCGTTTATACTTTGAGAATCCCAACCCGCGCGTATCTTTACGGTTACGGGCAGACTCACAGACTTGCAAACCGCCTCCGCCACCTTTCCCGCAAGAGCGGGGGTTCTCATAAGTGCGCTTCCCTCTCCGTTAGCGGTTATCTTTCTTACGGGACAACCCATATTTATATCTATGGCTGTTGGTTTAGCGTCAGAGATGCATCCTCGGTAACTGCCTTCTTCGAGCATCCGTGCCGCCTCAGCCATAAATTCAGGCTCCTTGCCGAAAAGCTGAACTGCCATTGGACAATCCTCTTTAAGCACCGCCGCAAGAGTTGCGGTAGCAGATGAAAAATATTCCTTTCTTTTTGCTCTTTGCTCGTAACAAAGAGCCTTGGCGGATACCATCTCGCTGACGGTATATTCCGCTCCGTATTCTCTGCATATACTCCTGAAGGTACGGTCTGTAACTCCCGCCATTGGCGCAAGCATAAGCCCGTGCTTCAGCACAACATTTCCTATCTTCAATTTTTATTCCTTAAAAAGTATGTTTTATTTATTCGCATTTTACAGCAGAAAAGAGTTGTTTTCTGCCAAAGAGTGTCGTTATTTATATGTATTCACTGTTATGCCCCGATTTCTGTCGAAGGATAATAATTGACAATTTCTTCCAATTGTGATACTATTTATATGTAAACAGTCAAAGGAGCAGGAAAATGAAAAAAGTAAAAGAATATTTAAAAAACATCCCAAAAGAAAAGCTTATAATTATTATTTGCTCGTTTATTGCTATATGCGCCATAGCGCTATCCGTAATAATTTTTACATCCGCAAAGCCCAATGAAAAAGCCGAAAAAGATGACCCAAACGGTATAGCTACCGAGAATTACGGCGGCAGTCAGATATCCTCCCAAAAGCCCGACACCCTTGAGTATCAAAGTCTTGGGAACGGAACCTGCGTAGTGGTGGGAATCGGCACATTTACAAAGGAAGAGCTTGAAATACCCGAGAAGAGTTATCTGGGCGATACGGTTATAGGAATTGCCTCGGCTGCCTTTGAAGGCTGTGAGGATTTGGTATCAATACATATTCCCGCAAGCGTAACAAATATCGGTGAGGGTGTTTTTGTAGGCTGCTCTTCCCTTGCTCAGATAAGCGTAGAGCGGTCGAACACAAAATTTTCCTCCATGGGCGGAATACTTTATTCTAAAAACAAATCCGTGCTTATTTGCTATCCTGCGGCGCGCATAGGCAGCAGTTATCTGCTGAATCCCAATGTAAAGACCATAGCAAACGATGCTTTTTACGGCGTACAGCATCTGTCAAAGATAAATTACGAGGGCACTGCCTCGGAATTTGGAGAAATAACGGTAGGCGAAGGAAACCGCGCCTTTACGGCTCTTCCTGTTACCTGCAATTATATGTCTTCAAAATGAGGTAAAGGACGGTCGCAGCTTCTGCGACCGTCCTTGTTTAGTCAGCCTTAAGCTTCGACATCTATCAGAGCTTTTTCTGAGTTCTGTTTACAAGCACCTCTGCGGCGGTTTCGAGATAATCGTTATCCATCATCTCTATCCAGCCCTTGTCAACGAGAGCCGTAAGCTTGGGGTCCATCGGTATCCTTGCCAGAAGGTCATAGCCGAATTTCTCAGCTACCTCGTCAATATGGCTCTCGCCAAATACCTTTATCTCCTTGCCGCAGTCGGGGCATTTTACATAGCTCATATTCTCTACAATTCCATATACTGGAATATCCATCATATCAGCCATATTAGCCGCCTTTGCCACTATCATAGACACAAGCTCCTGCGGGCTGCTGACTATAACTATTCCGTCTATCGGGATAGACTGAAAAACGGTGAGCGGAACGTCACCCGTTCCGGGAGGACAGTCGATAAACATATAGTCGATATCATGCCAAATGGTATCGGTCCAGAACTGCTTTACAGCACCCGCGATAACGGGGCCTCTCCATACAACAGGCTTGGTTTCGTCATCGAGCATAAGGTTTACAGACATAATATCTATTCCGGAGGTAGTAGTGGGAGGTATCATTCCGTTGTCATCTCCGTCAACACCTGCCTTAAGACCGAAAGCCTTGGGAATAGAGGGTCCTGTAACGTCGGCGTCGAGTATAGCGGTCTTATAACCAAGACGCTGCATATTTACAGCCAACATAGAGGTAACGAGGGATTTTCCAACTCCGCCCTTTCCGCTGACTACCGCGATTATATGCTTAACGCTGCTGAGAGCGTGAGGCTGTTCCTTAAGGCTCTTCTGCTCCTTAGATGAGCATCCCGAGGCGCAAGTAGAACAGTTATGAGTACATTCCGACATTTTTTATTCTCCTTTGTTTTGGGCAAAAATAATTATACATATATTATACACCAAAAATCGGTAATTTTCAATAGCTTTAAAAGAAATATAATGTATTTTCATATAAATACACCACCCCCGAATTGGGGGTGGTGTCTGTTTTCTTTGTTTAATTATCATCAACCTTAGCAATATCGCCGTCTGTGCAGTGTACAGTGTAGTCACCGGTGTCAGCGCTCCAGCCTTCGACCTTTTCAATAGACTTCCATTCTGCTTTTGTGCCTTCGAAGGTTATACTCGTAAGTCCTGTGCACTTGTGGAACGTCCCGATACTCTTAAGACTGTTGGGTATGCTTATGTCGGTAAGTCCTGTACAATTGTAGAAAGCCCCATCTCCAATGCTCGTGACACCGTCAGGTACGGTTATACCCGTAAGCCCCGTGCACCAGTCAAACGCATCATCTGCAATGGTTTTAGTGCCCTCCTTTACCGTATATGCACCCGATATAGAAGTCTTTGCGTCTATTAGATGATTTCCTATATACAACACGCCATTATCCCAATTGGATTGATTGTTATAGTATGCCGTATTGTATACCGCAGAACCGCCAATGCTCGTAACGCTGTCGGGTATGGTTATGCTCGTAAGTCCTGTGCAATAGTAGAACGCACTATCTCCAATGCTCGTGACGCTGTCGGGTATAGTTATACTCGTAAGCTTTGTGCAACCGTTAAAGGCATAATCTCCAATGTCCGTAACACTGTTGGGTATGCTTATATCCACAAGTGCTGTGCAATCACCAAACGCCGAATCTGCAATGTCCGTGATGCTGTCGGGTATGCTTATACCCGTAAGTCCTGTGCATTTTTTAAATGCACTATCTCCAATGCTCGTGACGCTGTCGGGTATGCTTATACCCGTAAGTCCTGTGCAATTGTAGAAGGCTAATAGAGCAATAGTTTTAGTTCCATCCTTTACCGTATATGCACCCGATATAGAAGTCTTTGCCTCTATCAAATGCTTTCCTACATACAGCACTCTATTGTTCCAATTTGACTCATTGTTATAGTATGCTGTATCGGAGAATGCCGCTTTTCCAATGCTCGTAACGCTGTCGGGTATAGTTATACCCGTAAGCTTTGTGCAACTCTTGAACGTCTCTTCTCCAATACTCGTGAGCTTACTGTTTTCAGTAAATTCTATACCCGTTAGTCCAGTACACTCACGGAAGGCATAATCTCCTATGCCCGTAACATTTTCGGGTATCGTTATACTCGTAAGACCCTTGCAGCAGGAGAAAGCATAATTTCCAATGCTCGTGAGCTTACTGTTCTTAGCAATCCTTACACTCGTTAATCCTTTGCACCAGTAAAACGCACTATCTCCAATGCTTGTGACGCTTTTTGGTATGATTATACCTGTGATTTCCGTGAGGTTGCGGAAGGCTCCCCCAGCAATAGCTTTAGTTCCCTCTTTTACCGTATATGAACCCGATATAGAAGTTTTGGCATCTACCAAATGATTTCCTACATACAGCACACCCTTATCCCAGCTTGATTCACTGTTATAGTATGATGTATTGTAGAACGCACTATATCCAATACTCGTAATACTGTCGGGTATGGTTATACTCGCAAGTGCCGTGCAATTATAGAACGCACAATCGCCAATGCTCGTGACACTGTCGGATATCGTTATACCCGTAAGGCTTGTGTTTTCGTAGAACGCACTATATCCAATCGCCGTAACAGGCAAACTGTTATATTTGCCTATAACAATATCGGTTGCACTACAAGCTCCGATTCCCGTTACCGTATATCCTTTGCCGTCATCGTTCAATTCAAGCGCTAACCCCTCTGAGCATTCGGGAAGGCTTTCTATTGTCCACGAAGGAGCTTCAGGTTCTTCGTTTTCTTCTTCGTTCACCTCTCCATCGTTTTCCTCGTTTTCCTCATCTTTGGGTTTGCTTTCCGAACTGCTGCTCTGGCTGTTGCTTGGGCTGGGGTCGGTAGTAGCACTCGTTTGCTCTATCTCAAAATAGTTACACGAAGTAAGCACGATTAAAAGCATAACTGCCACCAGAATGTTCGCTAAAATTCTTTTCATTATATTCCTCCGAATATTCATTGACCTGCTGCTTTCATTTTATCACACATCCTATTTATTGTCAAGTTTTTTGAAATTCTTAATAAAAATTCCTCAAAGCTATTGAAAAAAAGCTCATTTAGAGTTATACTATATAAGATTGAAAAATATTTTACTTTTTAATTTTTGGAGGTCAATTATGGCAGAAATTCTCAGAAAGCTCTCACGCTTTGACGGTGTGAACGGTCCCGTTCTCACTATCGTTATGGACGGTGTAGGACTTGCTCCCGATACCAGCTCAAACGCGGTTGCAGGAGCTTATACTCCCACTCTTGACATGCTTATGTCCAAATACCCTCTTGTATCCCTCAAGGCTCACGGAACGGCGGTTGGTCTTCCCTCCGATGACGATATGGGCAACTCCGAGGTAGGTCACAACGCTCTGGGCGCAGGTCAGGTTTTCGCTCAGGGAGCAAAGCTTGTTTCCAACTCTATTGAAAGCGGAAAAATGTTCACATCCGACACATGGCAAGCTATCGTTACTAACGTAAAGGCTTCGGGCGGTGTTCTTCATTTCCTCGGTCTTTTCTCCGACGGAAACGTTCACTCGCACATCGACCACCTCAAGGCTATGATTGTAAGAGCTAAGGAAGAAGGCATCTCAAAGGTAAGAATACACATTCTCATTGACGGACGTGACGTTGGAGAGACCAGCGCACTTGACTATATTCTTCCCTTCGAGGAATTTATCGCAGCCCTCCGCTCCCCTGACTTTGATATAAAGATAGCTTCGGGCGGCGGACGTATGAAGGTTACTATGGACCGTTACGAGGCTGACTGGTCTATGGTTGAGCGCGGCTGGGAAACTCACGTTCTGGGCGAGGGCAGACAGTTCGCTTCCGCAGAGGAGGCTGTTACCACCTACCGCACCGAGCTTGGGGTTATCGACCAGGACCTTCCTCCCTTTGTTATTGCTGAGAACGGTGCTCCCGTTGGAACTATAAACGACGGCGACAGCGTTATATTCTACAACTTCCGCGGCGACCGCTCTATTGAGATTTCCAAGGCGTTTGACGCTCCCGCGGGCGAATTCGACAAGTTCGACCGCAAGAGAGTTCCCACCGTTGTTTATGCAGGTATGCTTGAGTACGACGGCGACCTTCACATTCCCCACAGATACCTTGTTTCTCCCCCCGAGATTACCAACACCATGAGCGAGTATCTTGCTCTTACGGGCGTTAAGCAGTTGGCTATCTCCGAGACCCAGAAATACGGTCACGTTACCTATTTCTGGAACGGAAACCGCTCGGGCAAATTCTCAGAGGAGCTTGAGACCTATATTGAGATTCCCTCTGACGTAGTTCCCTTTGAGCAGCGCCCTTGGATGAAGTGCGCCGAGATTACCGACAAGCTTATCGAGTGTCTTGAAAGCGGCGAGTACAGATACCTCCGCGTAAACTTCCCCAACGGAGATATGGTTGGTCACACAGGCTCTCTCCTTGCTACCAGATGCTCTATGGAGGCTCTTGACCTTCAGCTTGCAAGAATACTGAAGGCTCTTGATAAGCTGGGCGGTGTTGCCCTTATTACAGCCGACCACGGAAACGCTGACGAAATGTACGAGATGGACAAGAAGTCGGGACTTCCCAAGGCTGACAAGAGCGGCAACTACAAGTCAAAGACCAGCCACACTCTCAACCCTGTTCCCTGCATCCTTTATAACAACGTATGCGCTGATGCTTACACCGTTAAGGAGGACAAGGGACAGTTCGGACTCTCAAACGTAGCGGCTACTATGGTAAATCTTATGGGCTACGAGGCTCCCGAAATGTGGGATGAAAGCATTATTGAGATAAAATAAACCAGAACCTATTAAAGGACCGAGAATTTCTCGGTCCTTTTTTTCATATAATTTCATACCTTTATTTTTTGAGAGGTGGGTATGGACAGACTAAAAAAATTCTACGTCAACGGGATATTGATGACGGTAGTTACGCTTATAATAAGATACGTTTCGGTCAATTTCAACATCTATATATCCAACAAGATAGGCGCTGTATCCATGGGAATATTTACCCTTGTATCAAGCGTATATGGCTTCGCCCTTACTATCGCCACCTCGGGTATAAGCCTTGCCACCACCAAGCTCGTATCCGAGGCTATGGGAATAGGCTCACAAAGAAAGGATTACAACACAAAAAAAACCGTGCTTTCGGTGATGAAAAGAAGTCTTCTTTTTTCCCTATCCATAAGCTTTGCCACAGCCTTTTCTTTGTTCCTATCTGCTCCCTTTATAGGTAAGACCATACTTGGCGATGAACGCACGGTATCCTCATTACGCATACTTGCTTTTTCTCTCCCCGCTATTGCTTTATCCTCATCCTTAGGCGGATATTTCACAGCTCTTCGCAGGGTATATAAAAACGCCTGTGTTCAGATATTTTCTCAAGCCTTGCGGATATATTTGTGTGTAGTACTGCTAAGCTCTACGGTCGCTAAGGATATGGAAAGCGCCTGTGTTGCCATTGTGGTAGGAATAACAGTATCGGAGATAGGGGGATTTATTATCCACCTTGTTATGTATCTTTTTGAAAAAAGGAGTAAGGAAAAGCCACAGAAATCCCTACCCGCGGACAAAAAGCTGGCGGGGCGGCTGATACCTATCACAGTTCCTGTGGCGCTCAGTGCTTATATGCGTTCCGCTCTCATAACGGTAGAGCATCTTCTTATCCCCTGGGGACTTGAGCGCAGCGGTACGTCACGGGATATTTCCCTTGCCGCATACGGCACTGTTCACAGCCTTGTATTTCCACTTATTCTATTTCCTTCGGCTATTTCCTCATCCTTCGCGGGGCTGTTAGTGCCCGAAATATCCGAGTCGGACGCCGCCGAAGACAAGGAGCGTATTGAACGCATAATATCACGTGTTTTAAAAACCGTACTTATATATTCCGTGGGCGTAGCGGGAATAATGATGTGTCTTTCGGGTGAGCTTGGCTCTGTTCTTTTAGAAAGCCAAGACTCGGCACTCTATATAGGTCTTATCGCCCCCTTAATACCTATAATGTATCTTGATACCTCCGTGGATTCTATCCTCAAAGGCTTAGGATATCAATTTTATTCAATGATTATAAATATAGCGGATGCTTTTATGTCGGTTGTATTGGTGTGGATCTTACTGCCCCGCTTCGGTATAATGGGATATATTATGACCGTCTATTTCACTGAAATAGTAAACGCCACCCTGAGCATTACAAAGCTACTTATTGTGACTAAGACTAAGGTCAGGATATTCGATTGGATAGTTAAGCCTATCCTATGCATTATAGCCGCCACGGGAATTTTGAATTTCTTTATCGAGCACCTGTCTGTTTTCGCCACCACACGGGCAGCTTTGTTTATCCACATTTTTTTAATAGGTATAATATATTTAGCGCTTTTGGTTGTGGCGCGGGCTATCTCCCCCCAAAAAATAAAGACCTCCATAGTAAATTTCTTAAGGATATAAAAAGGTCCGTCATTAGAGCTATCCTCGAAAGGACAGTTTTCAAAAATATGGCATATCTCAAAAGAGGTATGCCGTATTTTTATTTGTGAGCACAAATGCAGTGCTTCGTATGTATTAACTAAAGACTATAACAAAATTACGGTTATTTTGCTATGCGAAAAGTCTGCACAAACCAAAGGCTCCCTTGTGTAAAGGGAGCTGTCGCAAAGCGACTGAGGGATTGTTTTGAGCGAAAATCTAACCTTTTACAATCCCTCCGTCACGCTATCGCGTGCCACCTCCCTTTACACAAGGGAGGCTTTTTTCTACCTCCCGGAAGGTAAGCAAAGAGCTTTTGAAATGTAAATGTCAAAAGTACCTTTGCGTTGCTTTTGGCAAAATCTTGTTGTCTTTAATTAAGTCAGTGCTTGTCAGGAAAATTGACAAGTCATAGATAAACATAAAAAGGCTCCTTATGTAAAGGGAAGCTCTTTTTACTTTCCGGAAGGTAATTGGATAAAATATCACTAAATATGTTTACAAACCGTGATAATTGTGATATAATAAGCATGCCAAACAATCTTAATATCCATAGTTATAGGTTTTTTCTCGTTATGGGATAACTATAGCTTTTTTCGCTATACAATTAGGCAAACTCGTTTTGGTAAAAACGCTGCTCCTGCTTGATTGTATAGAAAACCTATGCTATGAAGAGATTGTTTGGCGACAATTGGAGTTAGCGTTTTTCGGTGCGGTAACTTCGGTTGCCGCACTTTTTATTTTATTCTTATTTTTCGGAGGAAAAACCATGAAAAAACTTTTAGCACTCATTTTAGCGGCACTTATGCTTTTTTCAATTACTGCCTGTACCACCACAAAAAACAATTTAGGTAGTAACGGCGACAATACCCAAAATACTGTAAATAATCACGAAGGAGGAGATTCCAACATTCCCTCGAACAGCAACCCGTCCAATAGCGATGATGCGGTTAAAATTGGAAAAATTGTTACCGGCTATCACGAAGGATTGATGTTTATAGAAAATACCACCAATATGGGAATGCATACCATTTCCTGTATAGACAAGACGGGAAAAACTGTATTTTCCATCGAAGCTTCTTACATTATCAGCGGTTTTCATAATGGATTGGCATTCGTGATGCGAGATAAAGCTGTTTTGTGTGATAAAACGGGAAAAATTATTACCGCACAAGACCTTGGGGGTACGTCCTTTGACGCAGATAATCCTAAAATATTTGAAGATGGATATATTCTTGTAAATAAAACAACCACATCTTTCCAAGGTTCTGTTAACGAAATGGCTGTATTTAATAGTGACCTCGAGAAAATCGTTGATTTTTCGAGTGATCTATATAATTGGTACAACAATGATTACCAATACAACGGAACTACATATTACAACGGATATTTGTTTGATAGAGATATTACAGGCGGTGTTTTGGATTTGAGAACAGGAGAAAGATCACAAAACCTTGCGGTATGGGTTGAAAATATGGAGTTGAAAAATGAGACTGATTTTTGGTTAGCGGGAGAAAGATGGAATGGCACTTTTTCTACGCCAAACGGCGAGATATATTTTATCTACGATAGAAGGGACTACCTTTCTTCAAGTGAATATCACCCTGTGATAACACCCGTCATCGACCTGAGCGAAGCAGGAGGACGTATTCGTTCAAATAATCAAATAGGAACTGGCTTTGTTGATGGCTATGCCGCTTTGGTTTTTGAGGTAATGGATTCCGAGGTTGGTGAACGCCATTATTTCACCATTTTAGATAAAGACGGAAATTATTGTTTTGAGCCTGTTGAGGTAGCCGGTACCATTGACGAAGTAAAAACCGAAAACGGTATTTTTGTGCTCTCAGTCGTTCCCCATAGCCGTAACGAATCCTCATATTATATTGAGGTTTACGACGTTTCAGGCAAAATCGGAGTCAAGGAATATCAAAAACCGGATACAAGCTTTTGGAGTATTGATTTTGATATCAGCGACAGCATAATTTTCATTCAATATGATGACTATAACACCTTGGGTAAAAAATGGATTGGCATTTATAAAACAGATATGCAACCGCTTTTCGACGTGGAAATTGTTACCGATTCACAATAACCCTCTAATTTCATAATTTGTCTTTCCACTGCCTTTTGCCCGCCTTTTTCCGAAAAGCTATTAACTGGGCTATGTGGTATGATAAATGAGTAAGAAAAGCGCAAGTAGACCGTTTTGGTCCAACTTGCGCTTTTAGTATTATTTATTTGAAACTGTAATTAAGAGTACAACCCCTTTGACGGACTTTTTTATCTTTAGTTAAATCGAGTAAGAATACCTAAGTATTCTGATCATACGCTATCGTGTATTATATCCTTCAGCTTTTTGCAAATGTCATTTCTTCCCACGCCTGCCATATCATATATAGAGCGTCCCTTCTCTGTGTGAGAAACAAAGCTATCGTCAGTGGCAAGAATATCATACATAATACCCATTTGTAGAAAATACCCTCTTAGCTTATCGCAGAGATTCATTCCCATGCCGCCCGAGCGTATTTCCTCCTCAAGGAACAAAACGCCTTTGACATTCTCGGGAAGACTGTTCTTAACCAGCTCGGCGCTCTCACCGTAAGGCTTTAGCATTTCAAGAAGGATAATCCCCACGGACAATCCCTCTCCCATAAGCTCATCAGCTGCCACCATTGCCTCTGCAACTATCCTTCCGTGAGTTACAATAACCGCGTCCTTCTTCTCATCCACAGAGAAATCGCGCTTGAGTCCTAGGTCCGAATAGTCGGCGTTTTTATAGAATCGGTTTATAACCTCGGCGCTTTCGCTTCCGCTGGGGTATCTCACCGCCGCGGGAGCAGAAGAAGCAAACGCCGCCGAAAGTGAAGCACGCAGTCCTTCATAGGTTATGGGTGTATAAATCACCATTTTGGGTATGTGGGAAAGAAATGCCACGTCAAAAATTCCGTGGTGGGTAGCTCCGTCCTTAGGATTAAGCCCCGCTCTGTCAATGGCTATAACCACTCCAAGCTCCTGAAGGGCTACGTCGTGAATAATATTATCGTAAGCTCTTTGCAAAAACGTAGAATATATAGCCGCGCAGGGCTTCATTCCGTTAGCCGCAAGACCCGCCGCGAAGGTAAGAGCGTGTTCCTCGGCAATTCCCACGTCAAAGAATCTGTCGGGATGCGTTGCCTTCCACTCTTCAAGTCCTGTCCCGTCGCTCATAGCTGCGGTTATGGCGCATATTTTTTCGTTTTCTCCGCCAAGTCGGGTAAGCTCACTGCCGAAAACACCTGAAAAAGTATCCTTAATGGAAACCTTCGAGCCTGCGGGCTGCATTCCGTGAAAATCAGAAGGCTCGACCTCTGCGGGGGTATATCCTTTGCCCTTTTTGGTCTTTACGTGAACGAGAACGCTTTCGTTGAGCTTTTTTGCCTCACGGAGAAGCTTTTCCACAGCCGACAAATCATTTCCGTCAACAGGTCCGAGATAAGTAAGCCCCATATTTTCAAAATAATTAGAGCCATAAATAGCGTTTTTAAAGAAAATCTTTACGGATTTCATTCCGTTAAAGATATATTTACCCACCAAGGGTATCTTTTTTAAAAAAGAACCTGTGACACGCTTTGTTTTGAGATATCCTGAGCTTGCTCTGAGTATGGAAAGATTTTTTGCAAAGCGACCCGTATTGCGGGATATTGACATCTCGTTTTCGTTAAGCAGGATGATGAGCTTCAGGTCCTTTCGGCAATTATTAAGCGCCTCGTGTATCATTCCTCCCGTAAAGGCACCGTCACCTACTACTGCTACCGTATAAGCGTCAGAGCCGCTTATCTTATCGGATATAGCAAATCCCAAAGCGGCAGAAAGCGAGGTTGAGCTATGTCCCGCCCCAAAGCAGTCGTGCTCACTCTCCTCCCTTTTCATAAAGCCGCTGATGCCCCCGGCGGTGCGTATGCCGTCAAATCGGTCATATCTTCCCGTAAGCATCTTATGGACGTAGCTTTGGTGTCCAACGTCAAAAATCACGTGGTCTTTGGGGGTTTCAAACACCCTGTGTATAGCCATAGTAAGCTCTACCACGCCAAGATTTGACGCAAGATGTCCTCCGTTGTTGGAAATAACGCGGACAAGCTCTCCGCGTATCTCTGCGGCTACCCCCTCAAGCTCTTTTTGGGGAATTGCCTTAAAATCCTCGGGAGAGCGGATATTTTTTAGATATTCTGTTTTTATACCGTTGGATGGCACAGTATCCGTCCTCCTTTATTTTCTCTATCACGGCGAAAGCCGAAGCTTTTAACTTCGACTTTCACATTTTTAGCTATTATCCTCTTTCAAATGCGGCGCGCATTGCCGAAAGCTTTATCTCTGCGGTAGCCTTGTCCTTTGCTCTCACAGAAAAGTAGAATTTACACTTAGGCTCGGTTCCGCTGGGACGTACCGCAACCCAGCTTCCGTCAGCGAGAACAAAACGAAGAACGTTTGACGGTGGGAAGCCCTCAGCCGCCATTTCGTCGGAAAGATAATCCTCTATCTTCTCAACGGCTATATCTCCCGCTTTTTTAGGAGCGTCGTATCGAAGTCCGTCAACCAGCGCCTTTATCTTATCCGCACCGTCTATTCCCTTAAAAGCAAAATTATCAAGGGCATCAAGATAAAATCCGTGCTTAGCGTAAAGCTCCTCAAGAACGTCAAAAAGGGTCTTTCCCTGTTGGTTATAGTACGCCGTCGCCTCACAAAGCATAAGAGATGCCTGTACCGCGTCCTTGTCGCGGACAAACTCCGAAACAAGGCATCCGTAGCTCTCCTCGTATCCAAATACAAACTGACGGTCACCCTTGGTTTCGTGCTGATATATCTTATCGCCTATAAACTTAAATCCCGTAAGTGTCTTTTCGGTAGCTACGCCGTATTCGGCACAAACTCTGTCGCCGAGGTCCGAGGTAACCACTGTATTGAACATAACACCGTTTTTGGGAAGAGTTCCCTGTGCCGCTCTCTGTGAAAGTATATACTCAAGAAGAACCGCCGCCGACTGGTTACCCGTCATACGCACGTATTCACCGTCCTTCTTTACAGCAACACCCAAGCGGTCGCAGTCGGGGTCGGTGGTGATAACTATATCCGCATCCGCCCTCTTGGCATATTCAAACGCCAGCTTGTAAGCGCCGTCGGTCTCGGGATTGGGATTTTCTGTCTTGCTGAACTCGGTATCGGGAGCGCACTGCTCCTCTACGGGTATCACGTTGTATCCAAGTCTGCTCAGCACCTCTCTTACTGGCACGTTACCTGTACCGTGCTGGGGAGAGTAAACTATCTTTATATCCTTCTTTACGTTGGGATTGACCGATATGCTCATTACCTTTTCATAGTATTTTTCATCTATGGAAGCATCGAGAAGCTCAATAAGCTCTCCAGCCTCTTCTCTGCTTAGGGATTTCACAGAAAGGGGGTCGGAAATCTTATTTATCTCAGCTACAACAAGGTCGTTCACATCGGGAATGAGCTGACATCCGCGCTCGTCATAAAGCTTATATCCATTATATTCGGGGGGGTTGTGAGATGCTGTAATAACCACTCCGCCAAATGCTCCAAGCTCACGCACCGCGAAGGAAAGCTCGGGAGTGGGTCGAAGAGAGTCAAATATATACGCCTTTACTCCGTTAGCCGCAAGAACGCCCGCGGTTTCAAGACAGAACTCCACGCTGAATCGGCGGTTATCATGAGCTATAACAACTCCGCGTCTGCAAGCATCCTCTCCCGCTTTTTTTATATATTCAGCAAAGCCCTTAGTGGTCTTTCTCACAATATATTTATTTATTCTGTTAGTTCCAACACCGAGGATTCCACGAAGTCCGCCCGTGCCAAACTCTATATCGTAGAGAAATCTTTCCTTTATTTCTTTATCATTATCCGCCATAGCGAGAAGCTCTGCTCTGTCAGCCTCGTCGATATTTTTGCTCTCGCACCAGCTTTTGTATTTTTCAATATAACTCATATGACCTCTCCTATTAAAAAACTACCCCAATATTATATACCATTTTTTTTAATTTTTCAATACTAAAATACAAATTATTCAAAAAAGGAAATATTTTTTCTGTTTTTTGACCACATAGACGTCAAAAGGAGCTGAGTCATTTAGATGCAGAGATTTGGTTCTCGTCGGCGTACAAAGGTACGCCAGAGAGTCAAAATGCGGCTAAAAAACACACATAAAAATCGAAATTCGCAAGAATTTCTACAAAAAACACCGCTTTACTACCAAATCCTGATAGCAAAGCGGTATTTTCTATTATTTACTTTCGTGTGTTTTTGTTCTGCGCTAAATGAAGCAGCACCTTACTTTTAGCAGCCGCACTTACCGCCGTGGTCACCCTTTAGAAGGGGTACATATCCCGGAGGGCAAAATTCTGCCGTGGGGAAAGCCATATTTTTGAAAATAGCGCAAGGGTCATCCTCCTCGGGAGAGATGCACACCTTGTCGGGAACACAATATTCGGTTGCGTTTATAAGATACTGTCCCGGTCTTACTATCCTTACTACCGAGAAGATACCCAATGAAACGGTGACATACCGACCATCGGAATCGCTGAGGTCACCGTGAATGTGGCGTCCTACGCCGTCGGGAATATCATTGCAGCAGCAACAGCAGCAACAGCAGCAATCATCCGCTTCCCTTACCTTGCTGTTGAGAATAACGGGATCTACGACCTCTACAATTGCTGTGGGCACGTTCTTGGTCGCGCAGCAGGGCTCGGGTATTGCGCAATAGTCAGAGGCTTCCGCACTGCTCTTAAATATGCTCACGTTGCTCTCTCCGCCATAGAGTATGACTCTCTTTTCAAGCACGGCTATACCTTCAAATTCCTGACTCTTGCCACCGCACAAGCAGGCTTCAAAGGTTATCTTAATGTAAAACTTAATTGTTACCGAGTAAAATCCGCGGTTGAATTTTATGGGGTCTATACCGATATAGGTCCATGTGATACAAGCGTTCTTGGCACGTACGTTGGTGGTATGCTGAATTATATCGTTTCCGAAATCGGTCAGAAGCACCTTTACGTCCTCGAAACAGTCCTTATCGCGACAGGAATCCAATATACGATTCACTTCTACACAGACCGTTTCATTTTTCGAGGTATTCTTGTCAGAAATACCGCAAGGAAATCTGCTATCTTGCATAATCGTTCCTCCTTAAGAATTTGAGCGTGGCTCTTCCTTAACATAATATGCACAAGGTGCTAATTTGACAATCCGAGAAAAAACTTTTATAAAAACGAAAAAAGTACTTGACAATTTCAAAAAATATAGTATAATAGTGATGTTGCGAAAGCAACAGACTCTATACGCGAGAGTGGCGGAACTGGCAGCTTCGAAAACGAGCGCGCCCTGTGGGCGATAAAGCGAGTTTGAGAAGGCGCACAAACAAGGAGTATGGGACACGGCAGTGTCATAGACGACTATGTTTGAAGCCGTATCGCGGGCGCGGCTGCCTTAAAAGCCAAAAATAATATACGCGAGAGTGGCGGAACTGGCAGACGCGCACGTTTGAGGGGCGTGTGGTTACACCGTACGGGTTCAAGTCCCGTTTCTCGCACCAAAAAACAGGAGATACCGTTTGGTATCTCCTGTTTTTTGTCTGATACCGCCGACAAATAAGCTATGTGGCTTTTGTCCCTAATATAAAAATATAAATTTACAAAATAATAAACATTTTTTCTATATTTTATGTTATAATTATTTAACTGTTTACATTAGGGGGCACAAAATGAACCAATTCACAGAATATCCGCTCAAAAAAGAAAAAGCGCCAAAGCTGTTTCTTATCATAATGCTTTTCTTTTGCTTTCTTCCTGTAATACTTAACTGTGTTTTGATATCTCCGTTATATATGAAGCTTAACGCCGACGTTCTGTTTTCGGATTCGGCTATAATACATATACTTGACTACTCTATGGACTTTTTGGATATAGTAGCCTTCTCCGTATCCTACGCCCTCATAATCTTCTCCGTGCTTCTTCTTTCAAAAAAGACGGCTCGCTTCATAGTTTTGCTATATACCTTGGCTTTTGCCATGCAGATACCTATAAAGATATTTATGAACATCCCCCTTAACGGTTCTCTTGGCTCTGTTGAGGAAATAATTATAGATATAATTTATCTTTCAATATATTTTGTCCTGTTTATGCTCCAGCTTTTGGCTGTATATCTTTTCGCCGCTACCGATACCAATAAATATCTGCGTTATATGGAATTTAGCAAAAAGAAGGCGAACAAAAAGAATGTATCCTCCCCCGAGGAATGTTCTGTTATGCCTTTTAATCGTTTTTTCCGTAAAAGCAACCCCTTGCAACGCTCGGCTCTTAAAATGAGTCTTTTGATATTCTTTATAAGGCTTATGTCACGTTTAATCAATGATATATCCTACGGCGCTCCCCAGTCAATCGGTGAGGTACTTATAATGGCGGTTTATTATTTGTCGGATGCGCTCTATGGGATTGTGGCGTACATTGTAGCGTTGCTTGTCTTCTCCTTCGTGTACGAAAGACTTGCCAACAAAAAAGCGGACGAAGCCGCCGCTCCGCCCGCTGAACATATCTAAGAAAGTAATTTTTGTAGAAGCGCTATCTTATTTCCCGAATATTCGTATGCTCCCTTAAAATCTCCCGTTTCCTTGCAGCATATCTCAAGGTCGCAGAAAACAAAGTAAAGCATTGGCTCGGGCAGGTCGAAGCTATCCTCAAAAAGCAATCTGTGGAGTACGCTCTTAGCCTCCTCATACTCGCCGCCCTCCATCTTCATCCGTGCTTTTATGTGAAGCGCGTAAGAGCTATCCTCGGGAAGCAATTCTACCCGTTGCTCAAGACAAGGGACATCCGCCAACGACTCTCCTTCACAGGCGCAAAAAATACAAGAATATACAAAAAAGCTATGATTCGCAAGAAAAGGTCTGATTTCTCCCTCATCCGCCTCTGAATACAGCGTGGGGGATATTACGCTCATATAATCAAAATAGGCTCTTGCCTCAGATTCTATGACCTGAGTATTATACACCGTGTTGCCACAAAGGGTGAATCCTTCGTCAAGCAGCTCTGCCGCATGACGCAAATTTCCCGCGCGGAACTCCTCAATTCCAACCCTTACACAGCACTCGGCTTCGATAAGCGTAAGCTCATCGTCGTGCCATTCGGAATTACGGCACATCTCTCTGCAAAGACGGAAATCCTTATGACGGTACATCTTTTTTATATTGTCTATCTCTTGCGCCTTAAAGTAAAGTGCTTCGTCTTCCTCTTCTGCCAAAAGAAAGCCGGGGGAAACGTTGAGCCTTGCTGCAATATATCTGACCGTTCCCATAGAGGGCTGCGCCGCTCCGTTTTCTATTCGGCTGAGCATATTTCGGGTTATTTCACTTCCCGCAAGCTCTGCCTGAGTCATAAGCTTTGCGGTACGCAATCTTTTTACCTTCTCTCCAAACTCCATACTATCACCACACATCTAACGTTTTTTACATCATTAATTTTATCACAAAGACCTTCAAAAATCAAGAGGTCTTATCTCTTTTATTTCATTATTATTTTAAGGAGCTTTTATGACTATCAAGGGACTTCAAAAAACCACTCTTCTCGACTTCCCCGGCAAGGTAGCCTGTACCGTCTTTACCGCGGGCTGTAACTTCCGCTGTCCTTTTTGCCACAACGCGTCTTTAGTTACAAGACCTGAGGACGTTGAGGAAATCTCTGAGGAAAGCTTTTTCAGTTATATCTCAAAAAGGAAAGGAATACTGGACGGTGTATGTATAACGGGCGGCGAGCCGCTTCTTTCCTTCGGAATTGAGGATTTTATACGAAAAATCAAGGATATGGGGTTTTTGGTAAAGCTGGACACTAACGGCGCGTATCCCCATAAGCTTGAAGCGTTGCTTGACGAGGGGCTTGTAGATTACGTAGCGATGGATATAAAAAACTCAAAAGAAAAATACGCCGAAACTATCGGGCTTCGTGAATTTCCCGAAAATGTGGAAAAAAGTATAGACATAATTATGAATAAGGCTCCCGACTACGAATTCAGGACAACGGTGGTGCGTGAGCTGCACACACCCCAAGATATTGTGTCTATGGCTCAATGGATAAAAAACGCAAAACGCTACTTCTTGCAAACCTACGTAGATTCGGGTGATATATTGTGTGAGGGATTTTCGGCGTACAGTGCCTCGGAAATGCTCCAAATGCTTGAAATATCAAGAAAAATACTGCCCTGCACGGTTTTACGGGGAGTTGACTCTTAATGCCCTTCACCACAATATATAGTGTTTATCACTAAAAAATATATCAATATATTGTGATTTCTCACAATTGACATTTTTCGATTTCTGTTGTATACTTGTATATGCAGGAATTTTTAATAAAAATATAAATATAAACAGGAGGACAAAAATGTATCAGGTCTTAAAAAGAGACGGCAAGGTCGTTGATTT
Organism: Eubacteriales bacterium; assembly: GCA_045593725.1. Lineage (GTDB taxonomy): Bacteria > Bacillota > Clostridia > Oscillospirales > CAG-272 > HGM12713. Next base: position 35,070 of record JAZNXE010000008.1, read on the forward strand.
CGACCTCGCTAAGATTGGCGACGCCATAAAGATGGCGTTTGAAGCACAGGAAAAACAGTATCATCCCTCTATAATCGACTTTCTCGCGCTGAGAGTTACCGCGGATTTCGAGCCTAAAATAAAGGAAGGTCTTATCGCCGTTGAGGACGTTCAGGACAGCGTTGAGTCTGTTCTCGTTCAGGCAGGCTACGCAGACGTAGCAAAGGCTTACATCCTTTACCGTAAGCAGAGAGAAAAGCTCCGTAATATGAAATCTACTATCCTTGACTATAAGGATATCGTTGACAGCTACGTAAAAAACACCGACTGGCGTGTTAAGGAGAACTCTACCGTTACCTACTCGGTAGGCGGTCTTATACTCAGCAACTCGGGCGCCATTACGGCTAACTACTGGCTCTCCGAGGTTTACGACGACGAGATAGCTAACGCTCACCGCAACGCCGACATTCACATTCACGACCTCTCTATGCTCACAGGCTACTGTGCGGGTTGGTCATTAAAGCAGCTTATTCAGGAGGGTCTTGGCGGCGTTACAGGTAAAATAACATCCGCTCCCGCAAGCCACCTGGCAACTCTCTGCAACCAGATGGTCAACTTCCTTGGAATTATGCAGAATGAGTGGGCAGGCGCGCAGGCGTTCTCCTCCTTTGATACATATCTCGCGCCCTTTGTAAAGGTTGACAATCTTTCCTATGATCAGGTAAAGAAGTGCATCGAATCCTTTATTTTTGGTGTAAACACTCCCTCTCGTTGGGGTACTCAGGCTCCCTTCTCCAACATCACTCTTGACTGGACCGTTCCCGCTGACCTTGCGGAGCTTAACGCTATCGTTGGCGGCAAGGAAATGGACTTCAAGTACAAGGATTGTAAGAAGGAAATGGATATGGTCAACAAGGCGTTCATCGAAACTATGATTGAGGGTGACGCCAACGGAAGAGGCTTCCAGTATCCTATTCCCACCTACTCTATCACCAGCGACTTTGACTGGTCCGACACCGAAAACAACCGTCTTCTCTTCGAGATGACTTCTAAATACGGTACTCCTTACTTCTCTAACTATATCAACAGCGATATGGAGCCCAGCGACGTAAGAAGTATGTGCTGCCGTCTGCGTCTTGACCTCCGTGAGCTTCGTAAGAAGTCGGGCGGATTCTTCGGAAGCGGTGAGAGCACCGGTTCTATCGGTGTTGTAACCATCAATATGCCCAGAATTGCTTACCTCGCTGAAAACGAGGAGGACTTCTACGCGCGTCTTGACCACAAGCTTGACGTTGCGGCTCGCTCGCTCAAGATAAAGCGTACGGTTATTACAAAGCTTCTTGACGAGGGACTTTACCCCTACACCAAGAGATATCTCGGAACTTTCGAGAACCACTTCTCTACTATCGGTCTTGTTGGTATGAATGAGGCTTGTCTTAATGCTAAGTGGGTCGGAAAGAACCTTGGTAGCGACGAGGCTCAGAAGTTCACTAAGGAGGTTCTCAATCACATGAGAGAGCGTCTCTCCGACTATCAGGAGAAGTACGGCGACCTCTATAACCTTGAGGCTACTCCCGCTGAGTCCACCTCTTACCGTCTTGCAAAGCATGATGTCAAGCGTTTCCCCGATATCATTACCGCTACCGAAAAGGGCAAGACTCCCTACTACACCAACTCCTCTCACCTTCCCGTTGGATACACCGACGATATATTTGAGGCACTTGACCTTCAGGACGAGCTCCACACTCTTTACACGTCTGGAACTGTATTCCACGCTTATATGGGTGAGAAGCTTCCCGACTGGAAGGCTGCGGCAAATCTCGTAAGAAAGATTGCAGAGAACTATAAGCTCCCCTACTACTCCATGTCACCTACATACTCTGTATGTAAGGCGCACGGATATATCGTAGGTGAAAAGTTCACCTGCCCCTTCTGTGGTGAAAAAACCGAGGTTTACAGCCGTATTACAGGTTATTACCGTCCCGTTCAGAACTGGAACGACGGTAAGGCTGAGGAATATAAGAACCGTAAGCTCTACAATATTTCCAATTCTGTCGCAAAGCGTAATTTTGACGTTGCAAAGGAATCCGAGGCTGCTGACGCTTGTACAAGCTGTGTAGATACCTACGCCGTAAGCAATATCACTCTCTTTGCTACCACCACCTGTCCCAACTGCAAGATGGCTGAGAAGTTCCTTAATGATGCGGGCGTTCCCTTCGTAAAGGTATATGCGGATCAGGACCCCGATGCGGCTAAGAAGTACGCTATAACGGCAGCTCCTACCCTTGTTATTGAGGGCGAGAACGGATTTGAAAAGGTTATGAACGTTTCCAATATCCGTAAGTTTGCTGAAAACTTCAAGAAATAAGCTATTGCTCTCTAAGATTTGATCTGCGGTGAGCATTTGGAACGGCGACATTCTCCAAGTACAAATGCTCACCCACATTTTTGTTAAATAAGAAAGGCTATACTATGCACGACATTATTGTAATCGGAGCAGGTCCCGCGGGAATGACCGCGGCGCTCTATGCGCTTCGCGCTGATAAAAGCGTTCTTCTTTTGGAGAAAGAAAACTTCGGAGGTCAGATCACCTATTCCCCCCGTCTTGAAAACTATCCTTCAATAATCGAAATAAGCGGAAGCCAATTTGCCGAAAAGCTGCTTGAGCAGGTAATGACCCACGGCGCGGACATTGAATTGGCTCAGGCAACAGAAATAAAGGATATGGGCACTCACAAGGTAGTATCCACCGAATACGGCGATTTTGAAGGCAAGGCTGTAATTATCGCTACCGGCTCTAAGCACCGCCACCTCGGTCTTGAGGGAGAGGAGGAGCTTATCGGTTCGGGTATATCCTTTTGCGCAGTATGTGACGGTTCATTTTTCGCGGATAAGAGCGTTGCTGTTATAGGCGGCGGAAATACCGCTTTACAGGAAGCTGTAATGCTGTCCGACATCTGCAAAAAAGTAACTATGATACAGAATTTATCCTTTATGACCGGTGAAAAGAAACTTTTAGCTATACTTGAGGGCAAGGAAAACGTTGAAATGATTTTTGATACCGTTGTTACCGACCTTAAGAGCAAGGACGGCGAGCTTTGCGGAATTACCGTCAAGAATACAAAAACCGAGGAAGTCTCCTCTCTGGATTTTGACGGAATGTTCGTAGCTATCGGACAGGCTCCCGAAAATGAGGATTTCAGAAGCGTTACCGCTCTTGACGACTACGGTTACATTGTATCAGATGAAAATTGTCTTACCGATACAGAGGGCGTTTTCGTTGCGGGTGACTGCAGAACAAAGAGAATCCGGCAGGTAACCACCGCTGCCGCTGACGGCGCTGTTGCCGCTCTTGCCGCTTGTAGGTACATCGACGGTCTTTGTGCAAAATAATTTTTAATTTTTTGCATTTTCTATTGAAAAATTGTGAAAAATGTATTAAAATATAAGGGTAGTTTTTTATGCGAGGTCAGGTTATGAGCGTTATTGGTTTTGACAACGAAAAATACATAAAGCTTCAGTCCGAGAAGATACAGGAGAGAATCTCCAGCTTTGGCGGCAAGCTCTATCTGGAGTTTGGCGGCAAGCTTTTTGACGACTATCACGCCTCTCGCGTGCTCCCAGGCTTTTGCCCTGACAGCAAGATAAAAATGCTTCTCAATATGAAGGATGATGCAGAGGTTATAATAGTTGTATCCGCAAGCTCAATAGAGCAGAACAAGATACGCGGCGACCTTGGAATATCCTACGATATGGATACCCTGCGTCTTATTGACGCATTTAACGCTATCGACCTCTACGTTGGCGGTGTTGTAATTACTCAATATACTCGCCAGCCATCTGTTGATTTGTTTATTAAGCGCCTTGAAAATCTGGGCATCCGAGTTTATAAGCATTATCCCATTGAGGGATATCCCTCAAATCTCCGCAAGATAGTGAGCGACGAGGGATACGGTCAAAACGAATATATCGAAACTACCCATTCCCTTGTGGTCATAACCGCTCCGGGTCCCGGAAGCGGAAAAATGGCAACCTGTCTGTCACAGCTTTATCACGACCATAAGCGCGGAATAAAGGCGGGATATGCCAAGTTTGAAACCTTCCCCGTTTGGAATCTGCCTCTCCGTCACCCTGTAAATATGGCGTATGAGGCTGCTACCGTTGACCTCAACGACGTAAATATGATAGACCCTTATCATCTTGAGGCTACGGGAACTACCACTGTAAATTACAACCGCGATATTGAAATATTCCCCGTTCTCCGAGCTATATTCGAAAAGATATACGGTGAGTGTCCCTATAAATCGCCCACGGATATGGGTGTAAATATGGCGGGATACTGCATAACCGACGATGAGGCGGTATGCTACGCTTCAAAAATGGAGATAGTACGCCGCTACTATGACACTCTTGTCAGAAAGAGAAACGGAACTGCCGATGCGGATGAGGTTTATAAAGCCGAGTTGATTATGAACCAGGTGGGTATTGACCCCTCATTCAGAAAGGTCGTTACCCCTGCCCTCGAAAAGGCAGAAAAAACAGGAGAGCCTGCTGCAGCTATCGAGCTTGCGGACGGAACTATCGTTACGGGTAAGACATCAAAGCTGATGGGCGCTTCCGCTTCTGCGTTACTCAACGCATTAAAGAAGCTTGGTGATATCGATGATGAATATCTGTTGCTTCCAGTTTCTGTAATCGAGCCTATCCAGAAGCTGAAGATAGAAAATCTTGGCAACCACAACCCCAGACTTCACGCGGATGAAATTCTTATTGCTCTTGCAATATCGGCTACCACCTGCCCTGTTGCGGCAAAGGCTATGGAACAGCTTCCTAAGCTCAAAGGATGTCAGGCTCATATAAGCGTTATCGTTTCAAGTGTTGACAGCAACGTATATAAAAAGCTTGGACTTAACGTTACTTTTGAGCCTGTTTACGCTACTAAAAAGCTTTATCACAAATAACAAAAAATCCTATGACCGAGGTCATAGGATTTTTTGTTATCTTATTTATCTTTGAACTCTACCCGAGCCGTCGCCGCCCGCAAGCTTCTCGACCTCGGAAACGCTTACTCTGTTATAGTCGCCTTCAACACTGTGCTTAAGTGCCGAAGCAGCTACCGCAAATTCAATGGCCGCCTGAGTATCCTTGCCGCTGAGAAGCGAATAGATAAGTCCGCCGCCAAAGCTGTCGCCACCGCCTACACGGTCAACTATGTGCAGATGATAAGACTTGGAGAAGCAATAGTTCTCACCGTCGTAAAGCATACCTGCCCAGTCGTTATCACTTGCGGAAATAGAAGAACGAAGAGTGATAGCAACCTTTTCAAATCCGAACTTGTCCGCAAGCTGCTTTGCTACCGACTTATATCCCTCGTGATTAAGCTTACCGCCGTAAATATCGGTGTTCTCTGCTTCGATACCGAACACGTCCTTTGCATCCTCCTCGTTGGAAATGCAAACGTCAACGTACTCGCAGAGCTTCGTCATAGCCTCCCTTGCCTCTGCTCTTGTCCAGAGCTTACCGCGGTAATTAAGGTCACAGGATATCTTTACTCCCTTTGCCTTTGCCGCTTTACAAGCTGCAAGGCAAATTTCCACCATATTTCCGCCAAGCGCGGGGGTAATTCCCGTAAAGTGGAACCAGTCCGCACCATCAAAAATGCTATCCCAGTCAAAATCCTCAGGCTTTGCCTCTGCTATCGCCGAATGAGCGCGGTCGTAGATACAAACACTGCCTCTTTGGGAAGCACCCTTTTCAAGATAGTAAATACCTACTCTATCGCCGCCTCTGACTATCTTCGTTGTATCAACGCCAAAATAGCGGAGAGAATCTACCGCCGCCTGACCGATAGCATGCTTGGGAAGCTTGGTAACATAGACGCTTTCCATGCCGTAATTAGCAAGGGAAACAGCCACGTTAGCCTCTCCTCCTCCAAATGTAGCCTGCATCTGGTCATTCTGGAAAAACCTATAATATCCGTTGGGCGCGAGTCTGAGCATCAGCTCTCCAAATGTAACTATCTTTGCCATATTATTTACCCTCCATTTTTTCTAATGACTCTTTGACAAAGAAGCTTCCGCCGATGGCGGCTATCTTGTCAAACGCCAAAAATTCGTCTATATTGCTTCTGTCAACTCCCCCCGTAGGAATGAACTTAAGTTGCGGAAAGGGAGCGGAAAGAGCCTTAAGTGCCTTAAGTCCGCCGTAAATGTTAGCGGGAAAGAATTTAACTGTGGTTATACCAAGCTCGAGCGCTGCCATTATTTCGGTAGGCGTTACGCAACCCGGATAATATGGAACACCTCTCTCGTTGCATATTTTTGCAACAGCGGGAGAAAGTCCGGGAGAAACTATAAAGGTCGCTCCTGCCTTAAGCGCCGCTTCACACTGCTCCGCGTTAATAACAGTACCGGCTCCTATCTCCATATCGGGATAGTTCTTTGCCGCGTACTCAATAGCCTCAGCTGCGCAAGCCGTGCGGAATGTTATTTCGGCACAGTTTATACCGTTATTTTTTAGCGCGGTGAGTATCTTGTCGGTCTCTCCAAGCTCCTTAATTACAACTACTGGTATGAATTTTTCCATTTTTTATTTCCTCCTTAAATTATACACCTGAATATGCGGCAAAGCCACAGTCTATTGGCAGCACCACGCCTGTGATAGCGGACGCTGAACGGTCATCACACAAAAAGAGCGTTGCGCCGAGAAGCTCGGATGAGTCAACGAATCTGTCCATAGGAGTTCCCTTGAGTATCTTTGCGCTTCTCGCCGTGGGTGTTCCGTCCTCGTTAAACAGAAGCTTATAGTTCTGTGCCGAAACCAAGAAGCCGGGAGCGATTGCGTTACATCTGATACCCGTTCCCGCAAAGTGAGTTGCCAACCATTGGGTAAAGTTGGATATTCCCGCCTTTGCCGCTGAGTATGCGGGAATTTTTGTCAGAGGTGTGTACGCATTCATTGAAGATATATTAAGAATATTTCCTGCTTTTTTACCTACCATATCCTTTGCAAACACCTGCGTGGGAATAAGCGTTCCCTGAAAATTGAGCTTGAACACGAAATCAACGCCCGAAGCATCAAGGTCAAAGAATGATTTTCCGCCCTCCTTCAGCTCATGCTGATATTCATTATCTGTTGTGGCTTTAGGGTTATTCCCCCCCGCTCCGTTTACGAGGATGTCACATTCACCAAGCTCTGCCTTAACTGCCTTATGCACCTCTTCAAGCGTCTGGGCATCAAGCACGTTTGCCTTGTATCCGTTGCACACAAAGCCCTCTGCTCTAAGCTCCTCGGCAAGCTTTTTCACTGCTTCTTCATTAAGGTCAAGTGCCGCTACCTTTGCGCCCGATTGAGCAAACGCGCGAGCCATTGCGCCGCAAATGACTCCTCCCGCGCCCGTAACGACTACCACCTTTCCCTTGTAATCCACGTTAAGAGGAAGTTGTATCATTAGTACCTCCAAAATTATTTATTATCAAGCTTTTCTAACATATCCCATACACCAAGCATATACATTATGCCAAGTGCTCTGTCGTAAAGTCCGTAACCGGGACGCACGTTGCCGGGGCCCTCATCCCACAAGTGTCTGCCGTGGTCGGGACGGATATATCCCTTATATCCCGCGTCGTGATAAGCCTTGATTATATCAAGGATGCCCGTATCTCCGTCACAATCTCTATGACTTGCTTCGGAAAAATCTCCGTTTTCAAAGTGCTTTACGTTCCTTATATGAGCAAATGCTATTCTGTCGCAATGCTTACGAACTATATCAGCTACGTTATTCTCAGGGTCGGCGTTAAGGCTTCCCGAGCAAAGAGTCAGGCAGTTATACTCGTCGTCAACCATCTTCAGGAATCGGTCTATACTCTCCTCGTTTACAAGCAGACGGGGCAGTCCAAATATATCCCATGGAGGGTCGTCCATGTGTATAGCCATCTTGATATCGCACTCACGGCAGGTGGGCATTATAGCCTCAAGAAAATATTTGAGATTTTCCCAAAGCTTCTCGTGGTCAACACCCTCGTACGCCTTGAAGAGGTCATCAAGCTTTGCCATGCGCTCAGGCTCCCATCCCGGAAAGGACATATTGTATTTCTCGGTGAAATCGAGAATATACTTTGCCATAGCGTTGTAATCATCCTGAATCATATTCTTCTCGTAAAAGAGCGCGGTAGAGCCGTCCCCTACGGGATGAAACAGATTACTTCTTGTCCAGTCAAATACAGGCATAAAATTATAGCAAATTACCTTTACGCCGAATTTTGAAAGGTTGCGGATGCACTGCTTGTAATTTTCAATATACTTATCTCTGGTGGGAAGTCCTATTTTGATATCGTCGTGTACGTTTACAGACTCAACCACATCCATATTGAAGCCGTATTCGTCAAGCTGACGCTTTACCTCGGCTATTTCATCTATCTCCCAAACCTCACCGGGCATTTTGTGATGCAACGCCCACACTATGCCATCTACTCCGGGTATCTGCTTGATGTCGGAGAGCTTTATTTTATCGTTTCCCTCTCCGTACCATCTAAAGCACATTTTCATAGGCTTATCCTCCTGAACATCAGATATTGAAATATCTCTCGGCATTGTTATAGCATATATCGCTTACTATCTTGCCGAGCGTTTCCTCGTCGTCAGGATATTCTCCATTGTCAACCCACTCACCTATAAGCTGGCAGAGTATTCTGCGGAAATACTCATGTCGTGTATAGCTCAAGAAGCTACGTGAGTCTGTGAGCATTCCTACAAAATTACCAAGCAAGGAAAGGTTTGCAAGGCTTATAAGCTGGTCTCTCATTCCCTGCTTATTGTCGTTGAACCACCAAGCGCTTCCGTGCTGTATCTTTCCTGCGACCTCTGTTCCCTGAAAAGCGCCAAGAAGAGTATCTATAAACTGGTTGTCCGTGGGGTCAAGGCTGTATATTATGGTTTTGGGAAGAACTCCGTCTCTGTTGAGCCTGTCCATAAGCAGCGTAAACTTAAAGCAATCGTTGCTGGGGCCTATAACGTCGAATCCCGTGTCAGGTCCAAGCTTCTGGAACATTACAGAGTTAGGGTTTCTTATGCAGTTATAATGTAGCTGCATTACCCATCCGTGCTTTTTGTATTCCTCTGCGCAGAATATAAGCAATTCGGTCTTAAAGGCTTCGGTTTCGGCGTCACTCGCCACGCCTCCGTCAAGCACCTTACACATTACCGCATCAAGGTCTATATCCTCGTCTGCATTATAAACTATTCTATCAAGTCCGTGGTCACTGGCTTTACATCCGTGGGCATCAAAGAAGTCAACTCTTGCCGCGAGCGCCTTCTTAAGACTGTCAACACTGTTGATATCAAATCCCGCAACCTCAGAGAGTGCTTTTATGTATTCCTTCCAGCCCTTCTTATCTATGTTGATAGACTTATCGGGTCGGAATGAGGGAGCGACAATTGTATCTATACTGCTGTCCTCTGCGATAAGCTTATGATACTCAAGAGTATCCACAGGGTCGTCAGTTGTGCCTATAAATTTCACGTTGCTCTGCTTGATTATATCCCGTACTCCAAGGTCACCCTTCTTAAGTCTTTCCTCGCAAAGCTTCCATACCTCATCGGCGGTCTTCTCGTTAAGAACTCCCTCGTATCCGAAGTAATTCTTAAGCTCAAGGTGACACCAATGGTACATAGGATTTCCAATAGCCTTGGGGAGTGTCTGCGCGAATTTTACAAACTTTTCATAATCGGACGCGCCGCCAGTAATATAATACTCATCTACACCGTTGGAACGCATAAGTCTCCATTTGTAGTGATCTCCAGCCAACCACACCTCGGTTATGTTTGAAAAATGAGTATTCTCATATATCTGCTTTGGCGGAACGTGGCAGTGGTAATCGATTATGGGCATATCCTTAGCGTACCCGAAGTAAAGCTTCCTTGCAACCTCTGTGCTTAAAAGAAAATTGTCGTTTAAAAATCCTGACATTATCTTATCCTCCATTTAGGTTCTTTCTTTATTTATTATATCACATCTTATATCTGTTTTCAAGTCCCTTCGCAACAATTGAACAAATTAACAAATTCACGATAAAAATGTAAAGTTCTCTTGTTTTTTCATAAAAAAACAGACAAAAGCAGAGGATTTTTTCCTCTGCTTCTGTCTTATTTTTTAGCAATCGCAAGGGCGCACCAGCCGTTTTCATCAATACGCTCAAGAATTTTAAAGCCGTGCTCCTCAAAGGCGGTTATTACTTCCTCGCTGCGCTCTACTATAATACCCGATGCAAGTATTACGGATTTTTCGTCCATAAGCGCTCCCACGTCGGGCATCATTCTTATTATAATATCGGCAACGATATTGGCGCAGATAACGTCATAAGCCCCGCCGCTTCTGTCAACCTGCTTAAGAAGGTCGGATACCGAGCAGGTCACGTTTGTCAGTCCGCTGTCCTTGATATTCTCGTTAGCTACCTTTACGGCAACAGGGTCTATGTCATAAGCCTTGCACTCCTTAGCGCCAAGCCTTGAAGCACATATCGCAAGAATTCCGCTTCCGCATCCAACGTCGGCGACCCTCATACCGCTTTTTATGTACTTTTCAAGAAGCCTGATAACCAATCTTGTGGTTTCGTGAGTTCCCGTACCAAAAGCCATTCCCGGGTCCATTCGCACTATAAGCTCACCCTCTCGCGCTTCATACCTTTCCCAAGCGGGAACGATAACTATCCGCTCACCTATTTTTATAGGCTTATAATATGCCTTCCACGAATTTGCCCAATCCTCCTCATTTACTCCGCTGACACTTATTCTTGCGTCAATCGAGAGCCGATTGAAGCGCTCACGAAGAAAGGAAAGTGTATCCGCTACCCCTCCGTCCTTTGGAAGATATACGGATACCGACGCGATAGTCTTATCCGCGTTAAGTATAGCCTCGTCTATAAGGTCACCGTAGCAGGTTTTAAGGTCGATATCGCTGTAATCCTCTATCTGAAGATAATTTGATACCATATTCATAACGGCGACGGTATCGTCAAGGCTCTCAAGAGGGACTGTAACCTTTATCTGTGTCCATTCACTCTCTGTGCCCCAATCTTCACAGGTGTAATCCTTATCCATTTTCTTAAACCTCAATTATTTCTTGTCAAAAATTCTTTTAAAGAATCCGTGCTTCTTGGCATAATTGCTTTCCTTACAGCTTTCGGCAAAGGCGCGCATGTGCTCCTTCTGCTTTTCGTTGAGTCCCTTGGGAATTTCTACGACAGCAGTAAATATAAGGTCACCCCGTCTGTTAGAGTTATTTACATAGGGGATACCCTTTTGACGCAAGGAAAAAGAGGTTCCCGACTGAGTTCCCTCGGGTATGGTATATTTTTGCGTTCCCTCAAGAGTAGGTATTTCTATCTCCGCGCCAAGTGTGGCTTCGGCAACCGTAATCGGAATATCGCAATATATATTGTATCCGCCCTGCTCACGCACAAAAATATTGTGCCGCTTAACATTGACCGTGATTACAAGGTCACCCGCAGGTCCGCCGTTTCGTCCGTCACATCCCTGTCCTCGAAGCGCTATGCGCTCTCCGTCGTTTATTCCCGCGGGAATATTTACAGAAAGCTTCTTATTAATCTTGACGTATCCCGTTCCGCGGCAATTTGTACAAGGTTCTTTAACTATCTTTCCGCGGCCTCGACAAGCGTCACAGGTGGTTGTGGACTGAAAAGCCATACCTGCTATTCTCTGAGTAACCGTCCTCTGTCCCGTTCCGTGACACGCCATACAAGTATCAACAGAGCTTCCCTTTGCCGCTCCAGAGCCTTCACAGTCTGAGCATTTTTGCACTCGGCTGAAGGAAATATCCTTTTTTACTCCAAACGCTGCCTCTTCAAAGGTGATAGTGACTCTTGCGCCAACATCCTCACCTCTCATGGGAGCGTTTCTGTTTTGTCTTGACGAGCCTCCGAAGCCACCTCCGAAGAAGCTTCCAAAGATATCTCCAATATCTCCGAAATCGCCAAATCCTCCAAAGCCGCCGCCGTAACCGCCTCCCGCGGTCTGGTCAAACGCCGCATGACCGAACTGGTCATACTTCGCCTTCTTGTCAGCGTCGGAAAGAACCGCGTACGCTTCGTTGACCTCCTTGAATTTAGCCTCAGCCTCGCTGTTTCCGGGATTCATATCGGGGTGATATTTCTTTGCCATAGAGCGATAAGCCTTTTTTATTTCCGCTTCGCTTGCGCCCTTTGAGAGTCCCAAGACTTCATAATAATCTCGTTTGTCTGCCATATTTTCCTCTATCTTGAGTTGTGTTAGTAAAACGACTTTTGCGGGAAACGGCATTTTGCCGTTTCCCGCCTATCTTCAGTTAAGATCAGCCGTTAGTCTTATCCTCGTAATCTGCGTTATAATAGGTTCCGTCACCGCCATTTGCGCCATCCTGACCTGCGGTCGCGTTAGGGTCAAAGCCCTGCGCGCCGCCCTGCTGAGCGTAAAGCTTTTCGGAAAGGGCGTAGAATGCCTTCTCAAGAGCCTCGGTCTTTGCCTTGATATCCTCAGTGTTGCCGCCCGAAATAGCCGTCTTAAGCTCCTCAAGAGCAGCCTTTACAGGCTCCTTATCAGCGTCAGCAACCTTGTCACCTACCTCGCCCAGAGTCTTTTCGGACTGGAATACAAGGGATTCTGCCTTGTTCTTAGTATCAACGGCATCCTTCTGCTTCTTATCCTCCTCGGCAAATCTCTCGGCGTCCTTGATAGCCTTGTCGATATCTGCCTGTGACATATTGGTAGAGGAAGTGATGGTAATGTGCTGCTCCTTGCCTGTGCCAAGGTCCTTCGCTGTTACGTTTACGATACCGTTAGCGTCGATATCAAAGGTGACCTCGATCTGAGGAACTCCTCTGGGAGCAGCGGGAATACCGTCAAGGTTAAATCTACCCAGAGTAGTATTATAAGCAGCCATCTCGCGCTCACCCTGAAGAACGTGTATCTCAACAGAGGTCTGTCCGTCAGCCGCTGTGGAATATACCTGACTCTTCTTTACGGGAATCGTGGTATTTCTGTCTATTATCTTATTGAATACGCCGCCAAGAGTTTCGATACCCAGAGAAAGGGGTGTTACGTCCAGAAGGAGAAGGTCCTTTACGTCGCCGCCAAGAACTCCGCCCTGTATTGCCGCACCAAGCGCTACGCACTCATCAGGGTTAATTCCCTTGAAGGGTTCCTTGCCGAGGAACTTTTTAACCGCATCCTGAACCGCGGGAATTCTTGTAGAACCGCCCACGAGAAGTATCTTATCTACCTGAGAAGCCGAGAGTCCAGCATCGGAAAGAACCTGTCTTGTGGGAGCCATAGTAGCTTCTACAAGGTCTGCTGTTATCTTATCAAACTCAGCTCTGGTAAGAGTTGCGTCAAAGTGGAGAGGACCTGCCGCGGTAGCTGTGATAAAGGGAAGATTGATGTTAGTGCTGGACATACCCGAAAGCTCGATCTTTGCCTTCTCTGCCGCTTCCTTAAGTCTTTGCATTACCATTTTGTCGTTGCGAAGGTCAACGCCATTCTCAGCCTTGAACCTATCAGCCATCCAGTTGATGATTCTGTCGTCAAAGTCGTCACCGCCAAGACGGTTGTTACCCGCGGTTGCGAGAACCTCGAATACTCCGTCGGATATTTCAAGGAGAGATACGTCAAAGGTACCTCCGCCAAGGTCAAATACCATTATCTTCTGGTCGTTTTCCTTATCGATTCCATAAGCGAGAGCGGCTGCCGTAGGCTCGTTGATTATACGAAGAACCTCAAGTCCCGCGATCTTACCCGCGTCCTTGGTTGCCTGTCTTTGCGCGTCGGAGAAGTATGCGGGAACGGTAATAACAGCCTGAGATACGCTTGTTCCAAGATATGCCTCCGCGTCAGCCTTAAGCTTCTGGAGTATCATCGCGGATATCTCCTGAGGAGTGTATGCCTTACCGTCGATGGTCGTCTTAAAGGACGTACCCATTTCACGCTTTATACTGATAACCGTTCTGTCGGGGTTTGTAATAGCCTGACGCTTAGCCACCTGACCTACCATTCTCTCGCCCGTCTTTGAAAACGCAAGTACGGAGGGAGTTGTTCTCGCTCCTTCGGGATTGGGGATAACGATGGGCTCACCGCCCTCAAATACTGCTACACAAGAGTTTGTTGTTCCTAAATCTATACCTATAATTTTTCCCATAATAATTTTCCTCCTTGGGTTTATTTTTAATATTTTTTAGTTTGCTACTTTTACCATAGAATAGCGAAGGACTTTATCTCCTTTCGCGTATCCCTTCATAAAGACCTCAACTACTTGATTTTCACCTACGGTGTCATCCTCGACGTGCATTACAGCGTTGTGTACGTTGGGGTCAAATTCTTTTCCGAGAGCTTCTATTTCGTAAACTCCCATCTTGTTCATTGTTTCTATAAAGCTTTTCAATGTAAGCTCAAGTCCCTTTGCCATGGGGGATTCTGCATCCTCGGGGCTGAACTGCGCTGCTCTCTCCAAATTGTCAAGTATAGGCAATATCTGTGTCAGCGCGTCGCAATACGCCTCGGAAAACACTCCCTCACGCTCCTTGACGCTTCTCTTTCGGAAGTTATCATATTCGGCGTAAAGCCTCATATATTTATCCTTCTCCTCGGCAAGCTCGGCGTTAAGCTTTTCTATCTCAGCCTCTGCTTTTTTTGATTTTTTCTTGTCCTTACAAGAGCTTTTTTCCTCCGCTTCCTTTGCCGTATCGTTTTCTTCGGCTTCGGTGCTCTCTATTTCCGCTTCATTATCTGTCTGCGCATCAGAGCATTCGCACTCCTCGGCACAGGGATTCTTGTTCTCTTCCATATCCGTCAGTTATCCTCCTCCTTTTTATTTCCGTCGCCCAATTGGCGCTCCTCATTTATCATCCAAGCTATGCTTCCGCCTATGTCACCAAGGGCTTCAAGCACCTGCTTGTAATTCATTCGCCTCGGTCCAAGCACTCCTACATATCCGACGGTCCGTCCGTCCTTCTTGATGGGCTTGAACACAAGCGAAGAATTATTCATTACCTTTACCGAGCTTTCCGAGCCTATAAGCACGTTTATATCGTCGGCAGATGCCGAGGACACCAAGTCGAGTATCTCCTCTTGGCTTTCAAGAGTCCCGAGAAGCTCTCCAAGCTGGTCAGTGTCGGCATATTCGGGATATTTCAGCAGATGATTGATGCCCGAAAGCTTCATCTCTCCGCCGTCTATCTCGTTCATAACCTCATATACGCATTTCACCGCGGGATTTACGAGGAAAGCCCCTTCCCGCATCTCGCTCTCTATCCTCATTATAATAGGTAGAGTTATCATATCCGCGCCCAGTCCGCAAAGCTCACTGTTGAATATGTCCGCAAGGTTTTTAAGCGCTCCCTCCGGAATAGGCTGAAGGGTCTTTACCTTTTTAGTTTTCACCGCTCCGCCCGAGGTTATCATTACCATAGCGAAATTACTTTCGTCCATTGGTATTATCTCAAATTTAGACATTGTGACCGAATTTGAGCGAGGCTTTATAGCAATACCCGTATAGTTGGTCATTGTTGAAGCAAGACGGGATGCCGTGTCAAGAAGCTGGTCAAGCTCATCCATCTTGGCTCTGAGCAATTGATTTATCTGCACTACCTCGCGAGTGGTCTTTGCGTAATGCTCCACAAGGGCGTCAACGTAAAATCTGTAACCCGCCTCGCTTGGCACTCTTCCCGCGGAAGTGTGAGGCTGAACAAGATATCCCATCTGCTCAAGCTCCGCCATCTCGTTTCTTATGGTAGCAGAGGAGCAGGTGAGTAGATTATTCTGCATTATATACTTAGAACCCACAGGCTCTCCGCCCTCTATATGCGCTTCCACAATAGCTTTAAGTATAAGCTTTTTTCTATCGCTAAGCTCATGGCTGCTCACGACTATCCCCTCCCTTTTGTTTTTTTGGTTTTTAGCACTCATTTAATGTAAGTGCTAATCACTGTATAAAATTTACCACTTTTAAGCCTTTTTGTCAATAGCTTTCCCAAAGTTTTTTGTTAATTATTTGTGAACAGTGCTAATTTTATGCTAAAAAATCAACATTTTATCCCTACATCACAAAAAAGAGTGCCGAAGTTTGTCTAAAGACAAAATTTCGGCACTCTTTTTATCTGTTTGCTACTATTATCTTACTCTTCTGTAATTCACCGCGCTTACGCTTCCGCTCTTTACGGTAAACTCAAGCTCCAGGTCACTCTTTTTATAAAGCAGCTTTCCGTTCTCCTCGGACACGGGCTTTCCGTAGGCGTCACGCACCTCCTGCTCCTGTGAGCCTATGGATATTCCCTTAGGCGTTGAAACCAAATCGCTCCCGAAGGATATCTTGTGGATGACCTCTCCGCCCTCCTCCTTAAGGGTATTGACGGTAATATCCCCATAGGTATATTTCATCTGAACGCCTATTCCTCCGCAATCTCCGAGGTTATCCTCGTATTTGGGTGTCCCAAGCTTATCGAGAACCCCGTCAGCCTTTTTATCCAGCTCTATCTTCACGCCCTTATATACCACGTAAAAGGGGCTTTCGTTTGTATTTTGCTCATTTCCTTGCTCATCATTACAGGAAGAAAGCGTCATCAATACAGCCATACAGCAAGCAACGGCAAGAATAACGGCGGTAATACTTTTAATCTTTTTCATTTGCTGTTCCTTCCATTTCCTTCTTTTTATTTTGATACTCATTCAGATAACCGTCCCAGAGCCTTGCTACGTCCTCCTCATCCTTGTGAGAGTCAAGCCCGTGCTCATTTGCAAGTATCTGTCCAAAATATTTGCTGAACTTTTCCGCTCCGTACACGTTGAGGTGAAGTCCTGCGTCGTAGGTATCGGTCTGCCAATCAATGCCCATTTCCGCAGCCTTTGGAATAAAATTGTAATACGCCAAGCTGTTTTTCTCTGCATACTCGGATATCTGACTATCCCATTCATCGTACCACCAATATCCTCGCGGGTTGGTAGGCGCTTTTACAAGTATCAGCTCACTTCCGTTGCTTTCGCAAAGAAGTCTTATTTTTTCAAGATAATCCATAGCGCGCTGGGGCAAAAGCTCCTCGGGAGCGTCGGTTACAGGGTCACTCTGCTTCATTGGTACCGTTCCCGTCTTAATGAGATACCCGTTATCGGTCATTGCCTCAGGAGTCTTGAACCAATATTTCACGTCCTCTTCCTTCAGCTCGGTAATCCTTGAATGGTATCTTAGCAAAGGAAAGAGGTAATCCAAAAAGCTCTCATCCTCTGTCATTGAAGCCATAATTCCCTCTGCCTTAACGCTCGACCACTTCATAGTGTCAAAGGTCATTCTATTGTACGCCTCGCTTTGCGGCTCGCCGTACTTAAGGGCATATACGTTAAAAACGACAGCCTTGGGCTTCTCGTATTTAAAGGTTTCCTTAAGCAGGTAGTAGGAATGCCAAGCGAGCTGTTGCGCACTTCCTCTTATATATGAGGTAATACCGTACTCTTGCCACAATACCGAGGGAACAAAGCTTTCGTACACCTCGCAGTCACCTATGAATATAACGTCATGTCCGCCCTTGCGGCTGTAATACTCACCTGTCAGAAGTCCTTCCGCGTTGGTTACGTACTTGGGACGCACCAACGCTTGTAAAGCGCCGAGGATAAATACGATCGCAAGAAGTGCGGCTACGCCTATCAATATTTTTTTCTTCATTTATTACCTTTATGTTTTTAGAATTGTGTATAGATAAACTGGGAAGCGTCATATCCGATTCCGTATGCGCCGAAAAGCAATATCAGCACCAGTAATGCGCCCGACAGTACCCACGAGAGTGCGGTCTTTCCGCATAGCCATTCCCTTATATCCCTATTTTGAGAAAGCTTGGAAACCACTGCCACCATAAGCACCGCGAAGGCAATAATAACGTAATCCTTCACGCCAAGTCCAAGCTCCAATATCTCCCCTCCAAGCATTCTTCCCCAGTTGAAGGTGGTAAACATAGTTCCCCACATCCTGAAGGTAAGACTCACGTTGGCATAGCAGTCAAGGGAGCGGATAAGTCCCATTAAAAGGAAGGTTCTCGTAGCGGCAAAGCAATGATAGCCATAAGACGCGGTAAGCCTTGGAAACTTTTCTCTGAATCGGCGGTAAAGCGGTTCAAGCTCCTGGGATACAAGTATCACAAGGCAGTTCAGCATTCCCCAGACGATAAAATTCCACGCCGCTCCGTGCCAAAGACCCGTAAGAAACCAGGTTACTGCGGTAGCCAGATACACAGGCACTCGCTTTCCTATGACGTTGCCAAGACGCTTGCGGCAGCTCTTGGAAAGCTTCATCATGGGCTTTGTAACCGAAAGCGGGTAGAAGATATAGTCGGTAAACCACGAGCCCATAGTAATATGCCATCTGTTCCAGTATTCCTTGGTAGAGCTTGAGGAGAACGGATGCTTGAAGTTCTCTGTCACCCTTATACCCATTGCCTCGGCAATTCCTATGGTAATATCTATTCCGCCTGTAAAATCGGCGTATATCTCTATGGAATAAAGGATAATAAGTAAGGCGGTATATGCTCCCGTATAGGTTGCTGTATCACCAAGCATTGCTTTCATTGCCACGAGTATCCTGTCGGCAATGACAAGCTTTTTGAAATATCCCCAGAGTATTCTCTGAATACCGAATTTGAGATTTTTTCCATTGAACTTATGCCCCTCACAGAGCTGAGGAGCTAAGTCCGCGTGTCTGGATATAGGTCCTTGTGCCAGCTGAGGAAAGAAGGCTACGAACAAAGCCAGCTTTGCCACGTTCTTCTCAGCGTATGTTTTACCTCTGTAAACATCTATAAGGTATCCTGTGCTTTGAAAGATAAAAAAGGATATTCCCATTGGCAGAAGCAGCGAGGGTATGCTCATTCCCCTTACGCCGAACAACCCCAGGAGAGAATTTATATTACCCAGCGCAAACGCCGTATATTTAAGAACCGCAAGGATACCGAAATTAAATACCAAGCCCAAAATCAGCAAAGCGAAGCGTTTTTTCTTCTCTCTCGCTCGATAAGCCTTGCGGCTATCCTTGTCCATGCTCTCCTTATTGAGAGCCACGTATTCGTCCTCTTTTGCCCTCATTTTCTCCATAGCTCTTGCCACAAAGAAGCAGGAGAGGGTCGTAGCTATAATAAATGCGAAGTTTTCAAATCCCGAAAAGGAATAGAAAAAGTAACTCGCCGCAAGAAGGAGCGTCCACTGATATCTCTTAGGAAACAGGTAGTACGCCACAAGGAGTACAGCTACGAATATTATAAATCCGTAAGAAGTAAAAAGCATTTTTATTCTTCGTCAAGCTTTGTTATAAGCGCCATAAGCGCCTTGGCTGAGTTAAAATTCTCGGGAATTATCTCCTCGGCGGGAATAGTAACGTCAAATTCCGCGTTTATCTCGGTTACAAGAGTAACTATATCAAGCGAATCGAGTATTCCCTCGTCTATAAGCTCCTCATTGGCGGTAAAATCGACCTCTGGGTGAAGCTCTGACAATATTTTGAGCAATTTTTCCATATTAGTTTCCTCTCTGTTATTACATCCTTTCGGCTCTTTCACGAAGCCCTTTTCTGTCTATCTTTCCGTTTGCCGTAAAGGGAAGCTCGGAGAGCTTCTCTATGACAGCGGGGAGCATATACCTGGGCAAATAGTCCGCCAAATCCTTGGCGACAACCATTTCTTCAACATCTCCCACAATAAAGAGTGCTATTCGCTTTGCCATATTATCATAGACACAGCAAGCCCTTCTGACCCCATCGGTCTTAAGCGCCGCGGCCTCTATCTCTCCAAGCTCTATGCGGTGGCCCATATGCTTTATCTGTGAGTCCTTGCGACAGATAAACACAAGCTCGCCTCTTTCGTTTATTCTGCCCACATCTCCCGTTCTGTATATAAGCTCGGGATAAGCGGTATTAAGAGGATTTTGCACAAATACGGCGTTAGTTTTTTCATCGTCGTTATAGTAACCCATAGTAAGGCAGGTACCTCTTATGCATATCTCGCCCTGCTCTGCCCGCCTGTTTTCCTCGTCCAGCAGGATTATGTCGGTATTGTCAAAGGGTCTGCCTATTGGTATCGGCTCGTCCGCTTCAAGCTGACGGTCTGCCGCCCAGTAGCAGGACATTCCCGTTGCCTCGGTTGGTCCGTAGAGGTTAAAAAACCTCGCCCTCGGCAGAGCTGCTCTCCACAGGTCGTATTGCTTTCTTGGGAACATCTCGCTGCCAAACGCCACAGTTGTAAGGTGCTTTGGCGTATGCTGCTCAAGCGCCCCGAGGGATGATATCTGCACCAAGGCAGACACTACCCAGCAAATGGTGTTAATCTTATGCTCATCCAGAAATTCCACCAGCTTAACGGGAAAGGAAAATAGCATTTTGGGTATAAAGTAGGTGGTAGCGCCAAGCTTTAAGGTAGGCATTATTTCCTTTAAGGGAGCGTCGAAATAAAGGGGCGTTTGATTTCCAAACACGGTATTGGATGAAAATTCAAGTGCCTCGCAAAGGGTTTCGGTATAATCTATCACCGAGCGGTGGCAGGCTACCACTCCCTTGGGGGTCCCCGTAGAGCCTGAGGTAAACACTACGTAAATAGGGTCTGTGCTGCTCTGCTTTTGTCTTATTTCGGTCAGTGCACGGGAGCTAACCTCGGTATTTAACAGCTCGTCATAGAGATATACCTTTGGTACGTCCAGAACCTGCGCTGTCCTTATATTCCTTTTGTCGCATATAATTGCCCTTGGTGAAAGCTTGTCAAGAATAGCTCTCATTCTTGCCTCGGGCATTTTTTCGTCAATACATACGTAGAAGCAGCCCGCGTATATGATTCCAAAGAACGCGGTAACCGTGCGGGGATGCTTGTCCATTATCACCGCTATTGGCTCTCCGTAATATCCCTCTCCCGCGAGAAAGCTTCCTATGGCTCTTGCCTCGGAATATACCTCACCAAAGGTCATTGCTTCCTTGCCGCTGGAAAAGGCGGTCTTATCGGGATACGCTTTTACGGTCTGCTCAAGATATTCAAGAATATTTTTTTGCATATTTATTGAAGCTCCTTAGTGGCAACCGTAGGAAATCCCGCGGGCTTTACCATATTGTAAAAATAATCCTCCCCGCCAGAACCCACGTAGCTCTTAAGCTTTGCTTCGGTAATCAGACAGGCGTTTTTTGTTCCATCGGAAAAGCTACCCGCAAGTCTTGTAGCATCGTAGTAATACCAGCCTGCTTCGACCTTGACAACGCTCCAGAAGTGAGTTCCGTCATCCTCCGCGCCCTGATAATTCTCCGAGCGTCTTATGCCTACGTTGTCTATCTCAAAATATTCAAAGAACGCCTTTGACAGTGAATAATATGAATAGCAATCGCCCTCTCCCGATTCAAGGGTAAGGATAGCTTCCTCAATCCAGTCTGTTTCCCAATAATCGCGATTGATATTGGGAACGTTGGATTCATCTGTAAAGTATATAGTTTCTTTTTTGTTAACGTAGGAATATATACTTCTTACCTTTTCAGTATCGGTCATATCCTTAGTTATTCCCAAGCTTTCCGCTTTTTTTGCAATCATTTCCATAAGAGTGTCGATATGATACTCCTTCGATTTTACAACATAAACAATGGTAAAAATCTCGCTCACATTTCCCGACTCATCGGTAGCTCGGTACTTCACCTTATACTCGCCCTCCTTGTTAATATCAACAGCCTCAGCGTTGACCTCAAGGTGGGGGGCGGGGTCTGCGTTGTCCGACACAGATACCATCTTTTTAAAGGTAGGAGTTTCCCCAACGTATCCGATTACGCGATGCGAGCCCGAAATAACGGGCGGTTCCTTATCCTTGGATGAGTCTTTGCCGAAGATAAGGCTGACTGTAAGAGTAACGCAAAAAATAAGAAGAAAAGCCGCAAAAGCAATAAAGGTAATCTTTATCACCCACCAAACACGGCTTCTGTACTCCTGTGATTCTTTGTTCATCTTCTCTTTATCCTTAAGGTATGACATATATTCTCTCCGTAGTAATATTAAATATAATAATATAGTAATAATACATAGTCATTATACACCAAAACGCCTCTCTTGTCAACGATAAAAAGTGCTTTTTGACAAGAAAATGTTACACTTCGGGATAAGTGTAAAAGGAGGGCGATTTATATACGCGAAAGGCGCAGAGCTTCCTCTGCACCATACCTATTTAGCCGGATAACAAACCTGTGCGAAATATCCGTTATTTTGGATTATTTCCATTACTTTTTCGGCATGAGCAACACTCTCGAAAACACCGTACACTGAGGGTCCGCTTCCGCTCATCATCGCGGCTTTCGCTTCCATATCGAGCATTATCATTTTTATCTTTGCCGCCACGGGATGCTGAGCGAGAATCGGCTCTTCGAAAATATTAAAAAGGTGCTTTGAAAAATCCTCAGGGTGCTCACAAAGCAGGGCCGTCCTCAGCTTTTCTGTGCCCTTTGGGGCGTAATCGGCAAAATTATTATAAATCTTATCCATAACCCCATAGCCCCAAGGGGTAGATATTCCCTCTCCTCCGCAGGCCACCAAGAATATGGTATCTTTTGGTATTTGTGGAAACGGGTGAAGTATATCCCCCTTGCCATCAGAATAGGCGCATCCTCCCTCAATACAGAAAGGCACGTCCGCTCCAAGCGTACTTCCAAGGGCGCAAAGCTCCTCAGTCGTTAGCTTGCTACCGCAGAGTCGGTTCAAGGCAAGGAGAGTTGCTGCCGCATCGGCGCTACCTCCCGCAAGTCCTGCTGCCATAGGTATTCTCTTTTCGATTTTGATATGCGCACCGCACTCAATATGTGCGGTACTCAAATACAGCCTTGCCGCTCTCACCGCTATATTCTTTTCGTCGGTAGGTACGCCCTGTATGTCACACTCGCAGGATATATCCTTGGTGCTTTTAAGCGTGACGCTTACGTTATCGCACAGCGAAACAGTCTGCATTACGGTTTCCACGCTGTGAAAGCCGTCATCACGTATTCCCGTTATATCAAGATGAAGATTTATTTTAGCGTACGCCTTTACAGTTTCGGTCATAAGCTCTCTCCTTATGCTTTTATGTAATAATTATATCAAAACTCCTATCTTTTTTCAAGTATTTATTGTGTGAATGTAAATTTTTCTTGCTCTATCTTGACGAAAGGAAGAATTAGAGATAAAATATATAGGAAATACAATATTTGTATAGGAGAAAACATATTATGTCAGAAGAAATGAAGGTGAAAAAGGGCGGCATCTCGGTTGACACCGAGCATATATTCCCTATTATAAAAAAATGGCTCTACTCCGAAAAGGATATATTCCTTCGCGAGATAGTTTCAAATGCCTCGGACGCTATAACAAAGCTGCGCCGTCTTGCTTCTCTCGGCATCCGCGAGGACAGCGGAGAGGAATATCGCATTACCGTAACTCTTGACAAGGATGCGGGCACTCTTACCGTAAGCGACAATGGAATCGGTATGAGCGAGGAGGAGCTTAATAAGTATATTTGCAGCATTGCTCTGTCGGGCGCTGTCGATTTTATTCAGAAATACGAGAAGGAAGAGGGCGAGGGCGCAGGCAAAAACGGCATTATCGGTCACTTCGGTCTTGGCTTCTACTCTGCGTTTATGGTAAGTAACAGCGTTGAGGTAATAACGAAATCCTATACCGACGCTCCCGCCGTACATTGGATATGCTCGGAGAGCGGCGAATATGAGCTGTCAGCTGCCCAAAAGGAAGGTCACGGCACATCTGTAATAATGCACATTTCGGATAGCGAGTCGGAATTTTTACAGCGTTCAAAGATAAGAGCTATACTTGAGAAATACTGCTCCTTTATGCCGGTTGACATATATTTTGTTGACGTAGATGAAGAAAAGAAGGAGAATGACACCGAAGAGCCTATTAACGACACCTGCCCTCTCTGGCAAAAGCAGCCCTCCGAGTGCCATGATGAAGATTACGTCGATTTTTACCGTAAGGTATTTAATGATTTCAAAGAACCTCTGTTCCATATTCACATAAATGCGGATTATCCCCTCAATTTCAAGGGAATCCTTTACTTCCCCAAGTTTGCCAACGAATACGAAACTATTGAGGGTCAGGTAAAGCTCTATTACAATCAGGTTTACGTAGCCGACAATATCAAAGAGGTAATACCCGAATATCTGCTTATGCTCAAGGGTGTTCTTGACTGCCCCGAGCTTCCTCTTAACGTGTCAAGAAGCTATCTTCAGACCAATACCTACGTATCAAAGATTTCGGCTCATATAGTGAAGAAGGTTGCCGACAAGCTCAATTCCCTCTGCCTCAATGACCGCGAAAGGTACGCAAGGATATGGAGCGACATCTCGCCCTTTATCGAATATGCCTGTATCAAGGACAGAAAGTTCTATGACAGAGTTAAGAGTTCTCTGCTTCTTACCCTGTGCGACGGCACGGTCAAGACATATGAGGAATATCTTAATGATGCCAAGGAGAGTCACGAAAACAAAATATATTATGCCACCGACAAGGCGTTACAGGCTCAGTATATCTCTATGTTTGAGGCTCAAAACATCAAGGTCGTCCTTCTTGACAAGCCCATTGACACTCAGTTCTCCTCTATCGTTGAGCAATATATGCCCGACGTTAAGTTCCTCCGAGTTGACGCGGACGTGGCGGACAGTCTTAAGGCTGACGGCGAGATAAGCGAGAGCGAGGCACTCAAGGATATTTTCAGCGAGATTCTGGGCGACAAGGTTTCCCTGAAATTTGACGCGCTCAAGGATGAGAGCGTTCCCGCAATACTCAACGTAAGCGAGCAATCCAGAAGGATGGAGGAGCTTATGCGTATGTACGGAATGGACGGAGGCGCTTACCCCACAGAAAGCACCTTCGTGCTTAACACCGCTTCCCCTCTTATCAAAAAATTAGAGATTACCGCCCAGGGTGAGCCACAGAAGGCTAAGGAAATGGCGGCATATATTTACAAGCTTTCGCTTCTCTCTCAAAAGAAGTTCTCCTCAGAGGAAATGCAGGACTTTATGAAGAGCAGCTTTGAGCTTATGATGAAGCTTTAATGGGAGGATATATGGAAAATATTTCTTATATAACAAAGGGCGTTTGCTCAAGAAAAATCGATATTCAGATAGAGGACGGAATAATAACCTCTGTAAAATTTGTAGGCGGCTGTGCCGGCAACACACAGGGCATATCGGCACTTGTTAAGGGAATGTCGGTTGATGAGGCAATAGAGCGTCTTTCGGGAATCCGCTGCGGATTTAAAAGCACCTCCTGCCCCGACCAGCTTGCAACCGCTCTTAAAGAGCTTAAAGAGAAAAACGCATAATTTAGCAACCGCCCATACGGGCGGTTGCTTTACTTTGTATATAAATTTACAATTTTCTATTGACAAAATCTTTTTTTATGGTATAATGTACTCAAAGGATATATCATATCCAAATTATTTTTAGGAGAAAACAGCCGTGGATAACTGCGATAGTGACGGTAACTGTCGAAGTACATACTCAATAGCGTGTTGATGCATAACCTGCGTTTTTTACAAAAAAGCTCGGGCTATGCTTTTTTGCGTTTTTGAGTTTTCCCTTCTGCTTTCAATCACAAATTATTTATTTTAAGGAGTAAATCATGCCTGACGGGAGTACTACCCTAGAAATTGTTTTAATGTTAATTCTTGTGGCCTTGTCCGCTTTCTTTTCGGCAAGCGAGACTGCCTTCACCTCTTTTAACCGCACCAAGATGAAAAATCTTGCGTCCGAGGGCAACAAGCGAGCAGTCTCTGCCTTGAAGCTTTCCGATAACTATGATAAGCTTCTTTCCACCATTCTTGTTGGAAATAACATAGTAAATATTTCCCTTTCATCTATAGCTACGCTATGGTTTGTAAAAATGCTGACGCATCCCAGCGTTGCGGGATACGCGGCAGGAATTGCTACCGCTGTTACTACGGTAGTCGTCCTCATCTTCGGCGAGATAACCCCTAAAAGCCTTGCTAAGGAGCACGCAGAAGGACTGGCTATGGCAATTACGCCCATCCTCCGTTTCCTGATGGCAATACTCACACCGGTGAACTGGATATTTATGCTTTGGAAAAAGCTTCTTACGAAAGTATTTAAGGCAAAAGCTGTGGATACTGTTACTGAGGGCGAGGTTCTTACCCTCATTGACGAAGCACACGAGGACGGAAGTATTGACGAATACAACAAAGAGCTGATTGAAAATATATTTGACTTTGACGACCTTTGCGCGGGCGAGATTGCTACTCACCGCACAGAGCTTACTTTCCTCGATAGCTCGGATAATGACGAAGAATGGGAAAGAATAATAAGCAACAGCCGCTTCTCCCGTTATCCTATCTGCGGAGATAGCATTGATGATATTATTGGTATCCTTGATGCCAGAGATTATCTAAGGCTTGAGGATAAAAGCCGAGAAAATGTTATGGCAAACGTGGTGTCCCCCGCATATTTTGTTCCTGAGGCTGTAAAAGCCGACGTTCTGTTCAAAAATATGCGTGACCATAAGGAATCCCTTGCAGTCGTTCTTGATGAATACGGCGGGGTTCTGGGAATAGTTACTATGACCGACCTTGTTGAATGCTTGGTAGGTGAACTCACTCAGGACGAGGACGATGAGGAGGAAATCGAGGAAATTGCTGAAATCGGCGAAGGCTCTTGGCGTATTACGGGAAGCGCTTCGATTTCCGAGGTTGAGGAGGCTATCGGCGTTAAGTTCGAGGACAGCGACTCCGACACGGTCAGCGGCTTCGTGCTCGGTCTTTACGGCTCTATCCCCGAGGACGGCTCCAGCTTTGAGGTATCAACCGACACTCTTGATATCCAAATTGAGGAAATCAAGGACCACAAGGTGGGAAGCGCCATCATCACGCTCAAGCCCGAGGATGAAGAGGAAGGCAAGAACGCGACAGAGCAGGAATAAAATCCACCTATAATATAGGAGAAAAAATGAAAAAAAACAACAAAAAAATCAGCTCCGACAATCTGCATTATTTAAAAATTCTGGGAATTGTATTTGCTGCTATCCTTTTTTACGCCGTTATAAGCAATCTTGGTATATTCTTCTCGGGATTGAAATTTCTTTGGAACGTATTTATACCTGTGACCTTAGGACTTTCTATCGCATTTGTATTGAATATGCCACTGAGGTTTTTCGAGAACAGAATTTTTGGAAAGCTCTCATCTAAAAACACAAAGCTATGGGCTAAGCTAAAGCGCCCTGTTTGTCTTGCTCTCAGTGTGCTTACCATACTGTCCTTGCTGGTGCTTCTGCTCTCATTTGTTATTCCACAGTTTATATCAACCTGCGCAGATTTCTTCCTGAAGCTCCCCGAGTATATGGACCAGCTGAGCCAAACCGTCCGCCAGCTTATAATCCGTTTCAATCTTCCTATTGACCTTAACAACGTAACCGTGGATTGGAATTCGGTTAGCGCATGGGCTCTTGAGATGTTTGACGCAAACGGTCAGACTATAACTCAAAGTGCTATTGACATAATATCGGGACTTGTAAACGGTATTGTGAACATTATCCTTGGAGTTGTTATTTCATTGTATATCCTTGCTTCCAAGGAAAAGTTTGGAAAATTGGCAAAGAGCCTTTTGTACTCCGTGACAAAACGCGACAAGGCAAAGAAAATCATCTCCGTGGTTGTCCTTTCCAACAAGGCATTTACGGGTTTTGTTGCGGGTCAGTGCGTAGAGATGGGCATCATCGGAGCGCTTTGCTTTATCGGTATGCTCATATTGAGATTTCCCCATGCTCTTATGGTGTCCTGCATCATTGCGGTTACCGCGTTTATTCCTATATTTGGTGGAATAATTGGGGCAATAATCGGCGCGTTCCTTATACTTCTCGTTGACCCTGTGAAGGCTGTTTGGTTCTTGATATTTATCATAGTTCTTCAGCAGCTGGAATCACACATAATATACCCCAGAATGATGGGAAAGCACGTATCTCTTCCCGGTATATGGGTTCTTCTGGCAGTAACCATCGGTGGGGGCTTGTTTGGTGTTGTTGGAATCATCATAAGCGTTCCTCTGTGCAGTATTTTTCATACACTCTTTGAGCAGTGGATAATAAAGCGGCTTGAGGAAAGAAACATCTGCCTCCGCACAATGTCACACGATTCATCAGAGCCAAATTCCATTTTTGATGAAATAATAGAGGAAATCGAATCAGAAGAAAGCGACGGCACCGATTCTGTCAACAACAGCGAATCAAAAGATAAGCAATAAAGCAAGGCACTTATGCTATACGGAAATTCCCGTGTATCATAAGTGCCTGTTTTATGTTATTCCTTTTTGTTTTTTCCCGCGTCTGCTATTCCCTCGCCCACTATATAGGCAACCAGAGCGGCGCAGCCCGACATTATAAGCTTAACGTTTTCCTCATCCATATCGGGACAGAACACAGCGGTCCCCACCGCTACGAAAAATCCCACTACTGCTGCCCACAGCTTTCTGCTGGTCAATTTTTCTTTAATTAAATCAGTATTTATTTTCATTTATTTTTCCTTCGTATTTTGTACTTCATCCAAGCGCGTATGCGCAAGCTTTATTGATTGCTCTGCGATTATAAGTCTTTCGGTTATCTCCTTAATATCGCTCTTTACATGTGATAAATCCTTCTTTATCTCGGCTATACCCTCGCTTATTCCCTCAAGTTTGACTATGACCATTGTCATCTGGGCGCCATCCTTGCGGCTATCAGCCTTGGTGTGCCGCCTTATTGAGTTCATTCCCGAATATATACCAAACGCCATTGTTATCCCCGATATCAAGAGCGCAATTTCAATTTCCATACCTTTTCCTTTCTAAAATCCATACTTTCCCTTTGTTATCCGTTAATATTATACTTCATAAGGTGAGCCTGTTACTGACAGATTTCCGTCAGTAATTTTTAAGCTTAAAAATTTACATATTATACTTGAAAAAGACTCGTATTTATGGTATATTAAAGGGGTACACTACCGAAAGGAACAAACTTTAAATCATGGAAATTAGTAAACTGATAAAGAAAACGCTTTGCCAAGCCTGCGTATGCTTTACAGCTATATCCGCGGGATATATGCTCATATTGCGTATAATAAATATAGGTGATTCCGCCGCCGTGGAAGCAGACCGAGTGCTTTTCTTCTTTCTTTTTTCGCTTCTGTTTTCTATTGCAAATGCTATAAAAGGAATAAGCCAGATACACTCCGCGCTGCGGTATATTCTCCATTATGTTATATCCACCTTTGCTTTTTATGCGTGCTTCCTTCTTCCTTCACAAATGAGAGGCTCGTTTATGTTTACGGGGTTGGTATTATTTACACTCGGGTATTTTATGGTAGTGGGAACGATAGCTATCTTCACCTCGCGTTTGAAGAACAACCGAGAAAAGAGCGCAGCATACAGCAATCAGTTTAAGAAAACAAAATAAGTTGATTTGACATCCTCCGTGATACAAGTTTGCCCTAAGCTTGTGTTACGGAGGTTTTTATGTTTAGAAAGCTATTTTCTTTGCTGTTTATACTTTCCTTAGTGTTAGTATCCTGTACAGAGCCAAACACTACCGAAAGCGGTGGTAGCGAATCCCCAAAAAGCACTGCTGTGAATTCAGACGCCTTAAGCTATCCTCTCTCCCCAACCGATGATATGGGTCAAAAATATATTGATTCCTTTATTTTTTTAGGAGAATCCACTACCTATCATCTAAAAAGCAGAGGAGTCCTTTCGGGAGGAACAGATACCCTTCAGGTTTGGGGTCCTAAAAGCGGCACGCTTATGTTGGATGCCTCTACCGCAAGCTGCCGTATAGTATATCCCGAAAGCGGCGAGGAGATAGACGTGAGCGAAGCTATGCGAAGAAAAAAGCCTAAGTATATTATGCTGACCTTTGGGCTTAATGGGGCTACCAAAAGCATATCTAAAGGCTCAGAATACTTTAAGGGGTGCTATAAAAAGCTCATAGAAGCCTTACAGTCCGCATCACCCGAAAGCATTGTAATATTGCAGTCCTGCTTTCCCGTAGCTGAAAATATGGATATGACAAATTACTCTGTTAGTGCTTCAACCCTTAACAGCTATATTGATACGTTAAACAAATGGAGCTGTCAGCTCGCCGAGGAATTGTCTATCGGATATCTGAATTCCGCGGAAATACTAAAGGACGCAAATGGATTTCTCTTTGAGGAATATCAGGTAGGGGACGGGTATCACCTTTCAAGGGCTGCCTACTTGAAAATACTTGAATATACAAGAACACACTCTTATCCGAAGGAGAAAAATTAAATGATTAAAAAATATACGGCTCTTTTTTTGCTCTGTTGCTCTGTTTTTCTTGCATCCTGCGCCCAAGACAAATATTTGGACACTCTTCCCTGCGCAAGCATTACCGACACTCTCACGGAGGAAATTTTAGGCTCTGATATGTATGCCGAATACACCGAAAATGACGTGTCGCTCCTCTTTGGAAACAATGAGCTTTTCGACTCGTGCAGTGTTATATATTCGGTGTCCTCGGATGATATAGGAGAGATTGGCGTATTCCACGCCAAGGATAATCAAAACGCAAAAAAGCTTCTCGAAAAAGCAGAAAAATATATTGAAGATATAAAGGATGAAAGAAATTCCTTTGTACGAAACTATATGCCGCAAGAGCTTGACAAGCTTAATTACGCGGACACCCGTCGTTTTGGAAACTACGTGGTATATACCATTCTATCAGCCGACACTTCCGAGGAAATATTTCGTACAGTAAAGGAACTGTTGAGCGAATAAAAAAATGTTTGCTTTTCAAAGAAAAGCAAACATTTTTTTAATACTCGGTAAGACATTCCTGTGTTATAACTACCTTTATCTCTTTTTGTGTTCCGTTACGTATTACGGTAGTGATTACCTCGTCGCCTACACGGGCATCAAGCATAGCATCTATGAGATGATGCATTCGGGTCACCTCTACTGTTTTGTTTCCTATTTTTACGCTCTTTACCGTATCTCCCGCCATAAGCATACCGTCACAAAGACTGCCTTGCTCTACCGCTTGGATAGATATTTCCTCGACAGATTTCAAAAATCCGCTTTGGGCGTCATAGACGGTAGAAAGCTTACTTACCTCAACCGTAACACCCATCATTGCTCTCATTACGCTCTTACAGCTCTTACCGTAGCAATAATCTATAATGTTATTGGCAACTGCCTTTGCCACATTTGAGGGAATAGCGTAAGCTATATTTTCAACGTCACTCTTGGTTATTTTAGCGTTTACTATTCCAATAAGCTCTCCCTTTGAATTAAATAGCCCTCCGCCCGAATTTCCCGAGTTTACCGCAGTATCTATTCTTACAACGCGGAATTTAACGTCGCTTACTCCGTTTACGCTTGCCATAGTAATGTATTCAGAGTCCACGCTCACCACTCCCGAGGTAACCGCTATGCTTGACAGCACACTGCTGTCGGATATTCCTGGTGCTCCTATGGCTATGGCGGTTTGTCCCGCGTTTATGGTGTCCGAGTCCGCTATGGTAACCGCCGCTACCGAGCCGCTCTTAACGCAAGCACTGAGCAATTCACTGCTTTGTACGCGAAGCACAGCTATATCATAGTAGGCTGAGCCTCCCACGTATGTAGCGGGGATAACGTAATCACTCGACTGCATACCAAACAAAAATATGCTGATATCGTTGCTTATATTGTTGTTGTAATATAATACGTGGAAGTTAGTTATTATAAAGCAGGATGCCCCGTCGCTATCCAGCTTACAAATTACACCCGAGCCTGTTGAGATACCCGTATTCCCAAATCTCGCACACACGTTGACCGAGCTGCGCAGACCTGCCGAGGCGGCAAAAGCCACATCCGAGGCTCCTGCGCCTTCTATAACTATATTACTTGGGGGAAGGCTATCTTTATTTTCTCCGTTTTCCCCATTATTTTCATTGGCTTGAATACTACCGTCCATATCTCCATGGTCCTGAATGTTACCATACCTATTGGCAATACCAGATAAAACTGTCATAACTCCGCAAGAGGTCATAAAGGTTGAGCTGAGAAGCACTAATATCAAAAGCAATAAACCAAGCTTTAAGGTTTTCTTTTTCATTTTTCGTTCTCCCTTCATTTGTGCGCTGTAATACAAAACGGACACCCCAAGATGTCCGTTTTGTATTTCTCCTTGGCAAGAAAAATTACTTTTCGATCTTTTCCTTAACCTTAGACGCTTTACCGACTCTGTCGCGCAGATAGTAGAGCTTTGCTCTTCTTACGCTACCGGAACGAACCACGTCAACCTTAACAACGTTAGGAGAGTGGATCGGGAAGGTCTTTTCAACTCCGCATCCGTAAGATACACGTCTTACGGTGAAGGTCTCGGAAATTCCGCCGCCGTGCTTAGCGATAACGGTACCCTCGAACATCTGGATTCTTTCGCGGTTGCCTTCCTTGATTCTGTTGTGAATACGGATGGTATCACCAACGTTAACAACAGGAATCTCGGTCTTAAGTTGCTCGTTTGTAAAAGCCTGAAGCAAGTTATTCATCTTTCAGTCCTCCTTAAAAATCCGGGTATTCATGCAGAGCTTCGCAGCGGACTACCCTTTTTTGTGTTTTGCACATCCGCTATATTATAGCACACTTTGTTTTGGATTGCAATACCTTTTGGTTATATTTTTATTTATTTTTCAAAAATTTTCCCAAAAAATCTATACTTGCCCTTATTATCTCGCCTCCGTTTATTAAAACTGCAAGAGCAATCAAGGCTATCTGGAAATATATCCAATACTCTATTTCAAAAATCATAATTGCCGCCGAGGCAACAAGCAAGATGCTGTTTATTAGGACTCTCGGTATGCAAAGCCCGAAGCTGAGATATTTTCCCGTATCGTACCCCCGTATAGCGTAGACTGCCACGTAGCTTATGGCTGTGGCAACTGCCGCGCCCATAGCGCCATAGTTAGGAATAAGAAGGAAATTCAACACAAGATTTGTAACAGCTCCTACCGCTGCTGTCATCATTGAGCGCATACTTCTCTTCTCAACGAAATATACACTTCCCATAAATGCGGAGAGGGCGGAAAATACCATTGCTATTCCAAGCACGGGAACGTATTTCCAAGAAATATAATATGCATCGTCAAGAAGTAGCACAGTGAGAAGCTTGGAAAACGCTATGAGAAGCGCAGTTCCCATAAACATTATAGATACGTAATTTTTATATACGTTGGCAAAAAATCTGCTTCTTTCCTCCGTCTTTGCGTCATTTACCGAGGAAAATTGCCAAGCCTCGATAAAGACACCACCCGCAAGAGAAATAAGCGTGGGAAGCTTATATGCCGCCGCGTAAAGCCCATTCTCAGCCGCTCCCGAATATGCCGTAACGATAAATCTGTCGCAGGCAGAGGTTATCATCCACATAAGAGTAGTGGGAATGTAAGGTATGCTGAATTTCAGCATATCTCTGACAAGCCTTTTCTTAACACCCTTTATGTTGACATCCTTGTAAAGACGGCATACAAAAAGCAGCACAACCGTCATCACTCCGTCAGATACCGCCACAGAAAGCACGTATCCCGTAACGCCCATATCAAAGGCCACTAAAAACAGCAGGTTCAGCAGTATTGTAAGCACCGTATTGGCAATTCCCTGCAAGGCGAATATTTTAGTCTTGTCGCAGGCTCTTATATAGTTGGCGCAAAGAGCGTGAAGATTTGCCATACAGATATAAAGAAATACCAGCCACACGTATCCGTGAAAAATATTTATAAAGCGCAATAGCTGTATAAGCGCCCCTAAGGGGAGCATACCCCCAAGCATAACAAGAAGCGCGCTGCTGAATATACCCTTTCGCTCTTCCCTGTCCGCATCCAGCGTAAACCTGAACAGACCGTCACTTATGCCTAAGCAGGCTAAGGGAATAAGAAGATTTGCCGTCTGTGTCAATATATCCGCCGTACCGAATTGCTCTGTCGAAAGAAGCGCGGTATAAAGGGGCATAAGCAGGAAAACAAGTACCTTTGACGTAAAGGTACCTGCTCCCAAAATAGCCGTATTGGAAAGTAATCTTTTATACTTACCCATTATCAGTCACAATTTTCCCAGTTATGGTAAACGTTCATTACGTCGTCGTCATCCTCAAGATGCTCTATGAGCAGACCCATAAACTTGATATCCTCGTCGCTCTCAAGAGTAACGTAATTTGAGGGTATCTTATCCTTCTCAGCGGAAAGAAGCTGGTATCCTGCCCCCTCAAGCGCTTCCTTAACGGCGTACAGGTCGTCAGGCTCGGTATATATCTCAAAAGCCTCTCCCTCCGCCGCGAAATCCTCCGCGCCTGCCTCAAGGGCGGTTTCCATAAGCTTGTCCTCGTCTATATCTCCGTCCTCATTGGAAATAACTATAACGCCCTTTTCGGAAAAGAGATAGGAAACACAGCCCGTCTGTCCCATATTTCCGTGATATTTGGAGAAATAAGACCTTACGTTGCCCGCGGTACGGTTGCGGTTGTCGGTGGTAGCCTCCACAATAACCGCAATACCTGCGGGACCGTAGCCCTCATATACTACCTCCTCGTAGTTCTCACCCGTAGAGCCAAGAGCCTTCTTGATGGTTCTTTCTATATTATCGTTAGGCACGTTGTTGGATTTCGCCTTAAGGATAAGGTCACGAAGCTTGGAGTTAGAGTTAGGGTCTCCTCCGCCCTCCTTAACCGCAATGGTTATCTCCTTGCCTATCTTAGTAAATACCTTTGCCTTCTGCGCGTCTGTTTTTTCCTTCTTGTGCTTGATATTAGCCCATTTGCTGTGTCCTGACATTTTTTACCTCTTTATTTGTTGAATTATATTTTTTCTGTTTTCGCAAGGCATATAAGCCCAAATGCATTGCCGAGAACCGTGTTCGCAGCCTTTGTCAGCGCAATTCTCGTATTCTTTACCACCTCATCCTCAGCGCCGAGAATAGAGCAATTATGATAAAATCTGTTATACGCTCCCGCTACGTCAAGTATATATCTGGTTACTATGGAAGGCTCGTAGGCGTTTATTGCCTCTCGTACGACCTCCTCAAAGCGGGAAAGTGTCTTAAGAAGCGAGGTTTCCTCCTCTGCGGTTATCTTAAGAGCACACTCGCCGCAATCATCGGACTTTGAGAGCACAGAGCAGGTACGCGCGTAGGTGTACTGAACGTAAGGGCCTGTGTTGCCGTCAAAGCTGAGGGCATCCTCCATCATAAAGTTGATATCGCGTATTCTGTTGTTGGAAAGATAATAGAATACTATCGCTCCTACTCCCACCGCCTCGGATACCTTGTCCTTGTCGGGGAGGTTGGGGTTTTTCTCTTCCATAATGCTCTCCACCTTAGCAATAGCCTGAGCGAAAAGGTCGCGGAGCAATATTACGTTGCCCGTTCTCGTGGCAAGCTTTTCTCCGTTTATACTCACAGTGCCGTAAGGAACGTGAACCAGCTTATCAAACCATTCGTATCCCATAAGCTCCACTACCTTGAACCACTGTGCAAAGTGAAGGCTCTGCCCCGCGCTGGTAACGTATATCGCCTTGTCGAAATCATAGGTCTGCTTACGGTAAACCGCTGCCGCTATATCTCTTGTGGGATAGAGGGTTGAGCCGTCGCGCTTAAGTATAAGGCAGGGCGTCATTCCGTAAGGCTCAAGGTCAACTATTGACGCGCCATCATCTATTTTAAGGAGTCCCATATCACGGAGCTTCTGCACCTGCGCGGGCATCTTATCGGTATAGAAGGACTCTCCCTTATAGCTGTCAAATTCTATACCCAGCTGCTTATAGGTTTTCTGATACTCAGCAAGGCTTATGTCAACGAACCATCTCCACAGCCTGATGTTCTCCTCGTCACCGCTCTCAAGCTTATGGAATTCAGCTCTTGCCTCGTCGTTAAGCGCCGCATTCTTCTCTGCTTCCTCGTGGAATTTAACGTAAAGCTCCACAAGCTTATCTATACCGCCTGCCTCGATAAGCTCGGCGTTACCCCATTTGCGGTAAGCGGTTATAAGCTTTCCAAACTGAGTTCCCCAGTCACCCAGATAGTTTATACCCACACACTTATATCCCGCAAACTCGTGTAGCCGCTTAAGAGAATGCCCGATAACGGTAGTTCCCAAATGTCCTATATGGAAGGGCTTTGCCACGTTAGGCGACGAGTAGTCAAGAACTACGGTCTTGCCTTCTCCAAGCTCGGGCGCGCCGTATCGCTCACCCTTAGCTCTTACCTCGCCTATTACCTTGTTGGCAAGATATTCTCCGTCAAGATAAATATTGAAATACCCGTTTACTGCCTCCGCCTTAGCCACCGCAGCCACCGAAAAGCTCTCAGCGATACTTGCCGCTATCTTAACGGGAGCCATACGCAGCACCTTGCTCAGCTTAAAGCAAGGAAGCGCAATATCCCCCATCTTCTCGTCGGGGGGATATTCAAGCATTGCCCCTACGGCATCGGCGTCGAAACCGCACTCGGCGTTAATCTTTATGAGTATTTCCGCTATCTGCTCTGATATCTTTCTTTTAATCTCTATCATTTATTAACTCTCCTGTGTAAATTCACAACTTTATAATTATACTACAAAAATCCCGTTTTTTCAAGTATATACTTGAATTTTATCAGTAATTTTCGCCCTCAGATATCATTTCCTTTGCGGCTGCTATCTGAGCGTCGGTTATATTTATTCCACCGAGTATTCTGGCTATCTCATTTACGCGCTCCACGTGGGAAAGCTGACAGAGATCGCTCTCG
Organism: Eubacteriales bacterium; assembly: GCA_045593725.1. Lineage (GTDB taxonomy): Bacteria > Bacillota > Clostridia > Oscillospirales > CAG-272 > HGM12713. Next base: position 71,818 of record JAZNXE010000008.1, read on the forward strand.
GTCCTTCCGTCCTTTTCTTGCTTTGACACGTAGAGGTGCTGCGTTGCCAACGACGCTATCTGCGCCGAATGGGTCACACATATTACCTGCGCTCCGCGTCCTATCTCCTTGAGCTTTATTCCCACCTTCCGTGAGGTCTTTCCCGAAATTCCCGTATCTATCTCGTCAAAGATTACAGTATCTATTCCGTCGGATTCGTTTATTACGTTCTTGAGTGAAAGCATTATTCTTGCCAGCTCTCCTCCAGAGGCTATGCGCGCCATAGGCATAAGCGGCTCTCCCGCATTTGCGGAAATAAGAAATTCCACGCTGTCACAGCCAAAGGCGTTAAGCTCTCCCGTGCTTTGTATTGCTGCCTCAAAGCTTACCTTAGGCATATCGAGGAAAGCGAGAGTTTCGCACACCTTTCTCTCAAGTCCCTTTGCCGCCCTTCTTCTTACTTCACTAAGCCCTTTTGCCTTTTCCTTTGCTTGTCTTGTGGCTTCCGACAATTCGTTTTCAAGGTCTATCTTTTTATCCTCAGCATTGTCCAGAAAATCCAGCTTATCTGCCGCGTCTTTCCTAAAAGCGAGTATCTCCTCCACCGTACTGCCGTATTTCCTCTTTAGCTTTGCTATGGCATCAAGCCGCGCCTCTATCTTATCAAGCCTTATTGTGGGGTCCTCTCCAAGGTCCGATAGTCCTCCTAAGCTTTGGGCTATATCCTCAAGCTCATATCTTACGTCTGACAGCCGCCGGGCAAGCTCCTGCGCCTCTGGCAGAGCCTCTGCCACAGAATCCATAGCGGTAGCGGCTCTATCAGTAAGATATATAGCTCCAAATGCCTTTCCACCGTTGAGCGCCTTATCAACCAAAGCACAGCATTTGCTTATCTTCTCCGCGCTTCTCAGCTTGACCGCCTCTGCTTCAAGCTCTTCCTCCTCGCCCTTGCGAAGCTTCACCGCGTCTATATCGTCTATCTGATATTTGAGCATTTCCCTCATACGGTTCTGCTCCATCACATCCTGACTCAGGGAGTGAAGCTCTATACGCAGGTGCAATACGCGGCTGTAAAGCCTTGAGTATTCCTCAAGCGCGCTGTTATTATCCGCATAGCTGTCAAGTATTCTTATATGATTTTTCGGTTCAAGCAGGAGCATATTGTCATTCTGTCCGTGGATACCGAACAGCATAGCGGATATCTCCCGAAGAACAGAAAGGGTGACGGGCTTGCCGTTTATCCTTGCGCTTGAGCCGCTTACGGTAAGCACTCTGGAAAGCATAACGCTTCCCTCGGATACGTCAAATCCCAGATTTTCTATACTCTGTATTACCTGGGGGCGTAGCTGTGAGAATACCGCGCTCACCTCTGCTCTGCTCTCGCCCGTACGCAAAAGCTCCTTATCCGCTCTTGAACCCGAAAGAAGATTTAAGCTGTCTATAATTATTGATTTTCCCGCACCCGTTTCACCCGTAAGCGCGGTCATTCCGTTTTTAAACTCTATATCAAGACTTTTTACAACGGCTACGTTCTCAATGTGCAGAAATTCTATCACAGCCTATCTCCTTTCCTTTATTTTTAAAATGTTTTCATCAGCTCTGTAATTTTCCCGTTTATTTCCTTAGCGTCGTCCTCGCTTCTCGTAACGACTATTATGGTATCGTCCCCCGCCACGCTTCCAAGTATGCTATGCATATTCAGCGCATCCACAGCCGACGCAACCGCCTGAGCGAGTCCCGGATAGGTCTTTATCACTACCGTATTAAGTGAATAATCGACCTGTGTAATAGAGTCCACCATTGCGTTGTTAAGCTTTCCGCTGCCGTTGTGTCGGCGGGAGTTGTTTACGGAATATCTGTACGTCCCCCTTGCGGTAAGGGTTTTGGTCAGCTTAAGCTCCTTCAAATCTCTTGAAACAGTAGCCTGCGTCACCTTAAAGCCCTCGCTTTGAAGACGGCTCATCATATCTTCCTGAGTTTCTATCTCATACTTGGATACCAGCTCCAATATTCTCGCGTGTCTTTGTGATTTCATTTTACCACTCTCTTATCAAACAAATTTTTTCATACGTATTTTGGAATAGAAATCGTCGTTTTTAATTCTCAAAAGCTTGGTTTTTACCGACGATTTAGTTATTACAACAGTATCGTTATAAAACAGGTCAAAGGTTGCCTTTCCGTCCACGGTAAGATGGAGCACCTTTTCTCTTACACAGATATTCTTCACCTCGAGCACCGCGCTGTCGGGAAAAATAAGCGGTCTTGCCACCAAGGAATGGGGACAAATGGGGGTTACGCAAAAGCAGGACAGCTTGGGGTCGATTATTGGACCTCCCGCTGACAGTGAATATGCGGTAGAGCCTGTGGGTGTCGCTATGACCAGTCCGTCGGCGCGGTACTCGCTCACAAGTCTTCCGTTATCCGAAAGCTCCAGATCGATTATCCTTGCCGTCGCCCCCTTTGCTATTACAGCCTCATTAAGGGCATAGGCGGAAAATCTGCTCTGCCCTTTACCCGACTTTATCTCAACCTTGAGCATTGCTCTTTCGTCAAAATAATATTCTCCGTCAAATATCTTATCAAGCAGGTCAAGCTCTGTCATCTCCAGCTCGGTCATATATCCTACTCTTCCCATATTTATTCCCAGTATCGCAGTTCCCGTGGGCGTGGCTCTGCGCGCCGCCTCCAGCATTACTCCGTCACCGCCTATGGCTATTACAAGGTCTGCGGATGAATATATTTCATCAGGGGCGCTGTATGAGAATTTGGGGCGATGGTTGTGGCTCCTCATTATTCGGTCACGGTACGCTTCGGGTATGTAAATACAGTCAACCTTCTCCTCTATTTTCTTTGCCACGCTCATAGCCGCCGAAAGCTTTTCGGGGATATTGCAGTTTGAAATTATCGCCACGTTCTTTATACTCATTTTACTCTCCGTTTCAAAATCAAAGCGCGGTTATTCGCTTTATCATTTTATCGTCAATACGGGGCTTAACACAGGCTTTTTTTATAAAATACGCAAGGTATTCCTTATTTCCGTCGCCGCCCTCAATGGGTGATTTTATAAGCCCCACACAATCAAAGCCGTTTTCCACAGCACAGCTTATAACTCTTTTGGCCGCAAGAAATCTATACGCGGAATTGACAACTATTCCGTTCTTTCCCAGCGCCTGTCTTCCCGCCTCGAATTGCGGCTTAATCAAGCTGACAAACACACCGCCATCTACAAGAACCCCTGCTATGGGGGGGATTATATACGTTTGGGAAATAAATGACACATCCGCTGCGGCAATATCGCAAAGACCTTCGGTAATCTCGGTGTTTAATTCTCTTGCATTAAAGCGCTCCACAGACAAGACTCTTTTATCATTAAGCAGACTTTCGTGAAGCTGACCTATTCCCGAATCTACCGCAACAACAAGGGAAGCGCCTCTTTGCAAAAGACAATCTGTAAATCCTCCCGTAGATGAACCTACGTCAACAGCTTTCTTACGGTTGACGTTTATGCCGAAGGCATCAAGCGCTGCCTGAAGCTTTATGCCGCCTCTGCTAACGTAAGGAAAAACCTGCTCTATAATCACCTCGTGCTCCACGGTTTCGTTAATAAGCGCCGAGGACTTTTTTATTATCTCCCCGTCTATTTTAACCGCCCCCGCGTCTATAAGGTCCTGAGCCTTTTTTCGACTCTTGGTATATCCCGCAGCGCTTAAATATACGTCTGCTCTCATATTACATCGCAAAGGATAGCGCGGTTGCTACCCCAAAGCCCAGAAGCGCTCCCATAATTACCTGCAAGGGTGTATGTCCGACCAGCTCTTTAAGACCGCTGTTCATAAGCTCGGGCTTTCCTGAGAAAATTTCCTTGGTTATCTTATTGAGCAACACCGCCTGCTTTCCCGTTTCGTATCTTACGCCCGACGCGTCTATCATAACAACCACAGAAAGTATTGCGCATATAGCAAAATATGGAGAATCCAGCCCATATTTTATAGCCGCCGCGGTAGTAAGTCCCAAAACGCTTGCCGAGTGAGAGCTTGGCATCCCACCCGTGCCGAAAAGTATATTGGTTATTGACATCTGCTTACTTTGGTATAGGCCGGTAAATATTTTGATTATCTGAGCCGCCAACCACGACAGCATAGCGCTGATAAGCATATAATTGCTCAACACACTCTTAAATCCGTTTATCAGAACGTCCATTATTTTACCTCACTTATTTTTCTCTATCTAAAAGATACTGTGCCAAGGACACTAAAATCTCTGAATTTGGCAATGCCTCTATATCTTGCATTGCTTCCTCTGTAAGCCTTTTTGCGTACTCACGAACACCATCTACGTCAAAAAAGCTGAGGAACGTGGTCTTGTTGTTTTGAGCATCCGACAAAAGGTTTTTTCCTACGGTATTTTCATCCCCAATAACGTCAAGAAGGTCATCCACCGCTTGGAACGCAAGTCCTATTTTGGTTGCGTAGGAGCAGATACGCCCATATTCCGCGGTTTTCTCTCCGTAACCCGCCGCAATACAGCCAAGTGCCGCGGATACCTCTATAAGCTTACCCGTTTTCAGACTATGAAGCTTTAAAAGCTCCTCAAGGGTCAGTTCCTTTCCCTCACCCTCAATGTCCATAACCTGACCGCCTATCATCCCCTCGTCGCCTGCTGCAAGTGAAATAAGCCTTACAGCTTGAGCCGTGGTAACGGCGTCAACAAAGCCGTTTGTAGACGCCGCGAGAAAGGCGTTAGTCAAAAGCGCGTCACCCGCGAGAACCGCATTCGCCTCGCCGAAAACCTTATGGTTAGTAGGCCGTCCGCGCCGCATATCATCATTGTCCATACAAGGCAAATCGTCGTGTATAAGGGAGTAGGTGTGTATCATTTCCATAGCTATGGCAAAGGGCATTGATGCCGACTCTCGCCCTCCCAGCATTCGGCATACCTCGTTAACAAGGAAGGGTCTTATTCTCTTTCCCCCTCCCAAAACCGAATAGGTCTGGGCTTTCTTTATGAGCTCAAGACTGCCCTCCGTGCTCTTTTTATCAAAAAACTCGGTCAATGCCGCCTCGGTTCTTTGACTGTTTTCTTTTAAGGCTATATTAAGTTTATCAAAATCAAACCGACGCATATTCTTTCCTTATCAATCCTGTTGTGTTGTTTCAAAATCAGCTTCTGTAAGCTCACCGCTCGGGGAAAGCTGCAATATTTTTATTTTCCTCTCTGTGTCCTCAAGCTTCTTGTTACATTCTCTTACAAGCTTGACTCCTTCCTCATAGAGTTCCAGAGCTTCTTCAAGGCTAACTCCTTCCCCTGAAAGCTCCTCGGTTATTTTATCAAGACGCTTCATTGCGTCCTCAAAGGTCAGCTTTTCTTTTTTATCAGCCATTTGCTTTCTCCTTTTTTATTCTCCTTTTTGACCTTGTTACTGTCAAAATCCGAGCCTCTGCCTCACCGTCGGCGAAGAGTATGCTTATATCCTCGCCCTCCTTAAGCTTAGCTGCGCTTCCGATAATACTTCCGTCGTTTTTCTTTGCTATACTGTACCCTCTGCCCAATATAGCAAGGGGATTTATAGCGTCAAGCTTCCCCGCCGTCGAGGCAAGTCTATCCTTTAGATGATTAAACTTAGCCGTCATAGCATTTTCCATAAGCTCGTATCGGTGGGCAAGCGTATTTTTTTCGTTCTGTAATCTTCCCACAGGGGAGCATAAATCAAGTTGCTTAGCCAGACTGTTAAAGAGAGTTTTTTTAGCGGTCAGCAGACGGTTAAACGCGTTTTCACTCTTCCCAAAGGCGTCATCAAGTCTTATTTTAAATTCGGCTCTGTCGGGAACGGCAAGCTCTGCCGCCGCCGAGGGCGTAGGGGCTCTCTTATCCGCCGAAAAATCCGACAGCGTATAATCGGTTTCGTGACCTACCGCCGATATAACGGGAATATCCGATGCGGCTATTGCCCTTACTACTCTCTCGTCGTTAAACGCCCAAAGGTCCTCAATGGAGCCTCCTCCCCTGCCTATGATTATTACGTCACAGGCTCTGTCGGCATTAAGATACTCAATTCCCCTGCAAAGCGATTGGGGAGCTTCGTTACCCTGAACCAGAGAGGGATATAGCAATATCTTTGCCATAGGCCATCTGCGTCCCGTAACGTTAATCATATCTCTTACCGCCGCTCCTGTGGGAGAGGTTATTATTCCTATACATTTAGGTATTCTGGGCAGTGGCTTTTTTCTCGCTTCAGTGAAAAGTCCCTCCTCGGAAAGCTTTCTAAAAAGCCTTTCGTACTCCAGTTGAAGATTTCCCACTCCGTTATCTATCATAGCGGAAACGTAAAGCTGACATTTTCCGCTTTTTTCATACACCGAAATCCTTCCGTACGCGGTCACCTGCATACCGCTCTTGGCAGTGAATTTCATACCTGCCGCCGCAGAACGGAACATCACCGCGGAAAGCTCCGCATCCGCATCCTTCAGTGTGAAATACAAATGTCCGCTTGTATGATATTTAAGATTGGATATCTCTCCTCGGACGCTGACACTTGATAAAAGGGCATCATTATCCATAAGCATTTTCACGTATCGGTTTACGTCTGCCACCGACAATATCTGCTCTTTTGTGTCTTGTCCGAAATACATCAGATATCCTCCCTTTCTTTATTCATTCGGCAGAGCAGCGCCACTCCCGCTGCGTTATCGGCAGAAAACTCAGGCTCTGCGAAATACGCGTCGAATTTTTTACCAAGCTCTGCCCTCATAAGCTTGTTCGACATTACTCCACCCGCAAAAAGCACGGGCATATTGCCGTATTTTTCTATTATTTGCTCTGCCATAGCAATAAGTGTTCGGCAGATAAAATCAAATACAACGGCGGCTACCCTTTTAGGGTCTTGGCTCTCCTCATACAGCTTTTTGGCTATATTTTCAACCCCTGACAGGCTGCAATATCCGTCCTTTACACATATTGGTCTTTTTTCTATCTTTTCACTATACTGTACCGCAAGAGCCTCAAGCTCCCTTCCGCAGGGGAACGCAAGTCCCATCATAACGCCAATTCGGTCTATTGCCTGTCCCGCGTTGATATCTTTGGTACTTCCTACCAGCTCAAGGTCAAAATCGGTATTATTGGGTGTCACCAGCAAGACTTCGGTAGTTCCTCCCGAAACGTGAAAGGCAAGAAATCTTCCTTCCATCAGTCTATCCGCAACACCGGAGGAATACATTGCCGCCATAATATGTCCGTTCTGATGTGCCGTTTCATAAACAGGCAGTCCTCGCCCCGCCGCAAAGGCGTACGCCGCCGCCTTTCCAGCGAGGAAGCAAGGCATATACGAGTCCTCTGCCATTCTAGGTGTAGCAGATACACCCACCGCTACGGGAGTGTAGTCCCTAATGACCTCCCCGAGCCTATCTGTAAGCTCAGGCAGATTTTTTATGTGCGCGAATACAGCATCAGACTGTCTGAGTCCCTTTTCGCCCTCCTTTACGGAAAGCGGACGCTTATGATTGGCGATTACCTTTCCATCAACGTCACATACAGCCACCGAGGTGGTATAATTGCTTGTGTCAAAGCCTACGTAGCATTTTTTCATTGCTCGGATTTTTCAGCCTCAATCTTTTCCTTAACCGAATTAAGAACTCCGTTAACAAAGGCTCTCGCCTTGGGGTCATCAAATTTCTTGGTAAGCTCTATGGCTTCATTTATGGAAACGCTGTGAGGGATATCCTCCTCAAAGAGCATCTCATAGGTAGCAAGTCGCATTACCGAGCGCGAAAGTCTTGTCAGGCGATGTGTTTTCCATCCCTTGGAGCTTGCTCCTATAAGCCCATCTATCTTTTCTCTGTTATCGTAAACGCCAAAATAAGCTCTCTGTATGTATTCGTCCTTAGGTATCTCTCTGTTTTCGGTGGAAACCGCATATACCTCTCTAACGTCCTCGTCCTCTCTGAATTCGGTTTCAAAGAGCAGTCCTACTACTATTTCTCTCGCTTCTTTTCTTTTAAGTGCGCTCATTTTCTGCTTTGTTCCTTTCTGAATGCTTGTATTACAAAAGCCATTTGGGCATAAAACGCCATACTAATATTATAAATCTATTTGAAGAAAAAGTCAATAAAAAATGAATATTTTTCATAATTATTCATTATTTTTTGCATAATAAATATCCCCCCGTATAACGGGGGGTATTTCATTTTCGGACATAGCCCTAATACTACTGGCTGCGCATTTAAAGCTGACAGGGGTTACAATCCCTCAGTCACCTTCGGTGACAGCTCCCTTTACACAAGGGAGCCTTTTATTGTTCGGTAAAGCCGAAGTTGCGGAGAAGTCCGTCGCGGTTGCGCCAGTCTTCCTTGACTTTTACCCAAAGCTGAAGGTTTGCTTTGCAGCCAAGGAAACGTTCAATACTCATTCTGGATTCGCTGCCGATTTTTTTGAGCATTGCTCCTTTTTTGCCTATGATTATTCCTTTGTGGCTTTCGCGTTCGCAATAAATTATTGCGTCGATATCCACCATATCCTTGCCTTCACGTTCCTTCATTGCTTCGATGGAAACGGCAATTCCGTGTGGAACTTCGTCTTCAAGGT
>JAZNXE010000009.1:0-62323 GCA_045593725.1 Eubacteriales bacterium
GTGTGTGTTAGCGAAGAATTGACATATTCTTTTGTTATGAAAGAAAAGAATGTTGATTTAGAAGCAAGATGGAGTTACTATACCGTTTCTGTTAATTCTTATACGGATGAACAAGGCACAGCAGGAACATTCACAAAGAAAGCTGACGAAAAAATAAGCATTGGTGAAACCGTTGCCTTGACCGCAACTGTAAATAAAGGCTTTAACTTTGAAGGCTGGTATGTAAACGGAAATCACGTTAGCAGTGATTTTGAATATAGCTTTACGATGAAAGACGAAAATGTTGATATTGAAGCGGTTTATAGTTATTATTCAATCACGGTAGAGTCTTGGAGTGATGAGCAGGGTATGGCGGGTACATATCCCAAAAAGGATAATGAAAGAATTAGTGCTGGTGAGATAGTAACGCTTACTACAACCGTGGCAGACGGATATAATTTCGAAGGGTGGTATATTGACGGGGTTTGTGTCTGCTCGGAGCTTACATATCAATTTGTGATGGAAAAAGCAAACAAAACCATTCTCGCGGAGTATTCGTATTATACATTGACCACAAATGGTTATATGAACAAATATGCATATACATATGATGTTCTTACCGAAAAGGTTGGTACCATTACAAAATACGATTATAAAGCAGTTTCCAACGGTACAAAAGTAACTCTTATTGCCACGCTTGGGGAAGGATATACTTTTAAGGGATGGTATATTGGCGATACCTGTGTTTGTGAAGATTTGGAATACACTTATATAATGACTAAAGAAAGCATTGAAATAAATGCGCTTTATACTTACTATACCATCGAAACAGGAGCTTTTGAATTTACTGGTGGGTTTGGTGACATAGAGCCTGATGGACGTTTCCCATTTGCTTATAATAGGAACAGTTTTGAAGATTTTATGGGAACATATACCGAGTATCACAAAGAACCCGTTAGAGTTGGAGATACCGTTACATTAACCGCTACAACTAAAGCAGGATATAGTTTTTTAGGTTGGAAGCGTGGAGAGGTAATTATAAGCACTTCCTCTACATATACATTTGTTATGGAGGAATCGGACGAATTTATTGAAGCAGTATTCGTTTATGTAGGAAATTAACTAATGTAACGGTTCGATTTTCGTTATCGTTACTTCTACCACAAAGCCTCGCTCCTGAGATTTGTTTCCATATATGCAGTAATGCGTCAAGAAAAGAGGACAGAGAACGTAAAAATTCTCTGTCCTTTTCTGTCGGTAGGTAATGTATTCTATTAAATCCCAAAAACTGTCCTTAAGAGTACGTTCCTTTTGTCTCTGTTCCTTTTTCCTTTAGGAAAACTGCGAATTATACAGCGAGCTGTAAAAGCCTCCGGAGCGCAAAAGCTGCTCGTGGTTGCCCTGCTCGATTATAGCTCCGTCCTTTATTACCAGAATGGTGTCGGCATTCTGTATGGTGGAAAGGCGGTGGGCGATAACGAAGCAGGTACGGTTCTTCATAAGCTCGGTCATAGCGTCCTGAATCTGTATCTCGGTACGGGAGTCAACGTTGGAGGTAGCCTCGTCCAGAATAAGCATAGGCGCGTCGGAAAGAAAGGCGCGGGCTATGGTAATCAGCTGCTTCTGTCCCTTGGAAATATTTACTCCGTCATCCGAGAGCAGGGTATTATATCCCTCGGGAAGGCTTTCGATATAGGAATGTATCTTTGCCGCCTTGGCAGCCTCGTAAACCTCCTCGGGCGTTGCGTTCTCCTTGCCGTAAACGATATTGTCGTATATAGTTCCGTAGAATAACCACGTATCCTGAAGCACCATAGTATATGCTCGGCGAAGGTCGGCGCGCTTGATATTCTTTACGGGTATTCCATCCATTCGTATCTCCCCTGAATTTACGTCGTAGAACCTCATAATGAGATTTATTATGGTGGTTTTTCCCGCTCCCGTAGGTCCGACTATCGCCACTGTGCGCCCTTTGTTTGCCGTGACCGATACGTTTTTGAGAATAGTCTTTTCGGGTACGTATCCAAATGTCACGTCGTCAAATTCCACGTTGCCCTCCACGCTCGTAAGGCTAATGGCATTGGGAGAGTCCTCGGGCTCTGGCTCCTCGTCAAGTATTCTGAATACGCGCTCAGCCGCCGAGAACGCCGATTGGAACTCGTGGAGAATATTGGAGAACTCGTTTATAGGACCCGCGAACTTTCTTGAATACTGAACGAACTGCGCCACGCCGCCCAGAGTGATAAAGAACATAGACCCTGCGAGAATCGTTCCGCTTTGTGAGTACATATAGAGTATTCCTCCAAATACGGCTACCAGCGTCAGGGAGATGTTATTGATAAGGTTTATGGTAGGGAAGAGCATAGCGGCATTGTATTCCGCCTTGTAGAAGGCATCCATAGCCTCATTGTTGTGTTTGTTGAAGCGCTCGGAAATTACCTCCTGTCTTCCGTATGCCGATATGGAGCGTGCGCCCGAGAGCATCTCCTCGGCATAGCCGTTAAGCTCACCGTATTTTTTGGAGCGCGCTCTGAAGAGCGGGCGCACCTTTTTGGAGCGATAGCGGGTAAAGAAAATAGAGGCGGGGACGGTAAGGACGAATATAAGAATCAGGGGCTTTGATATCTGCCACATAAAGGCGAGAGAGCCTATGACCGTATAGGCGCTTGTCATTACCTGAATAAGGTCGTGGGAGAGTGTGCTGTTGATGGTGTCGATATCGTATGAGAGATGGCTGATAATGTCACCCGTTGCGTGGGTGTCGAAATATCCCACGGGGAGGGTATTTAGCTTCTCGAAGACCTGCTTTCTCATTTTGTAGATTATGCTCTGGCTGAGGCGAATCATTATCATTGCCAGAGCGTAGGAGAGAGCGGCGGACACCACGTAGCAGAAAATCATTATCCCTACGTTCACCGAAACGGTATAGAAGTCCACCCCTCCATCACGCCCTATGGCGTCAATGGCAGCGCCCGAAAAGCGTGGGCCCATAAGGGAGAGCTGATTTGAGAGCAGAGTGAGTATAACCGCGGGGACAAAGAGTGCCCAGCCCTCAAGGACATATCTGCTCAGACGCAGAAAGATACCGCGTTTTTTGCGCTGTACGGTTTTATCTTTTTTAGTCAAGGAAAGCACCTCCCATCTGCGACTCGCTTATCTCTCGGTATTCGGCGCAATCGCGCAGAAGCTCCTCGTGGCTGCCTCTGCCTATAATTCTGCCCTCGTCTATGACGAGAATCAAATCACAGCTTTTTACCGAGCTGACTCTCTGGGCTACCGTTATGACGGTAGAGTCGCCCAGCTCCTCTGCAAGCGCGCGTCTGAGCGCGGAGTCGGTCTTATAGTCAAGAGCGGAGGAGGAGTCGTCGAGTATAAGTATATCGGGGCGCGCGGCTATGGCGCGGGCTATGAGCACACGCTGACGCTGACCTCCCGAGAGATTAGTGCCCTTAGCCGAGAGGATATGTGAATATCCGTCGGGCATAGCCGATATAAAGTCGTGAGCCTGGGCTATCTTTGCGGCGCGTATCATATCCTCATCGGATATATCTCTGCCGAAGCGGATGTTTTCGGCTATGGTATCGGCATAGAGAAAATCGTTTTGCAGGGCAACTCCGAACTTCTGCGTAAGCTCGTCCTTCGTGTAGGAGCGGATATCACGTCCGTCTATGCGTATGCATCCGCTATCCACGTCGTAGAAGCGAAGAAGGAGCTTTACCAGTGTAGATTTTCCGCTTCCCGTAGCGCCTATAATTCCAAGGCGCTGTCCCCTTTTCAGGGATACCGATACTCGGTCAGCGTTGGGCTTCTTGCCAAAATAGGAGAAGCTTACGTCCTCAAAGGAAATATGGACGGAGGGGTCGCCCTTGCCGTCGTCCTCTACCTGCCTCAGCTCGCTTTGGGCGTGCATAACCTCGGATATGCGTCCCGCCGAGGCGGCGCATTTAGTGAACATAACGAACATACGGGAGAGGGACATCATAGCCATAGATATGAGGGTAAAATATTGCATAAAGGCTATGACCGTAGCGGGGGAGGACTGTCCCTTTGAAACCAGAAAAGCGCTGACGGCAACTACGGCGGCGATTCCTAAATTCATAAGCATAGTCATAACGGGGTTAACGATACCCATTATGGTACCCGCTTTTGTTTCCTGCTTACACAGGGCGCGGTTAACCGTATCGTAACGGCGGTTTTCGTATTCGTTTTTGGAGAGTGCCTTTATGACTCTTATTCCCTGAGCGTCCTCGCGAACTACGCGCACCATTCCGTCAACCGACTTCTGTACCTTTGTGTATAGGGGAACGCCAAGGCGGGATATGCTGTAAACCACTATAAATATGAGGGGAAGGGTAGCTATCATCACCAGGGACAGAGCGCTGTCCATAAGCAGGGTTATAGCTATACCCCCAAGAAGCAGAATGGGAGCGCGTACACCCATTCTTTGTATCATACCCACAAAATTCTGCACGTTGTAGGTATCCGAGGTTATGCGCGCCTCAAGAGAGGGAATAGTGAAGCGGTCGGTGTCGCGCGCCGAGAGCATAAGAGTTTTTGAAAAAAGGTCGCGGCGCATAGCCGAGGAGAATATCATGGTTACCTTTGCCGCCATGCGGTTGGCGATTATGTTTCCAATTCCCGCCACAAAGGCACACAGCGCCATAACGCCGCCGAAGAATACTATTTTCCCCACGTCCTGCGTGACTATTACGTTCTCCAGTATGTGGGAGAGCACAAACGGAATGAACAGCTCGGCTACCGTACCGAGTATCTTTATGAGCAGTCCTACTGCCATACGTACTTTCAGAGGCTTAAGATATGAAAATATCCATTTCATACGGCGTCCTCCCCATCTATAATTTCCTTTGCCCTACTTTCCATTCTGGACAGCACCGAGTAAAATACCGCAAGCTCATCCTCTGGGATGTCCTTGGATATTCGCTCTTGCCATTCCCTTGATACAAGCCGTATTTCGGGGAGCGAGTCAAGCATCCTTTCGGTGGGAAAAACGGAGAGCTGACGCTTGTCCTCGGGGGACTGATCCCGTTTTATATATCCCTGCTCCTCAAGGTGGGCGAGGGTTCTGGTCACGGTGCTTTTGTTAAGACAAAGCTCTCTTGCCAGCTCCTCCTGAGAGCATCCCGGAGCCTTGCATATAGCCAGCACGAAGGCGTGGTGTGACGGGTATAATCCCTCTCGGCTCACCCTCAGACCTCGGTAGGTCGCCTGAGAGCGGCTGATGTTGTTGAGCGATTTCATAAATCTCAGCATATAATACCTCAAAAAAATAGTTGCATACGCAACGGTTGCGTATGCAACTATTTTAACACGATAGAATTGATATGTCAATAGCTTCGGTGAAAAATCAAAATTTTGTGGGTTTATAAACGATCTCTCCGCCTTTCTGTCGAGAAAGGCGGAGAAGTTATTCCTGAGGGAGTTATGCAAAGCCGGTAGGGGCAAGCTGTGTTCGCCCTTACTTTTCCTTGCAGTATTCCTCGATTATCCGTGCCTCCGAAAATTCCTCGCGGACTCCGCAGATAAGCTGATAGGTTTCGTGTCCCTTACCCGCAAGAAGAATTATATCTCCCCTAACCGAGTTTTCAAGAGCGTATTCTATCGCCTTGCGTCTGTCGGGAATAGCCACGTAGGGGCAGGTACCTGCGGTAAAGTAGGAGGCTATCTCTCCGATTATTGCCGAGGGCGGCTCACTGTCGGGGTTGTCCGAGGTGAGTATGCAGAAGTCGGCATCGCGGGAGGCAACAAGACCAAGCTCGGCGCGCCGCATCTTGGTTCTTCCGCCGATAGAGCCGAAAAGGCATATAAGGCGGTTTGGAGAGTAGTTGCGAAGAGCGGTAAGCGCTGCCTTAAGGCTTATTCCGTTATGGGCGTAGTCTATGACCGCGGTAGCGCCGTTTGGAAGCTCATAGGTTTCAAATCTTCCCTTGATGCGTACGCTTCTCATAGTTTCGACTATATCCTCGGTCTTAAGTCCAAGTCTTCGGCAGACCGCAAGAGCGGTCAGGGCGTTATAGACGCTGAACTCACCTGGGAAGGAGAGGGATACGGGATAGCTTCCGTCGGCTTCCTCGCAATCGAAGTTTACCGATATCTTTCCCGGGGAGCGGAAATATGCTATATTCTTAGCTCGATAGTCGGCGGAGGGGCTGCCCTTGCCCGAGATGCTTGTCATTTCACAGCGGATGCCGCCTATCATCTCTCCCGCGTACTCGTCGTCGCCGTTATATACTATATACCGCGCGCCGTAGTCGGTAAAGAGAGTGTGCTTACAGCTTTTGTAGTCGTCGAAGTCGGGATGCTCAAACTCGCCGATATGGTCGGGAGAGAGGTTGGTAAACACGCAGATATCAAAGCGGATGCCGTGGACTCTCGCCATTTTAAGAGCCTGTGAGGACACCTCCATTACCACCGTGGTTACCCCGGCGCTTCGCATATTTCTCATATGCTCGTGGAGGTCGTAGCTTTCGGGAGTGGTATTTATGGTATCAAAGCGGCGCTCGCCGTAATATACTCCGTTTGAGCCGATATATCCCGCCTTTATTCCGTTTGCCTTGAGGATATTGTATATAAGCAGGGAGGAGGTAGTCTTTCCCTTTGTGCCCGTAATGCCTATAACGGTCATCTCTCGTGAGGGGTATCCGAAGAAGGTGGCTGAAAGCTCAGCCAGAGCCACGCGGGAATTTTTTGTGATTATTATATAAGCGTCATCGGGGAGGGTGGGTCTGCGCTCGCTGACAAATACGCGGCAGCCGTTTTTGTATGCGTTGGCGGCGTAGTCATGACCGTCGCTTATGCTTCCCGATATACAGACGAAGAGAGAGTCGGCGAACACCTTGCGCGAGTCGGAGGACAGCATCTTTATATCAAGGGAGGACACATCCAGCCCCGAGCGGTTTATCACCTCGGTATAATCGATACATTGTATCAGTTCTTTCAGTAACATATTGCTTTTGCTCGTCCTTTCTCGGCGTCGCCGTAAAAATTCATAAGAGATGCGTCAAAGCCTACGGGTTCTTTTTTGCAGCTCCTTATCGATGCCAGAGCGAGTAGCTCAAGCGAGTCGATAAAATATGGTGGAAGGGGATAGTTCTTTTTTATTAAAGACAGCTCGGTACAGCCGAGTATCAGCCGCTGACAGCCCCGCGCTCCGAGAGCGTCGCAAACCGCGTTGAAGCGGTGCATATCGGGGTCCTTGCCGCTTTTTATATCGTTGAATATTATATGGGTTATCTCGGTCTGCTCCCACTCTGTAAGCGGCTCTATGGAAATTCCCTCCTTAGAGAACACCTCAGTGTAAGCTCCCGAGGCGGCAGTGCCCTCTGTGGCAAGAACACCCACCTTGGTTATGCCCTCGTATTTGCAAAAGCGCGCGGTCTCCTCTATTATATTGATTACGGGGATATCCACGGCATCGCATATCTTCTCGTAGAAATAGTGGGCGGTGTTGCAGGGGATAGCCAATATATCAGCCCCTGCGCCTTGAAGTCTTCTTGCCTCCTCTGCCATAATGGGAGAGGGGTCATCCCCGCTGTTTCCTAAGATAAAGGATGAGCGGTCGGGGGTGTCGGCTCTTGAGGAGAGCAGAAAATTTATGTGGTCACTGTCGCGCAGCGCCTTGGTGTGACGGGTGAGCATTTCGCAAAAATACACCCCCGACATAGGTCCAAGACCGCCGAGTATGCCAAGAAGTATACCGTTCACTATGCGTCACCGCCTTTCATTTTAATGTATGTCAGCCAGAGGAGAGTTTACAAAAAGCTCCTCTGGGCTTGATATAACGAAGTGCTTTTCAAGCAATGATTCGTTTTCCTTTACCGCCTGCTCGTATTCCGCAGAGGCGGGTATGAGTATGGGAAGCGCCGCGGGCTCTTGCTCCGCAAGGGCAATAAGCTGCTCACACATAAGGCGAGGCTCGTCCTTTGACAGACAGGGAAGAAAGCGGAAGGACAGACCCAGAAGGTCGGGAAGCGTTCTCTTTTCGTCTAAAATGAGCGAAATTATACCGTATCGTCTGTGTATCCTCTGCGCCATTCTTCTCGACGAAGAGCAGCTTCCCAGAATAAAGGGAAGGAAATACAGGGCAGAGTTCTTTTTTATGCTTTCTTTTTTCATTTGGGCTCCTTGGGCGTATGAAATACTCTTCCAAGTTAATTATATCACAATCCACCGCCTTTGTCAAAGGGTGTTAGGTTTATTTTTTGCCTGATTTTATCTTTTTTGAAAAAGTTTTTCCCAGACCTTGAAAAAGTGGGCGCTTTCGTATATAATCTAAAGGTAGCGGTACAAATAAATTTACAGAAGGGCGCGCAATGAAAAAAGAAGCTGTGTATAAGATATTCTCAAATATTCCCACCCTTAAGACCGAAAGGCTGTCCCTCAGAGCGATGCACCCCATAGACGCGGAGGATATGTACGATTACGCACGCCGACCTGAGGTGAGCGAATTTCTTCTTTGGGAGCCGCATCCCTCGGTGGCTTATACTAAGCAATATCTGGGCTATATACAGAGCAGATACGCCCTGGGGGATTTCTACGATTGGGCTGTCATAGACAGGGAGAGCCGAAGAATGATAGGCACCTGCGGCTTCACCCGAATAGATACGGTAAACGACACCGCGGAGATAGGCTATGTACTCAACCCCGATTTCTGGGGAAAGGGATACGCGGTGGAGGCGGCGCACAGAGTAATTGAGTTTGCTTTCTCCGAGCTTGGGGTACACCGAATAGAAGCCAGATTTATGAAAGGCAATCAAGCCTCCCTGCGAGTTATGGAAAAGCTGGGCATGACCTTTGAGGGATATCATAAGGATGCAATCTTTGTTAAAGGTAAATACCGAACTGTGGGATATAGCGCTATGGTAAATTAAGGAAATTAAAGAAAAATAAACAAAAAAGCATCAGAAGATTGACATTTCAAAATTATAGGTATATAATGGAAGAGTATTCATTATATACCTTCATTATTTTTAATGGAGAATACGATTTTGGAGGATAAAATGTTTGGTCTTATTTTTTCGGCTGCCTTTTTAGTAGTGGCACTGCTCTTTATGCTGGTGGGAGCGCTAAAGGGCAAAAAAACCGTGTGGCAGCTATCGGTAACCCGCATATCCCTCTCTGTGATTTCCGCAATTATCGCGGCGTTTGTATCATCGCTTATCGCTTGGCACGGCATAGGCGCGGCACTTGGTTCTATTCTCGAAATAGAATGGATTATGAACGAGCTTCCCTCGGGTAAGGATATTATTACCGCTATTGCGGCAATGATAGTAGCGCCCCTTTTATTCACCTTTCTTTATACTATAATCCGTCTTATAGCTAAGGCCTTCACAAGGCTTATAGCAAGACAATTCCTCAGGCTTACCACCCCCAAGGAAAAGACAGAGGATGTCAAGGCAGAGCAGGAGCTCTTGGCGGATGACTCTATGGAGAATCATATAAAAGAGCCTGGGGGAGATAATTCTCCCGGGATCGACAGTGAAAAGGATAATAAAAACCGTATGTTCAAGCTTGAGAAGAACAGCTGGGTAGGCGCGCTCTGCGGCGCGCTGTGCAGCTTTGTAACTCTTTGTATCCTTCTTGTGCCTATGGTTGGTACGCTTGACGTTGTCGGCGACATGGCATCTCTCCCTGTGCACACCTTAGCCGCTTCCGACGAAACGGGAATGATGGATACCGTAGCCGATGTGGTTGACGGCGCTTCGGGCAACGCGGGAGTCGTTACGGTCAAGCTTGTGGGAGGGGGACTTCTTTACGACGCAATGACTACCTATAAGGTAGGTGACACAAGAGTTACTCTCCGCAGGGAGGCTGAATTTATAAAGACTGTTTCTGTTGCAGTCCTTGCGGCAACCGATAAGGAGGCATCAAATGAGGAGAAGGCAGAGGGAATACGCGAGATTGCCGTAGCCTTTGAAAAATCCGATATGGTTCCTATTCTTGTGGCAGAGGTGACCCATGCCGCGGCAAGCGATTGGAAGGAGGGCAATGATTTCCACGGTATAAAGCGTCCATCTATGGGTGAGAGCTTTGATCCGCTTATGATATCACTTGTGGAGGCGTTCGCGGAGTCGGGAAGAGATACTATAAAGGACGACGTTGCAACTATCGTTGAGATAGTCGCGGTCCTTATGGAGAAGGATGCTCTCGGGTCGCTTGGCAGTAATCCTTTGGCTATACTCTCCAAGGAGGACGCTACTGCCCAGGTAATTGAAAACCTTCTCGATAATCCCAGACTTGACGTTGTGGTGGATGGCATATCCGATTTCGGCATTGGCGTTCTTATGGATGCCGTAGGTGCTACCAAGGATGTTTCTCCGCTTTATTCTCGGTTCAAGACCGACGTTCAGGGCGTATATGGTGAAACGGCAGAGGACCTATCGGCGGCTTATGCCAAGGTCTTTGACAAACACGGTCTTAAGGTCAGCGAGGAGCAGTGCACCAGCGCCGCTCAGACCAAGCTTGACGGCGGAAATATCCTTGAATGGGTAGCAAATAACGTAGTGGCAGACGAGGAGGATTACGTTAATAAGACGGCTATCGTTCCTATAAATATGATAACCGAGGGAAGGCAAGAGGTGCAGAACAAGGAGAGAGAGGCAAAGCTTCTGGCTCGCGCCTACGTGCAGGCTTATGAGCTTAAGAATAGGATGTCGGCGAGTACCTTCGGCGTAAAGGATATGGTTGCTGAGATGGGTCCCATTCTTGATAGCTTTGCTCTTACCGAGAGCGTAGGACCTGTTAAGACCGCATATATTCTGAAGGCTATGCTTCAGTCCGAAACAGTACGCGATAAGATAGGCTTCTCGGTATTGGAGGCTTCAAATTCCGCAGACTCTATTTCCAAGAACTCCGCTACAAAGAGCTATGCTGCAATGCTTAACTCTCTGATGCTTGCGGTAGATATGATAGAGGCGGCTTCCGACCCCAACGTAAACACCAACGATGCGGTAGAAAAGATGCTGGCGGACCTTACCCCCGAGTCGGCAGAGGTTCTTCAGACTATTTCTACTCCCGAGGTTATGAAAAAATACGACGTTCCCGAAAAGAGTGCTAAGCCCACCTCGGAGCTGATGTCCGATACCTTCGGCAACCTTTCGGATGCTAAGGAGAATGGAATGAGTGATGAGGATTACGCCAAGGAATCCGCGGCTGTATCAAATATGATGAGCGTTGCTATGTCCTCAAAGGGCGGAGCTGTCTTCGGCGAGAATAGCGCTACGGGTATTACCTCAGACCAATTTGTTGACGATATTATGAATTCTACCGTAATGTCAGACACGCTGGTTGAAAAGGTATACGGGGAGGGCGACGAGCCTAAGATTGACCCTCTTGCTTCGGAAAGAAGCATGAGCGAGGAGGAGAACACAAGCTTTATGACCTCTCTTAACAACAAGTGGAACGCTTCCGACAAGAGCGAGAGCACCAAGAGAGAGATAGTAGCTATCGCGGCTATAATGAACGTCAAGGTAACGGTTACCGAAAGCGGTGTACAGCAGGTTGTTGACGCGCAGTAATTAAATATTAAAAAAGCTCTTGCGGCAAAAATGCCGCAAGAGCTTTTTGTAGTTAGAGCTTGTTAGGATTTTTGCTGCTTTCTTGAAAGAAAGTAGCGCAAAGAACTTATTAAGGGGTTATTGTAAAGCTGGTAGGGGCGAACTGTGTTCGCCCGCGGACATTCGCAGAAGGGCCCTATGGGTTCGGTGATACATAAGCCTTCTCCCACCGGAGAAGGCTATTTCTGTGTTTGTGTATTCCTTTGCCACTACGGAATCTACAATCCCTTACAAGAAGTTCTTTGGCTCCACCTTTCTCGAAAGAAAGGTGGAAAATCGTTTATAATTCTAACTACGCGCTACGGAATCTACAGCTTTTTGCAAAAATAATATTATATTATTGATGATTGGTATTTTTTGTGATATAATATATACTGAGGGAGAATTGGAAAACTCCCTGCGGAGGAACAAAAAATGAGAAAAACCAAGATAGTTTGTACAATAGGTCCGTCGTGCGCCAACGAGGAAACGCTCAGCGGAATGTGCCTTGCGGGAATGAACGTAGCAAGACTTAACTTTTCCCACGGCACTCACGAGGACCATAAGAAAAACATAGAGCTTATAAAATCGGTGCGCGAGAAGCTGGGGCTTCCTATTGCCATATTGCTTGACACCAAGGGACCTGAATATAGGATAAAGACCTTTAAGGACGGCAAGATAATGCTTCGGGCGGGAGATAGCTTCACCTTTACCTCTGAGGACGTAGAGGGTGACAGCGCGCGAGTGTCTGTAAACTATAAGGACCTGCCCCGTGAGATGAAGGCGGGGGATAGAATACTGCTCAATAACGGTCTGGTCATATTCGAGGTGGAGAGCGTAGAGGGAAGCGAGATACATTGCCGAGTTATTGAGGGGGGAGAGCTTTCCAACCGAAAGAGCATGAGCTTCCCCGGGAAGGTGCTCAAGCAGGAGTACCTCAGTGAGCACGACAAGAGCGACCTTCTGTTTGGAATAGAGAATGGAGTCGATTTTATAGCCTGCTCCTTTGTTTCAAGAAAGCAGGATTTGGTTGACGTAAAGAATTTTCTGCGTGAGCATTGCTCGGAGATGCCCGATATTATAGCCAAGATAGAAAACCGCTCGGGTGTGGACAATATCCGCGAGATATGCGACGAGTGCGACGGAATAATGATAGCCAGAGGAGATATGGGAGTTGAAGTGCCCTTTGAGGAGCTTCCCGCTATACAGAAGCATCTTATCACTACCTGCCGACTTCTTGGTAAGCGCGTTATTACCGCTACCGAAATGCTTGAGTCGATGATACACAATCCCCGTCCCACCAGAGCCGAGATATCCGACGTAGCAAACGCCGTATATGACGGAACCAGCGCCATAATGCTCTCGGGAGAAACGGCGGCGGGAAAATATCCTGTGCTTACTGTGGAAACTATGGCGCGCATAGCTCTTCAGACCGAGAAGGGAATAAACTACGCAAAGAGATTTCACGAGGCGAACTTTATTATTAAAAACACGGTGGACGCCATATCCCACGCAACCTGCGGAATGGCAATAGATATAGGAGCAAGGGCGATAGCGGTCTGCTCACTTTCAGGAATGACGGCGCGTATGGTGTCCCGCTTCCGCTGCCCCATAGATATTCTCGGGGTGACCACGGACGAGGGCACTTGGCGCAAGCTTGCCCTTTCTTGGGGAGTTACCCCTGTTATGAGCGAGATGTTCAATTCTCTTGACGTGCTTTTCTACACGGCGCAGAAGCTGGCAAAGAAGGAAATGTCGCTTTCTAAGGGGGACAGGATAGTTATCACGGGAGGAGTGACCAACGGCTCCTCGGGCAATACGAATCTTATTAAGGTTGAAACAATATAAGGATAAGGGCAGGGCGGCAGCCCTGCCTAAAATTTATTTGTTCACTCAATGTTTACAAAGTTTACTATTTTATGAAAAGATTATGCTTTATAATTAGAGAGATTTGTAAAAAAGGAGGACCTTCAAGAATACTATGATAAAAACTTTGGCTAAGAGTATTCGTGAATACAAGACAAGCTCGATTCTTGCCCCCGTGTTTATCGCGGGCGAGGTAATTATCGAATGCTTTATACCCTTCGTTACGGCGGAGCTGGTAAGAAATATACAAGGCGGCTGCTCACTGAACGTTATAATAAATTACGGTCTGATGCTTGTGGCTCTGGCGGTGATGTCCCTCTTGTGCGGCGCATTCGCGGGTCATTTTGCCGCTATCGCCTCCTGCGGATTTGCGAAAAACGTCCGTCACGACATTTATTACGCTATCCAGCAGTTTTCTTTTTCCAATATGGATAAATTCTCCACGGCGGGGCTTGTAACAAGGCTTACCACCGACGTTAACAACGTGCAGATGGCGTATATGATGATAATCCGCACGGCGATACGCTGTCCGATGATGCTCATTTTTGCGCTGGTGATGGCTGTAATGGTAAGCCCTGCTATGTCCCTTGCCTTTGGGGTTATAATTCCTATTCTCGCGATAGGGCTTACATTTATAATCCTCAATGCGCACCCCATATTCAAGACGGTTTTCAAAAAATACGACAACCTCAACAACTCGGTGCAGGAGAACGTAGCGGGAATGAGAGTTGTAAAGGCGTACGTAAGAGAGGATTTTGAGCGTGAAAAATTCGCCAAGGCATCCGACGACGTGGCTAAGGGCTTTACTAAAGCGGAGAAGATACTCGCTCTCAACAATCCTCTTATGCAATTCTGCTTTAACGCCCTTATGCTTATGGTCTGCTTCTTCGGCTCACAGCTTATAATAAGAACAAACGGCGAGGCGCTTGATATTGCGGGATATACCGCCCTTCTTACCTACGGAGCGCAGATACTGATGAGCCTTATGATGCTTTCTATGATAATAGTTATGCTCTCCATGTCTATGGAATCGGCTAACCGTATAGCGGCCGTGCTCAAGGAGCAAAGCGCTATAACAAATCCTGAGTGCCCTATAACCGAGGTCAGGGACGGAAGCATTCTCTTTGATAAGGTAAGCTTTTCTTACTCAGAGAGTGCGGAGAAAAAATCCCTTGAGGGAATAAATCTCTTTATCGCTTCGGGCGAAACAGTGGGTATAATCGGAGGAACGGGAAGCGGAAAGACCAGCCTTGTTCAGCTTATCTCACGTCTTTACGACGCAAGCGAGGGAGCTGTTAAGGTAGGCGGAGTGGACGTTCGCGACTACGACATAGAAACACTGAGAAATCAGGTGTCGGTGGTTCTTCAGAAGAACGTGCTTTTCTCGGGTACTATAAAGGAAAATCTTCGCTGGGGCGACCCCGATGCTACCGACGAGGATATGGAGCGTATATGTAAGCTTGCTCAGGCAGATGAATTTATAAAGACCTTCCCCGACGGCTACGATACCTATATCACTCAGGGCGGAACTAACGTGTCGGGCGGACAGAAGCAGAGGCTTTGCATTGCCAGAGCACTGCTTAAAAAGCCCAAAATACTTATTCTGGATGACTCGACCAGCGCGGTGGATACCAGAACCGACGCTCTTATCCGCAAGGCGTTTGCCGAGGAGATACCCGATACCACCAAGATAATAATTGCTCAGCGTATATCCTCTGTGGAGCACGCCGATAAGATAATCGTTCTTGACGGAGGACGTATTGAGTCGGTCGGAAGCCACGCGGAGCTTATGGAAAACAGCCCCATATACAGGGAAATATACGAATCTCAGAACAAGGGGGCGCAGAATGATGGCGAATGATAAAATGAAAAGACCCCCAATAAAGAAGGGCGTTATCAAGAGAATACTTAAGCTGCTCTTTAAGGAATACAAATGGCAGCTGATAGCGGTTATCGCGTGCATAGTGCTGGTATCCTTCGCATCTACCGTAGCGGGACTCTTTATGAATCAGTATATCGAATATATTGAGGAGGGTCTTGTGAAGGGGCTTGGCGAGGTTTACGGAAAGATACTCAGAGCCGTGCTTATAATGCTCTCTATATACGCCGTAGGCTGGGTGGCGTCCTTTGCCTATACACGAATAATGGCAATAGTAACACAGAGCTTCCTTAACGGAATGAGAAAAAAGATGTTCGATAAGATGCAGAGCTTCCCTCTGCGCTACTTCGATACTAATGCCCACGGTGATATAATGTCCCATTATACCAATGATATAGACACAGTGCGAGAGCTTGTGTCAAACACACTTCCTCATCTTATCCAGTCGGGGCTTATCGTTGCCTTTCTCATATTCAATATGCTCTATCTCAGCATCTGGATGTTTTTTGTGGTATTTGCGGCGAGTATCGCCATGATAACCGTAGCAAAGAAGATTGGCGGAGCCAGCGCCAAGAACTTTATGAGGATGCAGAAGTCCATAGCAAGGACAGAGGGCTTCGTAGAGGAGATGATGAACGGACAGAAGGTGGTAAAGGTATTCTGTCACGAGAGCCAGAGCGTTGAGGACTTTGACAGAGTCAACAACCAGCTCTGCAAGGATGCGACTGCTGCAAACCGCTTTGCCAATATCCTGATGCCCATTATGGGTAATATCGGAAATATACTCTACGTTCTGGTAGCCTTTATCGGCGGCGCGCTGATAATCAGCGGCGCTACCAACATATCTATTCAGCGACTTATAGGTCCTATTCTGGGTATGGAGGTAGGCGTAGCGGTGGGTATTAGCGTTGTAGTTCCTTTCCTTAACGCCTCCAAGCAATTTACCAACAACGTAAGTCAGGTTTCCCAGCAGATAAACGCCATAGTTATGGCGATGGCGGGAGCGAGCCGTGTGTTTGAGCTTCTGGATACAGAGCCTGAATACGACGAGGGCTACGTTATGCTGGTAAACGCTAAGGAGGAGGACGGCACTCTCACCGAGAGTGAACAGAGAACGGGACTGTGGGCGTGGAAGCACCGCCACGGGGACGGAAGCGTTACCTACACCGAGCTGAAGGGCGACGTACAGATAGAAAATATGGATTTCGGCTACGTACCTGAAAAGCTTGTGCTCAAGGATATCTCGCTTTACGCGCGCCCCGGTCAGAAGGTGGCGTTTGTGGGAGCTACGGGAGCGGGAAAGACGACTATAACCAATCTTATAAACCGCTTCTATGACATTGACGACGGAAAGATAAGATACGACGGAATAAATATCAACAAGATAAAGAAGGGAGATTTGCGCCGCTCCTTGGGTATCGTTCTTCAGGATACCAATCTCTTTACGGGAAGCGTTATGGACAACATACGCTACGGAAAGCTTGACGCAAGTGACGAGGAATGTATCGCGGCGGCAAAGCTCGCCAATGCCCACGACTTTATCACCCGACTGCCCGAGGGCTATAATACTATGCTGACGGCAAACGGGGCAAATCTTTCCCAAGGACAAAGACAGCTTATCTCCATAGCGAGAGCGGCTGTGGCGGACCCGCCCGTAATGATACTTGACGAGGCGACCTCCTCCATAGATACCCGAACCGAGGCAATAGTACAACGTGGAATGGATGCTCTGATGAAGGGAAGAACGGTATTCGTCATCGCCCACAGACTTTCCACCGTGCGAAACTCCGACGTTATAATGGTGCTGGAGCAGGGACGCATAATAGAGCGGGGAAGCCACGAGGAGCTTATAGCTCAGGGGGGCAAGTATTACCAGCTCTATACGGGAGCCTTTGAGCTTGAATAAAAGGGCTATCTCATTCAGCGCAGAACAGAAACACACATAAAAATGAAATTTGAAAGGTTTACCTTAAAAATTTCTACACAAAAACCGCTTTCACTATCGTTTTCTGATAGCAAAAGCGGCTTTTTTGTTTATTTGTTTGTGTGTTTTTGTTCTGCATCCTAATGAGGCAGCCCCGTGCTTGCAGGGAAAATTCATTTTTACATAATCAGTGATTTACGCTAATTTCTATATCTCCCGTATCGGTCGTTATCTCGCATCTGCCGCCCGAGGTGCTTCGCGGAATGTCAACGTCACCCGTATCGGTTCTTGCGGTGAATATCTTGTCGGAGAGCAGAGTGCCAGATACGTCGCCAGTGTCTGTTTTTATGAGGATCTCGGCGGCGTCGCAGCGGTCGAATTTCACATCCCCCGTGCTTCGCTCCACAGAAATTTTTTCGGTCGCAATCACTTCCGTCAGGTATATCTTTCCCGTATTTCCGTCAGAGGTGAGATTTTTGCACGTAAGGCTTGTAAGATTGCTTTTTCCCGTGCTTACCTTTATTTTAACGTCACCCGAGCAGGACACGTCGGCAAGGGTTATCTTTCCCGTTGTTACCGAGAGGTCAAGGCTGTCAGCCGTTAGGTTTGCTATATCTATATCTCCCGTAGAGGTTTTTATTTTCGCCGTGCCCGAAACCGAGGCGCGGCTTTTAACGTCGCCTGTGCTTACCGAAATATCCATACTTGCAAATTTAAAATTCCGGGGTATATCCACGTCCCCCGTGCTTTCATCTATGGCAAGGTTAGAATACTCGCTTTCGGGCAGATATACGGTTATTTTGGTGCTTTCTATGCCTATGCCGATATACTGATACCATTTCTTCGTATTGACCTCGTTTACACTAAGAGTGCCGTCCTGCGCGCTGACGGTGTGTCTGCCCGTTGCAGCTTCATAGCAGACCACGCGGCAGCTCTCGCTATCCGAGGGAAGAAGCACAATATCGGCGGTATCTGTCTTTATAGATATATTGGTGAACTTTTCCGTGATATCGTGTATGTTGGTTTCGTATTTTTCGGTAGAGAGCTTTGTAAAATCCCAAAAATTCATTGCCATAGCCACGGCAAATATTATAAGTCCCGCTCCCACGAGGGAAGCCGCTATAATTATCAACACTTTGTTCATTATGCCTCCTCCTTTTTAACGAAGCAATGCTTTATTCCAAGTATAACAGTCTTTGTAAGCAAGACCACACCCTCGGTGGCAGCCTTACTTCCGATAAACGCGAATATGCCGAGTCCTCCGCACACAAGTCCCGCTCCCAACATAGCAAGACCTGTGGTGAGATTGCCGCTTACGATGAAAATTACGCACAGGGCAATTCCCGCGGGGGAGCAGGCGGCGAGGGAGGCGAATACCGCCCAAGCGCATACCACCAGAACCCAGAGTACCGCATAAAGTGTAATAATTACCGCAAAAGCCACAGCCAGAAGAGTGATCCATATAGGAGAGCCTACGGCTATAAGCACGATCTCCCAAGCGCTCAAAGCCCGCTTTGGCTTGACCTTATTTGTTACAAGCTTAGACAGAGGAATTTCGGACACTATCTGCGACGCTATTTCGTCGGTTGTGCCGATATCCGCTACCGCATCCTCCTCCGAAAGTCCTTCCTCTATTCTGTCGTCGATCATCTCGCAATAAAAGCTGATGCGCTCGGATGCTTCCTTTTGGGGAAGTCGTGAGAGCTTTGACTCAAGCTCGTTGATAAATTCCTGCTTAGTCATTTTTATCCTCCTTGGTTACGAATTTATAAATGGACATAACCTCGCGCCATTCCTCCTTGAAATCCTCTATGCGCTTTAAGCCCGCTTCTGTAATATGATAGTATTTTCGCAGTCTGCCGCCGTGCTCACAGCTGTGAACTGTCAGCATTTTGGCAAGCTCAAGGCGCTTAAGTATAGTGTAGAGGGTGGACTCCGACAGCTCTATATACGGCTTCATATCCTTGATTATCTTGTAGCCGTAGGAGTCCTCGGTCTTTATGGCAGATAACACGCATACGTCCAAAAGTCCGCGCTTTAATTGAATATCCATACAATACTCCTCCTTGCGTAATACATCATAACACGAAGTATTGTGCTTGTCAATACATTTTTGAAAATTTTTGGGATTTTTTGAAATATACTTGACAGAGGGAGAATAACTGTGATATAATACATTTAACAATTAGGTTAAATGTTAAATAAAGGAGCGAAAAATGGGAATTCAAAACACCATGAAGGCTCTCTCCGACCCCATACGCAGAGAAATACTTAATCTTCTGAAGGAGGGCAGAATGTCCGCGGGAGATATAGTTGAACGCTTTGAGGTGACGGGGGCGTCAATATCGAGGCATCTTTCGGTGCTTAAGGATGCCGACCTCATAAGGGACAGACGGGAGGGCAAGTACATTTATTACGAGCTTAACGCCTCGGTCCTTGAGGAAATAATGCTATGGATAGCGGATTTGAAGGGAGATAATGGAAATGATTAAAAGAAATAAATTAAAGCTTATAATATCCTCGATAGTTATACTTCTTCCTATTCTTATAGGTATTTTCGGCGGTAGCATACTGCCCGAGGAGCTTGCGGTCCATTGGGGAATAGACGGAAATCCTGACGGCTGGATGAGCCCCACCGTATTTTTCATATTTCCCGTCATACTTCTGGGTATTCACTGGATATGTATGATAATCACCGCTGTTGTGGATAAGAACGCGGAGCAAAACGATAAAATAATGAACATGACCTTTTGGATAATACCCGTTATATCTCTGACCTCGGCGGGAGTTATTTTTACCTCTGCCTTGGGATATGCCTCAAATATGTATGCCATCATTCTTCTTATAATAGGTGTATCCTTTATCATTGTTGGAAACTATATGCCCAAAACCACGAGAAACCTCACTATGGGTATAAAAATAAAGTGGGCAATGTCCAATGACGAAAACTGGAACGCTACCCACCGCTTCGGCGGAAAGGTAATGGTAGCGGTAGGCTTTTTGTGCTTCCTTATGATGCCTTTGCCCTCTGCGGCTTTCCCCTTTGTGGTTCTGCCTTTAATATTGGTGGTCGCAATTGCCCCCACATTATACTCATACAGATTTTACAAAAAGCAGCTACGAGAGGGAAAGGTAACCCGTGAGGAGTATGAAAGAGGATACGAAAAGCTTGTAGGTAATAAAAAGATTGCCCTTATAGTTACGTTGAGCATAACGGCTGTTCTGGTAATCGTATTGTCGATTATAATGTTTACGGGAAGTATAGAAACCACCCTCGGTGAGGATGCGATTACGGTCAAGGCTACCTATTGGAGCGACCTTGCCGTAAAATACGAGGATATTGACTCGGCGGAGTACCGCGCTGAAGGCGTTGAGGGAAGGAGAGTCAGCGGCTTTGGCTCGGCAAAATTGCTTCTGGGTATTTTTGAAAATGAAGAATTTGGCACATATACAAGATACACCTATACAGGAGATAAGCCTTGCGTCGTGTTGAAAATCAATGAAAGAGCGGTGGTCATAGGTGCGGAGAACGAGCAGACCGTGAGGGACATCTACAATAGGATATCTGCCGAGATAGCCGAATGAGAGGTAGTTATGAACGTGATTAAAACTGAGTCTTTAACAAAATTCTATGGCAACGCACGGGGAATCGTTGACGTTACTCTCTCGGTGAGAGAGGGCGATATATTCGGGTTTATAGGTCCTAACGGAGCGGGGAAGAGTACGCTTATCCGCACACTGCTTGGGCTTATCTCTCCAAGCGAGGGCAGCGCGCGGGTGCTTGGAAAGGATATAAAAAGCGAAAGAAGCGAAATTCTGAGGAACGTAGGATATCTGCCCTCGGAAGCAGCGTTTTATAGCGGAATGAGGGTGGGAGATATACTGGCGCTTTCAGCAAAGCTTAGAAAGATAGATTGCAAAAAGGAATCCGAGCGTCTGTGCGAAAGACTGGAGCTTGACAGGACTAAGAAGATAGAGCAGCTATCCCTTGGCAACCGCAAAAAGGTGGGTATCGTCTGCGCTCTTCAGCACAAGCCCGCTCTTTATATACTTGATGAGCCGACCGGCGGACTTGACCCTCTTATGCAAAAGGAGTTCTATGCTATACTTAAGGAGCGCAACGAGGAGGGGGCTACGGTGTTTCTTTCCTCTCACGTGCTCTCTGAGATAGGACGCTACTGCAAGAGCGCGGCGGTCATCCGCGAGGGACGTATCCTTGTTAGTGACAGCGTAGAGCGCCTTGGACATACGGGAGTCAAGCGCGTGACCCTCAGAGGCGTGAGAGCTATTCCCGAAATAAATAACGCAAGGGATATAAAAATGGAAAACGACACCGTGAATTTTCTGTACAGCGGAAGGGCAACCGAGCTGACACGGGAGCTGAGCGGTCTTAGCTTTGAGGACCTTACCGTATGCGACCCCGACCTTGACGAGATATTTATGCACTACTACGCAAAGGAGGAGGCTTGATATGACGGTTTTTCTTCACGAGCTTCGCAGAAATAAAATTGCTCTTATAATATGGAGCTGCGCTATCGCCTTTATGCTGGGAGTATGCGTAATAATATATCCCGAGATGTCGTCCCAGATGGGAGATATAAGCGAGATGTTCTCGGATATGGGTGCGTTTTCCGACGCCTTTGGTATGGATAAGCTTAACTTCGGTGAGTTTATGGGCTATTTCGGAGTTGAGTGCGGAAACGTGCTCGGACTTGGAGGCGCACTCTTCGCGGCTATCGTGGGAGCTTCGGCTCTTGCCAAGGAGGAAAAAGAGCGCACCGCGGAATTTCTGCTGACGCATCCTATATCGCGCACTAGGATAATAAGCGAAAAGCTTTTTGCCGCCCTCGCGCAGGTTTGTTTGCTTAACATATTTGTAGTTGCCGTTACCTGTGTATGTATGCTTATAGTTCAGGTAGAGGCGGACGCGGCTGCTATGGCTCTGATTTTTCTTGCCTACCTTATATTACAGCTTGAGATAACCGCCGTTACCTTTGGTCTGTCGGCGTTCTTACGCAGGGGAGAGCTTGGCGTGGGACTTGGTCTTGTGTTTGCTATGTATTTTTTCAATATACTTGCGAATCTTACCGAGGATTTGAAATTCCTCAAATTTATCACACCCTTTGGATATGCCGACGGGGCGCATATAATCCCCGAAAAATCCATAGAAATGAAGTATCTTGCCATAGGCTTGGCAATATCCGCTGTGGGTATCGCCGCGGCGTACTGGAAATACAGGAAAAAGGATATAGCTTGACGCTGTTAAAATGATTTACATAATTTTGTGTAAATTCTAATGAAAGGGAAAAGCAGCCCATTTTCTTTTGGTCGGCGGTCTGTAGGATTTGAAAGGCTCTTGTTTGTAGGGACAGGCGTCTTCGACTGTCCGTGAAGCACAGACCTCATTTCCGCAACCAAACGAAAAAACCACCCGATTGGGTGGTTTTTTATCGTTATCGCGACTGTGCCAATATTCATCATTGTTGGGATTGCATTGATTGGCATGGTTGTCGTTGTTGGCTTGGTATGCAGAATTGTTCGGGTTGTTTTGGTTATGTTGGTTAATAAGATCGATAGCCTTAGCTCCAAGTGAAGCTCATACTAAATCGCAATTTGTGTCCGCACACGGATAAGTCCTCTTTTTCCTTGACAAAGCCGTAAAAGAGTGATATAATAATCTCAACATATAAAAAAGGAGACATCACCATGAAAAAGCTTCTTATTTCACTTCTGGCGCTTCTGCTTTGCCTCCCTTGCTTCGCCGCTTGCTTAAGCGATAATTCCGCCCCCTCGGACTTGATGTTCACCATATCCGATGACGGTACATACGCCGAGGTAACCACCTGCAACGGCCAAGCCAAGGAGGTCGTGATACCCGACACATACGAGGGCCTCCCCGTCACAAGCATCGGTGAGAAAGCGTTCTACAGTTGCTCATTCCTTACAAGTGTGAC
Source organism: Eubacteriales bacterium (assembly GCA_045593725.1). Lineage (GTDB taxonomy): Bacteria > Bacillota > Clostridia > Oscillospirales > CAG-272 > HGM12713. The sequence goes on from JAZNXE010000009.1 coordinate 23,155, forward strand.
TATCCCCGACAGCGTAACGAGCATCGGCAATAATGCGTTTGAGGCTTGCAACAGCCTTACGAGCATTACTATCCCCGACAGCGTAACGAGCATCGGTCAATATGCGTTCTTTAGTTCCGACCTTACGAGCGTGACTATCCCCGAGGGCATCGAGAGCATCAGCGAGGGTGCGTTCAAGAGTTGCGACCGCCTTACGAGCATTGCTATCCCCGACAGCGTAACGAGCATCGGTAAGGCTGCGTTCTCTAATTGCGAAAACCTTAAGAGCGTGACTATCCCAAACAAAGTAACGAGCATCGGTGAGCAAGCATTCGAATGGTGCACAAGCCTTACGAGCGTGATTATCACCGACAGTGTAACGAGCATCGGTAAGGCTGCGTTCGCTAATTGCGAAAACCTTAAGAGCGTGACTATCGCCGACGGTGTAACGAGCATCGGCAATAATGCGTTTGAGGCTTGCAACAGCCTTACGAGCGTAACGATAGGCAACGGCGTTACAAATATAGGAGATAGAGCGTTCAATAACTGTTACAAATTAGTAGAGGTAATAAACAATTCTTCATTGAATATCGAAGTAGGCAGTGATACTTACGGAGGCATTGCGTATTACGCAAAAGAGGTACACGACGGAGAAAGTAAGATCGTAACCAAGGACGATTTCCTTTTCTACACGTACGACGAGGTTAACTATTTGCTTAGTTACGTTGGGAACGCTACCGAAATCACCTTACCGGAAAATTATAATGGACAGAGCTATGAAATTTATAAATATGCTTTTTATGATCGCTGCTATGACCTTACGAGCGTAACTATACCCGTCAGCGTAACGAGCATCGGTGATAAAGCGTTCTTCTGTTGGGGCGGTATCCTTAAGAACATAAACTACGGCGGCACAATGTCGCAGTGGAATGCGATAAGCAAGGGCTCGGAGTGGAACTTCAACACCATCGATCGCACCATCACTTGCACCGACGGAACTCTTTCAAAATAAGATTATTGACGATCAGCACTAAGCGTACCTCGCAGCGATAACCCGAAAGTCGTCAATCACAGACCTCGTTTCCGCAACCAAAGCGAAAGACACCCGAATGGGTGTCTTTCGCTTTGTGTTATTTTAAAAAAATAGATGCCTCTATATTATGTCTTCTTGTCGTTCGTGTTTCTCACCGACAATTTCGAATTTGATTATTTTATATTTTTTAGGTACGCCTCTATCTGTTTTATGACATTTATAAATTCCGTATCGCTCTTTCCTGTGGGATCGGGCAAGCCCCAATCACCATCGAAGGATCTGCCGATAAAGGGGCATCCAACGTCGCATCCCATTGAGATCGCAATGTCGGGCTGTGGTATCTTGTCAATGGTTTTGCTGTACTGTGTCAGCTCCATGTCGATGCCGTAAAGCTCCTTTATCAGCCGTACCGCATCCTGATTGATCTGCGGTTTGGTTTCCGTACCTGCCGAGTAAAAATCGAACTCTCCACCGCGCAGATGCTTTCCGAGAGCTTCCGCAATCTGACTGCGGCAAGAGTTATGAACACAGATAAACGCTATCTTCTTTTTCATTTGAACGGACACCTCGCACTAATACATTGATTATTTTGTGCCGAGTGTACGCACTTGACCTCGTCAAGCTCCATCTCAACTCCAAGGTGTTCTCTGACGAACTCAACGGCTTTAACAATAGCAAGATAGGAATCACGCTTACAGCAACGGGGGCCGCCGACCTCACCGATTGCACCAAGGGCAGAGGAGGTCATCTTGTTTGACAAGCCCCACGCCTCATTTGCAAGCGGAGTTGAACCTGTTACAATAGATACAAACATCCCTGCGCTTATGCCTGCACCGCAAGCTCCCCAAAATCCACACGCACCGCCGGGAACTTTCTTTCCTCTTGCCTGTATCTCGGAGAGTGCTTTGGCAAGGTCAATATCACCGCCTGCGTTCTTATATGCCACGAGAAGTGCTGAGCCAACCATTACGTGATGCTCGGGGCCGTGCATATGGCAGAACGGCAAGACAAACATCTTTTGAATAATCTCGATAGGATTCTTAGAGGTTTCGGCAAGGCAAATGCCCATAATACTATCCATGCCCTGTGTGTGGCACTTGTTGCATATGTAGTGACCGTTCTCACAAGCGGTCTTGCTGTTTTCTTTTCTGTGGCAGATGGCACATTCCATTTGTTTCTCTGTTTCTAAATATTTCAGCGGCGCGGCGCAAATAAGGCATTCGTCTTTCATAATTAACCTCAACAAATTCTTATTTTTGGGTATCTGAAGTAATTATAACATAAAAATATGACTATTTCTACAACAAATAGATTTTTATTCAATATTTCGCTGTATATTGATATTTCAAAAAAGAAGAATATTATGCAGAATATTGAGCATGAAAACTCCGCTTCAATTTGAAAGACGCACTCGAATTGTAGGGACAGGCGTTCTCTGTCAAGAGCAAGATTGTAAACAGTTGTGCAAGAGGATTGTATACACATTTTATGTTTAATCTTTATGCTTTTGGAAGCCGAACGGAGCGTAGCGGAGGGAGACTTCCAAAAGCGGCGTGCGGCTCAATCAAGGCGCGAAATGCGGCGATTGAGTAGTTGTTCCGTTCGCAGATCAATTTCCGCGATCTTGTAGTTGCGGTAGCAAAGCGAGGCGAACTCCGCTCCCTCTAATCGCAACCCTAATTCTGCTCCTATCATAGATTCACTCAAGTAAAACACCTTACTGTCGAACCTTAGATATCCCTTGAAATTGACCTTTAAAATGCGATGCAACCCGCTGTATTCGTATCGTTGTATTTTATCAGGATATTTCCTCTCGCTCGGTATGTAAACATCCGCAGGACAACGCATATCGATCGCCTCGTGAGGTCTGACCTCATTGTACTTGGTACGCCATTCCTTAAGGCGCTTATCCGCATCGGCAAGGTCAAGAAAAGTATTTCTTTTAAGAAGCTCATTCTTCATCGTACGATGAAACCGTTCTATCTTTCCTTGTGTCTGTGGGTGCAGAGGACGACCATGGATCGGAAGTACATTCAGATCCATAAGCCAACGTTCAAAGAGCGTATAACCGCCCTTAAAACCTGCAAATGCGCCGCCATTGTCGGATAAAATAGCCTTTGGAAGCCCGTATTTCTTAAAAACAGCCTCAAATGAAGGAATTATTCCCCCCGCCTTTCCCTTGGCATCTATGCACAGACAAAAGCGAGAGCAGTCATCTATTATGTCAAGAGGAAAGCAACGTGTGCCGTTAAGCAAAAGAAAATCTCCTTTGAAATCGGTTTGCCAAAGCTCGTTGCAATGTTCTCTTTGAAAGCGAAGGAACTCTTTACGCTTTTGAGATTCTGTTTCACTGATACAACCGTTTCTTTGCAGAATATTGTTTGCCGTTCGTATGCATGGCAAGTCGGTGTATCCGTTGTTCTCAAGTACTTTTAAGATTGTCTTCGCACCCCATTCGGGGTTGTCTGCACGGACACGGAGGATGGCTTCTTCGATCTCAGCAGGAGTCCTGCTGGGAATGTGCAACGGTGCGTGACTTCGATCTGACATTGAGCAAGATTGATTGTTACGTTCTACCCACTTGTAACCTGTTTTTCGGCTTATGCCGAACTCACGGCAAAGCGAGCTGAAGTTTTTTGAGGTCTTTGCTGCCTCTACAAATTCTTTTCTTAATTCTTCCACAGTTTTGTCCTTCCAAGGCATTTGAACAACCTCCTTTTAGGTCATTTTCTTGCCTTTATTATATCACAAAACTGTATACAATCATCTTGCACTACTTGTATACTATCATACTACACTGTACAGTCCTCGACTGTCCGTGAAGCTCACGACCTTCCGCGGCAGCCGCATAGTCGCGCTGTGTCGCTCGGTACACTCGCTTCTTGCGCTCCTTGCTTTGTGCCGTCAACCGTTGCGAAAACAATACTTAATTGTTTTCGCTTAGGCTGCAAGTTATTCGCCCGACATTCCGCCAAGGCGGAGGTCGGACTCACACAGGAGGTCGTGAAGCACAGACCTCATTTCTGCAATCAAACGAAAAAACCACCCGACTGGGTGGTTTTTTCGTTTGGTTGCGGGGGTGGGATTTGAAAGGCCCACTCGCGTCGCATAGTCGCCGCGTGTCGCTCGGTACACTCGCTCCTTCGGCTCCTTGCTTTGGCTCCTTCGCTTCGCAAAAACATCACACCGTGATGTTTTTGCTTGCTCACCCACTCCCTCCTCCGTCGGTCGAGGAAGGGCAAAGCACACCGTAGCAAAAGAAAAAAGCAGATGCGATGCATCTGCTTTTCCTTTTGGTTGCGGGGGTGGGATTTGAACCTCACGACCTCCGGGTTATGAGCCCGACGAGCTACCAAGCTGCTCTACCCCGCGATATTGATTTTCTTATTCGCAGAGAGTATTATATCACATACTCCGTTATTTGTCAACCCCTTTTTTCTTTTTTGCTGAAATTTTGTATCTCTCATATCTATTATACTCTCTTTTTTCTGATTTATTCCTTCTCCCAAAAAAGAAGTGCCTCGGCTATACGCCGAGGCTGGTGCCGGTAACCGGGGTCGAACCGGTACGATACTCACGTATCACGGGATTTTAAGTCCCGGGCGTCTGCCAATTCCGCCACACCGGCGAGTATCTTTTGCAAGGGTCATTATATCACATTCTTTCCCTTTTGTCAAGAAATATTTGCGCCTCTACAAAGGATTTTTCCACACTGGGCTTTGTTTTGCTCCAATAATTATTCTCCTTTATATGAAAAGCCCCAAAGCCACCTTTCCGGGCAGTTGACAAACTCTTTTCATTATGTTATAATTATTCTGTTCGGCATATAATGACATTACACTGCCGAAGCAAGAAGGGAATGACTTTTTATGATATGTGATACAATTTTGGATGCCATAGGTAATACGCCTATAATCCGTCTGCGCCACATGCCAGACCCAGACAGCGCTGAAGTACTTGTAAAATTTGAGGGACTCAACGTAGGCGGCTCTATAAAGACTCGTACTGCTCTGAATATGATAAGTGAAGCTGAAAAAGAGGGAAAGATTCACCCTGACACTATAATCGTTGAGCCTACAAGCGGTAATCAGGGAATAGGTCTTGCGCTTATCGGCGCGGTGCGCGGATATAAGGTTAAGATAATTATGCCTGACTCGGTAAGCGAGGAGCGCAGAAAGCTGGTTGAGCATTACGGCGCTGAGGTGATACTCGTACACGATGAGGGAAATATAGGTCTTTGCATCGAGGAATGCCTGAGGTTGGCTCTTGAGATGCGTGACAGTGACCCTAACGTCTTTGTCCCTCAGCAGTTTGAAAATCCCGCCAATCCTTCTGTACAGCGTTCTGTTACCGCTATGGAGATAATAGAGCAGGTGGGCAAGGAGATACACGGCTTTTGCTCGGGCATAGGAACGGGGGGAACTATAACTGGCATTGGCGAAACGCTGAAGAAGTACAATCCCCACATGACAGTATGGGCGGTAGAGCCTGAGAATGCGGCAATCCTTTCGGGCGGTGCTATCGGCACACACGTGCAGATGGGCATAGGCGACGGGGTTATTCCCGCGGTGCTTAACCAGAGCATATATGATGACGTTTGCATTATAAACGACGAGGAGGCACTCCAGACCGCAAAGGACCTTGCGTCAAAAGAGGGGATAATGTGCGGAATCAGCAGCGGAACTAATGTGGCGGCTGCAATGAAGCTTGCTAAAAGGCTTGGCAAAGGGAAAACGGTAGTGACCGTGCTTCCCGACACAGCGGAGCGTTATTTTTCCACACCTCTCTTTGACTGATTAAGAATATTGATATATTAAAAAAGGCAGACAATCTTAAGATCGTCTGCCTTTTCTCTTAATTATCAAATTCTATTTTTACCTGTGTATCGTGCTCCTGCTTGTGCTTGTCAACGATAGCGTGAATCTTCTTGACAGGATTGAGCAGGTCGCTGAGTGAATCGTCGTGATTGAGGGTATCTATAATGTAAGCTACGTACTTACACATATTTACCGACACGTGCCATTCTCTGTTAAGTACTTCGGGAGAGGTGTATGTGAGGTTGGTGGTGAACACCTTGTCTATAATGCCTTCCTTATAAGCCTTATCAAATTTTTCGGGACCGTTTGTGAAAAGACCGAAGGTGGAGAAGGCGAAAATTCTCTTAGCTCCGCGCTCCTTAAGCTGAAGGCCTACGTCAAGCATAGACTCGCCCGAGGATATCATATCGTCAACCACGATAACGTCCATTCCCGTAAGGTCCTTGCCGAGGTACTCGTGCGCCTCGATGGGGTTTCTTCCGTTAACAACGATAGAGTAGTTGCGGCGCTTATAGAACATACCTGTGTCGATACCCAGAACCGAGGAGAAATAAACCGAGCGTCCCATTGCGCCCTCGTCGGGGGATATCATCATAAGAGAATCCTTGCTTATCTGAACGTCGGGAACCGAGCGAAGGAGAGCCTTTATCATCTGGTAGGAGGGTCTTACGTTATCGAAGCCTGAAAGGGGGATAGCGTTCTGAACTCTTGGGTCGTGAGCGTCAAAGGTGATGATGTTGGTAACGCCCATTGCTACCAGCTCCTGAAGCATAAGAGCACAGTCGAGGGACTCGCGGCTGGAGCGCTTGTGCTGTCTGCCCTCGTAAAGCATAGGCATAATTACCGTAATCCTTCTTGCCTTACCCGCGTTTGCCGCGATTACACGCTTAAGGTCAGCGTAGTGGTCATCGGGGCTCATAGGAACCTCTCTGCCGTACATCTTGTAGGTGACGCTGTAATTAAACACGTCGGAAATGATATAAAGGTCGTGTCCGCGGAGCGACTCGTGAAGAAGTCCCTTTCCCTCACCCGTTCCGAAGCGGGGACACTCGGCTCTTACCAAAAAGGTATTATCGCCGCTCGCGCGCCAATCCTTCAAATAGTAGTCAACCTGTGAAGCGAAGTCCTCACATCCGCGCATTCCTATAACGCTAAGCTTTGCAAATTCTGCTTCCCTCATAATAACCTTCCTCTCTGTGGAAATTCAATTGTAACTTATTATAACACATTTTTTTGATTTTGGGAAGAGTTTTACCCGATTTTCGACAAATTTTTTTATAAGCTGAGATTGTCACAAAAAAGCTTCCCAAACCCTTTTTGATTTGTTTGTTTTTATATAGAATGCTACGCCGTAGGATGGCTTCTTGAGAGAAGGCATTTTTTAGCCTCGCCCTGAGGGAGAGGTGTAGGCGGAGCCTACGGAGAGGGCTTTTAAAAATATAGTTACGTGCCCTCTCACCCGCTGCGCGGGAGCTCTCCCTTGGGGGAGAGCCTTTTTTGTATCAGCGAGGGTATAAATTTAAAATTTTTATTTCAGCTCGACCACGGTAACTCCTCCGTCGCCCTCGCCAAACTGACCGATGCGGAAGGTAGCCACCCGTCCGTCCTTCCTCAGATATTCCCAAAGCGCCTTTTTAAGCGCTCCAGTGCCCTTGCCGTGAATAAGGCGGAGGGTGTGGAAGCCCGCGATGGCTGCCTCGTCAAAATATTTGTCAACCGCGCTCCACGCCTCGTCGCCCGTCATTCCGCGCAGGTCTATCTCGTCCTTGAAATCGCGGCTTACGGTCATTCGGTAGGCGGAGGAGTTCTTTTTTTGTCCTCCCGAAACTATCCTTGCTTCTTCTTCCACAAGGCGAAGGTCCTTTATGGCAGCCTTTGTTTTTATTATGCCTGCCTGAACGCTGACCTTACCCCCACGGTCGGGAAGCTCAAGGACGGTAGCCTTTTTGCCAAGGCTTACGATTATTACCTCATCGCCCTTGCGAAGGGGGCGGGGCAGAACGTAATTCTCGTCCTCACGTACCTCAACGGGGTCGTAGCTGTCGGAATTGTTGCGCAGGTGCTCACGGATATCACGTCTTGCGCGGGCAAGCTCCTCGGCAAGTCTCTCGCTTTCCTTTGCTCGGCGCAGCTTATCCATTTCTTCCATTATATAATCGGCGGAGCGCTTTGCGCTCTCTACCATAGCTTGTGCCTTATTTCTTGCACTCGTCAGCTCACGCTCTGATGCTCTTAGCTTTTCCGCCAGGGTCTTTTCGGCGTCAGCGCGGAAATCCTCGTACTCACGGCGCATTCTTGCCGCCTCGTCACGCTCCTTCTCAGCGCTCTGCCTTGCGGCCTCAAGCTCACCGAGAATCCTCTCCATTGCTCGGTTCTCCGAGGCAACGTAGCTTCCCGCTCTCTCTACTATGGAGGAGGGAAGCCCCAGCTTTTCGGAGATGGCAAAGGCGTTGGATTTGCCCGGCGCGCCTATTATGAGCTTATACGTGGGGCGCAGAGTTTCTACGTCAAACTCGCAAGAGGCGTTACATACGCCCTCCGTATCCATAGCGTAGGTCTTAAGCTCGGTATAGTGAGTGGTGGCGGCGCAGAGCGCTCCCGCTCCGCGTATATCCTCAATGACGGCTACTGCAAGTGCCGCGCCCTCTACGGGGTCTGTTCCCGCTCCAAGCTCGTCGAAGAGCACCAAAGAGCGCTCATTGCGTTCCTTGACTATGGAAACGATAGTTACCATGTGGGAGGAGAAGGTGGAGAGCGATTGCTCTATGCTCTGCTCGTCCCCAAGGTCAACGAGAATTTTTTCAAAGATACAAAGACTGCTTCCCTCGTCAAGGGGCAGATGCAGACCTGCCTGCGCCATAAGGGCGAAAAGCCCGAGAGTTTTAAGGGTTACGGTTTTACCGCCTGTATTAGGTCCTGTGATTATGAGGGTGTCAAAATCCTCGCCCAGATGAACGGTTATGGGTACAACCGAGTCCTTATCTATAAGGGGGTGTCGTGCCTTTATAAGCTTGCAGGCTCTTTTCTCTGTAAGGAGCGGCTCACGGGCGTCCATCCTCTCGGAAAGAGAGGCACAGCCGAAAACGAAGGCAAGTTCGGTTATATTTTGGTAGTTAAGAAGCAGAGAGGGGGCAAAGCCCGCGATGCTTGCGGAAAGCTCGGAGAGTATGCGCTCTATCTCGTGCTGCTCCTTGGCTTCAAGCATACGAAGCTCGTTGTTTGCCTCCACCACAGCCATAGGCTCTACGAACACGGTAGCTCCCGAGGAGGAGGTGTCGTGAATAAGACCCTTGACCTCGTTGCGGTATTCTATTTTTACGGGAACGACGTAGCGCCCGCTTCGCTGGGTCACTATATTTTCCTGAAGATATTTGGAGTAGGAGCCGTTGATATATTTAGCCAGAGCCTCCTTGATTCTGGAGTTTGAGGCTCTTATCTTACGCCTGATATCCGCAAGTGCCGAGCTTGCCTCGTCGGATACCATATCCTCGGAGATTATGGAGCGGTATATTCTGTCCTCCAAGGCTCTGTTGGGAAGCAGGCGCTCGAATATCTCGTCAATAGAGGTATCGAAGAGCTTATTGGCTCTTATATAGTCAAGCAAGGAGCGCGCAGAGCGGAGGATTGCGGCTCCGTCAAGCAGCTCGCGCTGTGTAAGCACCGCTCCCTTGAGGGCGCGCTCGCAGATATCCGCCATATCCACCACGCTTCCAAAGGGCGGCATACCCTTGGCATCCAGAAGACGGCGGGCATCGGTGGTGCGCCGTTGTTTGCGCGCTACTATGTCTATGCGGTCGTCGGGCAAGAGTGAAAGCGCATGCTCTGACGCACCCTTGGTAGGACATACGGCGGCAAGCATTGCGCGTATTTTATCAAATTCAAGCGTTATTAGTGTTTTTTCTTTTACGTTCATTTTTCTTCCTTGATAGAATTATAAAAATGTAAGGTGTCGAAATCCCGTTCCAAATGGTTTAAGAGAAAGGTTTGCGCCGCTTTGGAAAACAGCGACATACTGCGCTCGTTGGTCAGCCCGAAAGCAAATATGCGTTGGTGAGGCGCAGAGCTAACGTATCTCATAGCCTCAAGAGCCGAGGTGTCCAGCGGAACGAGTATGTTTCGCGTTTCAAAGCTGTCGGTTTCGGGCAGGGGAAGTCCGCCGCTCCGCTTTTCAAGGCACTGACGGCAAAGCACTGTGCCATTCATAACGTCAAGCCACAGCTCGCCGTCGGGCGAGAAATCGGATTTTGAGCAATCGGGACACGCCTCAAGATTTGGCATAAAGCCCGAGATATTGGCAGCGAACAGCTCGTAGGTTGCCTTTATCTGTGGATAAGGCTTTAGCTTTTTTTCTATGGCGTAGAGTGTGTTCAGAGTCATTCTCAGCACTTCATGTGCGCCAAGCCCCTCACCGCTTATCTCATCGGCAAGCTGAAGTATGTAGGAGGCGAGGGAAAAGCCAACGATATCGCCATTGATACCCGAGAAGCTGTTGTTTATAGAGCCGCCCGACAGCCATCTGCCGCCATTTTTCTCGTACAGCTCCAAATTGGCGTAGGTAAAGATACGGCACAAAGACGCGACCTTGCTCTTGGTGCTTCGGGCGCCCTTTGCCGTTATCCACATTTTTCCCTCGTCCGCAGTGAGTATAAGTATGCGGCGGTCGTTATCCCCCGTCTTTATCTCACGCAGCACAAGTCCGTCCAACGCCTTTTTCATTGCCACTCTCCGTTAATCAGTCTTCCTCTCTGTAACCGAAGTTTCCTACGGTACGTGCGCTCTCGCGCCAGTTTTCCTTTACCTTTACCCAAAGGTTGAGATATACCTTTGCCCCAAAGAGCTTTTCAAGGTCCTCGCGGGCGTAAGTGCCTATGAGCTTGAGCGCCGCTCCGTTTTTGCCTACGATTATACCCTTGTGGGATGCCTTCTCGCAGAATATTTCGGCGCGGATGCGCAGGAGAGAGCCTTCGTCCTTGAATTCCTCAATGACTACCGCCGTTCCGTGGGGTATCTCCTTATTGAGGGTACGGAGAATCTTCTCTCTGATTATCTCGGCGGCTATCTGTCGCTCGGGCTGGTCGGTCACCATATCCTCGGGGAAGAACCACTCGGACTCGGAGAGGAATTTGGAGCATTCAGCCATAAGCTCATCCACGTTTTTACCCTTCTTTGCGCTCATGGGAACGAAGGCGCAGAAATCATGCTTCTGGGCGTATTTTGTTATAGTCTGTGCCAATACCTCGCGGTCGTACATATCTATTTTGTTAAGAGCCAGAATGGCGGGGATACCGCTCCTCTTGAGGTAGGAGATTACGTTTTCCTCTACCGAGGTTATATCCTTACCCGTATCTACCACCAAAACCACCGCGTCGGCATCCTTCATAGAGCTGTCAGCGGCGCGCACCATAAACTCTCCCAGACTGTTCTTTGGGGAGTGCATACCCGGAGTGTCAAGAAAAACGTACTGCTCCTCGTCCTTTGTGTATATACCCGTTATGCGGTTACGGGTAGTTTGAGGCTTACTTGATACTATTGCTACCTTCTCTCCGAGAATCGCGTTGAGAAGGGTGGATTTTCCTACGTTAGGTCTGCCTACTATGGCTATAAAAGCTGTCTTTTTCATTTTCAATTCCTTTTTCTGTTTACTTTATCCTAAGGCCCATATTTTCAAGAATTTCTCGTTGTCTGCGGCGCATATCCGCATCCTCCTCCTCGCTGTTCACGTGGTCGTAGCCCATAAGGTGGAGCATTGAATGTACCGTGAGGAAGGCTACCTCACGCTCAAAGCTGTGACCGAATTCCTCTGCCTGCTCCTTTGCGCGTTCAAGAGAAATAACTATGTCCCCAAGACTTGCTTCAGGCTCGTCTATGGGCAGATAGGTGTGGGAGTAGTCTGTCAAGGGGAAGGACAGCACGTCGGTGGGCTTGTCTATATTGCGAAAATCGCGGTTGAGAGTCTGTATTCCGTCGTTATCGGTGAAGGTCACCGACACCTCGGCACTGTTGCAAAAGCCCTCGTATTCAAGGGTGGATACCACAGCCCCGCGCACAAGCATCTTAAGCTTATAGGTGATGGGAAAGCGACCTTGGTCGTTCATAAAATATATCATTGTCTTTTTCATTTTTTATCTCCTGACGTTCCTCTGTGGGCTTTGTATTTCTTCGCGCCCTCTCGGGACCTTTCAGCCTCGGCGCGTTGCTTGTTTTCATATTTTTCGTAGGCAAGGATTATTTTTTGCACAAGCTTATGGCGTACCACGTCCTTGTCCGAGAAGGCGTGAATTGCTATATCCTCAACTCCGTCAAGTATTTTTACAGCCGCCGCCAGACCGCTCTTCTGACCGCTTGGCAGGTCGGTTTGTGTCAGGTCGCCCGTGATTATTGCCTTTGAGTTGAAGCCAAGACGGGTCAGGAACATCTTCATCTGCTCGGGGGTGGCGTTCTGCGCCTCGTCAAGGATTATAAAGCTGTCATCAAGGGTGCGACCTCTCATATACGCCAGAGGGGCTATCTCAATACTGCCCTTTTCAAGCAGTCTTTGATAGTTTTCAGCTCCCATCATCTCAAACAAAGCGTCGTACAGCGGACGGAGATAGGGGTCTATCTTGCTTTGCAGGTCGCCCGGGAGAAAGCCCAGCTTTTCCCCCGCCTCAATAGCGGGGCGGGTCAGGATTATGCGGCTGACCTGCTTCTGGCGCAGGGCGCGTACCGCCATTGCTACCGCGAGAAAGGTCTTTCCCGTACCCGCGGGACCGATGCCGAAAACCACCGTGCTTTTGGTTATAGCCTCAACGTAGCGCCGCTGACCTACGGTCTTTGCCTTGATGGGCTTTCCGCGGGTGGTGATGCATATACACTCGCCGTCAAGGTCGCCAAGCTCCTCGTCCTTGCCGTCGCTTATCATGCTTATGACGTATCCAACCTGCTGCTCGGTGAGGGTTTCGTTTGAGCGCGCCAGCTTTTTAAGATGCTCAAGAGCCGAGGCGGCGCGCTCCACGCCTTCTCTTTCCTCTCCCGATACTATGACCGCGTCCCCCTCGTCGCCGTTCCTGTTTTTGATGCTGACGCCAAAGGCGCGCTCAAGCATTCGGGTATTTATATCGAAGCTTCCGAAAAGTCTGGCAGTAAGCTCGCTGTTTTCTATCCTGACTGTTTTCTGTTCCATAGATTTCTCCCTTTCTTAAGGCAGTACCTCTACAATTTTTCTTTTGGCAATATCCTTTACGCAGACCACTCTGCAAAGGAGGGTGTATCCCTCATCTCCCAGCGTGAACTGCGAATTTTTTCGGAGCAGGTCGGCATCCCTCAGCTCTCTGGCAAGTGTGAGGGACATTCTGTATTCTGCAAGAGCCGACAGCTCGCTGTCGCTCCGCGTCGCTTCTTCTATCACGTATTCCATATATTTGACCGTGCGTATTCCTACAGGCAGGTCGTCACCGCCGGGGGATGGAAAATATTCTACCATATCTATTTTATCATAACTTGTATATAAATTTCCACAGTTTGAGAAAAATTTTATCTCATTTTTAAAAAAAATAAGATATTTTTCGCATTTTACTCTCCCCGTGTAAATCTTTCTCTCATATTTTCTTGGAATTTCCACCGAAAAGCTGTCTTCGCACTCGGCATAGACTCTGCCCTTGGCGGCGGTATATTTGATGCCCGTTTCCTCGTCGCCGTATATTCCTCCCACAAGAAGCTGACCCTCGCTCACGCTATCTCCCACGTTTACCGCTATATTGCCTCTGATATCCTCAAGTCGTGTGATAACTCCCCCGCGCTCGGCAACCAGATTTACCGTGCCGCTCTCCTCCTCTGGTTCGGGGCGGGGAACAAGCTCCCGTATCTCAACGTTGGCTACCGTGCCCCGCATATTTATACTTATCCAGGAGATATCGTCGGAGAGGATGAGAACTCTGTTCTCTATCACGTCTATGTCCAGAGAGGATTTGCGTACGCCTAAGCTAAGTCCGCATTGCTCTAAGGTGTATATCACTTCATCCTCGGTAAGCCACCTCTCGCCATCCACCCGCACGTCCCATACCACACTTCCCGACAGCGCTATAAGAATAACCCCAATAAGCGCCCCCATAAGAAGCCCCAATCTGCCTCGGTGCTTTACTATGAGGGCGGGGATGCCTCCCGACAGGGCTACCTTTACCGAAAGTCCCAAGACCTCAGCCCGTTTTATAAGCCGCGAAGCGGTAAAAAAGGGTACGCACAGGTATGCCTCCGCTTCCTCCGCGTTTACGCTGTGATAGCTTATCTGCTCTCTGATGCAGAGATTGAGAAGGGACTCCAGCTCCTCTCTGGGTACGCAAAGCCGCTTATATCCAAGTAGAAAGAGCAGGGGGTGTAGCCCTAAGCGGAAGCCTTTCTTATTCTTCATTGCCGCTCTCCTCAAAGGATACCGAGCATATACGCCCCTCAACGCCTACCGCTCCCATATTGTAGGAGGAACAGCGCAAAGCGTATCCCCTCACCGATATATGTCCTTCCTCGCGACCGAGGGATATCCGTATTTCCTCGGGAGAATACAGAGTTATAGCTCCGCCCCCCGCTATTTTAACAAGATTTCTTCCGTGTATCTCCACGGAGGCGCTGTGAGGCAGAACCTCGGCGGGTATGTCAAGAGCGCGGAAAATGCGCTGGGAGAGAGGCTCTTTATCTTTTTCTTTCATAACAGCTCCTTGCATATTTTTATGATAATTACTGTAATATTTAAGGGATGCAATTTATTTTATGCCTACGGAGGGTCGGTAATGACCAAAGGAGAAAAAAGCCAAGCCCCCCAAAAACGTCTGTCGCGGGGTCAGACACTTTTTTGTATAATGAGTACTGTGGCAATGCTTATAACCTTTAAGCTGTCGGACGTGGCGATAGAGGCAATGACAGAGGGGATGCGGCTGTGCGTTAATACGGTAATACCCTCGCTGTTTCCCTTTATGGTCTTTTCCGAGCTGTTTATAGCCTCGGGAGCGGCGCAGGCGGTGGGAAGGTATCTCGCCGCGCCTCTCTCGTGGCTGTTTGATATATCGCGGGAGGGAGCGGCGGCGCTGCTCCTCGGCTTACTCTGCGGATTTCCCATTGGGAGCAGGAGCGCTATATCTCTTTACGAGCGCGGGCGGATAAGCAGGGGGGAGCTTGAGCATATCCTTGCCTTTTGCAATAATCCAAGCTCGGCTTTTCTTATAAGCGCGGTGGGAGTCAGTCTTTTCGGCTCCCGACAGCTTGGAGTGCTGTTTTATTCCGTACATATAATTTCGGCTTTTTCCGTAGGGCTTGTGAGCCGCCCCTATTTTTCGGCGAAGAAAAGAGAGGGGGAGTATTGCTCCGCGCAAAAGGGAATTGCCCACAGGCGAGAGGGCTTTATAGCGTCGCTCACGGGAGCGGTGAGCAATTCGGCGGGGAGTATGATTCTTATATGCGCCTTTGTGGTGTTTTTTTCTGCGGTGGTGGGATATCTCCGCTTTTTTGCCGCCCGCGGCAATATGCCCGAATGGGCTATGGCTCTAACCTTCGGATTTTTTGAGATGACGGGGGGAGTCAGCGCGGCGGCGGAGCTTCCCTTGAGAGTGGCTGTGCCTATGGCGGCGGCGCTCACGGGATGGTCGGGGCTGTCGGTAGCCTTTCAGTTCGTAGGACTGTGCAAGGAGCACCGGGTGTCCCTGCGCCCGTATTTTTTCTCAAAGATAGGAAGCGCTCTTATAAACGCACTTCTGGTGTGGAGCTTTATGAGGCTTTTTGGAGAACGCATTGTCTTCGGTGACGGGGGCAGTGTTTCCTCTCTGCTGCTTTTTTCGGGCAACCCCGTGGCGCTTCTGTCGGTAGCCCTTTTCGTAGGCGGCTGCGCCTTGCTTGCGGGAGAAATTCGGAAAAAGAGATAGCAGTGAGAGGTTCGGGTATTTATACCTTATCATAGGCTGGTTTAATGCATTTTTGAATATATTCAATAAAAGCTCATATTTTGTAAAAATGTGTTGACAAAATCAAAAATATGTGATACAATAGGTCAAAATCCGATGAAGCTCTCGGAATTCGCGAGAAGACCGATGGCTGAGGAGCTTTGGAGAATCCCGCCCGCGCGGGTGCCGAAGGTGCAAGGGAGCCGTTACTCCCGAATCTCTCAGGCAAAAGGACAGAGTGGCATATATTTTTGTGTGTAATAATGTCTTATTTTTCAAAGCTGCCTTATCGGCGGCTTTATTTCATTTTTAGGAGGCTTTTATGGAAGCTATTCAGAATTTTCTTCTCCCAATAGTTGTAGAGATAAACACTAATCTCTCTAACTATATTCTTCTTTTTCTTTTGGTAGGGGTAGGTCTTTTCTTTACCGTAAGAACGAGATTTGTCCAGATACGTTGCTTTGGAGAGGGCATGAAAAGGGTATTTGGCGGTATATTTTCCAATAAAAACAAGGATAAGAAGGGCGGTCTTTCCTCCTTTCAGGCACTCGCTACCGCTATCGCGGCTCAGGTAGGTACGGGTAATATCGTCGGCGCCTGCGGCGCTATCCTTATAGGCGGCCCCGGCGCTATCTTCTGGATGTGGGTCATCGCCTTCTTCGGTATGGCTACAATCTATGCCGAGGCTGTTCTTGCTCAGGAAACAAAGGTGGTACAGGCTGACCGAAGCGTTCTCGGAGGACCTGTTTACTACATTAAGAGAGCTTTTAAGGGCTGGTTCGGTAAATTTATGGCAGGCTTCTTTGCGGTTGCTACCATCCTTGCTCTGGGATGCATGGGCGCTATGGTTCAGTCCAACGCTATTTCCTCGGCTGTAAGCACCGCTACCAACAGCACCGTTCCCGTATGGGCGGTAGGCTTGGTCCTCGCCGCTATATGCGCTATCATCTTCATCGGTGGTATCAAGCGAATTGCCTCGGTTGCTGAAAAGGTAGTTCCCGTAATGGCGGTAGGCTACATAGCTGTGGGCATTATTATTCTTGCTATCAACGTTACCAAGATCCCCGCAACCTTCGGTATGATATTCAGATATGCATTTGATACCAGCGCCATAATCGGCGGTGGTATTGGAGCTATATTTACCGCTATGACTCAGGGGGCAAAGCGCGGACTTTTCTCCAACGAGGCAGGTATGGGTTCAACACCTCACGCACACGCTCAGGCAGAGGTAAAGGCTCCTCACGAGCAGGGTGTAGTTGCTATGATAGGTGTGTTCATAGACACCTTCGTGGTTCTTACAATAACAGCTCTCGTAGTTATTTCTACCCTTTACGTGGGCGACAGTCCTTTGATGTCGGGCGGTATTATTACCGACGTTACGGCAGGACTTGTAGGTGTCGATAAGAACAATCTTATGCAGACTGCGGTAGGACAGGCATTTGGAAGTCCTATGGCGGGTAACATCATCATTGCCGTATGCCTTACCTTCTTTGCGTTTACTACCATAATAAGCTGGAATTTCTTCGGTAAGCAGAACGTTCAGTATTTGTTTGGCAAGAAGGCAACGGTAGTATATTCGGTAATCGCTATCGGATTTATATTCCTTGGCTCCTGCTTGAAGAACGACCTGGTTTGGGAGCTTACTGACATGTTTAATAACCTGATGGTAATCCCTAACGCAATAACCCTTTTGGTTCTTTCGGGCATAGTTGTGGCTTCTGTTAAGGCAGCGAAGGCAAGAAGGAAGAACAAGGATTGATAAGGCTGAGTAAATAAAACAAAAAGAACTTGGAAATAGGGTCGTACCCTAAAGGACAGTTTTACCTGCCGACAGAAAAAAGCAGAAACCGCAGATTGATTTTCTGCGGTTTTTGTGTTATAACAAGGGTAGCGGACTAAACTTGATTCATTTGTTAAACAAAAGCGAAACTTTAATAAATCCGACAGATAAATAGGAATTTGAAAGGAAGTGATTTGAGTGTCTAAAAAAACTGATAAGAAATCTTTGGCTATCCTTGCCTTGCCTATAGGTATATCATTAGGTATTAGTGTTGGTATAATGTTTGGCTCCTTTGCTGGAAATATTCCAATGGGTCTGTGCTTTGGAGTAATGGGTGGTGCAATAATTGGTCTATTTGCCTTTGGTTTGTTGTATTCGATTTTAAATAAGAAAGACAAGTAAACTCCAATTTGGCGATAAATATGGAAAAGCTAAGCGGTAAAAGCCTCCCTTGTGTAAAGGGAGGTGGCACGCGGAGCGTGACGGAGGGATTGGAATGCAGAGAAAACATAATAAAGACATCGTTCCAACAGCAAAAATGCTGCGCAAGAATATGACCAAAGAAGAAAAACATCTTTGGTATGATTTTCTACGCGCCTATCCGATTCGCTTTTCCCGCCAAAAGGTTCTCGGAAGGTATATTGCGGATTTTTACTGTGCAGAGGCAAAGCTTGTTATTGAGCTTGACGGCTCGGGACATTATACCGAGGAAGGAAAGCAATATGATGAAGAAAGAACCGCTTTTCTTGAAGAATACGGTTTGACAGTTGTTAGAATACCGAATACGGAAATACATAAAAACTTTCGGGGTGTTTGCGAATATATTGACCACATCGTAGAACAATCCCTCAGTCAGCTTCGCTGACAGCTCCCTTTACACAAGGGAGCCTTTTTTAGTTCATCTATGACTTGTCAATTTTTCTGACAAGCACTGCATTTGTGTCCACAAACGCAAAATACGGCATACCTCTTTCGAGATATACCGTATTTCTTAAAAACTGTCCTTTAGGGTACAGTCCTATTTTCCAAGTTCTTTTTATTTCTTTCTGAGGGCTGCTATTTTTTCGGCATCCGGGGTTACGTAAGCCGTCCAGTTGGTGTGGTATATGACAAATCCGGGCTTTGACCCCGCTACACGCTTAACGTTCTTGGCAAGAGTGTAGTCAACCGCTATATTCGCGCCCTCAGCGCCCGAGTAGTAGGCGGCTATCTCTGCCGCTGTGGTAAAATCGAGGTCGGTAGGCTCTCTGCCATCGGTTACGAGAAGCACGTGGGAGCCGTGGGTCTGCTTTGCGTGAAACCAATAATCCTGCTTTTCGGCAAGGCGGTGGGTTATATATTCGTTTTGCAGATTATTCTTTCCGCAGAGCACCTTCATTCCGTCGGGAGTTTCAAATTGCATTACAGCAGGATTTTTCTGCTTATGGGAAGCGGTGTAAGTTTTCATTTTTGAAGCGTAGCCCGAGCGGTAAAGCTCGTCCCGTATCTCAAGAAGGTCGGCGGGGGATTCCGCCTTGGTCAGTGCCCCAAATACAGTGTAGATATACTCAAGCTCGTTCTTCCCAATTTCAATCTGCTTGGCAAGCTCTATCTTGGCGGTCTTGCTTTTGGCGTATTTTTTGTAATACCGCTGAGCGTTTGCGGCGGGGGTAAGACGCGCGTCAAGCTCTATACGCACCACGGGACAGTTGCCCTCTTCGTCCATGCTCTCCCAGTCCTCAAGCTCGGCGATGGCAGTCTTTCTCTCTAAGCGGTAGATGTTGGCGGTGAGTAGGTCGCCGTATTTTCTGTACTTTTCTCCCTCCTCACACGCCCTAAGCTCTGCGCTTTGAAGCTCCAGCTTCTTTTTTAGTCGGCTTTCGGCGTTGGTCAGCAGGCGGAGAATATCCGAGGCGCGCTGATGCACTCTTTGCTTGTTATCACGACCTGCGAAATATGTGTCGAGAAGCTTACCCGCGCTTGAGAAATCGCGCCTTTCGTAGCTTCCGTACTGGTACAGGGGCATAAAGGAATATTCCACGCATTCATCACCGTTAAGAATCAGGCAGGGAGAAAAACGCTCCTCCTTTATTATCTGCGTAACGCGGGAAAAATCCTTGTAAATATCCTCGGGGAAGCAATAACCCACGGGGGTATCGGTGTGAGCCGTTGATGAAAAGACTATTTCTCTTGCCACTACGGGAGAAATACCCGAAAAGGTGCTGACAAGAAATTTATCACAGGGCTTTTCCTTGGGGGCAGAGGCGAAAAGTGAAAGGAAATCCTCCCTTTCCACCGTAAGCGGATTTACCTTATCTCCCTGAGAGGGGAGGGTGTAGGTCACCCCGGGGATGAGCTGACGCGCGCTGTCAAAGGAAAAATCGGTGGTACGCAGAGCGGTTATTACCTTTTTGTTTCCGTCTGCGAATATAAGATTGCTGTATTTGCCCATAAGCTCGGCGATAAGATATCGCTTACACTCAAAGCCCATTTCGTCCCTTGTGTCAAAGCCGAGAAAAGCCACTCGGTCAAAGTCCGCCTGACTTATCTCGGTAAGCTTTGCCCCCTGGAGATATTTTCTCAGGAGCATACAGAACATAGGAGGGTTTTGGGGGTTTTCCTTAGGGGCTTCGGTGAAGCTGATACGGGGGTTATTAGAGCCGGCATTAATGAGCAGACGCTTTCCTCCCTCAAAGCTTCGCATCTGAAGCAGTATCTCGTCGCGCTCGGGCTGATATACCTTTTCAATTCTTGCGCCCAAGGCTGCCTCTCTTAGCTCAGAGAGGGTACAAGAGAGCATTCCCGCGTCAAATGCCATAGTTCAAAAATTCCTTTCTGTAATCAGCCGAACATCAGTCGGTTTACTTCGGCGAGAGAATCAAATATAAAATCGGGTCTGTCCTCCTCACACGCGGCGTCAACGTCGGCGAGTTGAGTTTCACCCGAAAGGACCAGCACAGAGCATACGCCAAAGCTCTTGCCCAGCGCGATATCGGTGTAAAGTCTGTCGCCGAATATGCACATCTCGCTGTTGTCAAAGCCCGTCGCCTCTCCTATCATTTCAACCGTTTCCTTATAGGGCTTTCCGAAGTATGTAGGAGTCTTGCCTGTGGAGGCGGTGACCAGAGCCGCAATAGCTCCGCTGTCGGGAATAAATCCGTCCTCGGTGGGGCAGTTGAGGTCGGGGTGAGTGGAGAGATACTCCGCGCCGTTCCTTATAAGACGGCAGGCGATATTGAGCTTTTCGTAGGTAAGCGTAGTATCAAAGCCTGTAATAACTATGTCCGCCCCGGTTGGGTTTTCTGCAACGCCGTTAAGCACCTTTATTCCTTTTGCTCTGTATTCCTCAATAAGCTCATCGGTGGCTACCATATACACCGATTTTGTTGCTCTGTATCTGTTGAGAAATTCAAATGTAACGTCCCCTGAGGTCATTATCTCATCGGCGGTAGGCTCATAGCCCATTCGGGTGAGCTTCTCCAGATAGAAGGGAGAGGTGTGGGAGGCATTGTTTGTAAAAAAGAGCACTTTTTTGCCGCTCTTGCGAAGATTTTTGATAAATTCTATTGCGAAACCGAAGGGAATCCCTCCGAGATATATAGTGCCGTCCATATCAAAGATAAACAGCTTTTTGTCTTTTATTACGTTGATATCCATTAAAATTCTCCCAAAAATATCTTGAGGATATTATATCATATTATTGATTTTTTTTCAACCGTGTGTTATAATTATTTTATAGTATGTGCCAAATACAACGTTTGGAGGTAGAAATGCGGACTGTCATAGGAATAGATATTGGCGGAAGCACCACTAAGATAGTAGGACTTCGCACCGACGGCGCGGGTAATGCCACGCTTATAGAGCCTTTGTTTGTAAGAGCCACCGACGCGGTTACGTCTGTGTACGGGGCATTCGGAAGGTTTACTATGGAGAACGGAATCGGGCTTGAGGATATAGACCGGGTGCTTATGACCGGTGTTGGCTCTTCCTTTATAGATAAGCCCTTATACTCTCTTGAGTGTGAGAAGGTATCCGAATTTCGCTCGGTAGGCAAGGGAGGTCTTTATCTTTCGGGGCTTGACGAGGCAATAGTAGTAAGCATGGGCACGGGAACGGCGCTGATGCACGCAAAAAAGGTAGGCGGTGAGATACATACCGATTATCTTGGAGGAACGGGAGTCGGCGGAGGAACGCTTATAGGACTTTCGAGAAAAATGCTTGGGGTAGATAACATAGAGCATTTTGAACAGCTTTGCGAGGACGGCGACCTTGGAAATATAGACCTTCGTATAAAGGATATGTCAAGCGACCACAGCTTCCAGATAAACGACGAGATAACGGCGTCAAACTTCGGTAAGCTTTCCGACCTTGCTACGCCCAGTGATATAGCCCTCGGTATTGCCAATATGGTGGGAGAAACCATTGCTATGCTTGCGGTGTTTTCTGCCAGAAGCTTTGGCATAAAGGATGTGGTGCTTACCGGAAACCTTACGGCGATTAAGGCTGTCGCGCGGGTTTTTGAGGGACTTGAAAGTATGTTTGGCGTAAAATTTATAATTCCCGAAAAATCTCAATTTGCAACGGTTATCGGCGCTGCGCTTTGCGACAGCGATAAAAAGGGCGAAAATGAGTAAAAATATATCCCCTCGGCTATGCCAAGGGGAAGGGGCTGTCTCATTAAGATGCAGAAGTCGCGAAAGCCTTCTCGTCGGCGTACAAAGGTACGCCAGAGAGCGTTTTCGCGGCTAAAAAACACAAATAAAAATGAAATTTGAAAGGTTTACCTTGAAAATTTCTACACAAAAACCGCTTTCACTATCGTCCTTTGATAGCAAAAGCGGCTTTTTTATCCTTTATTTGCTTGTGCGTTTTTGTTCTGCGCTAAGTGACACAGCTCCAGATTATTTGTTTATTGTCTTGTAAAGCTCGTCCGAGAGGGCGGTAAACTCTGCTACGCCCAGCTTTTCTCCGCGGATATTGACGTCGTGTCCGCATTTTGCTATGATGTCGGTTATTTCCTCCTTGGAAAGCTCGTTGAATACCGCCGAAAGGGCGTTGGGCAGAGTCTTTCTGCGCTGCTCAAAGGCGGCGCGTATGGTGCGGAAGAACGTGCGCTCATCCATAGGCTTATAGGGCTTCTCACTGTGTAGTTTTATGCGTACCACGGAGGAATCTACCTTAGGCGCGGGGATGAAGTTGGCGGCGCTCACCTTGAAGAGCTTTTCGGGAGAACCGTAATAGCCGAGCACCGAGGTTATAGCTCCGCAATTCTTGTCCCCCGGTGTGGCGCAAAGGCGGTCGGCAACCTCGGACTGTATCATTATGGTAATATATTCAAAGGGAAGCCCCGACTCAAGAAGCTTCATAAGGATAGGTGTTGTGATGTAGTAGGGAAGATTCGCGCAGACCGACACCTTACCGTTCTCAAAATAGGGAGCAAGTATGGCGGCGAGGTCTGCCTTCATAACGTCCTCGTTGATGACAGTGATGTTTTTGTAGTCCCCGAGAGTGTATCTGAGGACGGGAATCAGTCCGTGGTCTATCTCAAGAGCCACCACGTTTTTGTATCTCTGGGCAAGCTCCCTTGTGAGTGAGCCTATACCCGGCCCGATTTCAAGAATAGTGCTGTCAGCGTTATCACAGCAGCTGTCGGCAATGTCCTCTACCACCATATTGTTAGTAAGAAAATTCTGACCGAACTCCTTTCTGAAGTTCAGAGAGAACATAGCCATTATCTGTTTTATGGTTTTTATATCGCAAAGATTCATAGGCGCTCCCATTAGTTACGAATTAAAAAGCACTGCCTCGGGCAGTGCTTTTTGGAGCTGGTGATGTGACTCGAACACACGACCTGCTGATTACGAATCAGCTGCACTACCGACTGTGCTACACCAGCAATATGACCATATTATTATAATCTATAAAATCAGGTTTGTCAATAGCTTTCGGCTATTTTTTTGGATGGTTTGGCGCAAATAACAACAAAATCTGCCAAATGCGAAAAAAGTCCTTGATTTATTTTTCTCTTTGTTATATAATAGAAATGTGTATCCATTTTTAAGAAAAAGAAAGAGGATGGAAAAATGAGCAGAGTTTCAAAGCATAATTATTATCTTGATATTGCCCAGACCGTGGCAGAGAGATGCACCTGCTTGCGTAAAAAATTCGGGGCAATTATAGTCAAGGATGACGTAATAGTTTCCACAGGCTACAACGGCGCTCCCAGAGGCAGGCAGAATTGCAGTGATATAGGCTACTGTATGAGAGATAAGCTCAATATTCCCCGCGGTGAGAGATACGAGCTGTGCCGCTCGGTACACGCCGAGGCTAACGCTATAATCGCGGCGGCGCGTGAGAGGATGCTCGGAGCTACCATATATATGGCGTGTCTTGACGCTAAGGACAACAGCCTTGTGAGCGGCACAAGCAGCTGTATGATGTGTAAGCGCCTTGTAATAAACGCGGGAATTTCTCAGGTTATAGTACGTGATACCAAGGATGAATACCGTATAATAGACGTTCAGTCCTGGATAGAAGACGACGATTCCCTCAGCGGAATTTTCGGATATTGATATGAGCGCTGACGCTAAGGCGGTGCGGCTTACCGCCGAGATGCTCGGCGGAGCTGCTATACTTGAAGCTCGGTGCTTTTCCCAGCCCTGGAGCGAAAAGAGTCTTGAGCTATTACTGGGAGAGCGGGGAGTGGGATTTGCAATCCTTATTGATGGCTCGGTAGCCGCCTACGGCGGAATGATTACCGTTCTTGACGAGGGGCAGATAACCAACATAGCCGTAGCCCCCGAGTATAGGCGCAGGGGCTTGGGGCGAGAGATACTTCGCTCCCTTGAGAACCATGCCCTAAAAAACGGCATAAGCCTTCTTTCTCTTGAGGTCAGAGCCTCAAACGCGGCGGCGCGCTCGCTTTATGTGTCCCAAGGGTGGAGCGAGGTCGGCGTAAGAAAGAATTTTTATAAGCTTCCCGCGGAGGACGCGGTGATAATGACAAAAGCATTAAAGGAATAATTCAATGTATATTTTAGGCATAGAAAGCTCCTGTGACGAAACCTCGGCAGCCGTGGTGTGTATGGAGGAGGGGCGCAGAGAGGTGCTCTCCAACATAGTGGCATCCCAGATAGAGATACACCGTCTTTACGGCGGAGTAGTTCCCGAGATAGCCAGCAGAGCACACATTGAGGCAATAAGCCGCATAACCTACGAGGCTCTTGAGGTCGCGGGGCTGTCCATAGAGGATATAGGCTGTATAGCGGTCACATCCCACCCCGGACTTATAGGCGCACTTTTGGTAGGGGTCAATTTCGCCAAATCCCTTGCCTTTGCTCAGGGGATACCCTTAGTGGCGGTAAATCATATCAAAGCGCACATAGCGGCGGCATATCTTGAATACCCCGACCTTCGCGCGCCCTTTACAGCCCTTGTGGTATCGGGAGGGCATACGGCGTTTTACCGAGTCGATACGCCCACCGACCTTGTTGAGATAGGCGGAACACGGGATGACGCTGCAGGGGAGGCGTTTGACAAGATAGGCAGAGTTATAGGTATGCCATATCCCGCGGGGGCGGCTATGGATAAGCTGGCTTACGAGGGCGACCCCACAGCCATAAGGCTTCCTTCCCCCGCAATGATTGGGGATAACGCGGATTTCTCCTTCAGCGGACTTAAAACCGCGGCGCTGAATTACATAAATTCAGAGAGGCAGAAGGAAAAGGAACCCTCCCATGCTGATATGGCGGCATCCTATACCAAGGTCATAGTTGATGCTATCGTGAAGAAAACTCAATATATAATTGATAAATACGCTCCCGCGCAGCTTGTTCTTGCGGGGGGTGTGGCGGCAAATTCTCATATAAGACGGGCGTTGGAGAGCCTTTGCGAAAAGAAAAGGGTCACCTTCTGCAAGCCAAGCATGAGTCTTTGCTCGGATAACGCCGCTATGGTGGCGGCTGCGGGATATTTTGAATATCTCGCGGGGAATTTTGCTACTACTTCGCTGAATGCGTCGGCAAGCGACGACGGCAATTGATTAAGGAGGAAAAATGGCAGACAGCATAAAGAAGGTCGGCAGATACACGGACGACGTGGACGAGCTGCTGAGGAATGAGCCTGATTTTTCGTTTGGAGGGGAGCATGAGATATCACGCCCCGACGTATCCTCGGCGGTAATAAAAAGACTGCCCAAATATTTCAGATATCTGCGCCAGCTCATAAGGCAGGGAAAGACGCGGGTCAGCTCGGCGGAGCTTTCAAGAATGATGAATCTCACCGCATCCCAGATAAGACAGGACC
This sequence comes from Eubacteriales bacterium, assembly GCA_045593725.1. Taxonomy (GTDB): domain Bacteria; phylum Bacillota; class Clostridia; order Oscillospirales; family CAG-272; genus HGM12713. The sequence continues at coordinate 48,949 of JAZNXE010000009.1, forward strand.
TTAACTGCTTCGGTGGCTTCGGTCAGCAGGGATACGGCTATAACGTAAACTACCTTTACTCAAAAATATGCGAGATACTTGGAGTATCCTGCGGATTCCGAGCCGCCCTTATCGGTACGGGTAATCTTGGAAAGGCACTTGTGAGAAACCCTATGTTTGAGAAGCGCGGAGTAGATGTGGTGGCGCTCTTTGACACCTCCCCTGAGGTCATAGGCAGGGAGGTAGCGGGGCTTAAGGTCTTATCTATGGATGAGCTTGAGAGTAAGCTTGAGGAGCTGGGAGTACATATAGCTATACTAACACTTCCCAAGGAATACGCCAACGAGGTGCTTTGCCGTCTTGAGGGAACAAGGGTAAAGGGTATATGGAACTTTACGGGCAAGGAGCTTGACGTGAGCGGAAGCAATATAGTAGTAGAGGACGTGCATCTGGGCGACTCGCTTATGGCACTCTGCTACGAGATAGCGAAAAATAAGGATTGAGGGGCTGTAATTGCCCGTCGATAAAGAATTGAGGGGTAATATGGGAAAAACGGCTAAAAGAATAAAGTACAGAAACTCACAGCTCCCAGAGGAGCTTGGGAAGATACTCTCCAACGCTGACGAGAATGACCTTAAAATACTTATAGCTCTTATGATGGCGGCTGATGAAAATGGAGAGATACCCGAGGATTTTTCGGTGAGCAGCGCTTTGGGCGTTGAGAAAGCCGACGTTGCCGCGTCAGTGAAATTCTGGCGGGGAGCGGGTATCATTGAGGGTGCTAAAAGCCAGAATGCCGCGAGAGCAAAAAAAGAGGTTGGCAATACCCCCAAGGAGCAAAAGGGCAGAGTGGAAACCGCTCACAGAAACGGTGCCGTTGAGAACAGTGAGGGAATATCTACATACGGAAGCGATGAGCTTGCCACTCTCTTTGAAAAGCGCAGAATATCCGCTGAGTTTATAGACGAGGCGCAGAGAGTGTTCGGCAAGACCTTCAATTCCTATGATACGGGAATAGTGGTAGGGCTTGTTGACCGCCTTGGCTTTGAGGAGGAGGCGGTGCTTGCCATACTTGCTTATATGACGAGAATAGGCAAAAAGGGTCTGCGATATACCGAAAAGGTAGCCTTGGGCTTTTATGACGACGGCTACACACGCACTCACGAGGTGGTGGAGCGTATAGCGGTTATAGAGCGCTCCAAGGAGGTCATTTCCAAGGTCAAGCAGCTTTTCGGTGTTGGCAGCAGAGAGCTGTCTCGAAGTGAGAAGACTATGTTTGAAAAGTGGACTCAGAAATTTGGATACGACATAGACGTTATAAGATTGGCGTACGATATTACCATAGATATAAAGCACGAGCCAATACCGAAATATACGGGAGCGATACTTGAAAGCTGGTATAACGAGGGTCTGCGCACGGCAGATGAAATTACCGCCTTTGAAAAGGCAAAGAAGGAGGGCAAGGCTCAGGATGGCAAGAGCTATGACCTTGACGATTTCTTTGAGGCGGCGCTTAAGAGAAGCTTTGAGGACCTGAAATAAATAAAAAGAGGTTTTTATGGGATACAACAGAGAGGATTACGTCAGAATAAAGGCGGAATATACCAATAAATATCTTAAGGCAAGACAGGAAGCTGACGCCAGACGTCAGGAGATATATGCCCGTATTCCCGAGATACGGCAGATTGATGCTCTTCTTGGTGGAACGGGTAGGGAAATAATGGGTATCATCACATCGGGTAAGGATGGTACACAGGAAAAAATTGCTATACTCAAGGAGCGAAATAGTAAGCTTCTTGCCCAAAGGGGAGAGTTGCTCTGCCAAAAGGGATATCCCGAGGACTATTCGGATATAAGATATGAATGTGACAAATGCGCCGACAGCGGATACTCGGACGGTAAAATGTGCGAGTGTATGAAGCGCGCTCTGGTCCTTGCGGGATATGAATCCTCGGGACTTGGCGGACTTATACGCAGTCAGAGCTTTGATAATTTCTCCCTTGACTACTACAAGGTGGGAGGCGGAAACGCTGATATGATGCAGATGTTCGTTACCGCCCTCAGAGGCTTTGCCGAGGGCTTTTCTGCCGATACTTACAGAAACTATCTCTTGATGGGAGGCACAGGACTTGGAAAGACTCATCTTTCCACCGCTGTGGCGAAAACGGTAATAGACCGAGGCTTTGACGTTCTTTACGTTACCGCGGTGGGTATGCTTGGTGATTTTGAGGACAAGCGCTTCGGCAACGGAGAGGGCACAAAGAGCACCGATAGGTACTACGGAGCCGATCTGCTTATCATAGACGACCTTGGCACAGAGGTGGTAAATCAGTTTACCCTGTCCTGCCTTTACGACGTCATCAATTCAAGAATAAACAACAGGAAATGCACCTTTATAAATACCAATCTCAACAAAAAGGAGATTGAGGCAAAGTACAGCGAGAGAATAACCAGCCGACTTTTTGGTGAATATTATCCTCTTCTCTTTGTGGGTACCGATATCCGCAAGCAGAAGGTGAAGCGATAAGGGAGAATAAATTTTCAAAAAACTATTTACAAAGCGGCGTGAAGTGTGTATAATATAGTATAAGATAGGTCGGTGAAGAGGAAGAACCCCGGACTCAAAAGCAGAGAATTTCCGTCTTGGCTGTGAACGGAGATATGAGAGGCTTGGCTTGTGCGCCACGGAGACCTTGCGGCAGCGCCGCACGTATTCCGCGTTAAGGAGTAAGAGGGATGAATTTCATCCGAAGCAGAGTGGAACCGCGTTTACACGCCTCTGTGCCATAGGCACGGAGGCGTATTTTTATTTGGAGGAGAATATGGAGCCTGTAAAAAAGACCGATAAGAAAGAAAATAAAATAGCAAAGGATGCCGCGCTTTACGTTAAAAAAGTAAAGAACGGCGCTAAGTATCTGGTAAAAACCGTTAAGGAGGATGTTGCCGCTGTGCGTGAGCGCGACCCCGCGGCAAGGAGCAACGCGGAGGTGCTTCTGCTCTATTCGGGCGTCCACGCCCTGATTGCCCATAGGATAGCTCACGGACTTCACAAAAACAAGCACTATTTTGCCGCAAGAGCTATAAGTCAGGCGGCAAAGATGATAACGGGCATCGAGATACATCCGGGCGCTACCATTGGAAAGGGACTTGTGATAGACCACGGCACGGGTGTGGTTATAGGAGAAACTGCCGAGATAGGCGACAACTGTACCATATATCAAGGGGTTACTCTTGGAGGTACGGGTAAGGACGTAGGAAAGCGTCACCCCACTCTTGGCAACAACGTAATGGTGGGAGCGGGTGCAAAGGTGCTGGGACCCTTCTATATAGGTGATAACACCAAGATAGCGGCTAATGCCGTTGTGCTTGAGGAGATACCCGAGAATTGTACCGCCGTGGGAATTCCCGCTAAGGTAGTCAGGAGAGAGGGCCTCAGAGTGGAGAACGACCTTGACCAGATACACATTCCCGACCCTGTGGCACAGGAGATAAGACGGCTTGAGGATAAGCTTTCGGCGCTGGAGGGGGAGCTTGCCCAAATCAAAGCAAAAAAGAAGATAAGATGAGGAAGACAAAAGATGTATATATATAATTCGCTTACGAGAAAGAAAGAGGAATTTATACCCAACGTAGAGGGAAAGGTGTCTATGTACACCTGCGGTCCTACGGTGTATCATTACGCGCACATAGGCAATCTTCGCAGCTATATAATGGAGGACGTCCTTGAAAAATATCTTCGCTATACGGGACTTGACGTAACGAGAGTTATGAATATAACCGACGTAGGACATCTGTCAAGTGACGCGGACACGGGCGAGGATAAAATGCTTAAGGGCGCGCGCAGGGAGAACAAGACCGTGCTTCAGATAGCGAAATATTATACCGACGCGTTTTTTGCCGATTGCGCGAAGCTTAATATAAAAACTCCCGAGGTGGTAGCTCCCGCTACTACGTGCATCGATGAGTTTATCTCTACTATTCAGGCTCTGATTGAAAAGGGCTTTGCCTACGAGGCGGGAGGAAACATATATTTTGATACCTCTAAGCTGGAGCAATACTACGTATTTAACGACTTTAAGGAGGAGGACCTTGAGGTAGGCGTCCGCGAGGGGGTTGAGGAGGACGGAAATAAGAAAAACAAGGCTGACTTCGTTCTCTGGTTCACCAAATCGAAATTCGACGACCAGGAGCTGAAATGGGAAAGTCCTTGGGGAATAGGTTATCCGGGATGGCATATCGAGTGCTCCTGCATAAGCATGAAGTATCTCGGAGAGCGTCTTGACCTCCACTGCGGAGGAATAGACAACGCGTTCCCCCACCACACCAACGAAATCGCCCAGAGCGAGGCGTTTATAGGACATAAATGGTGTAATTACTGGTTCCACGTTCACCACCTTAATACAAATTCGGGTAAGATGAGCAAATCGAGCGGAGAATTTCTTACGGTTTCGCTTCTTGAGGGCAAGGGCTACGACCCGCTGGTTTACCGTTTCTTCTGTTTGCAGTCCCATTACCGCAAATCTCTGGTGTTCTCCTATGAGAATCTTGACAACGCCGCTATCGCGTATAAAAAGCTGGTAGCGAAAATTGCCGCTGCTATGAAGGAGGAGCAGGGAGCTATTGACGATGGCGCGTTCTCGCTGCTTAAGGCAAAATTTGTAAAGGCTATGGACGCGGACCTGAATACGTCCTTGGCGGTTACCGCTCTTTACGACGTGCTGAAGGCTGATACTACTCCTGCCACGAAGATTGCTCTCATCAAGGATTTTGACAGAGTTCTTTGCGTAGGACTTATTTCCGCGGCAGAAAGGGCTATTGAGGACGAGAGGAGAGAGGCAGAGGAAAAGGCGGCAGCACTTGCCAACGACCCCTTTGCGGCTTACGTTGAGGATATGATAAGACAGAGAGCCGAGGCTAAGAAGGCTAAGGATTACGCGAGAGCCGACGAAATAAGAGCAGAGCTTGCCGAAAAGGGAGTAAGCCTTAAGGACACCTCTGCGGGAACTACCTGGAGCAGGGCATAATTTGAGGCGGTCGGCATTTTTGCATATGTTATTACCGAACCGTTAAGTTATTTTTAAAACCGAAAAAACTCCTTTTTCGACCCTTTTTGGCGTCAAAAAGGAGTTTTTTTCGTGATTTGAAAAAATTTTTAAAAAAATAGCAAAAATTAAAGGAAAAATTTTGAAAAGAGCTGAAATTTCAAGGCATATTTTACTAAAAAACGGCATTTTTTGTTAAACATGCACAAAAATAAAATAAAATATAAGCAAATTTTCTACACACAGGCGTATTGAAAAATAGACGAATATAGTGTATAATTGTAAGGCTTGATATGCGTTGAAGCGAGAGGTTGCTGTCGGGTGACAACCGACAGGTAATTTTCGCGGAGTATGTCCGATTAAACGGGCGAAGCAGATTTTCAATCACGGTCGTGTGCGGAATTGTGTTTATTACCCGAAATCCTTGCCCTTGGTGCTTTTCGGCTGGACTTCGGATTTTTAAATGGACACAAAGAAAACGCACGGCGCGGTGTTGAGAGCTGTGCCCCTGATGCGGTTCGCAAACGGCGTACATTTAATTATATATGCGCGTATGTGAACAGGCAAATACTTACAGGAGGTAAAAACAGGTGGCAGTCAAGGAAAAGATCAGAGTAAGACTGAAGAGCTACGACCACACTCTCATCGATGCGGCAGCAGAGAAGATCGTTGAGGTAGCGAAGAGAAACGGCGCAGCGGTTTCCGGTCCTATCCCGCTTCCTACCGACAAAGAGGTAGTAACCATTCTTCGCGCGGTACACAAGTACAAGGATAGCCGTGAGCAGTTTGAAATGCGTACACACAAGAGACTCATTGACATCGTAAAGCCTTCCCAGAAGGTCGTTGATGCTCTTATGAGTGTCGAGCTTCCCGCAGGCGTAGAGATCGAAGTAAAAATCTAATCAAGCACTTCGAAAAACGCCAAGACAAAGATAACAGCCGTTGCGACTCATTTCGCAGCTCGGTAACTTTGTAAATCATGTTGGCTTCATACATGCGAGGAGTCAACCAATAATTTACAGGAGGAAAAAGAAAAATGAAAAAGGGTATTATCGGAAAGAAGATCGGTATGACACAGATCTTCGACGAAATCGGAAACGTAATTCCGGTTACGGTAATCCAGGCAGGTCCCTGCGTAGTAGCGCAGAAAAAGACCGTTGAAACCGATGGCTACAATGCCGTTCAGCTCGGCTTTGGAGCAGTTAAGGAAAAGCACATGACAAAAGCTGAAATGGGACACTTCAAAAAGGCAAACGTTGAATTCAAGAAGCACCTTAAGGAATTCCGCCTTGACGACGTTTCCGCAGTAAACGTAGGTGACGTTATTACAGCCGATACCTTCGCCGCAGGCGACAAGGTCGACGTAACAGGTATAACGAAGGGCCGCGGTTACACTGGATGCGTTAAGAGATGGAACCACAGAATTCTCCGTATGACCCACGGTACAGGTCCTATCCACCGTCAGCCCGGCTCTATGGGTGTTATCGACCCTGCGAGAATCTTCAAGAACAAGAAGATGCCCGGTCAGTACGGTAACGAGCAGGTAACTGTTCTCAATCTTAAGGTTGTGAAGATCGACTCCGAAAAGAATCTGATCGCCGTTAAGGGCGCTATTCCCGGCGCTAAGGACGGAATCGTATTCATTCGCGATTCGGTTAAAGCATAAGCGAAGGAGGAAATAAGCTGTGAATATTAAAGTAGTTAATATGGCCGGTCAGGAAGTTGGCGAAATGAGCCTTTCCGACGTTATATTCGGCGCAGAAGTAAACAAGGCAGTCCTCCACGCTGCAGTCAGAGCATTTCTGATGAATCAAAGACAGGGCACACAGTCCACTCTTACACGCACCGAGGTATCGGGTGGCGGCAAGAAGCCTTGGAGACAGAAGGGCACAGGTAGAGCTCGTCAGGGTTCGACCCGTTCTCCTCAGTGGACGCACGGCGGCGTAGCTCTCGGTCCGAAGCCCAGAGATTACAGACTCGCTATGAACAAGAAGACCAAGAGAGTTGCACTCTTCAGCGCACTTTCCGCTAAGGTTGCGGCAGGTGAGCTTATCGTAGTTGACGAGATTACGATGGACGCATACAAGACCGCAGAGATGGTTAAGATGCTCAAGGCGCTCGGATGCCAGAAGGAGGTTACCAAGTCTTACAAGGTAACTACCGTTCAGGGTGACGAGGTGGTAAGAGAGAGAAAGACCAGAACTGCTGTTGTTGCAGAGAAGGCTCTCGTAGTTCTCCCCGAGGTAAACAGCTTCGTAGTTAAGAGCTGTGCAAATATCCCCGGAGTTGAGACAACTCTTTACAGCACTATCAACGTTTATGATGTGCTCAACGCTGAGAAGGTCGTTATGACCCGCGCAGCAGTAGAAAAGCTTGAGGAGGTTTACGCGTAATGAAAATGGTACAGGATATCATCATTAAGCCTATCATCACCGAGGCAAGCATGGACAAACTCGCTGACAAGAAGTACACCTTCAAGGTTCAGGCTGACGCAACAAAGCCTGAGATCGCAAAGGCTGTTGAAGCTATGTTCGGCGTAAAGGTCGCGTGTGTAAACACAATCAATATGAAGAAGAAGCCCAAGAGACTCGGCGTTCACTTCGGATACACCTCCGAGTGGAAGAAGGCTGTTGTAACCCTTACAGCAGACTCCAAGACCATCGAGTTCTTCGACGGCCTTAACTGATGGTAGGAGGTAAAGAGTAATGCCTACAAAGAAGTATAAGCCTACTACACCCGGCAGAAGATTTATGTCCGTGCCCACCTTCGAGGAGATAACCAAGTTTACTCCCGAAAAGAGCCTGACAGTCATAAAGAAGAAATTTGCCGGAAGAAACAGCTACGGCAGAATCACCGTTCGCCATAAGGGCGGCGGAAACAAAGTTAAGTACAGAATTATCGATTTCAAGAGAAGCAACAATCTTCCCGCAACCGTAATCGGTATCGAGTACGACCCCAACAGAAGCGCGTATATCGCTCTCCTTCAGAACACTGAGGGCGAGAAGAGCTACATCATCGCTCCCGTTGGACTTAAGGATGGCGACGTTGTTTACACTGGCGCTGATGCAGATATCAAGCCCGGTAACACGCTTCCTATCGAAAACATCCCCGTGGGTACTTTCATCCACAACATTGAGCTTTACCCCGGCAAGGGCGCTCAGCTCGTACGCTCCGCAGGCGTCGCTGCACAGCTTATCTCTAAGGAGAATGGCATCGCGCAGGTAAGACTTCCCTCCGGAGAGGTAAGAATCATCCGTCTTGACTGTAAGGCAACTATCGGTCAGGTTGGTAATATCGAGCACGACACCGTTAAGCTTGGTAAGGCGGGTAAGACAAGACACTTGGGAATTCGTCCCACAGTACGCGGTTCCGTAATGAACCCCTGTGACCACCCCCACGGTGGTGGTGAAGGTAAATCTCCTATCGGAAGACCTTCTCCCGTTACTCCTTGGGGTAAGCCTGCTCTCGGTTATAAGACCAGAAACAAGAAGGCTAGAACAGACAAGTTCATCGTAAAACGCAGAAACGCTAAATAAGGAGGGAATATAAGATGAGCAGAAGTTTGAAGAAAGCGCCTTACGTTGAAGAGAAGCTTTATGCACGCGTATGCGCTATGAACGAAAAGAACGAGAAGAAAGTACTCAAGACTTGGTCCCGTTCCTCTACAATATTCCCTGAGTTTGTAGGTCACACCATCGCGGTTCACGACGGAAGAAAGCACGTTCCGGTATATGTTACCGAGGATATGGTAGGACACAAGCTCGGCGAGTTCGCGCTTACAAGAACATTCAAGGGCCACGCAGGCTCCAAGACATCCAACAACGGTAAATAATGCAAAGGGAGGATAATTGAAAATGGAAGCAATAGCAAAGCTTAGACATGCAAGAATTTCCCCGCGCAAGGTTAAGATCGTTCTCGACCTCATCAGAGGTAAGGATGCAGGTACCGCAATGGCAATTCTGAAGAACACTAACAAGTCTGCTTCGGAATACCTTGTAAAGCTGCTGGGAAGCGCAATCGCAAACGCAGTAAACAATTTCAATATGGACGAGACAAAGCTCTATGTATCCGAGTGCTTCGTATGCCCCGGTCCCACTCTTAAGAGAATAATGCCCAGAGCAAAGGGAAGCGCAGACAGAATACTCAAGAGAACTTCTCACGTAACCATAGTAGTTAAAGAAAGAGACTGAGAAAAGGAGGTAAGAGCTTAAATGGGTCAGAAGGTAAATCCCCACGGACTTCGCGTGGGCGTAATTAAAAACTGGGATTCGAGATGGTTCGTTTCCGACGAAAAGTTCGGCGATACCCTCGTATCCGACTACAACATCAGAAAGTACCTGAAGAAAGAGCTCCAGGCTGCGGGCGTTCCTAAGATAGAGATCGAGCGCGACAGCCAGAGAGTACGCGTATTTATCCACTGCTCCAAGCCCGGTATGGTTATCGGACGCGGTGGCGCAGAGATAGAGAAATACAAGAACGAGCTTCAGAAGATGGTTGGCATGCCCGTTGCCCTCAACGTTGTTGAGGTTAGACAGCCCGACCTCGATGCTCAGCTCGTAGCAGAGAACATCGCAGCACAGCTTGAGCGCCGCGTAGCGTTCAGACGCGCGATGAAGATGGCTATCCGTAACACCATGAGACTTGGCGCAAAGGGTATCAAGATTACCTGCGGCGGACGTCTTGGCGGTGCGGAAATCGCAAGAAGTGAGCACTATCACGAGGGAACAATCCCGCTTCAGACACTCAGAGCCGATATCGATTACGGCTTCTGGGAAGCAAACACCACCTACGGTAAGATCGGCGTTAAGGTATGGATATACAAGGGCGAGGTTCTTAACGAGGTAAACAGATCTTCCGCACAGAAGGACAACAAGCGTCCCGAGCGCCGTGACAACAGAAACGGTGAGAGACGCGGCCGCCGTCCCGAGGGCGCAAGAGGCGAGAGAGCTCCAAGAGAAGGAGGACGCAAATAATGTTAATGCCGAAGAGAGTTAAGTACCGTCGTGTTCAGCGCGGCAGACTTAAAGGAAAAGCAATGAGCGGCAATAAGGTTACAAACGGTTCTTACGGTCTTGTAGCACTTGAGCCCGCTTGGATAACAAGCAACCAGATCGAGGCTGCCCGTATCGCAATGACAAGATACATCAAGCGTGGCGGTAAGGTTTGGATCAAGATATTCCCCGATAAGCCTATCACAGAGAAGCCTGCTGAAACTCGAATGGGTTCAGGTAAGGGATCTCCCGAGTACTGGGTAGCTGTTGTTAAGCCGGGAAGAGTTATGTTCGAGATGGACGGAGTTGCTGAGGACGTAGCGCGTGAGGCTATGCGTCTTGCATCTCACAAGCTCCCCATCAAGTGTAAGTTCGCAGTAAAGGAGGAAGCGTAAAGCTATGAAGTCTGCAAAATTTAATGAAGAACTCAGAAAAATGAGCGCGGAAGAGCTTAATGCCAAACTCAAGGAACTTAAGGAAGAGCTCTTCACCCTGCGCTTCCAGCACGCAATAAACCAGCTTGACAATCCTCAGAGAATTGTTGAAGTAAAGCGTAACATCGCTCGCGTAATGACAATCCTCTCCGAGAAAAATGCGTAAGGAGGAATAGTCATGGAAGAAAGAAATCTCAGAAAAACCAGAGTAGGAACAGTAGTCAGCGATAAGATGAACAAGACAGTTGTTGTAGCTATCGAGGACAACGTAAAGCATCCTAAGTACGGTAAGATCATCAAGCGCACCTTGAAGGTACACGCACACGACGAGGAGAGCATCTGCGGCGTAGGCGACAGAGTAGAGATCATGGAAACAAGACCGCTTTCCAAGACCAAGAGATGGCGCATTGTTGAAATAATCGAAAAAGCTAAATAATTTAGCTCCACAAAAACCATATACAGTAAATACGGCAAAAATCGTATTGAAATCAGGAGGAAAAGAAAGTGATACAGCAACAAACATTAATGAAGGTTGCCGATAACACCGGAGCTAAAGAGCTGATGTGCATTCGCGTACTCGGCGGAACAGGCCGCAGATACGCAAACATTGGTGACGTGGTAGTAGCCTGCGTAAAGAAGGCTGCTCCCGGCGGTGTTGTTAAGAAGGGCGAGGTCGTTAAGGCTGTTGTAGTAAGAAGCGTACACGGTATGAAGCGTGCAGACGGCTCCTACATCAAGTTTGACGAAAACGCAGCGGTAATCATCAAGGAAGATAAGACACCTAAAGGAACCCGTATTTTTGGCCCGGTAGCAAGAGAGCTTCGTGAGAAGGATTACCTCAAGATACTCTCTCTCGCACCCGAAGTACTTTAATGGAGGTATCGAAAATGAATATCAGAAAAGACGATACAGTTATTGTTCTTTCCGGTGACGATAAGGGCGCTAAGGGAAAGGTAATTGCCGTTTCCCCTAAGGAAGGAAAGGTTCTCGTAGAACAGGTCAACGTTATCCACAAGCACGTTAAGCCCAGAAAGCAGGGCGAGGCTGGCGGAATCATTGACGCAGAAGGCGCAATCTACGCGTCTAAGGTAGCTCTTTATTGCAAGAAGTGCGATAAGGGCGTAAGAGTCGCTCACAAGATGGTTGACGGTAAGAAGGTTCGTGTCTGCGCTAAGTGCGGACAGGAGCTTTAATGGGAGGTAAGTAACGATGGCAAGAATTAAAGATTTGTACAAGGCCGAGGTTGCTCCCGCCCTTATGAAGAAGTTTGAGTACAAGAGCCCCATGCAGATCCCCAAGCTTGATAAGATAGTTATCAACTGCGGTGTGGGTGAGGCAAGAGATAACTCTAAGGCTCTTGACGCAGTTCTTAAGGACCTGAGCATTATCTCGGGTCAGAAGGCAGTTCCCACCTACGCAAAGAAGTCCGTGGCTAACTTCAAGCTCCGTGAGGGTATGAAGATAGGCGCAAAGGTTACTCTTCGCGGCGACAAGATGTATGAGTTTGTTGACAGACTCTTCAACTTCGCGCTCCCCAGAGTTCGTGACTTCAAGGGAATCAACCCCAACGCATTCGACGGCAGAGGAAACTATGCGCTCGGTCTTAAGGAGCAGCTCATATTCCCCGAAATCGAGTACGATCAGGTTGACAAGATCCGCGGAATGGATATCTGCTTTGTAACAACTGCAAACACAAACGAAGAAGCAAGAGAGCTCCTCAAGCTTTTGGGCGCTCCCTTCGCAAACAACTAAGGAGGTAGCAAAAGATGGCAAAGAAGGCTATGATACTCAAGCAGCAGAAGGCTCAGAAGTACTCCACCCGTGAGTACAACAGATGCAAGATCTGCGGTCGTCCCCACGCTTATCTCCGCAAGTACGGCATCTGCCGTATCTGCTTCCGTGAGCTCGCATACAAGGGCGAGATTCCCGGTGTAAAGAAGGCAAGCTGGTAAAACAGCTTACAAAAATAGGTCTTTCATACGAAAGATTCTCCAAACTATCGGAAGGAAGCTAATCCGTGGATGGGCTTAACCGCCGATATGCCGCCGTAAATAACGGCAGCAAGAAAAAATTAACTTGCATACAGGAGGATATGAAAATGCAAATGTCAGATGTAATCGCCGATATGCTCACAAGAATCAGAAATGCTAATGACGCAAAGCACGCTACTGTGGACATTCCGGCATCCAACATGAAGAAGTCTATCGCAGACATTCTTGTTGAAGAAGGCTACGTAAAGAGCTATCAGGTAATCGAGGACGGCAAGCAGGGCGTTATCCGCGTTGCTCTCAAGTACACCGCAGGTAAGCAGAAGGTTATCCGCGGTCTCAAGAGAGTTTCCAAGCCCGGTCTCCGTATCTACTCCAACTGTGAGGATATGCCCAAGGTTATGAACGGTCTCGGTATCGCCATCGTTTCTACCTCTAAGGGCGTTATGACCGACAAGAAGGCAAGACTCGCTAACGTTGGCGGCGAGATCCTCGCTTTCGTATGGTAATGGGGAGGTAAATAGAATGTCTAGAATTGGAAGAGAACCTATTACAGTACCCGCAGGCGTAACCGTTACTGTTGAAGCAGGCAACGCAGTTACCGTTAAGGGCCCCCTCGGCGAGCTTAAGCAGAGCTTCAGCCCCGCAATTACCATCGCACAGAACGGCGACGTTATCAACGTTACCCGTCCTAATGACGAGAAGCAGAATCGTGCACTCCACGGTCTTACCAGAACTCTTCTTAACAATATGGTCGTTGGTGTAACCAAGGGCTATGAGAAGAAGCTCGAGATCGTCGGTGTAGGTTACAGAGTAGAGAAGAAGGGCACCAGCCTCGTTCTCGGTCTCGGTTACTCTCACCCCGTTAAAGTCGGAGGCCAAGCGGTCTTAGGAAGACAAGGCATATTATCAACTCCTTGGCTCACAGAACGACATGGCTA
>JAZNXE010000010.1:0-24827 GCA_045593725.1 Eubacteriales bacterium
GGGGAGGCTTGTATGGTGGCTCACTTTTCTTCAGGCTTCCTCCGCAGGGAGGCTAAATTGCGCCCCGCTCTCTCTTTAGGCTCCCTTGTGTAAAGGGAGCTGTCAGCGAAGCTGACTGGGGGATTGTTTTGTGTAGATTATCGCTTTTTACAATCCCTCCGTCACGGCAAGCCGTGCCACCTCCCTTTACACAAGGGAGGCTTGGTTTTAGCCCCGCTTGAGCGGGGTTTCGTAACAAATGCATGGCTGACAGGCCAATAAAAGACGCACTTGTGCGTAGCCTGTAGTATTAGGGCTATGCCCGAAACTGAAATACCACCCGCTATGCGGGTGGATTATTATTATTTCTTTTTCTTACTCACTCCGAAAATCTTTCTCAAAATAGGCACTAAAAAGCTTGGGGTATGTACCAAAACTATCTTCATATCTCTCACCTCCGTTTGATTTTCACTATATTATATGCCTTTTTTTCTGCGCGTGACTTATTTTTTTGTTCTCTTTTTCATAATATGTATGGAGAAACTGTTTGGAGGATGGTATGAGCGGAATTGGCGGAATAATGGATATTGAAAATTACTGTGTGGATACTGAAGGTCTTAACAAAATGCGTCTTGCGCTGTCCCTGCGTGGGCGAAGGAGAAGCACCGCTTTCATTTTGGGAAGCGTAGGTATGTTTTTTAACAGCTCCTCACCCTATGCCTTTAGCGACAGGGAGGACAGACAGCCCAATATCGCTCAGCGTCGGGGGCATACCTATGCTCTCTGTATGGACGGGGAGGGGTTTAATTCTTCTGCCGTGCTTGAAAAATATATGCTCCAAGGGATAGAATTTATAAGTACTCTTGACGGACCCTTTGCCCTATCTCTTTACGATGGGGAGCGGAATATGCTTATTCTTGCCCGTGACAGGCGGGGAAGACGACCTTTGTTTTACCGCTTGCACGGAGGAAGTCTGGCGTTCTCCTCGGAGGTCAAGGGACTTCTTGGCGTGAGCGGGGAATACACGAGCGTTGACAAGGATATCTTCGCGCGTCATATTATCTCCCCTATGGGAGTTTACGGAGCTTCGGATATATATACGGATATACGTCAGGTGTTACCGGGGGAATGCGTTCTCTTCACTCGGATGGGGATGAGCAGATTTTTTTACCGCGACGTACGGTCAAATAAGGCGCTTAGGTGTAAGCAAGAGTCAAAGGATAATACTATTTTGACGCCCTATTTTGGAGAAGGAGAAATTTGTGAGAGCTTGTCGGAGGCTTTGATTGCCTTTGATTACCCTCAGTTTGATGCCTATATACCTTCTTTCTGCGGACTTTTGGGAGAGGCTGCTCATAAGGGAAAGAGCAGAATATACTTTGAGGATTCTATAAAAAGAAAAAATCTTTCCTATTCCTACGAGCGGGAGGACAGACTCGGAAATCTGTACGGCATCTCATGTATAGGTGTTTTATCCCGACAAGGGGAATTTGATTTTTGTGATGCCTTGTTAAGTATGCGGGAAGAGCTTTTGGGGAGATTTTGTCTTCTTCCCCAAGGGGCTAAAGGCTTTTTGCGTGGTGTGATGGGCGAGTCGAGGTATGAGCGCATATGCCGTACCGTAGAGGAGCGCAGGAACAAAAAAGAGGACGCGGAGGAGGATATCCGCATCCTTGGTATGCTATTACAGACTGTTGATTGGGCAGAAGCCAACCGACTTGTGATAAAGAGCGAAAACAGGACGGTCTGCTACGATTATATTTAGGTCTTATCCTTACTTTCAACTATAAATATTCCGCCCTTTTTCACCGCTATAAAGGCGCAGTTGCCCTCTATCTCGTTTGAAACCGCGTATTGATAGCTACGGGTGAGAATAGCGTTCTTCAAGGGATATTTACAGCCCTCTAATGTAACGCCCTTGACTTTTTCGCTTTTGGCTAAGAGCGATATGTATTTATATCCGCTTCTCATTATTATGATGCTGTCATTTTCCAGATAACGCGCGCGGTTGTTGCCATCGTCGATAACCGCGCGAACCTTTTTTGCATGCATATCCTCAAGTATGGCGAGGTTTGAGAGAGTATGGTCAAGCCTTCCGTCAAGTCCGCCGATAATTATTATTTCGTTAGCACCCTTTTCGAGAGCAGTTTTTACGGCGAGCTGGGTGTCGGTAAAGTCTTTCTCGGCGGGTACGGTGATGACCTCAGCGCCGTCAGCCGCCTCAGCAAGCTCCTCGCGGGGCAGAGAATCGAAATCTCCCAGAAGCACCGTGGGCTTTACGCCCATAAGCTTGGCATTTTTGTAACCCGAATCGGCGGCTATGATGATATCCTCTCCCTCAGGAAGCTCGATTATATTATTGGCGTCTATTTTTCCGCCCGTATATATAAATGCCCTCATATTTTTCTCCTTACCATTTTTTCTTCGCCCTCAATACCTCGTAAAGCTCACAGAAGCTTTGGTGGCGTGAGGGGGGAATATCTCCGTGCCTGAGTGCTTCAAGTATGGCGCAGCCCTCTTCCTTGGTGTGTGAGCATTTGGTATATCTGCACTTTCCTATATAGCTGTCAAACTCACGCATAGTCAGTGGCAGGTCTGCTACCTCAAAGAAATCAAAGCGCGCGAAATCAAGCATAGAGAAGCCCGGTGTGTCGGCTATGTACCCGCAATCAGCGCCCTCTCCGAGTGCGTAGAGCTCGACCTTTCTGGTGGTATGGCGACCGCGCTGTATTTTTCGGCTTATCTCCGAGGTGGAGAGGGAGAGAGAGGGGAACAGGCGGTTAAGAAGGGTGGATTTACCTATACCCGACGCACCCGCAAAGGCGGCGGTTTTTTCGTTGAGATTTTTCTTTATAAATTCATCTATTGGCGCAATGTCGATATTCTCAGCGGCGCTCAGCTTAAAGACGGTGAAGCCGCTTTTTTTGTATATATCCTCAAGCTTTGCGGCATATTCTGCGTCAAGCTCACATTTTGTTATGACTATGATAGGCTCTATTTTGTTAAACTCGGCAATACATATAAGCTTATCCACGGTGGAAAGCACAGGTGCAGGCGCGGCAGCCGCCATAGTTATAAAAAGGTAGTCCAGATTTGCCATCGGCGGGCGGATAAGAGCATTTCTGCGGTCAACTATTTCGTCAATGACAAAATCTGTTCTCTCGTTTTTCTTTACATCCTTGGATGTATCCTCGGTAGTGGGTAGGAGAATGACGTTATCTCCCGGAAGCGGGGTTAGGTTGTTATGCCGAAAAGAACCGCGGGCGCGGCAATCTACCGTAGTGCCTATAAGTGGCGAATTACCAGCCTCGGGCATACCGAGAACACGGACGGTATAAAGTCCGCCAACTCCTTGCATTATCTTTCCGTACATCTGGTCTTTCATAGTCCTTCCTTTCAATCAAATGAGTAGTACAAGCCTCCGCTTACGCTGAAGCCTACCTTGCTTCCCTCGGGAAGAGGTGTGCCCTCAGAATAGCTCTGGGATATTACTGTGCCTAATCTGTCCTTTGAGCTTTTGTAGCTTATTTCCCCAGCCTTGAGTCCTTTTGAATTAAGAAGAGCAATGGCTTCCTGCTCTCCAAGCCCCGTAAGGTCGGGTACCTTTATATAGACAAGCTCCTTGCCAAGACTTGCGGCAAGGGTTATTTTATCTCCTTTTTTTAGTATGCTGCCTTTGGGGAGCGAGGAAGAGAATATAACTCCCGAAGCCACGGAGGTTGAATGTTCCTCAATTATATCTACGTTTATTCCTGCCGATTTTAACATAAGAACGGTATCTCGCAGGGAGGTTCCCACGACCTCCGACAGTATAATAGAATCGGGGTCTTTGCTGACTGTTAAGGTTATTTTTAACTTTTTATCTTTTCTATATAGCTTTCTTACCACTTCGGCGGGGGGCGTTTGGGAGATGACGCTCTGCGGCTCGCAGTCGGGGTTGCTTTCATATACGATATCGTATTCAAAAAGCTCGGGATATACCTGTTTGGCTGAATCTACGTCAAGAGAAACAAAATTTGGTATCCGTATATGCGTATAACTGCCGCCATAGCCCCAAAAGAGTGAGATTATTACTACTATTCCCGATATTACGGTGACCGAAGCTGTGGCGCACAGCGTCCCCCAAAGAGCTGCCGTAGAGATACGCGGCTCTTTGTTTAGCCATTCCGAAGCCTTCTTTTTTGCCTTGATATACAAACGGTGTAAGCCCTGCCGCAGTTTATCTGCAAAAAGGGAAAATCTTGATTTTTTCGCTTCTTCACAAAACACGCCGAAGCCTTCGGCGGAGTAGTTGCGTACGAGGGATTTTTCCTTTCGTACACGCAGTGTGTTTATACCCTTAAGGCGAAGAAGCTTGCGCCTTGCCTTGGGGCTTTTTAAACGTCTGAGGGCACTTGACGGGCGAAATCTGAATTTCATATTTTACCTCTGTAAATAGGATATGTATACAGAGATAGACAAATATTACCCCTTTTTTTCTTCCTCTCTGCGGAGCTGACCGCAGGAGGCGTTTATGTCTGCGCCCAAACGTCGGCGCACTGTGGCGCGTATGCCGTTCTTTTCAAGCAGGGAAGCGAATTTTATTACTGCTTGCTTGTCCGACGCCGAAAACTCTGTTTCATTTACGGGATTTACGGGTATAAGGTTTACGTGTATGGGGAAGCCTTCGCTCCTGTCCTTTGAACGAAGATTTTGGTTGAGCAAGCGGGCAAGCTCTAAGGCTGCGGCGGGAGTATCGTTCTTTCCCGCTATAAGAGTATATTCAAAGGATATACGTCTGCCTGTTGATGAATAATAGCGCTTGCAGGCATCGAGTAGAGCGGAAATGTTCCATTTTTTGTTTATGGGCATTATGGAGCTTCTGGTTGCGTCATCCGAGGCGTGAAGCGATATAGAAAGGGTAATAGGCATATTTTCCTTTGCCAGCGCGTCTATTTTGTCAACAATTCCGCAGGTGGATAGGGATATATGTCGGTAACCGATGTTCATACCGTCCTCGTTTCCAACAAGCCTTAGAAATCTTATGACGCTTGCGTAATTATCAAGCGGCTCGCCTATTCCCATCATAACTATGTTGGATATGCGCTCGCCTATGTCGCTCTGAGCTGTAAGCACCTGACCGAGTATCTCGGATGCGCTGAGGTCGCGTACCCTTCCGCCGATAGTTGATGCGCAGAAGGCGCAGCCCATACGGCATCCGACCTGAGAGGAAACACAGATAGTATTGCCGTGCTTATATCTCATTACTACGCTTTCAACAGAGTTTCCGTCACTCAGCTCAAAAAGATATTTGACAGTTCCGTCAATAGCCGAAACCAGCTTTTTGCGTATCTTGGGAAGATAGTAAAAGGCACTATTGTTTAGCTTTTCCTTGGTTGCCTTGCTTATATTAGTCATATCGTGGGGAGCAATACCCCTGTGCATCTGAGTGAAAAGCTGTTTGGCGCGGTATTTTGGTTCTCCTATGGAGATGATGTATTCCTCAAGCTCCTTTGGATAGAGTGAAAGTAGGTCTGTCTTTTCCATAATTATAACTGCTTCCTTATAAGTTTAGCAACAAAAAATCCGTCTGTTCCGTGTACGTGGGGGTAAAAGGTCAGCATGCCGTCAGCAGCTGTTATATTTCCCACGCTCCATGGACACAGAGAAAAATCAGGGTGATTTAATAAAAATCTTTCTATGTTTTTTTCGTTTTCCGCCCTAAGTACGGTGCAGGTGGAATATACAAGAGTACCGCCGTTCCTTACGTAGCGACAGGCATTCTCAAGAATATCCATCTGTATTTTAGGCAAGGCTTCGGATTCCCGTGGGTCTTTATACCGAAGCTCAGGCTTTTTGGAAAGAACGCCGAAGCCCGAGCAGGGAACGTCGCAAAGTACTCTGTCAGCCTTAAGTTCAAGCTCGGGAATAAAATCGCGACCGTCCTGAGCCTTTGTTTGAATTATGCTTATCCCAAGGCGCTCAGCGCCCGAGCGTACAAGGGACAGCTTGCTTTCGTGAAGGTCAAAGGAGAGCACTCTGCCGCAATTATTCATATTTATTGCCGCCCCGAAGCTCTTTGAGCCGGGGCAGGCGCAGATATCAAGAACCGTTTCTCCCTCACGCGCACCAAGTGCCTCAACGCATATTTGGGATGCTTCATCCTGAACGAAGAAAAGCCCTTCGCTAAAGCCGTAAAGCTCACGGACAGAGCCATTTACGTGTAGCCCTGCTGGGGAATTATCAGTAGGAGTCGAGTGAGGTATCTTATCCATCAGCTCCTGACGCGAGCTCTTTAGGGTATTGACTCTCACGGTTATATGGGGAATACGGTCAAAGCCCGCGAGTATCTCCTCGGCACGCTCCTTGCCAAAATCCTCCACAAGCCTTTGGACTAAGGGAGGGCAAACCGAATAAGCTACCGAAAGATATTCACATAGATTGTCCTTTGACGGAAGCTCTAAGGGGACTTGTCTTGTGTAGGCTCGGAGTACGGCGTTCACAAAACTGGAGCTTTTTCGATTAACTAAGGATACGGTTTCGTTTATGGCGGCGTGGGGAGGAATGCGGTCGAGAAACGCCAGCTGATATATTCCCATCCTCAAAGCGTTTATCACATAAAGGTCAAGCTCTGAGATAGGGCGGCTGGAGAGTTTCGATATCATATAATCAAGGGAAATCCTTTTTTCGGTAACTCCGTAAAAAAGGGAAGAAGCAAGGCGCTTGTCGGCATCCCCCATATCACAGGTGATTAGAGCGTTATCAAGGGCGATGTTCGAGTATTGCTTTCTCTTTTCAGCCTTCACAAGGAGGTCAAAGGCGAGTTTTCTTGGTGTCATAAAGCCTCCGCCTTAGTTTCGTCTGCTTCTGCTGTTTGCCAGAAGAAGGAGTCGGAGGAGGGTAAGAAGAGAGGTAAGCAAAGCCGCAACGTAGGTCATAGCCGCAGCACTCAGTACCTTTTTTGATGCGCTAAGCTCCTCCTTGCTGAGCATTTCCGAGGAACGGAGCACCGCCATTGCCCGCGCGGAGGCGTTGAACTCAACGGGAAGCGTTACAAGCTGAAAGAAAGCGATAGCCGCATAAAGAAGTATTCCTATAAGCATAAGTGAGTCACTTGCCAGGATAAGTCCGATAAAGAACAGCGGTATAGCAAGACCCGAGCTGAAATTGGTTATTGAAACCAGAGCGGCGCGAAGCTTAATTGGCGCATATCCCTTTGCGTACTGAATAGCGTGTCCCGCCTCGTGTGCGGCGACACCGATAGCGGCGGGGGAGGTGTAGGAATACACAGAGCCCGAAAGCCTTATTACATTTGCGCGGGGGTCGTAATGGTCGGAGAGATGTCCGTTTATCTGCTCTATTCTTACGTGAGTCAGGCCGTTGGCATCAAGAATACGGCGAGCCGCCGCTGCTCCCGTAAGCCCACGCAGGGTGTGCACCTTTGAATAGCGTTCAAAGGTCGTTTTTACCTTTATTTGTGCCCATATTGACACTATAAGTCCGGGGATGACCAACAGAATCGTCCAATCAAATCTGAATAAACCGAATATCATAGCGTACCTTTCAATAATTTAAGATAGTATATCTCCTATGGAGATGCCTCTGCCGCGTATAAAATCAGAGGCAGACATACGCGCCTTTCCCTCGGGAAGCACACGCAAAAGCTTTACAGAGCCCTTGGCACAGGCTATCTCAATTCCGTCATCAAGACTAATGACCTCGCCTATATTCGTATGCTCCTTGCTCTCATCACATATACGGGCTTCTATTACTTTTAACAGCTTGCCGTTAGGTGTGTGTGTGATTGCCAGAGGGATGGGAGAAAGACCTCTTATGAGGTTGTGCAGAGTACGCGCATCCTTGGAAAAGTCAATAAGACAGTCCTCCTTGGTTATCTTTTTCGCGTAAGTAGAGAGGGCATCGTCCTGGGGTATGCGTACAGCCTTTCCCTCGGATATCATATCAATAACCTCCAGAAGAGCCTCAGCACCTATATTACCCAGTCCGTCGTGTATGTCCTCAAAATTGTCATTTTCCTTTATAGCAAGCTCCTTCTTAAGGAGCATATCTCCTGTATCAAGTCCCTCTGCCATATACATAATGGTAACTCCTGTTACAGACTTGCCGTCTATTACAGCCCGTTGCATAGGAGCGGCGCCTCTGTATTCGGGAAGAAGAGAGCCGTGGACGTTTATACAGCCGTATTTGGGATAATCTATGACGCTCAGGGGAAGTATTTTACCAAATGCCACTACCGCAATAAGCTCGGGGTCAAGCTGCTTGAGAAGCGTATCAAACTCCTCGCCTTTGAGAGTGCTTGGCTGATATACGGGAATACCCTTTTCGAGGGCGTAAGCCTTTACGGGAGGGGGCATAAGGGTGTAGCCTCTGCCGCGGGGCTTGTCGGGCTGGGTTATTACTCCGCATATCTCGTGACCGCTCTGCTCGCGCAAGGCCTTAAGAGAGAAAAGCGCAAAATCGGGAGTGCCCATAAAAAGAATTCTCATGCTCAGTACCTCTTATTCTGCGTCTATCATACGTATTGCGCAGTCAACGTAAAGCTTTCCGTCAAGATGGTCAATCTCGTGGCAGAATGCCTTTGCCAGAAGTCCCGAGCCTGTAATATCAAAGGTAACACCCTCTCTGTTTATAGCTCTTACGGTAACGTGCATAGGACGGCGTGTGATACCCCATCTGCCTGGGATAGAAAGACAGCCCTCCTCGCTTTCCTGCTCACCGGAAAATGCGATTATTTTGGGATTGATAAGCTCTATAAGTCCCTCGTCGGGTGTTTCAATAACTACTATTCTGCGAAGTACGCCCACCTGAGGAGCGGCAAGACCAACTCCGTCAGCGGCACGCATGGTTTCAATCATATCATCCAGCAGACGGATGGTTCTGGGAGTTATCTTTTCTACGGGACGACATACTGTGCGAAGCGTGTCGTCGCCAATCTTTACTATTTTAAGTTTTGCCATATTATCTCCTTATTTTACATTGTGTTATCAGGAATTTTTTGTCAGAGATTTGAAGGGTTAAGGTCTATTGAGAGATTAAGCCCCTTTACTCCGCTTTTTGAAAATTCTTTAAGCAGAGCAGAGAAGAGCGCTCTTGAACGCTTGTTAAGGCGGCATTTTGCAACCATCCTCATTCTGTATTTGTTTTCTACTTTATATACAGGAGCCTCAAATGGACCGTAAGTGACCAAGGGAATATCGTTATATTCCTTTTCCACAAGCTCTGAAAAGCGCTTTGACAGAATGGTGGACGCCTTCATAAGCTCTTGCTCATGTGGAGAGGAAAGGGTCAGCAGAGCGATGTCGCAGAAGGGAGGAAAGCGGAGCTGCTTTCTGAGTCGTATCTCGTTTTTGTAGAAGTTCTCGTAATCCTGAGCGCACGCCAGTCGAATACATTCGTGGTCGGGATTTGAGGTCTGTATTATGGCTTCTCCTTCTTTGTCACCTCTGCCCGCTCTGCCTATTACCTGAGTAAGCATAGCGAAGGTGCGCTCTGCGGCGCGGTAGTCGTCAAGGTACAGAGAGGTATCGGCAAGGAGCACGCCCACCAGCGTGACAGATGGAAAATCGTGTCCCTTTGTAACCATCTGAGTTCCCAGGAGCACGTCCGCGTCACCCGAGCGGAATGTGCCCAGAAGCTCCTCATAAGCGTTTTTAGTGCTGGTTGTATCTGTATCCATTCGCAGAATTCTTGCGTCAGGCAACAGGTCTCCCAGCTCCTGCTCAATACGCTGTGTTCCGTATCCCATTCTCGCAAGATGCTCACTCTGGCAATCGGGGCACTGTGTGGGAGTAGGCATTCTTCTGCCGCACCAGTGGCAGCGAAGCTCGCCCCTGTCATAGGAATTTCCGAAGGTATGATATGTCATGGAAACGCTGCATGTAGGGCAGGTTACTGCCTTCCCGCAGCTTCTGCAGCTGAGAAAGTTATTGTAGCCTCGGCGGTTTATAAACAGTATTGACTGATTTCCACGGGCTTTCGTTTCCACAAGTCTTTCGCAAAGCAGGTCACCTAAGGGGGATGTTACTCCGCCCGCGGCGGATTTTCTCATATCTACCACAAGCGCCTTTGGAAGCTTAGCCTTTCCGTAACGCTTAGTGAGTTTTATAAGTGTGTATATTCCTTGCTCGGCTTTATAAAAGCTCTCAAAAGAGGGGGTAGCCGACGAGAGCAGCATAAGCGCGCCGTGATGGGCGCAGCGGTATCTTGCTATGTCCCGCGCGTGATATTTTGGATTTTTGTCAGATTTGTAGGTATGCTCCTGCTCCTCGTCTATTACTATGAGTCCTATATCGTCAAGAGGCGCGAATATAGCAGAGCGTGTACCTATGACCACATCTGCCCCCCCTCTTTTTATGCGCTTGTAGGTGTCAAGCCGCTGTCCCTCGGAGAGCCCCGAGTGGATTATAGCCACCCGTTCGCCGTATCGCGAGCAGAAAAGACCGAGGGTTTGAGGGGTGAGTGATATCTCGGGAAGAAGGACTATAACGCCCCTATTTTTCTCAAGGACGCGGTCGATCGTTTTCATTATTACAGAGGTTTTTCCGCTTCCCGTAACACCGTAGAGCAAAGCCGCCTTTGCCTCTTTGCTATCCGACAGCTCCCTGAGGGCTTCGTATGCCGCCGTCTGTTCGTCGTTAAGTATTATGGGAGAAGCCACGGTGTCGGTGATAATTGGCGATATTACCTCAAGTCCTCTGTCTATTTCTCTGTATTTTTTTTCAAGAATACCCTTGTCACAGAGTGATTTCAGTTGAGTGTAGCCTACGCCCGAGTCCTGCATCAAACGCTTTTCCTCAAGCAGCATAGCTCCGCTGCGAAGAAATTGCTCAACAACGCTTATCTGCATAAGAGAACGCAGACGGAACTCTGTGTCGGTCCTGTTCTTTATAGCCAGAGCCTGCTCCTGGGTTATGCAAAGCTCATAATAGCTTTCGGTCTTTTTTGAGCCCTCTTTTATTTCAAAATCCTTGAGTATCAGGTCACAGGCGCACAGCTTTTTTACCGCAGGCTGAGCCGCAGGGCCGAATTTTGCCTTTAGAAGCTCAAAGCTTACGGTTTTACGCTTGTGTATGTAATCGTAAATGAATCGAGTTGCGGAGTCAAGTGAAGTGTCCTTACTTGGAATTTCCTTTTCCGTGCATCTATAAACCTCGTAGGGCTTTGTCAGCGCCGCTGAGGGAATTATGCTTTTTACGGCGTCACCTACGGTGCATAAGGTCTGCTCCTTCATGAACATACACAATCCCTGCATCTCACTTGAAAGAGAAAGGCTCTTGTCACAGACCGAGATTATGGGCTTACATTCCATTGAAGGCTTGTCGGGAAAATCTTTAAGGGAGATTACCAAAGCAATCTCCCTTTTATTTGAGTTTCCAAAGGGAACGGTAACAAAATCTCCTATGCTTATAGCATTTCTGAGATGTAGGGGAATAAAATAGTCAAAAGCGTTGTCAATATGATAGGGGCTTTTGAGGATATGAAGCCCTGCATATTCAGCCATTTCTATCCCTCCGTTCCTGCGGTGTTTTTAATTAATTTTATTCAGCTGCCTCGTCTTCAGCAGTTACAGATATCTCTGCTTCTTCAACTATGGCGTCGCCGTCCTCAACTCGTACTATTCTGTATTTGCCGTTGTGAATACGTGAAATAGCGTTTTTTACCGCCTTTTCATCGCGGTATTCCTTGTTTATCATTTTTATGAGGTTGCGGTCGGTATCCTTGTTGCCCGTTGCAGCCTTTTCAGCAGCCTCGCGCTGCTTTACGTACTCGTTGGTGATTATACGCGCGCACTTAGCGGTAGCGAGAGCAAGCTCGTAGCGGTTGAATTCGTCCTTTGTAAGTTCTGTAATGGTTGGATAAAGCATCGTTTTCTCCTTGAAGTTTGTGGTTTGTATATTTTTTATTCCGAAAGGAATTTTTTAACTACGTCGGGATTTCGCTTCAGCGAAGCCTTTTCGGCGGCTACGATACTGAGTATCTCCTGCGCCGCTTCCTTGTCACGCCCATCGTGATTGTAAACTACGTAATCGTAGCAATCCGCAAAGGCTATCTCCTCCTTGGCTCTGGCGAGTCTTAGGAGTATCTTGTCCTCTGTTTCGGTTCCTCTTGAACGCAGACGCTGCTCCTGTACGGAGTGGGAAGGGGGTAGAAGCAGGACAAGCACCGCTTCGGGATATTTAGCCTTTATGTTCCGCGCGCCCTCTACCTCTATCTCCAAAAGAAGGTTTTTTCCCAAAGCGAGGGTTTCCTCTGCTTCTTTTCTTGGAGTGCCGTAATAATTTCCGCAATACTCGGTATATTCCAGCATATCCCCCGAATCTATCCTCGCAAGAAATTCTTCTTTTGTTATGTAATGATAATTTACTCCGTCTATCTCACCGGGGCGGGGCGCTCTGGTGGTTGCGGATACCGAAAATCGGTAATCTCCCGTGGCGATAAGATGGGCGTTAACCGTTCCTTTTCCGCTTCCCGCGGGACCCGAAACCACTATCATAAGTCCTTTATTCATGTTTTGCCAAATCCTCGCTTTTTATTCGGGTTCTTCTTCATCTTCGGTTTCGTTATCAAGACGGTTCGCTATGGTTTCCGATTGAATAGCGCTGAAGATGATATGCTCACTGTCGGTTATTATTACCGAGCGGGTGCGGCGTCCGCAGGATACATCTATAACTCTGCCGCTGTCCTTAGCGTCCTGCATAAGTCTTTTTATAGGTGCGGAATCGGGGCTTACGATGGTTATTATGCGGTCGGCGGCAACCATATTGCCGAAGCCGATATTTATGAACTTCATAATTTTCTCCTACTGTACTGTGGGTCATTCAATGTTTTGTATTTGCTCACGTATTTTCTCAAGCTCACACTTGATATTTACCACTGCCTTCGCAATGGAAGCATTCTGACACTTTGAACCGATAGTATTAGTCTCTCGGTTCATTTCCTGAACAAGGAAGTCAAGCTTTCTTCCCGCCGGCTCTCCCGAGGAGAGTATCTCGAAGAATCCGTCGAAGTGAGATGCGAGTCTTACCAATTCCTCGTCAATGGCTACTCTGTCGGCAAATATAGCGCATTCCGTAAGGATACGGCTTTCCTCAAAAACTATGCGGTTGTCGGCGAGCATATCGCGAAGCTTTGCCTCAAGCCTTGCTCTGTATTCACTGACGTCGGCAGAGGAAAGGGCTTCTATTTCCTTTGTGACAGCTCGGATATTCTCTACCTTGGCAACAAGGTCCTTTTCTATGTTTTCGCCCTCGCGGATGCGTCCGGCGATAAAGCCTTCCACCGCTTCATCAAGGACCTGACGCACGTCGTCCCATTCCTTTTGAGCGTCCTCATCTGATTTGCGGATAACGAAAATATCGTGGTTTTGCGCTACGCGCATAACGCTGATATCATCCCTGAGGTCAAATCTTTTTTCAAGAGCCTTGAGGGCGTTTATGTATGCCTCGGCGTAGCCCTCGTCAATGCTTATCTCGGGGATAGGTGAGTCTATAACGTCGATGCCTATAAATACATCTACCTTTCCGCGAGAAACCGATTTTGATTGAAGATAGGGCTTTATTTTTTCTTCAAGGAAGGAGAAAGAGCGGGGAAGCTTTACGGAACAATCGAAAAAACGGTTGTTTACCGAGCGTATCTCGACGGTTATATCCTTGCCGCCCACAACTTTTCTTGCCCTTCCGAAGGCGGTCATGCTTTTTACCATGTTTACGTCCTTTCGAGAGGGAGCTGATATAGTTTATACAATATATATATTATAAACTTTTTTGCCCGCTTTGTCAATGAATTTTTTTATTTTGATTAAATCTATACAATAATTGTAGGACTTGTGTATTTGCTTTAAACAAAATAACGACAAAATTCTATTTTTCAAATAAAAAAGCAAAAAACTTTTAAAGTTTAAAAGAAAATGTGAAAAAACTCTTGAAATTTAGAGAAAAATAAGTTATAATGGTTACGTATGAAAAAATGAATTACTTTTCGGAGGTAAATACAAATGGTAGTAGCAGGCGATTTTAAGAACGGTATCACTTTTGATATGGATGGCGCTGTGTTTCAGGTTATCGAATTTCAGCACGTAAAGCCCGGTAAGGGAGCTGCTTTCGTTCGTACCAAGATTAAGAACGTAATCACAGGAGCGGTTATTGAAAGAACCTTCAGCCCCACAGACAAATTTGAAAACGCTTATATCGAGAGAAAGGAAATGCAGTACTCCTACAATGACGGAGACCTGTATTACTTTATGGATATGGAGAGCTTCGAGATGCTCCCTCTTAACAGCGACAAGCTTCCCGAAAGCTTTAAGTTCGTTAAGGAGGAGATGATGTGTAAGATTATCTCTTACAAGGGTAACGTATTCGGAGTTGAGCCTCCCACGTTCGTTGAGCTTGCGGTAACTCAGACCGACCCCGGCTTTGCGGGAAATACCGCTACCAACACCCTTAAGCCCGCGACTCTTGAAACAGGCGCGGTTATCAAGGTTCCGCTCTTTATCAATGAGGGTGAGGTCCTTAAGATAGACACCAGAACCGGTGAATATCTTTCCAGAGCTTAAAAATACGGAGGACATAATTATGACACTTAGTGAAAAGGCTGCATATATTCAGGGACTGGCAGACGGTCTTGAGTTGGATGAGAGCACTAAGGAGGGCAAGCTTATTGCCGCGCTTATTGACCTTGTTGGAGAAATGAGCGATGCTATCGCACAGATAGATGAGGACCTTGATACTCTCAATGATTATATTGAGGAGATAGACGAGGATCTGGGAAGCGTAGAGGAGTACCTCTACGACGAGTGCGATTGCGACTGCGATTGTGATGATGATTACGATTGCGACGGCAATTGCTGTGATTGCGACGAGGATTGCGAGCTGGCTGATGAGGATTTCTTTGAGGCTGAATGTCCTTCCTGCGGAGAGATTATATGCTTCGACGGAAGCATTGACCCCGAGGACATCGCATGTCCCGCTTGCGGCGAGAGATTCGAGTGCATTATAGCCGAAGAGGACCTTGAGGACCTTAAGGCGATTGATGCCGAATAATTTTTGCTAAAAATGTACAGACCGGCTGAAAATGTCGGTCTGTTTGCTTTTGTGTGGAATAAATGAAAAAAATTAAAAAAAGCTATTGACATACAAAATGGGAAGTGATATAATAGTGATACCTCTGCGAGTAGGCTTTTTTGTGTGTCGATACGCGCCATTGCCGAAAGGCATCGAAGCACGCTACTCGGTGAGGGAGGTACACGGATCGCAGTTAAGGGCGCTTCAGCGTGCCCGAAACGGAGGTCAAATATTTTGAAAATGGAGGTGCCGCTAAATGGCTAATGATGCAAGAGTTAAGATTACTCTGGTATGCACAGAGTGCAAGCAGAGAAATTACGACACAAAGAAGAACAAGAAAAACGACCCTGACAGACTTGAGCTGAAGAAGTACTGCAGGTTCTGCCGTAAGCACACTCTTCACAAAGAATCTAAGTAATTTGGAGGATAGGTGAAGATGGCAGAAAAAGAGAAGAACGTAGCTGAAGTAGAGACCAAGCAGGCAAAGCCCGAAAAGACGAAAAAGGAAAAGAAAAAGGGCAGAGCAAAGAACGCTTGGAAGGGCTTCAGAAGCGAGCTCAAGAAAATCGTATGGCCCACTTGGAAGCAGGTTCTTAAGAATACCGGTATCGTTGTGGTTATCGTGCTTATTTGCACGATTGCGATAGGTGCTCTTGATATTGCTTTCAGAGAAGGCTTTGATGCGCTCGTAAATCTCTTTTAACAAAAAAATTAAAGGGGAAAAATTATGAGTGATATCAATGAGATGAATGTCGGTGTGAGATGGTATGTGGCGCACACTTACTCCGGATATGAAAACAAGGTTAAAGCAAGCCTTGAAAAGATCGTCGAAAACCGAGGACTCGGACATCTTATCTTCGATATTAAAATTCCCGTTGAAACCGTTATAGAAAAGAACGGTGACAAGGAAAAAGAAGTCGAGATGAAGATTTTCCCTTGCTATGTGTACGTAAAGATGATAATGACCGAGGAGAGCTGGCACGCGGTGAGAAACATCACAGGCGTTACGGGCTTCGTAGGCCCAGGCTCACGTCCTACACCCCTTACAGAGGCAGAGGTGGAATCTCTCAACATAGAAGAGAAGTCGCCAGTAACCGTGCTTAAGTTCAAGGAGGGTGACGAGGTGGTTATCACCAGCGGACTGTTTGAAGGATACAACGGAACCGTTCAGACAGTGTCCGACGATTTGAAGGTAGTTACGGTACTTGTTAAGAGAGGACGCCGTGACATGTCCGTTGAGCTTGACGCAAGCGTAGTAAAGCTTGCATAACCGTGGCGCACGCCACAGTGGGAGGGAGAAAAATTTTGTAATTCTCCCGTAAATTCACCACAATGGAGGTATTTTAATTATGGCAAAGAAAGTTATGGGTTACATCAAGCTGCAGTTGCCCGCCGGAAAGGCAACTCCCCAGCCCCCCGTAGGTCCTGCACTCGGTCAGTACGGTGTAGCGATCCCTGTATTTACAAAGGAATTTAACGAGAGAACCAAGAACGATATGGGACTTATCATCCCTGTTGTTATTACTGTTTACGCAGACCGTTCTTTCACATTTATCACCAAGACTCCCCCCGCTCCCGTTCTTATAAAGAAGGCAGTAGGAATCGAGTCCGGTTCTGCAAAGCCTAACAAGACCAAGGTAGCAAAGCTTACCAAGGAACAGGTACGCAAGATAGCTGAAACCAAGATGCCCGACCTCAACGCATCCTGCATCGAAACCGCAATGAGCATGGTAGCAGGAACAGCTCGCAGCATGGGCGTAGAAGTTGAAGACTGAGGAGGGTGTTGAAAATGGGAAAGAAATATATTGACAGCGCAAAGCTGATTGACAGAAGCAAGGCTTATGACCCCTCTGAAGCTCTTAACCTCGTATGTGAGACTTCTAAGGCAAAGTTTGATGAAACAATAGAGATACACATCCGTCTGGGTGTTGACTCCCGTCACGCTGACCAGCAGGTAAGAGGCGCGGTAGTTCTTCCTAACGGAACAGGTAAGAAGGTAAAGGTTCTCGTATTCGCTAAGGGCGATAAGGTTCAGGCAGCTCTCGACGCGGGCGCAGATTACGCAGGCGGAGCAGAGTATGCGGACAAGATCGTTCAGGAGAACTGGTTTGATTTTGACGTAGTAGTAGCAAGCCCTGATATGATGGGTGTTATCGGTAAGCTCGGTAAGGTTCTCGGTCCTAAGGGACTTATGCCTTCTCCTAAGGCAGGAACTGTTACTCCCGACGTTGCAAAGGCTGTTACAGAGGCTAAGGCTGGTAAGATCGAGTATCGTCTGGACAAGACCAACATTATCCACTGTCCTATCGGCAAGGCATCCTTCGGTGTTGAGAAGCTCACACAGAACTTCGACACACTCGTTGGCGCTGTTATCAAGGCAAAGCCCGCTGCGGCTAAGGGTCAGTACATTAAGAGCTGCGTTATCGCAAGCACTATGGGCCCCGGAATAAAAATCAATCAGGCAAAGCTTGGTTAATGAAATGAAATAAAAAGACCGCGAGATATCGCGGTCTTTTTTGTGCTTATTTTACAGAAAAATAGCAAGATTATGAGAAAACTCTTGACAAAGAGATAAAAAAAGTGTAAAATATACAATGTATATATGTGTCATAAAAGTGATTTGTTGATATTTGAAATCTCGATATGATATATCTATAATCTTTGATAAAAAAATAAAGGACAAGGAGGTGCTTAAAAATGGAATTGATTAATGAGATCTTAATGGCAGCTGCCGCCTTTTTGGTAGCAGGTGTCGCTTCCGCGCTTATTTTCCGTAAGGTAGGCTATAACGCTCGCAAGCGAGTTGCCGAGGCGGAGATAGGCTCCGCAGAGGATGAAGCGAAAAGAATTCGGTCCGAGGGCGCAAAGCAGGCAGAAACCTTGAAAAAGGAAGCCTTGATAAGTGCTAAGGAAGAAATACTTAAGCAGAGAAACGAAGCGGAAAAAGAGCTTAAAGAGCGTCGCGCTGATGTTTCAAGAATGGAACGCCGTATTACCCAGAAGGAAGAAAATCTGGATAAGAAGGCAGAGGCTCTTGAACAGAAAAACGAATTGCTTGATAAGAAGATAAAGGAAAATGATGTTTTGCGTGAGCAGATCAACGAGCTTCGTCATAAGGAGCTTGAGGTTCTCGAGGAGATATCCAAATTTTCCGCTGAGGAAGCTAAGGAAGAGCTTATTAACCGTGTTGAATCCGAAGTGAAGCACGAGTTGGCTCAGAGAATGTCCGACCTTGAGGCTCAGTTCAAGGAGGATGCTGATGCAAAGGCAAAGAACATAATTTCACTTGCCATTCAGAGATGTGCCGCAGACCATGTGGCAGAAACAACAGTTTCCGTAGTGTCCCTTCCCAACGAGGATATGAAGGGAAGAATAATCGGACGCGAGGGAAGAAATATTCAGATGCTTGAAAAGCTTACGGGTGTTGAGCTTATAATCGACGACACTCCCGAGGCTATCACTCTTTCGGGATTTGATCCTGTCAGACGTGAAATAGCCCGTATAACGCTTGAAAAGCTTATTTCTGACGGACGTATCCACCCGTCAAGAATTGAGGAAACGGTGGAGAAGGCGACCAGAGAGGTCGAGACGAACATCAAGCAGGCAGGAGAGCGCGCAACATTTGACGTGGGTATCCACGGTATAAACGCGGATCTTGTGAGAATGCTTGGAAGACTTCGTTACAGAACCAGCTACGGACAGAATGTCCTTAAGCATTCTATTGAGGTAGCGCTCATAGCGGGAATGATAGCAGATGAGCTTGGTATTGACAGTACGGTAGCGAAGCGCGCAGGACTTCTCCACGATATTGGAAAAGCGCAGACCCACGAAATGGAAGGCTCACACGTAGAGCTTGGAGTAAATCTCGCAAAGAGATATAAGGAATCCCGCGACGTTATCCACGCCATAGAGGCGCATCACGGTGACGTTGATCCCCAGACTATTACTGCCGTAATAGTTCAGGCAGCAGACGCTATATCTGCAGCAAGACCCGGAGCCCGCAGAGAGGATCTTGAAAATTATATCAAGAGACTTGAAAAGATAGAGGAAATCGCGAAGGGATTTTCGGGAGTTGACAAGGCCTTTGCCGTTCAGGCGGGCAGAGAAATACGCGTAATGGTAAAGCCCGAGGAGGTAAACGACGACGGAATGAAGCTTATAGCAAGAGAAATGGCTGTAAAGATTCAGGAAGAGGTCAAGTATCCGGGTCAGATAAAGATAAATCTTATCCGAGAGAGCCGCGCGGTAGATTACGCGAAATAAAAAATTCACTCATAGAGTGTTATCCATATATTTCATATAAATCCACAAGGGTAATATGGCGGAAATCCGCTTGAGATAAATTGGATAAAGGGGCTGTGCCGAAAGGTAAACAGCCCCTTGATTTTTCTTTGATTATGTGGTAGAATATAGTAAAGATATTTTGGAGGAAGGCTTTTATGAAAAAGGTTGAGCTTTATACCGACGGAGCGTGCAGAGGAAACCCCGGGCGCGGCGGCTGGGGAGCAATCCTCGTTTACGGGGAAAGGGAAAAGGAGCTTTCGGGCGGAGAGCCTATGACCACCAACAATAGAATGGAGCTTATGGCGGCTATTGCCGGTATGGAGGCGCTTAAAGAGCCTTGCGATATAACGCTTACCTCGGACTCAAAATATCTTGTTGATGCCATAAATCAAGGATGGCTTGACTCCTGGAAAAAAAGAGGATGGAAAAAGGCAGATAAATCCCCCGTGCTTAACGTGGAGCTGTGGCAGAGGATAGATGAGCTGTTGTCAATTCATAAAGTAAGCTTTGTGTGGGTTCACGGTCATACGGGTCATCCCTATAACGAGCGCTGCGACGTACTCGCAACCACCTTTGCGGATAGCTTTGACAAATAAGGAGCTGTCTCATTTAACGCAGAACAAAAACACACAAACAAACGATAAAAAAGCCGCTTTTGCTATCAAAAGACGATAGTGAAAGCGGTTTTTGTGTAGAAATTTTCAAGGTGAAGCTTTCAAATTTCATTTTTATGTGCGTTTTTTAGCCGCGAAAACGCTCTCTAGCGTACCTTTGTACGCCGACGAGAACGTTTTCACGACTTCTGCATCTTAATGAGACAGCCCCTTGTGTTTTATTCAAGCAGCCCCTCGATAAGCAGCTTTAATCCTATTCCGATAAGCACAAGACCGCCGATAAGCTCGGCTTTCGACTTGAATTTTGAGCCGAATTTGTGACCTATTACAACGCCCAAAGAGCAAAGGACAAAGGTTATGGCGCCGATAATTCCAATGGAAGAAACTATATTTATATCGGGATATAGGGAGAATGTGATGCCCACAGCCAGCGCGTCAATACTGGTTGCGATAGCCAACATAAACAGCTCCTTTATATCAAGACTGTCCTCTTTTTCGCAACAGCAAACATCGTCATCCTTGAAGGATTCCAATGCCATCTTTCCCCCGATAAAGGCAAGGAGAGCGAAGGCTATCCAATGGTCAAAGGCAGAGATGTACTGAACCAACTGGTTGCCCAGAAGCCAGCCAATCAAAGGCATAAGCATCTGAAATCCGCCAAAAAATACGGCAATTATAATTATTTTCAGCTTCTTAAGCTTGGGCATCTTTATACCCTTGCAGATTGATACGGCAAAAGCGTCCATTGCCAATCCGATGCCCGTGAGCAAAATTTCCAAATATCCCATAAAAACCTCTTGATACTATTTAACGAATATATTTTACCATAATTCAGAAGCAAAGTCAAGAAAATAATGGACATAGGTTGAAAAACGAACGTATTTATGATATAATACACACAAAAGGACCAATAATATTCGATTTGAGAGAAAATGAGTATATGAGAGCAAAGCTGAAATTAAAAATATCAACGACACACATAATACTTTTAAGCTTTTTGACCGCCATATTTTTAGGGGCTATACTGCTTAGTCTTCCCGTAAGCTCAGCTGACGGCAGAGCGTTACCTTTTATCGACGCGTTGTTTACCGCAACCACGGCTACCTGTGTTACAGGGCTCGTAGTAGTTCCCACAGCTACGGCGTGGAGCGTTTTCGGACAAGCGGTTATTCTCGTATTGATACAGATTGGCGGGCTTGGCATTATAACCGTGATGGCAGGCTTGACGGTATTTATAAATAAAAAGATGGGACTTTCTGATAGACTCTTGCTTCAGGATGCCTTTAATCTTAATTCCTTGGATGGCTTGTCGTCATTTGTCAGAAAAGTGATAATAGGAACGCTGGCGGTAGAGGGGGTCGGAGCGCTTTTTTATATGACGGTATTTATCCCTCGATTTGGCGTGAGAGGAATATGGATATCGATCTTTAATTCAATATCCGCCTTTTGTAATGCGGGGATGGATATCATCGGTGAGAACAGCCTTTATGATTACGTTGCTGACCCAATGATAAATCTGGTCACCTGTTCACTTATAATTTTGGGAGGTCTTGGATATATCGTTTGGTGGGACATTGCAAGAGTCTTCAAGAGGGCACGGACACGAAGAGGAGGAATACTTAAAGGCCTAACGCTTCACAGTAAGATAGTTCTTATCACTACCGCGGTCTTGCTAATAGTCGGGGGTGCTTGCTTCTTCGCTTTTGAATATGACAATCCCAACACTATCGGGGAGCTTTCGCTTTTTGGAAAGCTTCAAGCATCACTATTTCAGTCTGTTACCACAAGGACTGCGGGCTTCGCTACGGTGCCTCAGGAGGAGCTTACAAATCCATCTGCTATCCTGTCGCTTTTGCTTATGTTTATAGGTGGTTCTCCTGTTGGTACGGCGGGCGGAATAAAAACCGTCACCTTCGTCGTGTTGATAGGCGCGGCGGTGTCGGCGATAAAAAACAAAAACGAGGTGTCGATGCTTCAGCGAACCCTGCCCAAAGCAGCGGTATCAAAGGCCATCGGAGTGTGCTCTATGTCCTTTTCTATAATGTTTATATCTACCGTGGCGTTGTCACTTGTTGCAAACGCCCCGGCGTTGGATATACTTTATGAAACTGTAAGCGCTACCGCTACAGTAGGACTTTCAAGGGCTTTGACGGCAAGCCTCGATACGGTGGGTAAGCTTATTGTAATCGTTACTATGTATCTTGGTAGGGTAGGACCTATATCGCTTGCCATAGCGTTCAATTTTAAAAATCAAAGTAGAAATATTATAAAAGAACCGACCGAGGATGTAAGCGTCGGATAGGAGGAAGATATGAGGGTGAATAAGACTTACGCTGTTTTTGGGCTTGGACGGTACGGCATAACGGTGGCGCGTGAGCTTGTGAAAAGCGGAGCCGAGGTGCTAGCGGTCGATATAAACGAAAACAAGGTGAACGCTGCCATAGGAGATATATTCTTTTGCAAATGCGCGGACATAACCGATGCGGAAGTCATCAGACAGCTCGACATCGCAGACGTTGACGTAGTCATAATCGCTATGGCTAATAATCTTGAGGCAAGTGTTCTCGCAGTTACTCTTTGCAAGGAAGCGGGAGTAAAGACGGTCATAGCCAAATGCTCAAATGAGATGCATAAGAAGATACTCGAGAAGGTGGGCGCGGACAAAGTGGTATTTCCCGAAAAAGAATCGGGAACTAGACTGGCGAGAAATCTTCTCAGCTCGGGGTTCGTTGATATGATAGAGCTTTCCGATGACGTATCTATGGTAGAGCTTGAGGTACGCGACGAATGGCAAGGCAAAAATCTTATCGAGCTTGACCTTCGTAGAAAATACGGAATAAATATTGTTGCTATACGCGATGGCGGCTCGGTAGAGGTAAATATCGACCCGAGCAGAGCTCTTTTGAGCAATATGAAGCTCATAGTTATTGGAAATACCGCGAGAATAAGTAAGCTCAACGGTAGATAAGCTTATTTAAATAATAAGGTGTAATAAAAACCACAGGGAGATTTGCTTATGAAGGACGTGATGATAACCGTTGTAAGGATAGCATCTTACGACGACCTGATAGAAAAATACGAAAATCCTATTGAGCACACGTGTGATATGACGCTGGGACGTATTTTTATATCCCAAAACGCAAAGCGTCCCGAGGGTATGTGTGAGAGCGCGTGGGAGAGTATGGAATATTTTGTAAGAACTCTTGCCGAGGGAGGAGGAAACTTTTACGACGGCTGGATGAAGAACGAATATTCAGCAATGATATCCTGTAACGACGGATTTCGCCCTGTAAGCTTTTTACTCGAAACGGTATAAATACAAAGGAGATAGTTATATGCTTGAGGCAGGAATGAAGGCGCCAGATTTTACTTTGCTTGATAAAGACGGTGCGGAAATATCGCTTTGCGATTTTCTTGGAAAAAAGGTGGTATTGTATTTTTACCCCAAGGATAACACCCCAGGATGTACCCGTCAGGCTTGTGCCTTTGCGACTCAATATAAGGATTTTGAAAAAAAGGGAATTGCGGTAATAGGAGTGAGCAAGGACAGTGTTGCCTCTCACTTGAAATTTGCCGAAAAATACAGTCTGCCCTTTGTTCTGCTCTCCGACCCAAAGCTTGAAGCTATAAAGGCGTATGGGGTATGGCAGGAGAAAAAGCTCTACGGCAAGGTGTCTATGGGCGTTGTACGGACGACATTTATCATAGACGAAAACGGCATCATAGAGAGGATAATGCCAAAGGTCAAGCCCGATACCAATGCGGCAGAGATACTGTCTTTATTTAATTAACATAGAAGGAGAATTTTAAATGTCAGCTTTTTTGGATTCATTGCATCCCGTCTTGGTCTGCCTTATCGTGTGCGTGGCTAAAATAGTGGAAATAACTATACAATCGCTCAAAACCTGTATGATGGTCAAGGGTCAGCGTGTGAAGGCGGCAGCACTCGGATTTACGGAGTGTATCATCTGGGGACTCGTTATATCCACCATAATAGGAACTCTGGGAGATAATATTTTTCTGCTTCTTTTCTATTGCGTAGGATACGCAACCGGTCTGTTCCTTGGCTCTACCATAGAAGGAAAGATAGCTTTAGGTACGTCAAACCTTCAGCTTATCGCAAGCGAGGAGAGTACAGAGAAGATAACACAGTATTTAAAGGAAAATAACAGAGGTTACACTGTTTTTGGCGGTCACGGCTCTATTGATAAAATGAATATGATATTCGTAGTACTTCCCAGAAAAGAAACCCCAAGGGTTCTAAAGGATATACGTAAGGCGTGTAATGATAAGGTCTTTGTAGTCGCCTCCGAGGTAAGCAAATATGCGGGCGGCTACGGAATGATTAAGTAAATAATAAACGTAAAAATGTGCACCCTAAGAGAGATCAGGCTTTAGGGTGCACATTTTTATTATGGGGAATATTATTTTAGAATACAACAGAGTCTATTTCTTCAAGCTCTTCTTTTGTAAAGTAAAGGTTTTGTGTCATTTTGAGATTTTTAGTTATTTGCTCAGGCTTGGAGGCTCCAATTAAAACGCTGGTAATACCTTCTCGGCTATATACCCACGAGAGAGCCATCTGCGCCAAGCTTTGACCTCTGTTTTCAGCTATTTTGTTTAGCTTTTTGATTTTTTCAAGTATGTCGGGAGAAAGGGATTTTTCATTTAAGAACCTACCGTCGGTTTTCATACGGCTGTCTTCAGGAATTCCGTTAAGATATCTGTTGGTCAGAAGTCCTTGTGCCAGAGGGCTAAAAATAATCATTCCTTTTTTCTCCGAAATTGCGCTTTTCAAAATTCCGTTTTTTTCAACAGTTCGGTCAAGGATAGAATACCTGTTTTGATTGATGATAAAAGGACAGCGAAGCTCATTGAGTATATCTGCCGC
>JAZNXE010000011.1:0-60464 GCA_045593725.1 Eubacteriales bacterium
CCCTTTACACAAGGGAGGCTCATGGTGAAACCCGTTTACGGGTAGCAAGTATCCATTGCATGGCTGGCAGGCCAATAAAAGCGCACTTGTGCGCAGCCAGTAGTATTAGGGCTATGCCCGAAAATGAAATACCCCCCGTTACGGGGGGATATTTATTTTATGCTATGTTTTGGCTCAAATTCGGCTTTTACTGTGGAAGTTTATTGGAAACCTCCAATGCTTTTTGCTTTATGAAATCCTGCGTTTTGGAAGTGCTTTTGGAAGTCTGCCGTAGGGTTATTATAACGCGAAAATTTCCGGTTGTGAATACAAAAAAGGAAGTGTTTGCAAAAAGGTTGCGAGTGGAGGAGATAAGAAAATAAATTTGGTATGAAAACTAATCTGTTATCGACGATTTTTTGCAAACTTTGGCAAAATTTATGAAGCACCTTGATTTATCAAAGCTTTTGTGCTAATATAATAATATAAAGCAAAAAATTTTTACGGAAGAGGTTGACATCTATGTTGGAATTTGCGCGAGTCTTTCATAGCCGGACAGACAGGGATCATACTGTCCTCTTTTTGCGCGTCCAAAAACAGAACGATTGAACAAAGCCATCTGTAAGACGAGGAATGCGTCTTGCTGATGGCTTTTGCGTTTTTTATACTCAAAGGAAAGGAACAGAAATATGCCAAGTCTTTATTTGCCGTATGTAAATATTGCGCTCGACTCGTTTGCGCTGCTTATTACGCTTATCATTCTTGCCACGTTTGTGGGCGAATTTTCAAATAAGAACATAGGTTCAAAGCACTTTTTAATTTTTCAGGTTTCGATTGCAATAGCTTTGGTTGCCGACATTATCGGTTGGCTTGGTGAAGGACACCCCTCCTTGTCGGTGATGACTTTAACCGCAAACACCGTTATGGCGTGCGCTTGTCGCGTAGCGATCATCGGTTTTATGGGATATTTGATTGCAAGTCTTTATGCCAATAGCCGCGCAGCTGTTTGTATTTTGACGATATTCCGTGTTTTGTGCGGACTTTCTGTTCTGTTTTGTATCGGCAACGCGTTTTTCGGTTATGCATTCTACGTCAATGAGCAAGGTCACCACGTGCATAGTGAAAATAGCGCGCTGGGAGTGATATATCTGATGTATCCGATCCTTGCGGTGTTCACTATTATTCTAATGACATTCTTCGCAAAAAGCTCCGCAAAGATCAATCGTTTTGCATTCTTCATTTACACGCTCTTTCCCGTTGCGGGAGTTATCATAGACTATACGTTTCACGGTCTGTCTCTGACCTGCGTAGGCTTTACGATCAGTATTTTGGTAATTTATATGAGCATTTATCTGACACGAAAGAAAGAGCTTGAAGCGCAACGAAATGCTTTGATGCTCTCGCAAATCAACCCTCATTTTGTATATAATACGCTTTCCACGATCGCCTCTATGTGCGACGTCTCCCCCAAGCAGGCAAAATATCTCACCATCGACTTTTCGCAATATCTGCGCAGGAACATTAACGCTCTGACAAGCGAAGCGTTGATTCCTTTCACGCAAGAGATGGAGCACGTGGAGTATTATCTGAAAATCGAGAAGGCAAGATTCGGGGAACGCATCAACGTTATTTATTCGATTCAACGTAAGGATTTCAGCGTTCCTCCTCTGACGGTTCAGCCGCTGGTCGAAAACGCGATAAAGCACGGAATTACGAAGAAAGCGAGCGGTGGAACGATCAAGCTCTCTACGTTTGAAGAAGATAACAATTACGTCGTTGAAATTATTGATGACGGCATGGGCTTTGATACGGAAAACATGGAAGTGCACGTTGGACTTCAAAACGTGCGAAGCAGGATCGCGGCGATGTGCCGTGGGGAGTTGACCGTGAAAAGCACGGTTGGCGTAGGAACGAGAGTAAGGCTCGAAATACCGAAGAAGAAAGGAAAGCGGCGATGAACATATTGGCAGTTGACGATGAATATTACGCCCTTGAGCTGATGAAGCATGCGCTTGAGGAGGTTGCGGCGGGAGCTACCGTGTATCTTTGCCGTGACGTAAAAAGCGCGTTGCAGACCGCAACAAAGACAAAAATAGACGTTGCCTTTCTCGATATACATATGCCCGAGATGAACGGCGTTGAGCTCGCCCGCGAATTAAAGCTACTGAATCCAAAGGTAAATATCGTATTTGCCACGGGATTTTCGGAGTATATGAAGGAAGGAATCGACCTTCGTATGAGTGGATACATAATGAAACCCATTACACCCGAGGCGGTTAAGACCGAACTCGAAAATTTGCGAAATCCAATCGAGTGGAGTAGGGAAAAACGCATTAGAATCCTGACCTTCGGAAACTTTGACGTTTTCGTTGACGGCGAGCCGTTAAAATTTGAGAGAAAGCAGGCAAAAGAGATTCTGGCGTATCTGGTAGACAAAAAAGGAACGTCAGCAACCTACCCCGAGCTTGCGGCGATGCTTTGGGAGGACGAGGAATACGACAGAACAAAGCAAAAGAATCTTCAGGTCTATATCGCAAGCCTTGTCAAAACGCTACATTCGGTTGAAGTCAAAGACCTGATTTTGAAAAACAGACAAGGTATTCTCCTGAACACGAGAATCGTGGATTGCGATTACTACCGTTTTCTTGAAGGCGACACACGGGCAATCAATTCCTTTACAGGACAGTATATGAGCGCATATTCCTGGGCGGAATTTACCGTGGGGTATCTGGAAAACCAACTGCAAAAAATCAAATAAACAGATCGGCACTCGGGCTAAAAAGCTTGAGTGCCTGTTTTTTTGAAAAAATTTTCCTTTTGTAGTCACGGTGTAGTCATTGGGTGGTAAAATGGTGCATACAAAGCTCAAACTGTCGAGTTTTGAGAAAAAGAGCGGTTAGGGAACGCTCGAAATTATTTATTTTTCTGTAAAGGAGAAGCAAATCATGAAAAAAAGAAGAACACTCATCATCTCCCTGTTGCTTGTTGCAGCACTTTGCCTTGGTATCGGTTATGCGGCGTTGGCTACAAGAACCTTGACACTTACAGGTAACGCAAGCTTTAACTCGTCAGCAACACATTTGAACGTAAACTTTATTGACAGACTCGATCCCGAGCTTCCTGAAGGAAACACAGATGCTCAGGCAACCGCATCCGTTGCGGGGCAGACCGCATCCTTCAACCTTAACGGCTTGGTTAAGGGCGAGAAAGCAACCTTTACCTACATCATACAGAACCAGCACAGCGCAGACGTTTCCGCAAAGCTCACCGACTGTGTTGAAAGCTATGACATTATCCTTGGTTCGGGAGCAGGTTCAATCGTAGAAGATGCAGAGGAAGCCGATTATGTAGCCATCTCTCATAAGGCATACAAGGCGACTAAGTCCGACGACGGCTATACAATAGACACTTCGGCTGAATGGAAAGAAACAAGTGACATTCTTGACTACGAAAACTACATGGCAATTATTGTGGAAGTAGAGCTTAAGTTTGAGCCGATCGATCTTGTTTCGATCAACAACTACACTCTCACCATCCACTTCGACCCTGTATATCCCCAGAATTAAGCTTTAAAACATTTGCAATGATTTGATCATCGATGAGTGAAAGGAGGACCGCAAATGACGAAGGATAAGAAAGTTCTTTATAGTATTTCTACGCTTGTATTTGCGGTCCTCCTTGCAGCACTCTTTGTTGATTTTACAAGCAGCAAGCTTTTGGCGGCAGGATTGCTTCTTCCATTGGCGATTCTTGTACGAGCAGTCGTGAAAAAAAGGAGCTCACTTTCGATAAACAAAAAAGAGGTTATTCTGCTTTGCACCATTATCGGCACGCTGTACGTCGTGCTTTTGCAATTGTCGGGGCTGATATTCGGGTTTTACAAAAATCCCTATTTTGTATCCCCCATGCCCATTTTTACGGCAATTCTTCCACTTGCTGTTATCGTCATTGCAACAGAAGTTATCCGATCTACTCTTTTAGCGCAAAAAGATTCCTTTGCGAGCGTTTTGGCGTTTCTATCCTGCATACTTGCAGAGGTGCTTTCATTTTCCAACCTTTTGTCTATTATAAGCTTTAACTACTTTATGGATCTGGTTGGTATCACGCTTTTCCCCACGATTAGTGCAAACATTTACTACCATTACGCATCTCGCCGCTTCGGTATGATTCCCAATATTGTGTTCCGATTGATTACGACGTTGTATATTTACTTTTTACCGTCGGTCACGGCGATATCTGATGCGTTATTTGCTTTTATTAAAATCTTCTTACCGATCGTGATGCTTTCCTTGATTTCTTCTCTTTTTGAAAAGAAAAAGAAAAACGCAGTGCAAAAATTCAAAAAACTATCGGTTGTCGGCACCGTGTTCGTCGTCCTCGTAATGGTTGCGGGCATGATGCTCATTTCCTGTCAGTTCCGATTCGGTGCGATCGTTATTGCAACGGAAAGTATGACGGGTGAGATTAATAAGGGCGATATGATCATCTACGAAAGGTATGATGATCAAGTCATCAAAGAAGGACAGGTTATCGTCTTTCAGAAAAATCAAAATAACATTGTTCACAGAGTTGTGCAAATCGAGTATATAGATGATGAGATTCGATACATCACCAAGGGAGACGCCAACGCGGATATCGATATCGGATACATTACCGACAAGAATATCGTGGGGGTGACCGAGATGAAGGTCTCCTACATTGGATTTCCCACTCTATGGCTCAGAGAATTGCTTGAAGGCAGCAACTAAATTCAGAAGAAAGGAGGTTTACTGAAATGTCGGAAAAAGAAAAGAAAAAGCGTGCGCTTTACCGAAAAAACCGTGAAAAATGGATCTTTACGCAAACGGTAGTGGCTGTCGTGGTTGCGGTGGCAATTCTGATATCCTCTATCGTTGCATATCAGCTTAACAAGACCTATTACATCGGTTACCGCGAGGGCGGTTCGATCGATTATAACGTCTTTTTGAAGGACAATGAGTTTTTCGAGGAAAATCATCTGGGAAAGGATCAATCTTACGTTGCTTCTCTGATCGATAAGATCATTGCGGATTACAGCTATGAGATCGATATGGATACCGATGACGTAAATTATAAATATTCATATTCTATTACGTCGCGCTTGGAGATCATAGATGATACGTCCAAGGTTGCGATATTTAATCCGGAGCAAGAATTGGTCAGCGTTCAGAACAAGTCACAAAGCAGCTCGAACCGATTGCACATCAATGAGATCGTCGTGATCAACTACGACGAGTACAATGATCTTGCAAACAAGTTCCTTGACACCTACGAGCTGACAAGCACCACAAGTAATATCGTGGTGACGCTGGAAGTAGATGTACTCAGTGATTGCAACGCATTTTCGGGAAGTGCCGTGGACACCTATACTTCCGAACTTCGTATTCCTCTTACGACCAAAACGGTCAATATAAAAATGACATCTGCTGTTCCGGACGCAGAAGCAAAAATGATCGCTTGCACGAGAGGTGCGGGTGCAGAGGTGTTCATGACTACCGCTATTGTTCTGGGAGTGGTAGATATTCTTATGATCCTGCTTCTCGTAGCATTCATTTTCTTTACGAGAACACCCGATATTACCTATACTGCGCGCGTCAAGAAAATACTGTCGCAGTATAAGTCCTATATCCAGAAGATCAACAATCTGTTTGAAACGCACGGCTACCAGATCCTTATGGTCAATACGTTTGATGAGATGCTGGAGATCCGAGATACGATTCAAGCACCTATCCTTATGTATGAAAATGAGGATAAAACCTGTGCGAAATTTATGATACCCACAGACAGTAAGCTTCTTTACGTATACAAAATTGAGGTCGAGGGCTATACAGAACCCGAGATCGAGAAGAAAGAAGAACCGATTCCCACAACGATCGTGAAGCCCAATATCACGAATGTCGTTCGTCCCGTGGTAAAGGTGGTTGTAAACACACCGCCCGCTCCCGAGAAAGAACCCGAGCCCGAGCCCGAAATCGAAACGATTTTGGAGGAGCCCGAGGTGGAAGCGGACGAGTCGGTAGAGGTAATCGCCACGACAGAAGAGGTCGAGGAAACGGAAGAGCCGGATCCCGAGATCGAAGAGCTGATTGCGGCAATTCCCGAGGTCGAAGAGGTTGAGGAGATCGGAGTGGACGTGATCGACGTATGTTGGAAGGAACGTCCCGATAAAACCTATCGCTACGATCCCGATGGAAACGTGGTGGATAACGGAGACATCGTTCTCGTTCCGACCAGGGACGTTCATAGCGACAAGAAGATCGTTCGCGAGGCAGAGGTCTCTCGCGGCAATTACAAGATGGATCCCGCAACGCTGGACCATCCCCTAAAGAAGATCATCGGTGTCGTTCGCCGCAAGGCGGAGCAGGTTTTCACCGCACTGATTACCTCCGAGGAGAAGGACTCCGAGGATAAAGACGAAACAAGATAACACAAAAAGGAGAGTGATTTACAATGAAAATGTGGATGAAAACCGTGCTTTGTATCTCACTCTCCCTTATGTGTTTGTTTGTGGGGATCGGTTATTGTGCCATGTCTGGCTTTTTGAATATATCCGGTGAGATTCAGGTTTTGCCAAGAGAGCCTGAGGGACTGCACATTTCGAGTATCGAGCTGTATACGCAAAGCGGTGTAGTTACCCCCGAATTCAACCGTGTGCTGCCGACGAATCTGCAGAGTACGGTTTATATAAACACCCCGGGTGCAAGCATAACCTACAAGATCAC
The DNA here is from genome assembly GCA_045593725.1 of Eubacteriales bacterium. Taxonomy (GTDB): domain Bacteria; phylum Bacillota; class Clostridia; order Oscillospirales; family CAG-272; genus HGM12713. Next base: position 6,720 of record JAZNXE010000011.1, read on the forward strand.
TGTTAACAACAAAACCGATGTGACCTATTGGTATTTGGGAACAGAAGCCCTTGAGGGTGTGGCAGACAACGACCTGATAAACTCGTCGGGGGGCGTGTTCATCACCACCAAAGATCACTACGAAAATAACAGCTCTTATTTCGATCAGTCCGACTGGATTCCACCCCAGACCGAGCGTGTGTTTTACGCGACATATACCTTTGGAGGCAACGCAATGGGGAGCGTTTCCACGCTTGTGAACTTTAGCTTTGGTATGAATATGGGATCGGTGTCCGACGGATTTCTTAAGGTCTTGAATGACAAGGTATCCCCCTACGGCTATTACTATCTCGCAGATGCCTTTAACCAAAACTATTCTCAAAACGGCAGCACGGTAATCGGTAATATTGGCGATGACGAAGAAATTTTCAACAACTTGTTTGGAGCGGACCTTTCGGTCAACGTAGACGGTGTGGATATGCCGGTTACCATTATGGTGGAACGTAAGAACGTAGACGGGAAAGCCAATTCGGGCGACAGCTACAACGGAAACAATGCTCCTTCGGGTTGTGAATATACGATATACGTTACCGTAGATGATTTGAGTTCGCCAAACGGTAAGGCAACGGTGCATGCCGTATCCTACACCTGCGGAGCAGACGGCATCTGGTATCAGATCGGAGAACTGTATGAGGGTGAGAGTTCGATCGTGGATTACGATAGCTCGGACGGAGTTTACGAAGGCGCATTCGACGTAGACAATTGGATTGCTACTCAAAATGAGTATGCGGTTACGGACGACATTTCCTATAAGGTTGGTTATGAGCAAGGAACGCAATACGATAAGATCAATACGATAGAAGAATTGATGTCGGTAAATGACCAAGAGTTCTATAACAAGGTCAATAACAATAGCGGAAAGCTGTTAAAGCCCGTATGCAACATTCTGTATAGCTATACCCACAATAACGGTCAGTATACCGAAACCGAGAATGCTTCTAACAGATATAAGCAGGGATATGCTGCGCTAAAATCCGCATTTGACAAGATCAAGCCGTACTGCCTGATCGCAAACGGAGCGCAGGAGGTCAAGGTTCAAAACGCAAGTAGCTTGAGCCGTGCCGAGCTTATTCAGATGATAGAGGAGATACAGCATGCTTACGATTATTATCTTGCGGTAAATCTGAACGATTGACATGGCGTTGCCTCGAGCAACCGCAGAGCTTTTGGGACTCGAAGCCCACGTAAAGCTCCTCGACGAGGCAAGACACGGCAAGGCTTTCGAGGGACTGCTTAACAGATACTTCAGGTAAGCGCCGAAGTCTACACATAAAGGCAAGTATTAACATAGCTTCACGCAATCCGAAAGGCAGAGCAGCTCTGCCTTTCTTTTTTGCTTTTTAGTCAAAGACAGACTTTGATATAAAACTATAATTTAATAATGTGTTGAAAAAAACTCAAGAATGTGTTATAATTGGAAAGAATTTTGTTTTACAAAGAGAAAGGTGATGGTCAAAATGGCAAAAAAGTATAGAATAATTGACTCACACTGCCATATATATCCGGATAAAATAGCGCAAAAGGCATCTGATGCTACGGGACACTTTTATGATCTTCCGTCAAGTCTTGACGGAAAGATATCCACGCTTCTTGAGCGCGGAGAAAAAGCGGGAATAGATTGCTTCGTTGTACAGTCGGTTGCGACCACACCAAAGCAGGTTTCAAGCATCAACAACTTTATAGCAGAGTCGGTGGCGCAGAGCGACGGCAGATTTATCGGGCTTGGAACGCTTCATCCCGACAGTGAGGATATGGAAGCCGATGTTAATGAAATAATCGGTCTTGGATTGAGGGGAGTGAAGATTCACCCTGATATTCAGCAGGTGAGATTAGACGACCCGCGTATGCATAAAATGTACGAGCTTTGCGAGGGCAGACTTCCTATGCTTATACATACAGGGGACTATCGATACGATAATTCAAACCCCAACCGAATGATGCCAATACTCGATAAATACCCCAATTTAACTGTTATCGGTGCTCATTTTGGAGGGTGGTCTATATGGGAGGATGCTACTGAAAAGATGTGCGGGTACAAAAACTTTTTTGTGGACTGCTCATCATCGTTGTATGCCATGACACCCGAAAAAGCCAAGGAGCTTATTATGACATACGGAACGGATAGAGTGCTGTTTGGTACGGACTATCCGTTGTGGACACCCGAAACCGAGATAGAAAGATTCATGCAAATAGATCTTACGGAGGAGCAGAGAGAGGAAATTTTTTCCGGTAATGCTACCAAATTATTTCTCAAATAATAGAAATAGTTCTTATGTGAGGTACTAAAATGTATTTTGATGATCTTGAAATAGGTATGACGGTAGAGATTTCACCCACCGTTATAGAAAAAGAAAAAATGGTGGATTTTGCTCGAATGTATGATAATATCCCCCTGCACACAGACGAAGAATATGCAAAAAGCTCTCCCTTTGGACAGCTGATTGCCCCAGGTGTTATGTCTTTTGTGTCTGTATGGGCAAAATACCTTGAGGTGGATTTTTTCGGCAGGGAGCTGCTTGCGGGGAAATCCACAAAAATAGAGTGGCTCAAGCCTGTATTTGCCGAGGATGTCTTGGCAGGGAAGGCAACCGTTACGAATTTAGTAAAAAGAAATGAAAAAAACGGGTTGGTTGAAATTTCTATCGAAGCCTACAACCAAAACGGAGAACTTGTTCTTACCAATATTACCGAGGCTATTGTAAAACGCAGACAGATATAAACCTAATAAGGGACTGCATCTAAATGACGCAGTCCCTCTTCAATTTTTTTATTAACGGTTATTTTTTCGGAGAAGCAGTATCTGCTCCGTCGCCAACGAGTCCGAGGCGCTCCGCTGCTTCCTGCCGCATTTTGTATTTGAGAATTTTGCCTGCCGCATTCATGGGAAAGCTCTCCACAAACTCGATATACTTTGGAACCTTATGACGAGCCATACTTGCCTTGATATATTCGCTCATCTCCTCAACGGTGACGCTTCCCGGCTCCTTGAGTATGATGCACGCCATAATTTCCTCGCCATATTTTTTGTCGGGGACACCGATAACCTGAACATCCTTAGTCATCGGGTGAGTATAAATAAACTCCTCGATCTCCTTGGGGTAAATATTCTCGCCGCCGCGAATGATCATATCCTTAAGGCGTCCTGTGATCTTATAGTTTCCATTTTCGTCATAGCAAGCAAGGTCCCCAGAGTGGAGCCAACCGTCTTTATCAATAGTTTCCTTTGTGGCATCGGGCATTTTGTAGTATCCCTTCATAGTGTTATATCCCTTGGCGCAGAATTCTCCGTTCACGCCCGGACCAACCTCTTCTCCCGTTTCAGGATCGATTATCTTGCACATTACGTGAGGGAACGCGCATCCTACCGTTTCGGTACGAACCTCCAGCGGATCCGTCCAGGAGCTCATAGTATTGCCGGGGGCGCACTCGGTCTGTCCATATACGCTAACAATACCCGTCATATTCATCTCGTCGGGACGTGCCGCACGTCTCATAAGCTCGGGGGGACATCCTGCTCCCGCCATAATTCCGGTTCTCATATATGAGAAGTCCGTGCTGCGGTAGTTCGGATGATTGAACATTGCTATAAACATAGTAGGAACGCCGTTGAAGCAGGTGATCTTTTCTTGGTTAATACAAGCAAGAGAAGACTTCGCGGAGAAATACGGCATTGGGCACATAGTCGTACCGTGGGTCATTGATGCGGTCATAGACAGTGTCATTCCAAAGCAATGGAACATTGGAACCTGTATCATCATTCTGTCCGCCGTGGAGAGTCCCATTCGGTCTCCGATACATTTTCCGTTGTTTACTACGTTGTAGTGTGTGAGCATAACTCCCTTTGGGAAGCCTGTGGTACCCGATGTGTATTGCATATTGCAAACGTCGCTGGGCTTTACGGCGGCAGCCATTCGGGCTACCTGCTCGCGGCTGACAAGCTTATATCTATCCATAGCCTCGTCAAAGGTAAGACAGCCCTCCTGCTTGAATCCAACTGTGATAACGTTGCGAAGGAAGGGAAGCTTCTTTGCGTGGAGAGGCTCTCCCGCAACAGTGTTTTTTAACTCGGGACAGATAGTGTTGATAATTTCCTTGTAATTGGAGTCAAGACAGCTTTCTATCATAACGAGAGTATGAGTGTCGGACTGGCGGAGCAGATATTCTGCCTCGTGAATCTTATAAGCAGTATTGACCGTAACCAGAACAGCGCCTATCTTGGTCGTTGCCCAGAAGGTGATATACCAAGCGGGAAGGTTAGTTGCCCAGATAGCCACCTTAGAGCCTGCCTTTACGCCCAGAGAAACGAGAGCGCGGGCAAAACGGTCCACATCCTCGCGGAACTGTGAGTAGGTACGGGTATAATCAAGAGTTGTGTACTTAAAGCAGTATTGATCAGGAAATTCATCTGCTACTCTGTCAAGCACCTTGGAAAAGGTAAGATCGATAAGCTCATCCTTCTTCCAAATGTACTGTCCCGATCCGTCATGGTTGAAATAAAGGCTCTTTTTCATATCCCTGGTGGAATGGAAATGGGACATATAATTCACGAAATGAGGGAAGATAATCTCGGGATCCTGAAGATCGGGAAGCCACTCGGGCTTCCATTCCAGCGAGATAAATGCATCGTAATTTACAGACGAGAGGGCGCGCATTACATCCTCTATTGGCATAGTACCCTCACCTATAAGCTGATATACGCCGTTATCGTCGGAGTCGCGTACGTGAACGTGAGCGATATATGCGCCGAGATTTTTTATTGTCTGATCACCCGATTCACCGTTATCTCTGTACGGGTGATGAACGTCCCACAGAGCCGCCAGATTATCACTGGCAAAGCTGTCGAGTATAGCGCGAAGACGCTGGGTGTCTGCATAAATTCCACTTGTTTTTATTAAGATGCTTACGTTGTTTTCTGCTGCTACCGGCAAAATCTCCTTGAGCGCGGAATATACCGCAGACTCATTTTCCTTTAAGGCGCAGGTTACAACGTAGGGAACTCTCGCATTATGAGCTATTTCAATCAGATTCCTGAGGCTTGATACCGCATTTTCATCGGAGGAGATATCCAGAGAGGTATCGAAGCAGGGAATAGATATGCCCTTTTCTCTAAGTTGACGAACTGTTGCGGCGGTATTGTACTTGTGGAATGGACCGCCCTTTTCCATTAACGGATCAAATTTGGTAAGGTTATATACCTCCACGCCCGAGAATCCCATATCGATGGCGACATCGAGCATTTCATCAAAGGAAAGATCAGGCCATCCTCTTGTGGAAAATGAAAGCTTCATTCGATTTCCTCCTCATAGACTATCTTGTTAAGAGCGCTCAAATAAGCCTGTATTCCCGCGCCAACGATATCGGTGGAGATACCTATGCCCGAATATACCTTATCTCCCGCGCGAAGCTTAACAACGGTTTGCCCCATAGCTTCGCGACCTTCTGTTACTGCCTGAAGCTGAAAGTCATCAAGCTCATAGTGGCAGCCGGTAATCTTTTCGATAGCCTGAAACGCCGCGTCGATAGAGCCATCGCCAATGTAAACACCCTCCACGGTGCTGTCATTCTTCACGAGCTTTATGTGAGCTGTTGCCGATATAGTATTTCCCGACGTGATAACGTAGGTGTCCAGCTTGTAGGTGGAGGGGACCTGCATAGCCGAGGATGCTACTATGGCATCAAGCTCCTTTAAGGTCACCTTTTCCTTTTTCTCCGCAATCTGCTTGAAGGCGGTATAAACTGTCTGCGTGTCTTCGCCGGAGAGGTCGTATCCGAGTCTTACCGTAGCTGCCGCAACAGCCTCCTCGGTGTCATGCAGAGTGAGGAATATTTCATTATCCTTGGATTCAACGGCAGTGTTTTGAACCTTGCCCGTATGGTAGAGCCTATCTATTTGTGAAATGATTTTGCTAAGTTGATTTGCTTTTACGTCAATACAGGTGTTCAAAGAATCTGCCTTTGCGGTAAGTATTCGGGTGATGTTTTCGAGAGATACCTCTGAGCCTGAATGGCATACGGCGCGAATCTGCTCTGCGCCCTGAGCGGTTGCCATAATTGCACATGCATCAGCCATAGCGATAGTGTTGGCGCAGCTAACTCCAAGGATTACCTTGTCAAGGCTGGGTATAGAATCATACTGAGCTTTAATAAACTCAGCAAATTCGACGGGAAGCATTGTTCCTGCCGTGTCACAAAGAGTTACGGTGGTAGCGCCCGCGCTGATAGCGGTTTCTACCGCTTTAGCGAGAAAATCACTTTCGCTGCGGGTGGCATCCTCCGCGACGAACTCTACGTCTGGGCAGAGCGCGCGACACGCGGTAACGGTTCGGCTGATAGCTTCAAGCATGGCGTCGGGCTTTTTGTGGAAAAGATATTCTATTTGTACAGCGCTTGTAGAAGCGCAGACCTGAAGGCGGGGATTTTTGGCATTTTTTAAAGCCGCCCAGGTTCTTTCAATACTTTCGTCATCCACTAATTCTACAGGAACAGCGATACGGCTGTTGTTAACTGCGGATGCGATAGATTTTATCAAAAGGGAGTCAACACGCAGGTCGGTTATACCGTCAAGCTCAATCAAATCCACACCGATTTTGTCCAGGAGCTTTGTAAGCTCTATTTTTTCTTTAAATGTGAGGCGCAGATCCTCGGAGGTCTGCTTCATTGTCGCGTCACTGATTACAATCTTTCTCATGATTCGTTGTCTCCTTGTCTAAATAAAAAAATCCCCAAGCCGAGAAACGGCTTCAGGGACGAATTAATTCGCGGTACCACCCTGATTATACCCTAAAAAAGGGAAATCACTCAAAAACCCCATTCAGGGTCTTACCTTGTAACGGAGGTTGCCGTGTCCCATTACTTGCTTTCGCTTTGATGGGACCGACTCGGGAAGGAGTATGCCCAAACCGCGCGTGTCGGCTCACACCAAACGCCGATTCTCTGGTACGCTTCAATAAGGGCAAGATTTCCGTCATTGTCTTTCATATAATAAATTATAACGATGAGTATATTTAACCACCAAATCAGCGCTTTGTCAAGTAGAAAATATTAAAAAGCACCAATTTTGACAATAATGTACAAAAAATATCTCGTATTTTTTGAAATTTTGTGCACTTTTTAATAAAAAAATATTTGACTTTTTTGCGCAAAAATGATAAAATTAATCATAGCATTAAAAATAAAGACTGTGACGAAGACGGTACCGGTACAATAGGCACACAGAGAGTCGGCGTTTGGTGCGAGCCGATTGCAAAAAACCGATCTACCCATCACTTCCGAGTCGGAAATTCGAGCTTTGAGTTAGAGTTTCACGTTTCCCGCGTTAAGGGCAAGGACTTATAGGTCCTAAGTGGCGGTTTTCCGTAATTTGAGTGGTTCCGCGGGTATTTTGCACTCGTCTCAGAATTTTGATTCCTGAGGCGTTTTTGTTTTTTTGAAGGAGGTTTTACTTATGTCAAATCAATCTGATGTTAAACAGCTTGAAAAGGTAGCGTTGCGCATACACGAGATGCGCCAGATTATGGGCTATACGATTTCGCAGATGGCAGAGTTGACTGATGTTTCTGAGGAAATGTATTGCTCGTATGAGTCGGGTAGCATAGATCTGCCCTTCACGTTTATACATAAATGCGCGAAGGCTTACGGCATAGAGATTACAGACCTTTTGGAGGGACATAGCGCAAAGCTTTCAGGATATACCGTTACTCGAAAGGGCAAGGGAATTACTACAGCTGAGGAGGACGGTATTACTATTCAGGCTATCGCTTCTCAGTTCCGAAAAAAGCTTGCTGCTCCTTATTGGGTGACCTATCCTTATTCCGATGAGCTCCAGAAGCTCCCCATTCACACGGTAACCCATTCTGGTCAGGAATTTGATATGGTAATCAATGGTTCCCTGCGTTTCCGCATTGGAGATCACGAGGAGATTTTGCGTGAGGGAGATAGTATTTTCTTCAATTCCTCCACTCCCCACGGTATGATTGCCATAGATAATAAAGATTGCGTTTTTCTTTCGGTCGTTATGGCAAGTGATGCTACCGACCAGCCTATGTATCTTGGCTCCGACCTGCAGAATGCAGTGAGAGAGCCTCTCCTGTGCGAAAAGTTTATCCAGACTCAGGAGGACGAAAACGGAGTTCTTCTCGATGTCAATTACATTGACGAGGATAAATATAACTTTGCTTTTGATACGGTTGATGAGATCGCACGCAGAGAGCCGAATAAATTGGCTATGATCCACGTTGCCAACGATATGACCGCGAGAAGATTCACCTTTAAGGATATCAAGGATGCTTCATCGCAGGCAGCAAATTACTTTAAATCGCTTGGAATCAAGAAGGGCGACCGTGTGCTTTTGGTGCTTAAGCGTCACTATCAGTTCTGGTTTGCGATTCTTGGTCTTCATAAGATAGGCGCGATAGCTATTCCAGCAACCAATCAGCTTCTTGAACACGATTTTACCTATCGTTTTCAGGCGGCAGGCGTCAGCGCGGTGCTTTGTACGGCTGACGGAGATACGGCGCATCAGATAGAGTTGGCTGAGAACTCATTGGGAATCTCGCTGACTAAGGTTCTCGTTGGAGGAAAGAGAGACGGATGGCGCGACTTTGATGCTGAATATTCACTTTTCAGCCGTCGATACCTTCGCGCCGAGGATGCTCCTTGCGGAAACGATCCTATGCTGATGCTCTTTACCTCTGGAACAACTGGTTATCCCAAGATGGCTGCGCACTCATATAAATATGCGCTTGGTCATTTCGTTACCGCAAAATATTGGCATTTGTGCGAAAAGGACGGACTCCATTTCACCATTTCAGAGACCGGTTGGGGTAAAGCCCTGTGGGGTAAGCTGTACGGTCAATGGCTTTGTGAGTGTGCGGTATTCGTGTACGACTTCGACCGATTCGATGCGGAGAAGATACTTCCGCTCTTTAAACAATACAATATAACCACCTTCTGTGCGCCGCCTACCATGTACAGGATGCTTATCAAACAGGATATTAGCCGATTTGATCTTTCCTCCATTCGCCACGCGACTACTGCGGGTGAGGCGCTTAACCCCGAGGTTTTCTATCAGTTTGAGAAGGCTACGGGACTTCGTATAGCCGAGGGCTTCGGTCAGACCGAGATGACGCTCGGTATCGGAAACCTGCGCGGCACACAGATCAAGCCTGGCGCAATGGGTAAGCCTGTTCCCGGATATGGAATAGACCTTGCTGATGCCGACGGAAATCCCGTTGCCGACGGTGTGAACGGAGAGATTGTTATTCGCACCGAGCCTAAGACGAGCTGTGGCGTATTCCTTGGATATTATCTAAATGAAGAAGCCACAAAGGGCGTATGGCACGACGGTATGTATCACACGGGAGATCTTGCATGGCGTGATGAGGACGGATATTACTGGTACGTTGGACGCGCTGATGACGTTATCAAGTCATCGGGATACCGTATAGGTCCGTTTGAAATTGAATCTACTATTATGGAGCTTCCTTACGTCCTTGAGTGCGGAGTATGCGCCGCTCCCGATGAGGTAAGAGGTCAGGTCGTTAAGGCTTGTATCGTTCTCGTTCCAGGGACTGAGGAGAGCGAGGAGCTTAAGAAGGATATTCAGAATTACGTAAAGCTGCACACGGCTCCTTACAAATACCCGAGAATAGTAGAATTCCGCAAGGAATTACCCAAGACTATCAGCGGTAAGATTATCCGCAACAAGCTTTAATACGTATCCTTGAAGAAAAGAGGTGTAGTATGGAACAACCAATAGACATAAAAATAAAACAGATCGCCGACCGTATTCGAGAGTTGCGCCTTATTTCCGGACTGTCTATTGCCGATATGGCTGAGCGTACGGGAATCAGTGAGAGCGAATACGAGGAATGCGAGAATGGAAACAGAAATCTTAGTATTGCCTTTCTGTACCATTGCGTGCTTATTTTCGGCGTCGATATGAGCGATATTCTTGAGGGTAAAAGCCCCAAGCTTCGCTCGTATGCCCTCACAAGAAGAGGAGAGGGGCAGAGAATAGAGGAAGCTCACAATATGGTTGGATACAACCTTGCCTCGGGCTTCCGCAACCGTATCGCGCTTCCTCTCTATATGGAGATGAAATACCACGAGGGTGCGGAAAACGAGAACATAGAGCAGGTTACACACGAGGGACAAGAGTGTGATATCGTAATAAACGGTCGGATGAAGATCCAGATCGGCGAGCATACCGAGATACTCAATCCCGGTGATTGTATATACTATGATTCGGGTACTCCTCATGGAATGATAGCTATAGGCGGAGAGGATTGCTCGTTCTACGCGATTGTGCTTCGCAATCAGGCAGCAAGAGAGGGTGAGCAGGCTGCCGTGTCTTCAACGGCAACCCAGCGACGTGACGAGGATAAACAGCAGAGAATTTATCAGGATTTTATTACCACAACCGAGAAGGATGGTATTCTTACCGAAATTTCCTTTAAGAATGAGGATAAATTCAACTTTGCCTTTGACGTTGTTGATGCGCTTGGTACTCGTAAGCCCGATAAGCTTGCAATGCTTTATGTGGGAGAGGATGGTACAGAGCGTAGATTTACCTTCCAGGATATGAAAAGGGAATCTGCAAGAGTTGCAAACTACTTTACTTCTATCGGAATAAAGAAGGGTGACCGCGTGATGCTGGTGCTTAAGCGTCACTACCAGTTCTGGTTCTCTATCCTTGCTTTGAACAAGCTTGGCGCAATTGCAATTCCCGCACCTAATCAGCTCTTGGAGAAGGATTTTGAGTATAGATTTAATGCAGGCGGTATTAAGGCGATCGTTTGTACGGCTGACGGTGATGTGGCAGATTCCGTAGATGCGGCTTCAGCCAAGTGCCCCGGACTTGAGCACAAAATCATTGTGGGAGGCATCCGCGATGGTTGGCGTAGCTTTGACGACGAATACGGAATATACAGCAGCCACTATTTCCGCACCGAGAATTCTCCTTGCGGAGATGACCCCATGCTGATGTTCTTTACGTCCGGAACCTCGGGATACCCCAAGATCGCGGCGCATAACCATAAGTATCCTCTCGGACACTTTATTACGGCAAAGTATTGGCATCAGGTAAACCCCGACGGATTGCACCTTACGATATCCGACACGGGCTGGGCAAAGGCTATGTGGGGTAAGCTGTACGGTCAATGGCTGTGCGAGGCAGCGACCTTCGTATATGATTTCGACCGTTTTGATGCCGAGCATATCCTCCCGCTCTTCAAGAAATATAATATAACCACCTTCTGCGCGCCTCCTACGATGTACAGAATGCTCATTAAGCAGGATCTGTCGCGCTTTGATCTTTCCAGCATAGAGCACGCATCTACCGCAGGTGAGGCGCTCAATCCTGAGGTGTTCCGTCAGTTTGAGAACCACACGGGACTTAAGATAATGGAAGGCTTCGGTCAGTCCGAGAGTACGCTTATTATAGGAAATCTTGCGGGCGGAAGCCACAAGATAGGTTCTATGGGTAAGCCTACGCCTCTTTACGACGTGCATTTGCTTAGTCCTGACGGCGACGAGGTAGAGGCGGGAGAGAGCGGAGAGATATGTATCAATATCTCTGACGGTCTGCCCTGCGGTCTTGCTTACGCTTATGAGGGGAACCCCCAGATTACAGCCGAGACTTGGAAGGACGGCTTTTATCACACGGGAGATCTTGCGTGGTGCGACGAGGACGGCTTCCTTTGGTATGTGGGACGCGCGGACGACGTTATTAAATCCTCGGGATACAGGATTGGTCCGTTTGAGATTGAGAACGTAATTATGGAGCTTCCCTACGTTCTTGAGTGTGGAGTTTCGGCAGCCCCTGACGAGATTCGCGGACAGGTCGTTAAAGCAAGTATAGTTCTTGTCAAGGGATATGAGGGAACCGACGAGCTTAAGAAGGAAATTCAGAACTACGTTAAATCTCGTACGGCACCCTATAAGTATCCGAGAATAGTAGAATTCCACGAGAGCTTGCCGAAAACGACCAGTGGAAAAATTATAAGAAAAAAGCTTTAATAGCGAGATTGTAAATATGGAACATAAAAGATTAACTCTTTTTGCGGGGCATTATGGCAGCGGCAAAACCAATATTGCCGTTAATTACGCTATGCTTTTGGCAGAGGAAGGGAAGAAGGTCTGTATTGCAGATCTGGATATTGTAAATCCGTATTTCAGAACCAAGGACAGCGAATGCGAATTGAGAGAAAAGGGAATTACTCTTATTTCTCCTCAATACGCAAATACTAACGTAGATCTCCCTGCGCTTCCCGCAGAGAGCTACAGGTTGGTTCAGGATAGGTCCATATTCGGTATTATTGACGTAGGCGGCGACGATAGAGGCGCCTATGCCCTCGGTAGATTTTCGGATGCTATAAAGGCAGAGGGGAACTACCGTATGGCTTTCGTCATCAATAGGTACAGACCGCTTACATCTACCGTAGAGGATACGGTGGAAATTATGAGAGAAATCGAGGCGGCATGCGGAATTCGTTTTAACTGTATCGTCAACAACTCCAACATAGGCACTGAAACAACCAAAGAAATTCTTCTTGATTCGGTTGAGTTTGCCCAAGGAGTCAGTCGTGTGACAGGACTGCCGATATGGTTCCATACCGCTGAGAAAAATATAGTTGAGGGAATTTCGGAAATTCCGATAATGCCCCTGACACTTCAAAAGAAATACTTTGATTTACCAAACTGACAGAATAAAAATATTTGTTAGCTGGCGGTCATTGAAATAGGAGGAAAAGTATGGCTAAAGTAACCTTTAATGCGGATATGTGTAAGGGCTGTGGCTTGTGTGTTGACGCATGTCCCAAGAAATGTCTGGCGATTGCGCAGGATAAGCTTAACCCTAAGGGATATTCCCCCGCATTTATGCAAGAGCAGGAAAAATGTATTGGCTGCGCATTTTGTGCGACTATGTGTCCCGATTGCATTATAACAGTAGAAAAGTAAGATTAGTGAATGGAGAAAATTATGGCAGAAAGAATTTTAATGAAGGGTAATGAGGCGATTGCAGAGGCTGCTATCAGAGCGGGCTGCCGTCACTATTTTGGATATCCTATTACACCTCAAACCGAGATTGCCGCATACATGGCAAAGAAAATGCCTAAGATCGGCGGAGTATTTCTTCAGGCAGAGAGCGAGATCGCCTCTATCAATATGGTATATGGAGCGGCGGCGGCAGGAATGCGTGTTATGACCTCATCTTCCAGCCCCGGAATTTCACTCAAGGCAGAAGGACTAAGTTACATAGCAGGCTCTGACGTTCCCGCGCTTGTCGTTAACGTACAGCGCGGAGGTCCCGGACTTGGAGGAATCCAGCCTTCGCAGTCTGACTATTTTCAGGCTACAAAGGGTGGCGGTCACGGTGACTACCGTATGATCGTTCTTGCACCTGCTTCGGTTCAGGAAATGGCAAGTCTTACTATCAAGGGCTTCGATCTTGCGGATAAGTATTGTATTACCTCTATGATTCTCGCAGACGGAACCATCGGTCAGATGATGGAGCCAATCACCTTTGAGGATACTGAGCCAACGGTGTATGAGAAGCCTTGGGCACTTACAGGTACCGAGTGCAAGCGTCCCCACAATATAGTAAATTCGCTTTATCTTAAGCCTGATGAGCTTGAGAAGAAGAACTTCGAACGCTTCGAGAAGTATGCTGAAATAGAGAAGAACGAGGCTATGTGGGAGGAATATATGATGGACGATGCAGAGATTTGTGTCGTTGCATTCGGCATTGCTTCCAGAATAGCTAAAAATGCAGTAGCAGAGGCGCGCAAAGCAGGAATTAAGGTTGGTCTTATTCGTCCTATCACGCTTTGGCCCTTCCCAACCGCAGCACTCAGAGCGGCGGCAGATAAGGTTAAGTCATTTATCTGTGTAGAGCTTAGTATGGGTCAGATGATTGAGGACGTAAAGCTTGCTACCGAAAGCAAGCGACCTGTTGCGCTTTGCAACCGCACGGGCGGTATGATTCCTACTCCCGATGAGGTACTTGCTGCAATACATAAGGCAGAGAAAGGAGAATTCTGATTATGGCAATAGTATTTGAAAAACCGAAAGCATTGACAGATGCGCCGTTTCATTACTGTCCCGGATGTCCTCACGGTATAATTCACCGTTTGGTAGCCGAGGCTATGGACGAGCTTGGCATTGAAGGCAAGGCAATAGGAGTAGCGCCTGTTGGCTGCGCGGTTATGGCATACGATTATTTCGGCTGTGATATGATAGAAGCTCCTCACGGAAGAGCGCCTGCTGTTGCTACGGGCATTAAGCGTTGCCGTCCTGACAATATCGTATTTACCTACCAGGGTGACGGTGACCTTGCGTCGATCGGTATGGCTGAAACGGTTCATTCGGCAGCACGAAACGAGAATATTACCGTTATTTTCGTAAATAACGCGATCTACGGTATGACAGGTGGACAGATGGCTCCTACCAGCCTTCCGGGGCAGGTTACCCAGACTTCTCCCTACGGACGTGACGTAAACCATTGCGGATGGCCTATAAAGGTTAGCGAGATGCTTGCGACGCTCGAAGGACCCGCATACATAACCCGTGTTGCTGTAAATAACGTTAAGAACGTAAAAAATGCCAAGAAGGCAATCAAGAAGGCGTTCCAGAATCAGATGGAGGGTAAGGGATTCTCGTTTGTAGAGGTTGTTTCCGCTTGTCCTACCAACTGGGGAATGACTCCCAAGCAAGCGCTTGAATGGGTAGAGAGCGATATGCTTCCTTACTATCCCATAGGAGTTTATAAGGATAGATCTGAGAAGGAGGCTGCTGCAGAATGAAAACCACGGAAATTCTTATAGCGGGATTTGGCGGCCAGGGAATTCTTTTTTCAGGAAAGTTCTTGGCTTATAAGGGACTTTTAGAGGAGCTTCAGGTTTCCTGGCTTCCTTCATACGGACCTGAAATGCGCGGAGGCACGGCAAACTGTAACGTAATTCTTTCTGATACACCCGTTGGATCACCTATTATCACAAGCCCCAACGTGCTTGTAGCCATGAATCTTCCTTCTCTTGAAAAGTACGTAGATTCGGTAATTTCAGGTGGACAGATATACGTTGATTCCTCTTTGATAGACGCAAAGGTAGAGAGAGATGACGTAGAGGTGTTCTATATTCCCGCAACTCAGATGGCAAAGGAAGAGGGAATTTCCAGCCTCGCTAATATGATTATAGTTGGACATCTTCTCGAAAATCACCCCGAGCTTTCCTTTGATGGAGTTGACGCGGTGGTAGAGAAGCTCGTCCCTGCCAAGAAGGCTGCTCTTAAAGAGCTTAATATAAAGGCTCTCAGCCTCGGAAAAAATTATAATAAGTAATTTTGGAGAAAAATATTATGAGTAACAAGCAGTTGGATTGGGCAAATCTTGGCTTTGGATATGTCCAGACAGATAAAAGATTTGTAGCAAACTTCAAGAACGGAGCATGGGAAGAGGGATATCTTACCGAGGATGCAACCGTTGTACTTAACGAGTGTGCAGGTGTTTTTCAGTATGCACAGACTGTATTCGAGGGCTTGAAGGCATATCGTACCGAGGACGGACGTATTGTTACCTTCCGCCCCGACCTTAACGCAAAGCGTATGGCTGACAGTGCAAGAAGACTTGAAATGCCCGCATATCCCGAAGATAAGTTTGTTGAGGCAGTAGAGGCTGTTGTTGCGGCAAATGCTGATTTCGTTCCCCCTTATGGATCCGGCGCGACGATGTACCTTCGTCCCTTTATGTTCGGAAGCAATCAAGTTATCGGTGTAAAGCCCGCTACCGAATATCAGTTCCGTATATTTGCAACTCCCGTTGGACCTTACTTCAAGGGCGGTGTAAAGCCGCTGACTCTTCGCGTATGCGACCTTGACCGTGCGGCTCCTCGCGGAACCGGACACATAAAGGCAGGTCTTAACTATGCAATGAGCTTACACGCAATCGTTGATGCACACAATCAGGGCTACGACGAGAATATGTACCTTGATTCCGCAACGAGAACAAAGGTAGAGGAAACCGGTGGAGCAAACTTCATATTCGTTACTAAGGACAACAAGCTGGTAACACCTAAATCGGATACTATTCTTCCTTCTATTACAAGACGCTCGCTTTGCTATGTTGCAAAGGAATATCTTGGAATGGAGGTTGAGGAGCGAGAGGTTCTTCTTGACGAGGTTAAGGATTTTGCTGAGTGCGGACTTTGCGGTACGGCAGCGGTTATTTCTCCTGTGGGAAAGGTCGTTGATCACGGCACAGAGATATGCTTCCCCAGCGGAATGACCGAAATGGGTCCCGTTCTTAAGAAGCTGTACGATACCTTGACCGGTATCCAGATGGGAAGAATAGAAGCTCCCGAGGGTTGGATACACGAGGTTAAGATAAAAGCGTAAATGATATTACCTTGCCGACCGTAATGGAATGGTGAAAAAGTAAAAAAGCGGACGTAAGTGAACGTTTAATTCACTTACGTCCGCTTTTTTGTCGTTCAATATGAGAAATTACAAAACAAAATTTTATTATTAAAAATATTAATAATACTATATAAATTTGATTTTGCAAACAGGGAATTGATAGCTAAATATCAAACTTTTTCGTGCTCTCTGGAGCCAAGAAGGGAAGAATTGATATTTTGCGATATAATAACACCCATTTTTTAAAAGAAATGTAAAAAAAAGTAAATTATAAATTCAAAATGTGAAAAAACACCCTATTTTTGGGCAAATTGAAAGTTTTTTTGAAAAAGATTTCTTTTTTGAGAAGGAATTTCGGTCAAATTTAAAATTTGCTATTGCATATTTTGGTGGATTGATTTATAATAATATCACCGAAGTGGGGAAAAGTGGAGCGTAGTGGTGAAAAAACGGCGTAGAAGTCATTTGAAACCCACAAGCTTTCATAACCATATATAAAGAAATGATAAAAAGCATCTACGAAAGGAGGCAAAACAGATGTTCTCGGGCGAATTCAAACACAGTATCGACGCAAAAAACAGATTGTTTATACCCGCAAAGCACCGTGAAGAGCTTGGAGAAAGCTTTATGGTGGCAAAAAGCATCCGTGAAAATTGCCTCAAGGTGTATTCCATGGAGGAGTGGGAGGAGTACATCAGCCCTATCCTCAAGATGGAAAGAAAGGCTTCAGAGGCTATACTCAGAGCATTGCACAGAGATGCTTCTCAGGTATCTCCCGATTCTCAGGGAAGAATAGTTATTCCTGCCGCACTTGTAGTTTATGCGGGAATCAGCAAGAGCGCGGTGGTAGTAGGCTGCGGTAAATACGCTGAGATATGGTCGGAAGAGAACTATGAGGCTATGGTAAGCGGCGAGAATATCGAGGATATGAAGAATCTTCTTGAATCCTACGGACTCTGACGGTGAACCATGGGTGAGGAGAATAAAAGCATAGAATTTTCCCATCGCTCGGTGTTGCTTTACGAGTGTATGGATGGGCTTGACATAAAGCCTGACGGAATATACGTGGACGGAACCGCGGGTGGCGCGGGTCATTCCTCCGAAATAGCAAGGCGCTTGGAGAGCGGAAGGCTTATAGCTATCGATCAGGACGAGACGGCGGTAGCGGTAGCCACTCAAAGATTAAACGCCTTGGGCAAAAATACCACTGTGGTGCGCAGCAACTTTTCCAATATCGCGCGCGTGTGCGAGGAGCTTGGAATTGATGCCATAGACGGAGTTCTCCTGGATTTGGGAGTTTCGTCGTATCAGCTTGACACGGCTGACAGAGGCTTCTCATACAGCGCAGATGCTCCGCTGGATATGAGAATGGATAATCGCAACACTCTTACGGCTTACGGTGTGGTAAATACCTACTCAACCGAGCAGCTCAAAAAAATTCTTTTTGAGTACGGTGAGGAGCGGTACGCGCCTGCCATAGCGTCAGCGATAGCAAAGCACAGAGAAAAAGCTCCCATAAAAACGACTGGGGAGCTTAGCGATATAATAAAATACGCGATACCGCCATCCGCAAGGGAGGGCGGACATCATCCCGCCAAGCGGAGCTTTCAGGCTATACGCATTGAAGTAAACGCCGAGCTTGACGTTATCGAGCCTGCTATAAGGGCGGCGGTAGAAAGATTAAACAAGGGCGGAAGGATAGCCATAATAACCTTCCATTCCTTAGAGGACAGGATAGTAAAGCAGACCTTCGCGTCCTTAGCGTCGGGATGCACATGCCCAAAGGATTTTCCAGTGTGCGTTTGCGGAAACAAGCCTAAGGTAAGGCTGGTGAACCGAAAGCCCATACTTCCAAGCAAGGAAGAGCTTGAGGAAAATCCGCGTTCACGAAGCGCAAAGCTTCGCGTAGCCGAAAAGATTTAACATCAGGACAAAATAGAAACAAAATTTGAGGGGGTATTTAAGCAATGGCAGAGTACAACAACGATTCCTACAATCGCTGTATCGCGGAGCTTCGCACACGTTACAGGGGCAGAGCCGTTTCTAACAATATGAAAAATGAGATGGCTGCGCTTATGGAAAAGGAAGCTTCAAGTAGAGATAATACTCCCGAGAGCTACATACTTTTTGATTCTCGCTCAAAGATAGCCGACAGCTATCGCAGCGGAACGTACAACGGAAGCAAATATATGACCTCTGATGATTTTGTCCGTTACTTCAAGAGCCGCAGAGCCTTCTATATGCCCTCCACCGTTAAGGCGGAGGAAGCAAAGGCGGAGGCTGCGAAGAACTCAGCTGTTCCCGCAAGAAAGAACGGCGCGTCCTCAACGGGGATGACTCGCTCGGAGTCAGGCTCAAAGGAGGGTCACATACAAGGTCTGCTGTCTATCGCTAAGGAATTCGCAAAAAAATGGTTCCCTGTAGAAAGCCGAGAGAACAGGGGACAGGGCAGACGCTTCAGAGTGCCTGTATCCGCCATGGCGGGAATAGCGGTATTCGCCATATCCATGAGCCTTATAGTAAGCGGCTCGGTAATGGTGGGAAGCGCTACGGGACAGGTAGGACGTCTTGACAGTGAGATAGCATCCCTCAAGGTGGAGGAAGCAGACCTTCAGGGAAAGCTTGATCTGAAATATACTGTGGAAGAAATAGAGGCTGACGCTAAAAAGCTGGGCATGGTAAAAAGACAGTATGCGGATAGCGAATACATAGTGCTTGACGGCGGTGAGGAGATAGAGATATACGACGCTAAGGAAGAAGAAAATCTTGGACTTTCGGCTCTCCTGTCGGCGTTCGGTATAGACCCTAAGAATTAAGCAAATAGAATAAAGAAAAAACAGCAAACATAATATGTAAAGAATTCACAAAATTCCGAGTAAGGACTCGGAAAGAAGGAGAGATAAATGAACGACGGTCCCAACAAAACGAGAGCGATAAAACGCTCAACGCTCGTGGGAATCTTAATCTTTGCCGCGTTCGGAGCGCTTCTATTGAGAATTCTGATTATACAGACGGTCAGCTTTGAAAAGTATCAGTCTAAGGTCATCAATCAGATGACTACAGAGTCGCCCGTAGCGGCAAACCGAGGCAAGATATACGACAGGAACGGAAACGTACTTGCCACTAACGTGACCACATACAGAGTGTTTATATCCCCGTCGGGAATAAGCGCGGCTGAAAAGAAAGACGGTAAGAAGTATTCGGATATAATTGCCAAGGGGCTTTCCGAGCTTCTTGAGGAAGTCAGCTACGAAAAGGTATATGAGCAAGCAACTAAATATACCGATAAGCTTGACAGAACCATAGTTCAGAAGGTATATGAAGAAAAGGCTGACGAGATAAGAAAATTTATAGCGGATAACAAATTTGAACAGATGATATTCCTTGAGGCGCAAAGTACACGGTATTATCCCAACAACAGCTTGGCGGCTCACATTCTGGGCTTTACAAGCAGTGATGGAGAAGGACTTTACGGACTGGAGCTTCAATATGACGAATATCTTGGCGGAGTTGACGGATACTACATAAAGGCGCGCGACTCCTACGGAAACGTAATGCCCTTTGAATATTCAAGCTATATCGAGGCAATAGACGGATATAATCTTACAACGACTATTGACAGTAACGTTCAGGCATTCCTTGAGGCAGAGCTTGCGGCAACCACCGAAAAGTACGCCGCCCAAAACCGCGCCTGCGGAATAGTTATGGATGTAAAGACGGGCGCTATACTTGCTATGGCAACCTCTTCGCCCTTTAATCTTAATGACCCGTGGGGGCTTGACGACGTTTCCAAGAGCAGACTTGAACAGCTTGAGCTTGAAGGCTTTGACAAGCAGAGCGATGAATATAACGACCTTTCCAGAGAGCTTTTGACAACTATGTGGTCAAACAAGGCGGTTACGGAAAGCTATATTCCCGGTTCGACATTTAAGATAATAACCTCCTCAATGGCTCTTGAGGAAAAGAAGGTCAGTCTTACGGAGGGAGTAAATTGCCCCGGTCACAAGACGGTGTTGGGTCAGGTAATACACTGTCACGAGAGAGAAGGACACGGAATGCTTTCCTTTGCGCAGGGCTTACAGCAGTCCTGTAACGTATGGTTTATGACCCTCGGTCAGCGGGTAGGTATAGAGAGATATCAGGATTACGTAGAAACATTTGGATATACCGAAAAAACGGGAATAGACCTTCCGGGTGAGGGAAACAGTATTTTTAATCCCGAAATGAGTGAGCTTGACCTGGCTATTTACGCCTTCGGTCAGAACTTTAACGTAACTCCCATACAGCAGATAACCGCTGTGGCGTCGGTAGCCAACGGCGGAACGCTTCTCACTCCCTATCTTGTGGAGCAGATAAGCGACGATGCGGGAAATATAATATTTCAGCACGATACACAGGTGAAACGCGAAACGGTCAGCAAGGAAACCTGTGAGCTTATCTCAGATATACTTGAAGAAGGCGTTTCGGGAGAGGGCGGCGCGAAGAACGCTTACGTTGCGGGATATAGAGTAGCCGCTAAGACGGGTACGTCTGAGAAAAAGGAAAGAGAATGTCCCTTGTGCGGAAGCGCGGGTAAGCCCATAGAGATAGACGGTGAAGCATATTTTATTTGCAGTATATGCAAGCATATAGGCGACAGGAGTGATTTTGCGGAGAGTGAGCAGTACGTTTGCTCAACAGTGGCGTATGCTCCCGCAGACGACCCTCAGATAGCCGTAATAATAATGGTAGATGAACCGCAGGGCTACGGTCTTTACGGAAGCACGGTTGCCGCGCCTTACGTGGCGAACGTTTTGGAAAACGCGATGCCCTACCTTGGAATTGAAGCAATATATACCGATGCCGAGCTTGCGAAGATGGCAACAAAGGCGGGAAGCTATAAGGGCTGGTCGGTAGAGCGCGCTATCGAGTATATAGAACGCGCGGGACTTGATTATAAGGTCATAGGAAACGGCGAGGTGGTAAAATCTCAGATGCCCGCCGCAGGTACATATATTGAGAAGATTTCGGGTAAGATAGTGCTATATACAGAGGGAAGCCCTGATGAGATGGTCAGCGTTCCCGACCTTAGCGGTATGGTTGCCGCTACTGCAAATCAAGCGCTTGTAAATCTTGACCTGAATATAAAAATAGAGGGTAGCGCAAGCTATCTTTCGGGTACGGGATACAGAGTGGTATCCCAGTCGGTTCCCGCGGGAACTAAAGTAGCTAAGGGAACGGTAGTGACCGTAACCTTTGCTAAAAAGAGCTCTTAAGCTCGGCGCGTGCGCCACGGAAGTTGAAGTATAACGATTTTCGGGGGTGCGTATGCGTTTTGAAAGACTTCTTTTTGATGCGGGACTTGAATGTCCTTGCGAACTCGAGAGCAAGATATGCTCGGGTGTCGTTACCGATTCAAGGAAGGTAACTAAGGATTGTATTTTTGTCTGCATTTGCGGCTCGGTGTGTGACGGACATGACCATATCGAGGAGGCAATCAAGGCGGGCGCTTCGGTTATAGTTGCAGAGAATGTGCGTGGCGTGTGTGTGGGTGGTGCCGCAATAATTCTTGTTGAAAACACAAGGCTAACGGCTTCTTTGCTCTATAACTCGTGGTTTGGCTCGCCTGCGGCAGACCTCAGGATAATAGGGGTTACGGGAACTAACGGAAAGACCTCCACAGCCCTTATGATGCTCAGCATTTTTGAGGAGGCAGGATATCCCTGCGGCTTTTTGGGGACTGTTGGGTATATGTCGGTGGGTAGGCGTATGATAGCGGAAGCCGAAATGACTACCCCTGACCCGATGACACTGTATTCTGCCTTGGCGCAGATGAAGAAGGATGGAGCGGAGTACGTTTTCATGGAGGTCAGCTCCCACTCATTGGCTCAGAGCAGGATCGGAGCAATAAGCTTTGATACTGCTGTCTTTACTAATCTCAGTGAGGATCATCTTGATTTTCACGGAGATATGGAGAAATATTATAAGGCTAAAGAAATATTGTTTTCTCAATGCCGTCGGGCGGTCATAAATATTGATGACGCGGCGGGAGGGCGGCTTTTTCGCTCTTTAGAGGATAGCGGTGTGGATAAAAAAAGCTGTTCTCTTGAGGAGGGGGACTTTTGCGCTCTTATGCCAAAGCCCATAGGCTCATTAGGAAGCGAATACGCACTGAAAACCGCTAAGGGTCTGTATAGGGTATTTTTGCCCCTTGCGGGAGAATTTCAGATAATGAACTCCTTACAGGCGGCAGCGGTAGCGCTTATGCACGGCATCCCCATAGATAGGATACGCAGAGCATTCGCCGCTACGAAAGGAATATCGGGAAGAATGGAGCCCTTCAAGGGACACGAAAAGCAGAATTTTGATATTTTCATAGATTACGCCCATACTCCCGACGCCCTTGAAAAGCTGCTAAGAAGCGTGAGAGCCTTCAAGGACGACAAGGCAAGAGTTATTCTTCTGTTCGGTTGCGGAGGAGAGCGCGAAAAAGAAAAGAGAAGTATGATGGGACAAATAGCCTCCCGATTGGCTGATCTTACCCTTGTGACCTCGGATAATCCCAGAGGGGAAGTGCCGAGTCAGATAATATCGGATATACTTAAGGGGATAGACAAGGAAAAGGCTTATGCGGTTATTGAGGACCGCAGAAGAGCCATAGAGGAAGCTATATGTACATACGCGAGGCGCGGAGATGTTCTGCTCCTTGCGGGTAAGGGGCATGAGACCTATCAGATAGACGGTTCGGGAAAGCACCCATTTGACGAAAGAGAGATAGTAAAGGAAGCTTTGAGTAAGCTTTACGATAAATAAGTTTTGACGAAAGGGAAGAGAAAGAGATGAAGGTTAATGTTGGTTGTAACGCTTTGACTATGTCCGAGCTTGCTAATATTTGCGGCGGTATGCTTTGCTATGCAGGCGGCCAAACCAATCGCGACGTACCGTTCAGATCTGTTTGTACCGACTCGCGTGAAACAGAGAGAGATTCTCTCTTTGTAGCCTTGGGCGGAGCGCGTGTTGACGGACACGACTATATACACGCGGCTCTTTCTCTCGGAAGTGAGTGCGTTCTTTGCGAGCGTATTCCCGAAGCGTTGAATGACAGAAGGTACGTAGCCCTTGTGGTTAACGATACTCTTAAGGCTGTTGGAGAGCTTGCAAAGGCATACGACCGCAGAATTAACAATAAAAAGGTAGCAATTACGGGCAGTGTGGGAAAGACCACCACAAAGGAATTTGTGGCGGCTGTTCTCTCTGAAAATCTTCGTCTGCATAAGACAGAGGGTAACTATAACAGCACTATCGGTATGCCTCTTTCCTTGCTTACTATGAGGAATGATACAGAGGTATCTGTTCTTGAAATGGGGATGAGCAATCTGGGTGAGATAGAGTATCTTTCCAAGATAGCAGAGCCTGATATAGCTATAATAACCAATATAGGCTCTTCTCACATGGAATATCTGGGAAGCAGAGAAAATATAAGCCGCGCCAAGCTTGAGATAGTAAAGGGGCTTAAGGCGGACGGAATTGTGCTTCTTAACGGCGACGAGCCGCTTTTGCGCAACCGCGAGGAGCTTGACGGAAAGGATTTCAGATACGTGGGCTTTGCCGAGGACTGCCATTTTAAGGCGCAGAACGTGCGCTGTTCTATGGGCAGAACCGTATTTGATATTTGCTACGATGGAAGGCTTGTAGAAAACGTAACTATTCCCGCTATGGGTAACCATAACGTGTATGCCGCGCTCTTTGCTTATGCGGTAGGCGTAAATATGGGACTTTCCGATGATGCTATATGCCACGGTCTTGCTTGCTTTAAGGCGGTGGGAATGCGCCAGAATATCTATGATATCGGTGATATTACTGTTATAGAGGACTGCTATAACGCAAGTCCCGAGTCTATGAAGGCGGCTATCCGTGTTCTTGACGAGGTAGTAAGACAGAAGCAGAGAGGAAGAATGACGGCGCTTCTTGGAGATATGTATGAGCTTGGCGCAAACGAGGGCGCCTTCCACGAGGAAGTCGGAATGGAATTTGCCAGACGCGGGGGAGCTGCGCTCTTTACCTTTGGTCAGCTTGCCGATATGATAGCCAACGGCGCTATGCTTGGCGGAATGTCGTGTGAGAATATTTACAGGAACTGCAACGTAAGATGTCCCGAGATAAGCGGTGAGATGCTTCTGCACGCTCTCCGTCCGGGGGATACGCTTCTTGTTAAGGCAAGCCGAGGCGCAGCCGCTGAGAGAGTCCTCAGATACTTAGAGGAAAATCAAGATAGACTTTTTGGTTTGAAGTAAGGCGGTATAAAAGTAAATGTTTAATGAAATGTTGACAGAATTTGTCATAGCGGGGGTATCGTCGTTTTTGCTTACGGTGATACTCTCCCGTTGTATTATTCCAATTTTAGTGGCAAAAAAGGCAGGTCAGCCCATACGCAAAGAAGGTCCTCAATCACATATGAGCAAGGCGGGAACTCCAACAATGG
Organism: Eubacteriales bacterium; assembly: GCA_045593725.1. GTDB lineage: Bacteria > Bacillota > Clostridia > Oscillospirales > CAG-272 > HGM12713. The sequence continues at coordinate 31,633 of JAZNXE010000011.1, forward strand.
GAGGAATAGCCTTTATTCTGGCAATAGCTATGGCGCTTACCGGTATCAGTATATGGTACGCTATAAGCGCTAAGCAGAATGAGCTTATCCCCATGGCGCTTACTATGGCTCTTGCCGTGATGAACGGTATGATAGGCTTTTTTGACGACTACAAAAAGCTTGTGAAGAAGGAGAACGAGGGACTGAAGGCGGGTCAGAAGTTTTTACTTCAGGTGCTTGCGGCAATAGCCTATGTAGTTTTTCTTAAGGCGCTTGGATATATAGATACGTCGATTCATATCCCTTTTACGACCATAAACGTAGAGCTTGGTATAGTTTACTATATTTTTGCGGTCATCCTTATAGTCGGTGTAGTTAACAGTGTGAATCTTACCGACGGACTTGACGGACTTGCGTCAACGGTTACCCTGGTGGTGGCTGTATTCTTCTCCATCTTGGCGTTTTCTTATCTTGATTCCTCATTGGCAATGATATCCGCGGTTCTTGTAGGAGCAATGCTGGGCTTTTTAATATTCAACCATCATCCCGCAAAGGTGTTTATGGGAGATACAGGCTCACTTTTCCTTGGAGGAGCGGTAACGGGCGCGGCGTTTATGATAAACGAGCCTATGATAATAATAATCGCGGGGGGAGTTTACGTATTTGAGGCGATATCTGTTATATTGCAGGTTGGCTTTTTCAAGATGACGCATAAGCGTATCTTCAAATGCGCTCCTGTGCATCACCATTTTGAGGCCTGCGGCTGGTCGGAGGTAAAGGTAGTAAGCGTATTTTCTCTTGTTACGGCACTATTGTGTGTTCTGGCGTGGTTCGGTATATAAGCTTACAAAAATAAAATAATTCAAGGCAGGGAGGTGTTGATTTTGGAAAATAGAAATGAAGAACAAGATCAAAATCTGCCTGCTTTTGACGTTAAAGAAAAGAAATCTCTTAAAATAAGGATAAAGAGCGCCCTTGAGAAAAGGGAGGAGGATATGGCGGTTAATGACGTCATATTTACCGAAAAGCTCACTCCTGCCGAGGCAGAGGACGAGAGAAAGCCGCTTAACAAGGGAAGCGTTGATATGTGGTTCCTTTTGTGGACTATGCTGCTTATCTGCTTCGGCGCGGTAATGTCTTACAGCGCCAGCGCGGTATATGCCGAGAAAAATTACGACAGCGCCACCTATTTTTTGTGGAGATACATAATCTTTACAGTAGCTTCGGTAGCCGTCACGGCAGTGTTTGTGGCGTTTGCCAGACCTTGGTTCTGGAGAGTGTTCGGAGTTGGCTCATACATAGCGGCTATTCTTCTGCTCATATTGGTTATATTTATAGGCGATACGGGGGGAGGAGCGCAAAGATGGATAGAGGTAGGACCAATAACCATTCAGCCCTCTGAGATAGCCAAAATGGCTGTGGTAATGGTGCTTGCTCTGTATATGTCGAAATATGAAAAGCAGATAAATTCCACTCATAAATTCGGGGGGAATTTCAAGCACGGATTTTTCATTCCTATGATAATAATAGGCATACTCTGCGCCTTGATAATTCTTCAGCCTCACCTTTCGGGAACTATAATCGTCGGTCTTATCGGAGTGATGGTAATGTTTCTGGCGGGAACACGAATAAAGTGGCTTGCCATATTCGTTGGTATTATCGGCGTAGTGGGAATACTGTTTATCTCGTTTTTCGGATACTCTATGGAGCGAGTACAGATATGGCTCAATATCGACAGCGTTGACCCTCTCGGAGAGGCATGGCAGACGCTTCAGGGACTTTACGCCATTGGCTCTGGCGGATTTTTCGGACTCGGACTCGGAAGCAGCCGACAGAAATTCGGATACGTTTCTCAGCCTCAGAACGACTTTATATTTACAATTATTTGCGAGGAGCTGGGCTTTGTAGGGGCGTTTGTGCTTGTATTCCTTTTCGCGCTGTTGGTGTGGAGAGGTATAAAGATAGGCAGAAGCGCACCCGACAAGTTTTGTGCCTTGGTTGTGTGGGGACTTACCCTTAAGATAGCCTTACAGGTGCTGATGAATATAGCCGTGGTAACCAATTCAATGCCTAACACGGGAATATCACTGCCCTTCTTCAGCTCGGGAGGCTCCTCGCTTATGCTCCAGATATTTGAGGTGGGAATAATTCTTTCCATATCCAGGTTTTCAACACAGAAAAAATAACTGTATAAGGGGACAGCAGACATAATGAGAGTATTATTTAGCGGCGGAGGCACGGGTGGACACATAAGTCCTGCTCTTGCCATGGCTGATATAATAAAAAGTAACCTTCCCGGCTCGGAGATAGCCTTTGTGGGAACAGAATACGGAATAGAAAATTCTCTTATACCTCAGGCGGGATATAAGCTTTATCACGTAAACGTTAAGGGAATACGCCGTTCCTTTTCGGTGTCAAACGCCAAGGCGCTGTATCTTGCCTTGACCTCACCCGTGAAAGCAAGAAAAATAATAAAGGATTTCGCCCCCGATATCGTTATAGGTACAGGTGGATACGCTTGTTGGCCCGCTCTTAAAGCCGCGGCTGATATGGGAATACCCACAATGATTCACGAATCAAACGCTCTGCCCGGTATGGCTGTGCGCAGATTGCAGAAGGACGTGGATATCATAATGACTAATTTCGAGTCAACCAAGGAGCTGCTTTCCCCTGAGGCTAAGGTAATAAACGTAGGAAATCCCCTTCGTTCAGCGTGCAGTACGCTTACCCGCGAACAGGCAAGGAAGAAGCTTGGTATAGGGGATGACGTAAAATTTGTTGTTCTTTCCTTTGGGGGAAGTATGGGAGCGGAGCGAGTGAACCGCGCGGCGGCTGAGATGATGGGCAATTTTGCGTCTAAGCATAAGGATATAATGTGCTTCCATATTGGAGGAAAAAAGAATTTTGAAAGTGCGAGAAGCTATTTCTCCGCTTATGGCTTGGAGCGCGACGGGCGATTTGTGCTTATGGAATATACGGGAGAGCTGCCTACCTATATGGCGGCGGCAGACGCCGTAATATGCCGAGCTGGGGCTATGACACTTACGGAAATAGCAAAAATGGGAAAGCCCTCGGTAATAATACCTTCTCCCAACGTGGTTGACGACCACCAGTACAAGAACGCAAAGGCACTTGCAGATGCTGATGCGGCAATGGTTATATGCGAGGATGAGCTGAACATTGACGGAAAATGTATGGTCTGCGAGGCTATGGAAAGACTTTATTGCGACTCCGAGCTGCGTAAGCGGATGAGCGAAAATATTAAAAAATTTGCGAAGCCCGATGTGGAGAAGAGCATATACGAGGCTATTTGCGGATTGCTGGATAGCTATAAAAATAATTCCAAGGGATGAATGATAAAAAGAGGTTGCGGAGCAACCTCTTTTTTGTTGACAAATTCTTGTGAATGATATATAATTATAGTTAATAGAGTGTAGGTGAAACTAAGGGTAAGGAAAAGAAGATGAAAAAAGTCGGGATAAAACACAGAGTAGAACAGCTTATAGCTAATAAGAGGGTAAGACGTATAGTGCTTATCCTTTTGTGCGCTATTGTTGCTTTGTGCGTATTTCGGCTCCTTTTACTTCTATTTCCAGTAAAAGAATTTGAGATACAGGGCGATACGAAATACGACCTTAATGAGATAGTAAACGCAGCGGGAATAAGGACTGGTGACAGGCTTTACGGACTAAGCAAGAGCAAGGCAGAAAAAAGACTTCTTGAAAAGTGTCCTTACATAGAAAGCGTAAAAATAGAGCGCAGGTTTCCCAATACCGTATGCTTTGTTATTAAGGAAAGAGGCTCGGGCTGGTATCTTCAGGTGGGTGAGGATTTTTATGCATTGGATTATGACCTGAGGGTGCTGATGGAGACCTTTGACGAGCAGATGCTTAAGGACAGAGGACTGACAAAGCTTATTCTACCCGAACCTGAGAGCGCTATTGCGGGACGACATCCCGAATTCGGAAAAGGGGATGAAAGGCTGGTCAGCGAGACGCTGAGGATAATAGACGTCATAAGAACCAATGATATTAAGGACAGACTTAGTCTTGTTGACCTATCAAACCGCTTTGAGATAAAGATGGTGGTTGACGGTACATACTCTGTGGACTTCGGGGATATGGAGGATGCGGATAAAAAAATCGAGATGCTCCTCAAAACAATCGCCGATGCGCAGGATAACGGATATGTAGGGGGAGAGATAAACTTTATTACACCCTCAAACGTGGGATTCAGAGGATATTTCTCTGACGTTTCCGAAAAGAATGAAGGCAACGGAAAAGATTAAATGTAAAAAATTATTGAATTTTTTAAAAAACTATTGCAAAAACGCGAATAATATATTATTATAATATATATAATTATGTGCGGAGGATGTAAAAATGACTTTTGAACACGATGATAGCTACCAGAGCGGCGTATGTATAAAGGTGGTTGGAGTAGGCGGAGGCGGTAACAATGCCGTTAACCGTATGATAGCTTCCAACGTAAGAGGTGTTGAATTTGTTTCTATCAATACCGACAGACAGGCACTTAAAAATTCGCTTGCTCCTAATCAGGTGGCAATCGGAGAGAAGATTACCAAGGGTTTTGGAGCAGGTGCCAATCCCTCCATTGGAACAAGGTCTGCCGAGGAGTCGCTTGAGGATATAAAGGCTGCTCTCGCAGGCGCCGATATGGTATTCGTTACCGCGGGTATGGGCGGCGGAACGGGTACGGGTGCTGCTCCCGTTGTGGCTAAGATAGCTCACGATATGGATATACTTACAGTAGGTATCGTAACTAAGCCCTTCGCTTTCGAAGGAAAGAGAAGAATGGAACAGGCGCTGGCGGGAATTGAGGAGTTCAGTCAGTATGTTGATTCTCTCGTTGTTATTCCCAACGAAAGACTTAAGCTGGTTACCGACAGCAGAATCACTCTCTTTAACGCATTCTCTGAGGCTGATGACATTCTCCGCAAGGGTGTACAGAGCATTTCCGAGCTTATCAACGTAGAGCAGTTTATTAACCTTGACTTTGCGGACGTTACCTCTGTAATGGCTCATTCGGGTCTTGCTCACATGGGTATAGGAAGCGCTACGGGTAAGGATAAGGCTCAGGAGGCTGCAAGTATGGCTATTGCCAGCCCCTTGCTGGAAACATCTATTAAGGGTGCTACGGGCGTTATCATAAGCTTCTCGGTTTCTCCCGATGTAGGTCTTGAGGACGTTGACCTTGCTGCTAATATGGTTACCAATGAATGCAATCCCGATGCTAACATCATATTCGGCGTTGGATTTGACGAAAACCTCGAGGACGAAATGAGAATAACCATTATAGCTACCGGCTTTACAAAGGAAACTAATGAAGCTCCTGCAAAAGAGGATTCAAAGCCTGTGGAAGAATCGGCTAAGACTGCAGCTATCGATCCTAAGGCAGAGAATGTAGAGGAGGCTGCTCCCATAAAGGTAGCTTCTCAAAAGAATTCTAACGCTCTTGACCTTGATGACATTCTTGGAGATTTGTTTTAATCAAATTGCAAAGTAAACAAGCAAACGCTACGGCAGACGGTAAGTTTTGCCGTAGCGTTATTATTTTGTAAAAAAAAGTATATAAATTTTTCTAAAACTATTGCAAAATTCATCGAAATATATTATTATATAAGAGAAGGATATTTACAAAGCGGAGGAAAAGAAAATGGGATTTGAACAGTTTGACAATAATGAATATGGCGTAAACATAAAGGTTGTGGGAGTCGGCGGTGGCGGAAATAACGCTGTTAACCGAATGATTGCCTCCGAGGTTAAGGGTGTAGAGTTTATCGCCATAAATACCGATAAGCAGGCGCTGAAGAAATCGGTTGCGCCAAAGCAGCTTGCAATAGGAGAAAAGATTACTAACGGCTTTGGTGCCGGCTCTAATCCCGAGTTAGGAAAGAGAGCGGCGGACGAGGCGTACAACGATATAAAGAAGCTGCTTTCGGGCGCGGATATGGTGTTTGTTACCGCAGGAATGGGAGGCGGAACGGGTACGGGAGCTACTCCTATCGTTGCAAAGGCGGCAAGAGAGATGGATATACTTACCGTAGGTGTAGTTACAACTCCCTTTGGCTTCGAGGGCAAAAAGAGAATGCTTCAGGCAGAAGAAGGAATAAAGGAAATAAGCCAGTACGTTGACTCACTTGTTGTTATCCCCAACGAAAGACTGAAGCTGGTTGCGGATTCAAGAATTACTCTTGCTACTGCCTTTTCTGAGGCTGACGAGGTTCTTCGCAGGGGTGTTCAGAGTATTTCCGACCTTATAAACGTACCGGGATTTATCAACATAGACTTTGCGGACGTCACCTCGGTTCTTGCTAACTCGGGTGTTGCATATATGGGTATGGGTAAGGCTACGGGTAAGGATAAGGCTCAGGAAGCGGCTATGATGGCTATATCCAGTCCCTTGCTTGAAACCTCTATAAAGGGCGCCAAGGGTGTTATCATAAGTATTTCCGCTTCTGCCGACGTAGGACTTGAGGACGTTGACCTGGCTTCTACTATGATAGCTAATGAGTGTAACTCGGACGCAAGTGTTATCTGGGGAGTTGCCTTTGACCCTGAGCTTGAGGACGAAATGAGAATTACTATCATAGCGGCAGATTTTGAGGTTGAGGAAGAGGACGTTGAGGCTGCCATTATCGAAGCAAATTCCGAGATAAAGGAAGAGCCCGCCGCAAAGCCTGTGAACGACGATTTCTTTGACGGATTGTTTTAATGCAAAAAGTTCCCTGATTTTCAGGGAACTTTTTACTTTATAACATCTATTTTTTCTATTCCGTAATAGTGCATCAGCTCTATTGCGTTGCTGTCTATGACCTCTCCGCTTATCACGATAGGAACTGCGGGTGGGCAGGATACGGTAGGGGTGGCGCAGATTCTTCCTTCGGCATCCTGTATCCTTATTATCTCGCTGTTGGAAAATATTGCCTCCCGAATAGACATTTTGCAATAGGGCGGAGTTAGCAGAGAGGGCGTATCATTACCCAGCGGTGCTTTAGGCTTGAGGCAACAAAAGGCGTTGTATATACGCTCAAGGTCACTGTCCGAGTTTTCGGGCGTTATCATTAACACCGCATAATCAGAGTCCGCAAATTCTATTTCTATACCAAAGCGGGACAGATGCTTGGAAAGCTCGACACCCGAATATCCGCACTTGATTTTTGAAAAGACTAATTTCAGCTCCTCGGTATCATTGCACGGAAAGCCGGATGCCAAAAGTTTATCTTTCAAAATCCGCACTTTTTTCATACATTTCGAAAGGAGCGCGCTATATCCCTTTGTGATATACGCATTGCACATATCAAGGGACTGCAAAATAAGATATGAAGGACTTGTGGATGCAAAGACCGACATAGTATTTCGTATTTCTTCAATGGAAAAATCCTTATAATCCTTTGATATATGAAGATATGCTCCGCCGGTAAGCACGGGGAGTGTCTTGTGCGCCGAGTCACAGCACATATCCGCACCGAGCGCCAACGGATGCTCAGAGGGCTCTTTAAAGGCGAGATATGCTCCGTGAGCGTTATCTACCATCAGAGGCAAACCGTGTCTGCGGCAGACCTTGGCGAGTCCTTTGACATCGGCTACATTGCCCAGATAATCGGGAGAAGTAATATAGACCGCGTGGGGAAGCGCTTTTGAGTTTTTTAGTGCATTTTCCAAATCTTGCGGTGTTATTTCGCAGGAGCAGAGGTGTAAAAATTCATTTGGGTATATCCACTCAACGTCTATATCCAAAATCCCACAAGCATATATAAATGCTTTATGGGCATTTCGCGCCGCGAGGATTTTTGTTCGCTCATTGGCAGGCGTTTTTTTTCTTATGAGGGCAAGCATAGTCTTTATTGATAGGCTTGAGCCTTCGGTGGAATAAAAGCTGTGACCGCTACCGAAAAGGGAAGTGGCATTTTCCTCGCTCTCTGCTATTATGCCCGAAGCAGCGCCGAGCATGTCAGCTCCGTTTATCTCGGTGATGTCCAAGGCCTCACAGCCCAGAAAGATTTTTCCCTTATGCCCCGGCATATGAAAGCGCGATACGTCCCCTTGCGCGTATTTCCTTACAAAATCGGCAACAGGTGTGGTCATACGTCCTCGACCTCTGCGACCTGTATCATAACGGCGCACTCAATACGCTTTTTGAAAAGCGCGCAGCCGTATTTGTATACACCGTTTATGCTGCCCGTTGCGTGATACGAGTTAGCGGCGCATCCGCCCGAGCAATATAGTCTTGCCCAGCAATCCTTACATTCCTCACGGGCGTATGCGTTACAGGAGCGGAAGCAATCCTGTATTTCGGTGTTGGTAACTCCGTCGTAGATGTTTCCAAGGCTGTATTTGGGGTCACCCACGAACTGGTGGCAGGGGAAGAGCTCACCCCAAGGGGTTACCGCCATATACTCCGTGCCCGAGCCGCAGCCTGTTATTCTTTTGTAGATACAAGGGCCGTGCGTAAGGTCAAGCATATAGTGATAGAAGGTAAAGGGTCTGCCTTCTTTTTTTCTCTTTATCATTTCCTTGGCGAGTATCTCATACTGCTCAAACAGCTTGGGAAGGTCCTCATCTGTCAGCGCGTATGGGTCGCTGGGGGGACACACCACAGGCTCCATGCTAAGCTCTTTAAATCCAAGGTCAGCCATGTGGAAAAGGTCGTTTGTGAAATCCACGTTATTATGGGTAAACGTACCGCGGACGTAATAGTCCTTGCCTCCGCGCTTTTCCACAAGGCGCAAAAACTTTGGGACTATTTTTTCGTAGCTACCGTTACCCGCGTAGTCGCGGCGGAAGTGGTCGTTTACCTCGGGTCTTCCGTCAAGGCTGAGCACCACGTTGCTCATTTCCTTGTTGAGAAAATCTATGACCTCGTCGTCTATGAGTATTCCGTTAGTCGTAAGTGTAAAGCGGAAGTTCTTGTTGTGCTTCTTTTCAATGCTTCTCGCGTATGCCACAAGCTGCTTAACAACATCCCAGTTCATAAGAGGCTCACCCCCAAAGAAGTCAACCTCAAGGTTTCTGCGGTTTCCCGAGTTTTCAATAAGAAAATCAAAGGCGCGCTTTCCTACCTCGAAGCTCATCAGCGCTCTGTCGCCCTGATATTTTCCCTGACTTGCAAAGCAGTATGAGCAGTTGAGGTTACAGGTATGGGCCACGTGTAAGCACAGAGCCTTTATTACCTTACTGTTGTTCTTGTAATTACAGGCAAGCTCCTCGTATTCGTCCTTGGCAAACAGCTTTTTTGCTTCGATAAGTGATTCTATGTCACCTATGCACTCAAGGACCTCTTCCTTTGTGACCTCGGGTAGGTGGCTGTATTTCTTGAGAATAGCCGCTACTATTTCATCCTTGGAGCTATTCTCATACATTTCGATTATATCGTAAGCTACGTCGTCCACAGTATGCACAGAGCCGCTTGCAGTATCCAGAACTATGTTGTATCCGTTAAGTTTATATTGATGTACCATAATCTATTCCTTTTGTGTAACCTTAAAATCAAAACGCTGTCCGTTATAGACAGCGTTTTTTGAGTTGCGGGAAAATTAGTTGTTTTCCTTATTTTCGCACTGCTGATTTGCAACGCCGCAAGAAGTTTTGCAAGCGGACTGGCAAGAAGTCTGGCACTCGCCGCAGCCTCCGTTCTTAACGGTCTTTGCGATATCCTTAGTTTCAATTGTCTTAATTCTGCTCATAATAAAGACCTCCGTATAACTTGAAATTTACTAATTCAGTATAGCATAAAGCGATTATTTTGTCAATAGTATAATGCTATTTTTTTGTGTTTTTAAGAGTGTGAATATCTTGTGGTATATACGTGATTCTCATTGGGAGAGAGCACAAGATGTCCGTCAGGGATATTAAGACCGTTTACCTTACCTGCCTGAGGCTCAAGGCAAACGTAATCCTCCTTGCCTCTGGCATTCCATGTTATCCAGTGGTCGAAGTTCTCGGATACGGTGTATATGAAATTATCCACGGTTACCGTATGTCCCGCGGCGGAATAGTAGCCGCACATTGCCACATCTCTGGCGGGAGAGCCTGTAACGAATTTCTTTTCAACGTCTGTAAGCTCTATGTATCTGCCTGTGGGGATATCGTTGACAGCCTCCTGACGCTCCTTTACGGGGAAGGTAAACTGACCGTAGGGGATAGCGAAGGTGGTGTGTAGGCAGAAGGTATATGGCATATTCTTGTCGCCTATGTTCTTTATGTCAAATTTTTGGGAAAGTCCCTTATCGTCTATGGAATACGTAACAGTCATTTCAAAGTCGAAGGGATATACAGTGCCATTCCTGTTCACGAATTTCATAGTTACTGAGGTATCCGTTTGGTCTTCCACACAGAAGGGCTGGAAAAGCACAAGGCCGTGAAGATGAGAGTTGGTTCTCGGTTCGTTGACGGGAAGGGTATATTCTACGCCCTCAAAGGTAAATTTTCCCTCATAGGTTCTGTTAGCGGGAAGAAGTATAGGCGAGCCTTGAAGATAAGGGTTCGTGTCTATCTGGCTCTCGTCAACCAAGGGGCGGAGAACATTTTTTGAATTGTAAAGAAGATATACCAGATTTCCGCCCAGTCTGGGGCAAACGCCCGCAACCCAAGGACCTTTTTTTAAAACAATAACGTCTTTCATTGGTTGTTGCTCCTTAAGTATTTGATGTATAAATTATATAATACCTGACTTTTGTTGTCAATACAGTAATTTAATCCTCTGAATAGTTTTTTATGCCCTGCATTTTGCCTATCTGGCGAAATCCGTCTATCTCTCCGCGTTGTATCGCGCCGAATATGCGGTAGCGAAGCCCCTTGTTTTCGCGCTCCAGTGTGGCAAGGAGCTTTTTCATTTTCTCGCGCTCGGTATTTCCGTCAGCGGGGCAGGGGGATTTCACAACGGGAAGGTCAGACTTTGAGGCAAAGTAGCGCACGTCCTTCTCCGGCATATATATCATAGGTCTGATGAGTGTTATGCCTGTGTTTGAAAGATAGGTAACGGGCTGGAAGCATCCAAGCCTACCCTCGTAGAAAAGATTGAGCATAAAGGTTTCAACCACGTCGTCAAAGTGGTGACCGAGAGCTACCTTGTTAAAGCCTATGTCCCTTGCATATCCGTAAAGCGCGCCACGACGCATCTTGGCGCAAAGAGAGCAGGGATTTTTTTCTTTTCGCACGTCAAATATTACCTTGGATATCTGAGTGGGAACTATGTGATATTCTACTCCAAGCTCGTCGCACAGAGCTTTTATGGCAGAAAAATCCACCCCATCAAAGCCCATATCCACGGTTACGGCACAAAGCTCGAATTTTTTTGGGTAAAAGCGTCTGAGGTCAGCCATAGCGCAGAGAAGGGTGAGAGAGTCTTTTCCCGCCGATACACCTACGGCTATCCTGTCGCCTTCCTCTATCATATTGTAGTCATCTACGCCTCGTCTGACGTAGCTGAGGACTCGTTTTATATTTTCCATAAAGCTTCCTTATTCAAAAGACATAGTGTCGTAAATTTTTCGCGCTCTCTCGCTCATCTGCCCTCTATCCTTTCCATCGTAAAGGAAAAGGGGAGCTGTAACCTTTATGCCCGAGGCACCGCCCTTTGTAGCCGATATAAGCACCATGGAGGGGGAGCTTTCGCTGTCAGCGTGTACGAAGGTCATTATTTTTGGCTCAAGGCGGTTCTTTCGCATAGCCGCTATTATATCGGTAAGACGGTCGGGACGCCATACGGCATAAAATTTGCCCCCGTGCTTAAGCAAACGAAAAGCGGCGGCGCAGAAATCGTCTATATCTCCGCAGACCTCGTGACGGGCTATATATTTATAGTCGCATTCGTTGCGCTTCCCGCTGTCTGTCTTCATATAGGGAGGGTTTGAGAATACTACGTCAGCTTCTCCCTCTATATCCGATGGAACAGCTTTTGTGACATCCTTACACAGAACGCTTATTTTTCCATCCATCCCGTTCAGGCGCACGTTACGCTGGGCAATATCGGCAAAATCCTTCTGTATCTCAAGGGCGCTTATTTTTGAAAATCTGTTTCTAGCCATTAAAAGAAGTGAAATTATTCCCGTACCCGCGCCAAGCTCCGCGGCTGTGCCTTTGGGCTGCGGCTTTATAAAGGAAGCTAACAAAAAGGCGTCTGTACCAAAGGTAAGTCCGTCCTTTTTCTGTATTATCCTTATATGCTCGTTTACGTCGTCAAAACGCTCGTCCTCAGCAATAACCGTATCTATCACCGTTACCTCCCTCCTACATAAAAACGAAAGGTTGCTGCAAAGAATGCAACAACCCCGTCTATGTACCGATAATTATAAATTATTCAGCAACAGGAGCGTCAACAGGGCAAGCCTCTGCGCACGCACCGCACTCGATGCACTCGTCAGCATTGATGTTGTACTTGCCGTCACCCTCAGCGATAGCGTTTACGGGGCAAGCCTCTGTGCAAGCACCACAAGCGATGCACTCATCGGAAATTCTGTAAGCCATGATAAAATACCTCCATATATTTTGGTTACACATACATTGTATCATAATAATTTTTAAATGCAATAGAATTTTTTAAATTTTTTTATAAAACTGAAAAAAATTTCAGGAAAAAGGCAAGCAAATTACATTTTATGGAAGAAAGCGCGGTGCTTACTATTTTTTACTAAGGACAGCTTTTGACAAAATACGCATATATCGTGTGCTAAAATAATGAAAGAAAGACAAAGAACGGAGGTCTGAGATGTTAAAAAAGAATTGTTTGCTCCAAATGAGCGAAAAAGGGGACGAGCTTTTGATAAGCCTGTCGGGTGAGATAGACCATCACAGCGCGGTCAGAGTACGTAACGAAATAGACGGACGGATAATGGAAATGCGCCCGGCAAGGGCGGTTATTGAGCTGTCTATGATAGATTTTATGGATAGCTCGGGACTGGGACTGATTATGGGTCGATACTCGAAGATGCAGACAATAGGAGGCGAGCTGGTGCTTCGCGACCCCAATGAAAGGCTTGTACGGATATTTAAGCTCGCCGGACTTGAAAAGATAGTGGGGATAGAATACACAAGTGAAAAGGAGAGGGAAAATGAAGACCAAAGGAACTAAAAACCGTTTTTCGGCGCAGGTGCTGAATGAAATGAAATTAAGATTGCCCTCGCTGTCTGTGAACGAGGGGGCGGCAAGAGCGGCTGTGGCGGCGTTCTGCTCACAGCTTGACCCTTCGGCAAGTGACATAGCCGATATAAAATGCGCTGTTTCCGAGGCGGTAACAAATTGCATAGTTCACGCTTATCGGGATACCATCGGTGTTATATACATAACCGTCCGTCTGTGCGAGGGAAATCTCGTCCGTATAGAAATAAAGGACAAGGGCTGCGGCATAGAGAACGTAGAGGAGGCAAGACAGCCCCTTTATACTACCGATGCCGCCAACGAGAGGAGCGGAATGGGCTTTACGGTTATGGAGAGCTTTTGTGATAAGGTGAGGGTATTTTCGGGATGCAAAAAGGGAACTACTGTGACGCTGTTCAAATATCTGAAGGCGAGGGAATAGAGAATTGCGCCGAGGACAAGCGGGGCTACGGTCAGAACAGAGAGCTTATAGGTATAGCTCAGGGCGATAATGAGCAAGAGGCTATGAAAGCCTGTGAGCTTCTTATAGAAAACAATTACGGATTGGTGCGGAGCATAGCTCTCAGATTTCGAGAGCGTGGTATGGAGCTTGAGGATTTGATGCAGATAGGCACCATAGGGCTGCTCAAGGCTATACGAAGCTTCGACCTTGAGCGGGGAACCTGCTTTTCTACCTACGCCGTGCCTATGATATTCGGAGAAATACGGAGGGCACTCCGCGACGACGGACCCATAAAGGTGGGGAGATATTATAAAAAGCTTGGCATCCAGCTGATAAGGGTGAGGAATGATATCATCAATAACGAGGGCAGAGAGCCTCACGTAAAGGAATTGGCACAGGCGGTGGGGGTGTCTGCCGAGGAAGCCGCGATGGCACTTGATGCCATGGTACCCCCAAGCTCACTTTCCGACTTCGTGTACGGAGAGGAGGAAGGAGCGGTGCTGGAGGATATCCTTGCCGATACCGACAGTATTGATGAAAATCAACGTTTCTTTGACAGAATGGCGCTAAGGGAAGCAATAGCTAAAATGTCGGAGCAGTGGCAAAAAATACTGCTGCTCAGATACTTCAGAAACAAGACTCAGCAGCAGGTAGCGGATATACTCGGGCTTTCACAGGTGAAGGTCTCAAGAGAGGAGAAAAAAATAGTCGCGTTTCTACAAAATGAGATGAGATAGAAGGGCAAAAGACAACACCTGACATAATTTTAACAAAAAAGGAATTTTTTTTGCAAATATACTTGATATCTGATAAAATTTGTGGTATATTATAGGATGGAAATTAAATGAAAGGTGGATATACCAAAATGACTTACAACAAAAAATCAGTTGAAAACATTGACGTAGCAGGAAAAAGAGTTCTTGTTCGTTGCGATTTCAACGTACCTCTTAAGGATGGCGTTATTACCTCTGATAAGAGAATTGTAGAGGCACTTCCCACTATCAAGTATCTTCTCGGCAAGGGCGCAAAGGTCGTTCTTTGCTCTCATATGGGTAAGCCCCACGCTATCTTCACCGAAGGCTTTGGACTTACCAAGAAGGAAAAGGCAAAGGTTGAGGCTCTCCCCGTAGAGGAGCAGGCTGCCGCAAAGGCTGAGCTTCTTGAAAAGGCTCTCGGAGATAAGAAAAAGTTCACACTCAAGCCTGTTGCTGACAGACTCAACGAGCTTCTCGGCGACAAGGTTACCTTCGCAGAGGATATTATAGGTCCTGACGCAAAGGCTAAGGTTGCTGCTCTTAAGGAAGGTGAGGCTGTTCTTATTGAGAACGTACGCTTTGACGCAAGAGAAACCAAGAATGGCGCGGACTTCGCTAAGGAGCTGGCTGATTTTGCTGAGATATACGTAAATGACGCATTCGGCTCGGCGCACAGAGCGCACGCATCTACCGCTGGAGTTGCCGCATATCTTCCCGCAGTGTGCGGATACCTTATTCAGAAGGAGATAGACGTTATGGGCAAGGCTCTTGCTGATCCCGCGCGTCCCTTCGTTGCAATACTTGGAGGAGCTAAGGTTTCCGATAAGATCGGCGTTATCAACAACCTCATTGAAAAGGTTGATACCCTTATCATTGGCGGCGGCATGGCTTATACCTTCTTCAAGGCAGCAGGCAACGACGTAGGAAATTCTCTTTGCGAGGAGGACAAGCTTGACCTTGCTAACGAGATGGTAGCAAAGGCTAAGGCAAAGGGAGTTAACTTTATGATTCCCGTTGACAACGTAATCGCAACCGAGTATGACGAGAACGCGGAGAACAAGATCGTTGACTCCGACGATATTCCCGCAGGCTGGATGGGACTTGATATCGGTCCTAAGACACGCGAGATGTTTGCAAAGGCAATCGCAGGTGCAGGTACGGTAGTATGGAACGGACCTATGGGCGTTTCCGAGTGGAAGAACTTCGCAGCAGGAACCGAGGCTGTTGCCGCTGCTGTGGCTAACAGCGGAGCAATCTCTATAATCGGTGGCGGTGACTCTGCCGCTGCTGTTGAGAAGCTTGGCTTTGCCGACAGAATGACACACATTTCCACAGGCGGAGGAGCATCTCTTGAGTTCCTTGAGGGTAAGGACCTTCCCGGTATTTCTTGCCTTCTTGACAAGTAATTAAAATAAAAAACACTGCGCCGCAAGATTGCGGCGCAGTTTAAAGCTTTATAAAACATAAGGAGAACATAAAAATGAATCCCGCAAAGAGAAGAACGGTCATTGCCGGCAACTGGAAGATGAACTTCACACCTGCCGAGGCAACGGCTTTTATAAATGAGATAAAGCCTATGGTAGAGGGCAAAGACAACTGCGATATAATCTTTTGCGCTCCCTACGTTACTATTTCTGCCGCTATGGAGGCAGCTAAAGGCTCTAACATCAAAATAGGCGCTGAGAACGTACACTACGAAGCGAAGGGCGCTTTTACGGGTGAGGTTTCCGCGCAGATGCTTACCTCTATCGGCGTTGAGTACGTAATTATCGGACACAGCGAGAGAAGACAGTATTTTGGCGAGACCGATACCACTGTAAATCTTAGAACAAAGGCAGCTCTTGCCGCAGGCATGAAGGTTATTCTTTGCCTTGGAGAGGTCAAAGAGCAAAGACTTGCAGGTATTACCAACGAGGTAGTCGCAATGCAGACCAAGCTCGATCTTGCCGATATTGACGCTGAGGCACTTAAAAATGTTATAATCGCTTATGAGCCTGTATGGGCTATTGGTACAGGACTTACCGCTACTCCCGAGCAGGCAGAGGAAACCTGCGGAGCTATCCGTAGCGTGCTTGCACAGATGTACGGAGCAGAGGTAGCACAAACCGTTACCATTCAGTACGGCGGTTCTATGAACGACGCTAACGCGGCTGAGCTTCTCGCAAAGCCAAACGTTGACGGCGGTCTTATCGGCGGAGCTTCCCTTGTAGCAAAGAAGTTTACCGCCATTGTTGATGCCGCGCAGTAAATAAAAGAGAAAGCAGCCTTGAATGCTCAAGGCTGCTTTTTTGATGTTTTTGCACCACACAACACATTCATTATATCACATTGAAAGAAGCTTGTCAATACTTTATCAATAAAATATCAGTTATAATGACCAAATTCTCTGTAATAAACAAAAAATATTTATAAACTTTATACAAAATACCATCTTGCAAAAGCAAAAAAAGTATGCTATAATAAAGCCAGAAAGGATGGTACGGGCCAATGAGAAATTAAATTGACCGCTAAAAACAAAGTAGGATAGGAAACCAACCGATAGTTTAAAAATGAAAATAGGACGGTACACTCCAATGAAAAAGTGAATACGAAACTTCAAGGCAGGCGTAAAGAAAACACGAAAAAGCGTTCCGTAGTGCGGTAGTGATGCGAGTGAGGAGTTTATATAGATGAGCCTCTTAAGCTACTAAAAAGCTTAGGACGGCGGGTTTAAATCGGAACGAAAAAGTGACGCGGCAGAGAAGTTGAAAATATCGCCTTTTACAGATAATAGTACAAGAAAAACAAAGGGTATTCTCCTTAGAGAATTGGATTTTAGTGTTTGAGGGATGTAGTAGATGTGTAAAGGGTAGAACAGGAAAGAGAGGATTAAGAAAGATGTTAGATATCAAGAGTGAACAGAAGTGACCCTTGATTGCAGTGTGAAGAAATTGCAGTCGAGGGTCATTTCTACGTTTATACGGTGGCAGCGAAGGCTGCTTTTTTTGCTTTAAATTTATGAAATAGATTTGTAAAAAAGGTATTGAAATTCAAAAAAAGAAATGATATAATGTATTCAGAAACCCAAAGGGTCACCGATTGGGTTAATGAATTTAAAGGGGATATGTAACTATGAAAAAGTTTAAGTGTAAGGTTTGCAAGGCTGTTTTTGACTCAGAAGCAGAGCCGGTATGCCCTATCTGCAAGGTAAAGGGAGATAAGCTTGAAGAGATAGTGGAGGCTCCTGCAAATAAATACGCCGGAACCCAGACCGAAAAGAATCTTGAGGCTGCTTTTGCGGGTGAATCTCAGGCAAGGAATAAATATACTTATTTTGCGTCTGTGGCAAAGAAGGAAGGCTACGAGCAGATATCCGCGCTCTTCTTAAAGACAGCGGATAACGAGAAGGAGCACGCAAAAATGTGGTTTAAGGAGCTGAACGGTATAGGAAATACCGCAGAGAACCTTGCACACGCCGCAGAGGGCGAAAACTACGAGTGGACAGATATGTATGAGGGCTTTGCCAAGACCGCCGAGGAGGAGGGCTTTGTTGAGCTTGCTAAAAAATTCCGTCTGGTAGCTGCTATTGAGAAGCACCATGAAGAGAGGTATCGTGCGCTCCTCAAGAACGTTGAAACAGCGGCTGTGTTTGAAAAGAGCGAGGTAAAGGTGTGGGAATGCCGCAATTGCGGTCATATAGTTGTTGGTACAAAGGCTCCCGAGCTTTGTCCTACCTGTGCGCATCCTCAGAGCTACTTTGAAATTCACGCGGAGAATTATTAATTATATAAGTAAGCCTCTCATAATGGGAGGCTTCTTGTGTTAAAATAGACAGAAAGAGCAATAATATAGAAAGTAAGGGTGAATAAAATGTCAGTTGTTTTGGTAAATAAAAATAATTTTGAGGAAGAGGTTATAAAAAGTGACCGCCCCGTACTTCTTGATTTTTTTGCAAGCTGGTGCGGACCCTGCCGTATGCTGTCGCCGATCGTAGAGAAGATAGGTGAGGAGCATCCCGAATATAAGGTGTGCAAGATAAATGTTGATGAGGAGACGGAGCTTGCTGAGAGATTTGAGGTAATGAGTATTCCATCTCTTTTCGTTCTAAAGAACGGAGAGGTAGTTAACGCGTCGGTGGGAGCGCTCCCCGAGGCGCAGATACTTGCCATGCTTAAATAAATATGGATAACAGAGTATTTGATACTGTAATTATCGGAGGAGGTCCCGCGGGCTATACGGCGGCGCTTTACGCCGCAAGGGCGGGACTCGATACTCTTGTGCTTGAAAAATTCAGCGCAGGGGGTCAGATGACCGAAACTCAAGCTATTGACAATTATCCCGGCCTTGATGAGGGAATCGACGGTTTTTCCTTGGGGGATAAAATGAGAAAGGGCGCGGAGCGGTTCGGAGCAGTTACCAGACAGACCGAGGTGCTTTCAGCAGAGCTTGACGCCTGTCCGAAGAAAATAATCACAGACAGCGGAGATGTGTTGGCAAAAACGGTTATAATCGCAACGGGAGCAACTCATAAGCATTTGGGTATTGAGCACGAAGGTGAGCTTGTGGGCAGAGGAGTAGGCTATTGCGCCGCTTGCGACGGAATGATGTTTCGAGGCAAGACGGTTGCTGTGGTTGGCGGAGGCAACTCGGCGGCTGCAGACGCAATGATACTTTCCCGTCTGTGCAAGAAGGTCTATCTTATACACCGCAGAGATACACTGAGGGCTACCAGGATATACCATGAGCCGCTTATGAAGGCGGAAAACGTGGAGTTTATTTGGAATAGCCGCGTGAGTGAGCTTCTGTTTGACAGAAAGCTAAACGGTATTGCGGTGGAGGACGTGAATAGCGGAAAACGCTCAGAGCTATCTGTTGACGGATTGTTCATCAGCATAGGTCGTTCTCCCGCCTCGGATATGTTTGACCGACAGCTTATCCTTGATGAAAACCGATATATCGTAGCCGACGAAACGACCAAAACCAATATAGAAGGAGTTTTTGCCGTTGGTGACGTCAGGACAAAGAGTGTCAGACAGATAGTCACAGCGGCTTCCGACGGAGCCGTAGCGGTACATTTTGCCGAAGAATATCTGGCAGAGAAGAGAGCTTAGCAAAACAAAGGGAGAACCTCAGGAAATGATATAATCCCCTTAGTGTGGTATTGAAAATTTTTTCAGTGTCCACACTAAGGGGATTATTTTATAAAATAACTGTCAGTCCTTAATAGTTTTTTGTTGGTTTAATGATGATGGTGGTGATGGTGGTTCGTTTCGTCACAGTCTGATTTTATGTTACATTTTCGGTCGTGACATTGTTCGCCTTCCTGTTCAAGCTCAAGGGTCGAATGTATGATTCCGTGTTCTGATAGTTCCTTTTTTGCCGCATCCTTGATGAAGTGCGGGTCTGCGCCGATAACTATATGCATAGTTGCGTAGTGCTTCTGCCCGTCTATGGTCCACACGTGAATGTGGTGAACGTCAAGAATTCCGTCTATTTTTAACAGGTGCTCTTTAAGCTCCGGAATATGAATATCGCGGGGAGTTTTCTCAAGGAATATATCAAATATCTCGCTTAAATATTTTATCGAATTTACAAGGATAAATACAGCCACGCATATTGACATGATAGGGTCAATAACAGCAATGTTTGTAAAGCGCATAATAATAGCCCCCAGCAGGACGACTATCCATCCAAGCGCATCCTCAAGCATATGAAGATTGACAGCTCTTTGATTTACCGATTTCCCTTGGCGGGTGAACAAAGCTGCGCTGAGGTTGACGAGTACCCCGATAACGGCAAAAAATATCATTCCGCTATAATTTATTGGCGTAGGATTGATTATCCGTGTTATAGCCTTGTAAATTACCGCCGCAGAGCCTATCAGAAGTATCAACGACGTAATAAGCCCTCCTATGACCGAGTATCTGGCATAGCCGTAGGTATATTTCTCATCCGAAGCGCCTTTGCTTTTCTTCTCAAGCAAATATGAAATCCCAATGCTCGCCGCATCTCCTATATCGTGAACCGAATCGGAAATTATGGCTACGCTTCCTGTAAGTATGCCGCCTACAAATTCAAAAATTGAGAAAGCAAGATTTAATACAAACGCAAGTAAAATGTTTCTTTCCGCTTTCATAATTCCTCCCTGTTGACAGAAAATAAAATTTATGGTACAATGTTGTTACCGAACATACCGTTCAATAATATTGTATTTTGTTAGGTATATAAAGTCAATATATATTTGGCATGGATAGTTCGATACCGAACATTTAAAAAAATTTGTACGGAGGGAAAATGGATAGACGGCAAAGGAAGACCAGAGAAGCTATATTCAATGCCTTTAGTGAGCTTCTTTCAAAAAAGCATTATAACCGAATCACGGTAGGGGAGATAATTGAAAATGCCGACATAGGCAGAGCCACCTTCTATGCTCATTTTGAAACCAAGGACTATTTGCTCAAGGAGCTTTGCGAGGAGCTGTTTTGCCATATATTCGATTCCTCTGGACAGGGGGAAGAAAATCACGTGCATATTTTTGATTGTGACGCACCGCCATCCGTGTTTATACATCTTTTACAGCATCTACAAAAAAATGACTTGAACATATTAAAATTGTTGTCTTGTGAAAATAACGAGCTGTTTTTGAGATATTTTAAGGAAAATCTAAAGGAGCTTATAAACAGACAGCTTCCCATTTTCGCACACAAAAAGCCCGAGAAATTGCCCGAGAGCTTTTGGGTAAATCACATATCAAATTGCTTTGTAGAAGCTATCCGGTGGTGGGTAGAAAACGGAATGAAGGAAAGTCCCCAGACCTTATCGGAATATTTTATGTCGGTAATATAAAAATTCCTAAAACATGGAGAAAACGCAATGAAAAGCAAGAAGAGAGAGCCGTGGAGAGTGATTGTTTTCATTATTGCAGTAGCATTTATCGTGTTTATGTGGGTAAAAGATATTGTTACTATATACACTACGATGCCAAGAGAACAGGTAATCCCGCTTATTGTTACTACTCTTGCTGTTTCCTTGCTTAAGGTTGGCATAATGGCAGGGGTGATATTGTCGATAAAATGGATTATTGGCAAGGTGAAGAAGAGAAAATAAAGCTGACAAGGGCTGAGCAAAATACTGTTCAGCCCTTGTTTTTGTATCAGTATATGCCAAAATCACTCCTTTGGATAGAGAGTCAGCTTGTCTTCCTTCGGGCGGTAAACTTCGGGAAATATCTTTTTTGCGTCCCCATGTTCCTGTAATTTTAATTGATTGGTAAGGCAATTCACATTAAAATCGTGGGTGTGCCGTTGATATATTTGCGTGTGCGAGGTATTTTAGGGGCAATGAGATTCAAAGCTATGGATGAAAGACCGTAAATTGCAAGGGCTATCAATGGCTTTTCAGGCTCCTTAAGCTCGGTTGCCAGATCTGCGCCTGTTGAGCCGATCCCCACTTATTTACGTAGAAATGAATATTACGCTTTTCGAAATAGGGCGGCGGCTCTCCCAAACGACCGTTTCGGGATGTATAGCCTCCACCTCAAGCACGCGCCGTATCCGATGCTTTTGGTATGTTCTTCGGGGGAAACAAACAGAATTTCGAGTTCCTTGTGATGCGTTTCTTTGTTGATCTTTAATTCCTTGTAATAATTTAAGAAAATCCTTGACAGTAGCCTTGGATATGTGATATAATATGGCGTCTGTTATCACGTTGATTTTTACTGTGTTAAGGAGAATCCCGATGTCGTTTTCGCTGCTTTCAATCGCTATTATCGCCGTTACCGCGGCAGTTATATACAGAGAAGTCCGAAAGGGATACAGGCACGGGTTATCAAGGTCGCTTATCAGCTTGTCGATCTTGATCTTCTGTGCTGTATTTGCTTCTCTCGTTTCTGTTTGGATAACCAAGCCCATCGGGGCATTGGTAATCGAGATTTTGCGTAGTACGGGCGTGCTTAACTTGTTAAGCGGAACGCTGGCACTTTTTGTGGGCATTGTCAAAATGCTCGTAAATATCATAATTTCGCTGCTGCTCTTCCTGCCTACCTTCTACATATTGAGAGCACTCGTTACTTACCTTGTGAAAATAATAATAGCGGCAGTCACCGCAAAGTCAAACAAAGGTAGGTCCAAAGGAAGTGCGGTGTATTTGTCGGAGGATGCTCCTTTCTACGTCGTCAATGATAAAAAGCTCGGCGCGCTGGTTGGCGCGCTGTCAGGCTTTATTATAGCCGTTGTGGTATTTATGCCGCTTATGGGCTTGCTGAAGAGCGCGGACGATATCGCGGATACCCTGAAGGAGATGACCGATATTCCCGCGGTGGAAAACTCAAAGGGACTTGACATTCTTGACCGTTACGCTAACGACGCATCGGGAACTGTGCTTTACACCTGCGGCGGTGGAGTTATCTATGATATAACGACCCGTACGAATGCGTACGGATATACCTCCTGCCTTAACGATGAGATAAAGGCTATCAGAGAAACCAATCTTACGGAAACGGCGGTAGAGCTTTACGAGTCGGGCGCTATAACGCTTGAAAACTCCGAAATTATAGAAAAATTCCTTGATAAAGTAGACCGTTCGCTCTTCCTGAAACTGGTTATGGCTGACGTACTTAAAAACGTTTCTTCGAGATGGCTTGAATATCAGCCTTATATGGGAATTGCAAGACCTAGCTTCAGCAGCTACAGCGAGATAGATAACTTTTTCAATTCTGTTCTCTACGTTTGTACCTCCACGAGTATCGAAACCTATGATGCGGACATAAGAACTATCGTCGCACTGATAAGGATATTTGAGGAGTATCCCATACTTAATACTCGCGACTATAAGAGCTTTATGACCGATTTTGTCGAGGAAAATGCTCTTCAGAGCATTGAAGCGGAGCTTCGAAAAAATCCGCATATGAATTCTGTTCACGTTGCGATAGACGATTTGATTATGAACATAATTGCCTCCGAGTTTGAACTGGAGAAATATTCGCTTAGCCAAAAAACGAATTTATATAACGGTATTGCATCTGTTCTTAACGATGCAAGGGGACTTAGCGGTTACGTAAAGAGTACGGCTATAGCCAACGGAATATCCGAAAAGTTTGAGTCGTGCGGAGTATATGTGCCGTCAAATCTTGAAAACCGCATAGCAAACTTGCTGTCCTATAAGTTATCTGACAGTTCGGAATTAACGGGAACTGCAGTGGAAAGTATCTTCGAGGAATATATGAAGGAGAAGGACCAGGGCGAAGGCGATAAATAAAGCGTATAAAAACAGACGAAGGAGAGAATCAATGGAACAGATCATAACGTCGATCATTGTGGCATTTCTGATTATATTGGAAATAGTGCTGTATTTCATTTTGTCGGCAACCGTGCTTCCAAAAATCGTTAAGATAAAGTGCTCTGTTCGAAGCAGCACGGACAGAGGATTGAAAAAATACATATATCCTAGCGGACGTGCGATATCCTATGAGCCGCATCCCTCGGTGAGAAAATACATTCAAAGATATATACTTTTTACCAACGACGGATACAAGTATATAAAGTGTAGATTGGATCGCGGAATTGACAAGCTTGTTTTTTCGGTAGTAATGTTTAACAACGAGAACCGCGTGATAGACGTGCTTGAGCTTACCGCAACAAATAAAGGTGAAAACGAAACCCGCTCCGTGCTTCTTCATCAGGATACATCATACGTATCTGTAGCTGTGGATTCTGTAAATGGGAATAAGATGTTCAACGAGGTTATAATGGAGTGCAGGCTTTGGAGGCTTTGGGTATATAGCCTTTCGATAGCCGCCCTGAATTTTCTTCAGCTGATCTTCACAAAGGACATGATAGCTCTTTACGACAAATGGTTCTTTAAGAGCGGAATAGCAAATTCATTTCGCGTAGAGATGCTACTTTTTGCTTCCTTCGGCATAGCCGCCGTATCGGGCGCGATCGTTTTCCTCAAAGCCAGAGGAAAGAGAGTAAGGTGGAGAATATGAAAAGCATAAACGACAACCTTTTGGCAAAGGGTGTTTACGATCATTTTCAAGTCGGCGGATACTTCACGGTAAAGGAATACATTATTGTTAAGCAAGACGGCAAGCGTTGCTTACTTTTGCGATTTAAAAATGAGATGAAAACCAATGTAAACACCGTCGAATTCACTGTTAAACAGTTGGATTCCAAAAACAAACAGATACACAGCGCAACGATAAAATATGACGGTCTGAATATCCGTTCAAGGGCGTATTACAGTGCCGAGCAGGGTATAGTGCTTGACGACGCGTGCGAGAATTTTATAGTACAGATGAGATACGTCATAAGCGATAAGGTCAAATACGTCTTCAAAAAAGGACTTGTAACGGCTCATTATGACGCGAGAGGATACGTAGTTCCAAAGCCCTCGTTCAAGCGTGAGTGTAAGGTGTCACTCAAAAGCAGGAGCGCAAAGCTTGGCAGGGGATACGGCTGGGTAGCTCTCTTGTCGTTCGTCCTTCTCGTTATCGCCGTCGTTATACTGATATACCGCGGAAATAACAGCTATAAAAACAAAAATTATTCAGACTTGAACACGGTAACAGTTTCACAGCAATACTCAAACAGAAACGATAAAAACCAAAGCAGGAGTTAATCATGCTGAAATACAGCAATAAGATAACTAAACTAACAGACAGCCAGAAGATACGTATCCTCAGCGGAGTGGGTAGCATTTCGGGAAAGGATATGAAAAATCTCGGTATTCCTACGCTTGCCGTCGGCAATATGAAGAATTACGGCAGAAGCATATATCCTCATACGACCTCGATATGTCATTCGTGGAACACGGGGCTTTGGAGTGACGTTGCGAAGGCTAAGGTGAAAATGATGGCAAATGAGGGCATCGGCTTTGCCATAGCCCCCGGTGCTAAGATCAAGCTTTCTCCCTACCGCAAGGAAACCACAGAAGATCCATACCTCGCGTCCCTTCTTTCGGGCGCTTATATGAAGGCGGCGACTGACGCGGGAATGAGAAGCGGAGCATCTGGATATTACCTTACAGAGGCAGATGTTCGGTGGCTTGACGCATCTCCAAACAATAGAATACTGAACGAATATTTTGCTATGCCGTATGCGTACGCTTCCGAAATATCGTCATCGTCCTGTGTTGTCACAGACAACAGAACACCGAACTATGCGTATGCCGACAGTTGTGAGCAGATAAGGAGCTTTATATCGGGCAATACCGAGTTTTTCGTTTGCGAAAAGGCGACCGAAGATAGTACGGTAAAGCTTGTTTCAGAAGGTGTTATATGCCTTGAGGGCTCCGCAAACGCATTAAGTGCGGCGCTTACCAGATACAGAAAGCTGAAAAAGCTTATGGAAGAGGGAAGGGACGTTACTCTTTTACAGCTTGAAGAGGAAGTGAAAAACGGAACGGCAATTTCCGACGAGGCTGTAGACGAGGCGCTCGATCGCGCCTTGGATTTCCTCTTTTCCTGCGCGGGAGAATTGAGAGTGCAGTCACTTACCGAGGAAGATGAAAACGCGCTGGCGCTCAAAGCCACGCTTGAGTCCACCGTGCTTTTGAAAAATAAGGGCTCATTGCTTCCTTTGCCAAAGAGTAAGAGTATATTTATCATAGACGCATACTCGCCGAGAGAGGATGAGAATACCTTTGTCGGAGAGTGCAAGAAATTTTTCGAGGCAAGGGGATATTCTGTAAGCGCGGAAAAGGTGCAGATTTTTGACGACACTGACAGTAAGCACAGAATAGACAGACTGGTGTCATCTGTAAGCAAAGGCGATGTGATTTTGCTGCTTCTCGGCGCTGGACACGGCGCGGAGCGTCAGATACATCTTTCCGAAAAACTTACACTGCCACCTAATCAGCTTTACCTTGCAAATAAATTTGAGAACACCGAACGAAAGGTAATCTCGGTCATTTTTTCCGAGCACGCCACAGATGTTGATTTTACCAGAAGCTTTGACAGCGTTATATACGCTCCGTTGCCCGTAAAATACAGCGCACAGGCACTTGCCGATATCGTTTCGGGCAAATACAATCCCACAGGACGCCTTGCATACACCCTTTATGCGGGGAGCGAGATGTCATTAAAAAAAGGAGCTGCCTACATTCAGAATTACCGAATGAAAACAGGTCCGTTTATCGGGTACAGATATTACGATATGGCGGGCTTGAGGGTCGGATATCCCTTTGGACACGGACTTTCATATACCGAGTTTTTGTACTCGGATATATCCGTTGACGATGATACGGTATCGTTTACCGTAAAAAATTGCGGCAGAGAAATAGGAAGTGAGGTGGCGCAGATATACGTCGGCATGGACGGCTCTGCAGTGCTTCGTCCCAAGAAGGAGCTTTGCGGCTTTGTAAAAATAAGGCTAAAGCCCATGGAAGAGAAGCGTATTTCTATAAGAATAAGACTTCCAAAGGTATTCTGTGATGGCGGAGCTTTGCTTGAAAAGGGAAAATACATCGTCTACGTGGGAGCTTCGGTGTCGGATATCAGACTGAGAAGCACCTATCTTGCAGGCGATGCTGTGCTTGAGAAAAACGAAGAGCGATTGTCAGACTATTTGCAATCACACTCAAATATTTTAAACGACAATTACACGTTGGAGGCAAATTACGGCGTTATGAAAAAGGGAATTACAAATATAATTACGGGAGGAATTGCTCTCGTTCTGTCGATAGTATTGGCTGTCTTTAATATTACCACGCATCTGGGCTCACTTGTATTGGGTATTGTTTCGGGAGTGCTCGCACTCTGCGCTATAGTGCTGCTTATCGTGGAGATATTTCAGAGAAGCCGCGCTCACGCAGATGAGCGTGAGAGAATAAGGCAGGAAAACCAAGAACATTTTGCGGATGCGGAGCAGATCCCCGTTCTTTCCACCGATAAAATGTTTGAGGATCAGTTTGATACCGTCAAGGAAGAAAATACATACTTTGATCAGGTAGTTGAGTTCAACAGTAAGGTTGATTATTCCGAATATATAGACGACCAGTTCCGTATAAGCGACGCGGCATCCGAATTTAAGCGCTTTGCGTTTGAGCGCGGATATAAGCTTGATCGCGGAGTTGCTGAAAACCTCTTTGCGTCACTCAGCGTTTCGAAGATGTTGGTGCTTAACGGCACATCTGCCGATGACTTTAATTCTCTTGTGCTGTTGCTTTCCGAATATTTCGGATGCGCTGTCTGCCTTGACAATTCTGCTGATCTCCACGAGAATGCCGAGAATGTCTTCCACGGCTACGATTCCGAGGGATACGGAGTAAAGAAGAATATATTTAAGGCACTCGAAAATGCCGCAAGCATGCCTGATAAGGTACATATTTCGGCCATAGACGATATCACTGCGGACAACGCGGGTGATTGGATAGTACCTCTTATGAGATACCTGAGATCCTACAAGAGAAGAAACGAGATCGTTATGCCCGACGAAACTGGAAAGAACGTAGGATACACTATTGGTAACAACCTCTGGATAATGATAAGACTTGCGGACACTCAGACCGCGGACAGCCTGCCCGTAGATATTCTCAAGTGCGCGTCAGTCATAAACCTTTCCTTCGTCAAGTGCCAGGTAATGGACGATCAGATACCCTCTCACGGCTTTACCTCATACCAGATGGAACATATGAAGGGTCAGGTTGCGGGTAAATACGAGGTTTCCGAAGAAATATGGAAGAAGATAGACAAGATCGAGAAGTACGCCAAGGGATATTCGAATTATACCATCGGCAACAAGCTGTGGCTTGACGTAGAAAAGCATATGGAGATACTGCTTGCCTGTGGAGTTGAGGTTGATGAAGCTATCGATGCGGCTTTGGCTATAAGAGTGCTGCCATCCATAACAGCATCACTTAAGGATAAGCTGACCAAAGAGGATAAGACGGTCTTGCAGACGGTGGAATTTGTTTTCGGCGTTGACGCCAATATGCAGTATATAAAGGCGTATATCGACAGCCTTACGGTGAAGCAACCCATAATCGAGAGCGTTGAGCCCGAAGCTGTAGAAGAGGTTACCGAAGCGATAGCAGAAGAGCCCAAAGAGGGGCTTGCGGAAGATAGTGTAAGTGAGTCCTCGGACGAACAAAAAACAGAGCAATAAGGAGCGCTTATTATGAATTACGGTGTTTGTTCCGTATTTGCAAATTTACCAACTCTTTTAACGTCAAAGATCGCCATCATAGTTTACGTGGCGGTGATACTTGTTTCTATAATTGCTATTATGCTGATACTTTTAACAAAGGAGTCGGAGAAGAATAGCGGTGAAGTAAAAATAATCGGAAAGGTCAATGCTACAGCCGTAGGTACGCCCGCTTGTGACGAGGATGTGGAAGAAGGCGACGCACAAAGGTTTTGTATGCTGAGCGAGATAGAGAGCAGGAAGGAAAGCTACTCGGGGAAGAGATACGATAAGGATATAACACTTGAGAGCTTTTGTAAGGATTTTCGCGATTACGCGGCAAGCAGACTGAAGCTCTACTACGATATAGCGGATATACGTCGCTTTGTGGCGGGACTGGGACTTTCACACATAATCATATTACAGGGAATGTCGGGA
>JAZNXE010000012.1:0-8657 GCA_045593725.1 Eubacteriales bacterium
TCAGCTTCGCTGACAGCTCCCTTTACACAAGGGAGCCTTTGGCACGAGAACATTATGCGCTGACTTTTTTGCTTTCTGCTCGTCGGCAAAGCCTACATGGAACCCCGCCACTATGGCGGGGTTTTCGTGATACAATAAAAAAGACGGAACAGTGTTCCGTCTTTTTTTATTCAATGGATGGTTGATAGGGGTCATTCTTGAAATGACCCGAGGGCGCTTTATAAAGCACCCTTATGAGGTCAAATCAACGTGGAATTATTTGCTTGCTTCCTCAATAGCAACCGCAACTGCAACGGTCATACCAACCATGGGGTTGTTACCAGCTCCAATGAGACCCATCATTTCTACGTGAGCGGGAACAGAGGAAGAGCCTGCGAACTGAGCGTCGCCATGCATTCTTCCGAGAGTATCGGTCATACCGTAGGAAGCGGGTCCTGCCGCCATGTTATCGGGGTGAAGCGTACGTCCTGTGCCGCCGCCCGAAGCAACAGAGAAATACTTAACGCCGTTCTCCATAGCCCACTTCTTGTATGTACCCGCAACGGGGTGCTGGAATCTGGTGGGGTTGGTGGAGTTACCGGTAATGGAAACACCTACGTTCTCAAGGCGCATAATTGCAACGCCCTCGGGAACGCTGTCGGAGCCGTAGCACTTAACGTCAGCTCTGGGACCCTTGGAGAATGCCTTCTCGGAGAGAACAGCGACCTCCTCGGTGTAGGGGTCAAACTTTGTCTCTACGTATGTAAAGCCGTTGATTCTGGAAATGATGTAAGCAGCGTCCTTTCCAAGACCGTTAAGAATAACGCGCAGAGGCTTAACTCTTACCTTGTTTGCGTTGAGAGCTATCTTGATAGCGCCCTCTGCAGCCGCGAAGGACTCGTGACCTGCGAGGAAGCAGAAGCACTCGGTCTCCTCGGAAAGGAGCATTGCGCCCAGATTTCCGTGTCCAAGACCAACCTTACGGTTCTCCGCAACAGAGCCGGGGATACAGAAGGACTGAAGTCCTATACCGATAGCAGCCGCTGCGTCGCTTGCCTTTGTGCAGCCCTTCTTGATTGCGATAGCCGCGCCAACAGTGTATGCCCACTTTGCGTTCTCGAAGCAGATGGGCTGGGTCTCCTCAACTATCTTGTAAGGGTCGATGCCGTAAGCGTCGCATATCTCCTTGCACTCGTCGATGGAGCTGATACCGTATTCCTTGAGAGCAGCGAGTATCTTCGCCTCTCTTCTTTCGTAACCTTCAAACTTAGCCATTATACATTACCTCCTTTAATTATTCTTTACGGGGGTCAATGTACTTTGCAGCATCATTGAATCTACCGTATGTACCCTTGGACTTCTCGTAAGCTTCGTTAGGCTCCATGCCCTTCTTGATGAAATCGGTCATCTTGCCAAGAGAAACGAACTCGTATCCAATAACCTCGTTGTTCTCGTCAAGAGCCATTCTTGTGCAGTAGCCTTCGGTCATTTCAAGGTAACGAACACCCTTAGCCTTGGTTCCGTACATAGTACCAACCATGGAACGCTCACCCTTACCAAGGTCCTCCATACCAGCTCCGATAACCAGACCGTTCTCGGAGAAGGCAGACTGGCTGCGACCGTAAACTATCTGAAGGAAAAGCTCTCTCATAGCTGTGTTGATAGCGTCACACACAAGGTCGGTGTTGAGCGCCTCAAGAAGAGTCTTGCCGGGAAGTATCTCTGCCGCCATAGCCGCGGAGTGGGTCATACCCGAGCATCCGATGGTCTCAACGAGAGCCTCCTCGATGATACCGTTCTTTACGTTAAGAGAAAGCTTGCAGGCTCCCTGCTGGGGCGCGCACCAGCCCACACCGTGAGTGTAAGCCGAGATGTCGCTTATCTGCTTTGCCTCTACCCACTTGCCCTCCTCGGGAATGGGAGCGGGACCGTGCTTAGGACCCTTTGTTACAGTACACATTTCCTGAACCTCACGGCTCATTGCGTACTCGCAAATGTTTTCTTTGCTCATTGTTTTATCTCCTTATTTTAATTTTTTATGTGATTATTTTACGATCTCGCCGTAAACCTCGCCGAAGGCGCAAGCGGCATTGGACTCGTCGGTGTCGATATGCATAGCCAGAGCAAATTTGTCGCTTACTCTTACTACTACGTCACCGAAGGTGAGAGGACGGGCGGTGTTGAGTCTTACCTCAACTATCTCCTTATCTGAAACTCCAAGCTCCTCCGCGTCTGTGGGAGTCATATGTATATGACGCTTAGCGGCGATAACTCCACCCTTTACCTCAACAGAGCCGCAGGGACCCTCAATAACGCAATCTCCGCTTCCCGCGATATCACCCGACTCGCGAACGGGAGCAATAACACCTATGGTACGGGCGTCGGTAAGCGAAAGCTCTACCTGGTCCGCAGGTCTTGTAGGACCGAGGATACTCGCCTTAAGTGAGCCTTTGGGTCCCTTAACGGTAACCTTCTCCTCACAAGCGAACTGACCGGGCTGGCTCAGGTCCTTTTTGTTTGTCAGCTTATGTCCCTTGCCGAACAGTATCTCGAGAGTTTCCTCGGTAATGTGGGCGTGTCTTGCCGACGTTTCAACTATAAACTTCTTTGCCATGATCGTAAAACATATTCCTTTCTGTTTTTACTTTGTTTTCGGACATTTTTCGCAGATTGTTAAAAAAATGCCCAATTTTTTATATTATATCACATATTTTTAAAATTGTAAAGATTTAAAGGGCAAAATTCTGCAAATAATATCAATAAATATTCAGGATGGTTTACCAAATACACGGAGGTTTTATGGATAACGCAGAGCAAAAGAAAAAATATCACAAGGAGTCCTCACAGGACAGCGGCTCAAAGAAAAACGAAAGAGATTACAATGACGCCGCTGTGGAAACCTCGGGAAAGAGCCGCATACACTGCCTTTCCATAATAGGACAGATAGAGGGTCACTATTTTCTGCCCGAGGGACAAAAGGCTACCAAATACGAGCAGATAATTCCCGAGCTTGTGGATATTGAGGAAAACGACGAGATAGACGGTCTGCTGATAATACTCAATACTATGGGGGGCGACGTGGAGGCGGGAATGGCAATTGCCGAGATGATAGCATCAATGAAGAAGCCCTCGGTTTCATTGGTGCTTGGAGGAGGTCACTCTATCGGCGTACCTCTTGCAACAGCGGCAAAGAAGTCCTTTATCGTGTCCTCAGCCACTATGACCCTACACCCCGTCCGCGTCAACGGCATAGTTCTTGGCGCGCCCCAGACCTTTCATTATTTTGAGGATATGCAGAAGCGCATAGTAAAATTTATCTGCGACCACTCCTCCTCCACCCCCGATATAATCCGCGAGCTGATGATGCGTCCCGACGAGCTTGCCACCGATATCGGCTCTATAATCGAGGGGCGCGAGGCTGTGGAGTACGGCATAATAGATGCCGTAGGCGGTCTTTCCGATGCCCTCGCCGCCCTCAGGGAAATGAAAAATAGTTAGCTTGTATCACGATTTTGCCACCTTTCTTTCGTGAAAGGTGGCGCCAAAGAACTTGATAAAAGATTTTTATTACACCCTACGAATAAGTAGCGCATAATTTTTGTTGATTGCTGTCGAAAACCTATGCGATAAAAAAGTTACCCCAAAAAGCCTCTCCTTTTGGGAGAGGTGGCAGCCGTAGGCTGACGGAGAGGGTTGAATACGCCCTCTCACCCGCTATGGCGGGAGCTCTCCCACAGGGAGAGCCTGACGAGCACAACCGTTTATAGCAAAACCGTATTCGTTACACTGCAACCCCCACAAACGTACTCGCTTTGAATTTTATTATAGCTTGTAGGGATGCTCCAACATTTTTCGGTCACAAAGAAAGAGCAAGCACAAGCAGCTTGCTCTTTCCTCCATATACATTGGCTTATCCCCCCACCACAAAGCCTGTGGTGGTAACGTAGGCAATATCCGCTCCCGTGTCATCGGTTATCATTATCTTGTAAAAGCAGGTCTTTTTCCCTGCTCTTATTTTTTCGGTTTCGGCATAGAGTGTATCTCCCTTGGGCGCAGAAAGATAAACTATCTGTGAGGTCTGTGTAACGGTTGGCGGCTGCTTGAAATTCGAGGCAATGGCAAAGGCGTAATCCGCCATAGTAAAATACACTCCTCCCATAACGTGCCCCAAGGCATTTTTGTGCCTGTCATCTATTGTTAGTGAGCACTTCGCGTATCCCGCCTCGGCGGCAAGTATCTCTATGCCCGTCTGCTTCGAGGCGTATATGTCCTGACCGAAGTATTCCTTTGCAAGCTCAAGGTCGTTCATTTCCTTATCCCTTTCTACCCTTGTTTTTATTTATTTTGTTCCAAAGAATAACTTTTATTCCTATTTTACCATATAAAGCTCCTCTTTACAATACAAAGACAAAAATATTTAAAATTTCAAAGGCTGAATAAAAGAAATAAAATGGGTAAAAAATAAGGACAGTAAATAACAAAAAGGAGTATAAAAATATGCCTTCATCTTTTAATAACAACAATAAAGGCTTCCCGAGTAACTCGGAAAACAAAAAAATAAGCCGCTCCACAGTGCTGACTCTCGTGGCTCTGGCAATAGCCATAATAACGATTATAACCGCGGCTGTTATCGCGAACAGAACCAAGGAGCCAACAGAGCTTCCAGACACACCGAGCACAGAGACTCCCAAGGACACGGAGCCATCGGAAAATCCTACGGATGAACCCGAACAAACACCTACCAAGAAGCCCTCAGGCTCTGCCGAGGCGGGAAATAAGCTTCCCTCCTTCTCGCTCCCCGTAAGCGGAACCATATCCAGCTACCACGACCCCGACCTTCAGGTGTTTTCCCAGACAATGCAGGATTACAGAGTGCATCTGGGCATAGACCTTGTAACTAAGGAAAACGCTCCCGTATATTCGGCGGCAGATGGAAAGATATCCAAAATATGGGTAGATCCTATGATGGGCTACTGTATGGCTATAAGCCACTCGGGCAACTGCGTTACCGTTTATAAAAATCTTGCCGACGTTCTTCCCGAGGGAATATCAGAGGGAGTATCGGTGCGCTCTGGACAGATAATAGCCACCGTTGGCGAGAGCGCTATGGTAGAGGTAGGCAGCGAGCCTCACCTCCACTTTGAGATGACCGTGGGCGACCTTGAGGTGGACCCTCTTGAGTACTTCGACGAAGCCGACCTTGAATCAATAAAAACAGATTCCTCTCACGAATAATAGCACAGCAGAGCTGCCAATTGGGCAAATTAAAGGCAGCTCTGCTTTATTTGTACATATAAATGAAGATACTTCCAAGGTATATGGCTCAGCGGCGTAAAAAAGATTAAAAATCCTTTTTTGAAACATATTGCAATGAATTTTTAGAGCGTCAAGGCAAAAAATAAATATGCGGACGAAGATTCGACCGCTAAACCTTCATCTGTAAAGAGGAAAAAGCTATGATGAAAAAGAATTTCAAAAGGCTTGCGCCATTCCTCAGCCTTCTTCTTATCTTTTCTTTTGTTTTCGCTCCCTCTTCTTTAGCCCTCTCGTCAACTGCCAATACAGCCTTCTCGGAATACGACGGAGGCTTTGACTACGCCGCGGTAATGAGCGAGCCGCGAATAAGCGGCAGCACCGCCTCGCCCGTGTCACTGTCGGCGTCCGAGCTGAAAAATATGAAGCTCTATCCCGGTGGAATACCCTTCGGCGTAAAATTTATGACCGAGGGAATACTGGTGGTTGGCTTCTGCGATATCACCTCGGGAAACAAAAAAATAAATCCCTCGGGAGAAGCGGGGCTCAGGACGGGGGACAGAATAATATCTGTAAACGGCAAGGAGCTGCTCTCCGCCGAGGAGCTGACAAAAACCGTGGAGCAGAGTCAGGGCAAGACTCTTTCCATAGTATATCTCCGCGACGGAAGCAGATACACCACCAGCCTTACTCCCGCCTACTGCAAAAGCGAGAAATGCTATAAAACGGGAATATACGTTAAGGATAACGGAGCGGGTATAGGAACGGTGACCTATATCGACCCCAAAACTCTCTCCTTCGCGGGTCTGGGTCACGGTATCTGCGAGGGTGAGAGCGGCTCTCTCGTACCCATACAGCGAGGCTCTGTTGTAGATGTAACTATCAACGGAGCTATAAAGGGTCAAAAGGGTACGCCCGGTGAGGTAAAAGGCTCCTTCAAGGCAGGAAAAACCGGAACTCTTCTGAAAAACACAAGCTGCGGAGTTTACGGAGTCTATGCAAACCTTCCTAAAGGGCTTCCCTCAGAGCCTCTTTCTCTCTGCCTGAAAAACCAACTCAAGGAAGGTAAGGCATATATCTGGTGCACACTTGATTCGGGCGGCGCGCAAAAATACGAAATAGAAATATCGAAAATTGACAGAACCGCCACAGAGGGTAAATGCTTTACCGTAAAGGTAACAGACCCTGCCCTTTTGGCTAAAACAGGAGGCATAGTCCAAGGAATGAGCGGCAGCCCCATAATTCAGGACGGCAAGCTGGTCGGCGCTGTCACCCACGTTCTCATCAACGATCCCACAAGCGGCTACGGAATATTTATCGAGAATATGCTTGCGGCAGGACAAACAAGCGCGATGCCCAGAGCGGTGTAGTTAGAATTATAAACGATTTCTCCACCTTTCTTTCGAGAAAGGTGGAGCCAAAGAACTTCCTGTAAGAGAGTGTTGTAGATAAGGAACATCCAGCACCGCAATGGAAATGTTTTCCTCCCCTCGTAGAGTCCGATGCTATGCATCGCCGTATGGGTTCGACTGCGCCCACACGTGTCATTCTGAGTGAAGCGAAGCGAAATCGAACCCGAGCGCAGTGAGGGCGCGTAAGCGGAATCTCGGGCGGGCCGATGGCGAAGGCTGCGTAAAATGTTTCAACAAAACTCGTAGGGGCGTTCTGCGAACGCCCACGGGCGAACACAGTTCGCCCCTACAAGCAAAATGCAAAATTGAATAGGAAAAGGCAATATCATCCCACCCTCAAAATCGGTTTGATATTGCCTCTGATTATTTTAATTCAATTTTGAAATAATTCCTTAAAATCGCAAGTATAATACCTAACCTCAGATTGTCTGTAATATTCAGAGTACGTTCCCTTCCTTATTCTGAATAGTACAACGCCGTCATTATATGAAAAAGTTACGCTATCGCTATTAGATTTACAAAGCCCTGCGCTTACACTATCAAAACTGCCTATATTAGCTCCCGTAAGATCAAAACAGCTAACTTTTAATGGCGTACTTGCAGATCCGTTGCTTCGCACACTTGCTACGACAATATTTCCGTCAAAATAAATACAAGGATTTAGAAGGCTACCGCTACTGTCAATTTTTGTAGGAGCAAACAAAAAATTACCTTGATTATCTATTACGGAAACAAAACACTCGCCGCTTTGTCGGTTATACATCAACACTCCCGATTTTCCGTTTACAAATTTCGTATGCTCTACATGATTCGTAATGGTTTCGAAATTAAAATCATCGCTGCTATTTTGATTCTCCCCTAAAATACTTTCCCAAAACTCAATATTTTCATCATATCTTCTATCGTAATGTTCATTATTTTCTTCGGAAAGAGCAGATATCCACGTCAAGTTCATATCTAAAACACCAAGCTCAGTTTTCATTGAATCATAAGTTGAGCTGATTTTTTCCGCCACTATATATTTGCCATCCTTTATATTCAAGAAGCTTGTAACTCCTACTTGTTCGGGTGTTATAACATTTCCAACCGTATCGTAAATAAAACCGTCAACAAATAGCATTTTTCCATTTTTATAAGGCTTCATGTTGGCAGAATATGATACGGCGTTTTGACAGATGGCGTTGTTTGTAAAATCATCATTTTTTATAGTAAATGCAACCTTACCACTCTTATCTATCACATAGAAATTTTCCAAATCTTCTCTAAGGGCAACGATTGCAAATCCTTCGAAAAAATCAGACGTAAAAACGACATCTTCCACTGCTATGTATTTAGCGTTTGGATCATTAGGCTGTTCACCCTCAGATATTTCGTCTGAGTTTTCAGGAGATTTTTCATTTTCATTAGTTCCTCCGTCGTTTTTCGCAGCGTCTGTATTTTTAGTGGAATCCATATTACAAGATATTAGAAGCAGTACGGTAATGAAAGCAAGTAAAAGAGCTATTGTTTTTTTCATTGCAAATCTCCTCATTATTTAATTGTATGGTAATTTGTAACTCTATTGTATCATATATAGCCCACTCTGTCAAGAGTTTTGGGCTATAATTAGACCAAATATTTTTTTTAGGAGGCAAAATATGAACACTTATACTGTTGTTAAAAATAGAATACTCCAATTACTTGGTGAGAAGAAAATGTCTATCCATAAACTCGCTATGGAATCAGCCGTTGCTCCCTCATCCATCAAAAATATACTGTATGGCAAAAGTCAAAATCCGGGTATTGTCACAATAAAAATGCTCTGCGACGGCTTTGGAATTACTCTCATTGAATTTTTCGATACCGAAGAATTCAGAAATTTGGAGCAAGAAATAAAATAAATATCCCCCCGTATAACGGGGGGTATTTCATTTTCGGGCATAGCCCTAATACTACTGGCTGCGCACAAGTGCGCTTTTATTGGCCTGCCAGCCATGCAATGGATACTTGCTACCCGTAAACGGGTTTCACCAT
>JAZNXE010000013.1:0-25938 GCA_045593725.1 Eubacteriales bacterium
GTTATCCCAATTTGATTCATTGTTATAGTATGCTGTATTATAGAACGCAGAACCGCCAATGCTCGTGACACTGTCAGGTATGGTTATACCCGTAAGGCTTGTGCAATAGTAGAACGCACGATCTCCAATGCTCGTAACGCTTCCGTCTGTGGGTATTACGCTTGTATTACATCCTTGTATCAAGGTTTTTGTTGCTGTTTCTATTAAGCAGTTACCATTACTGTGATAAACGCTATTTCCTTCAGATACTGTTATACTCGTAAGTCCTGTGCAACGGGAGAACGCACCAGTTCCAATGCTGGTAACGCTGTCGGGTATGGTTACACTCGTAAGTCCAGTGCAACTGCGGAACGCCCCATCTCCAATGCTGGTAACGCTGTCGGGTATGCTTATACCCGTAAGTCCTGTGCAATGGTAGAACGCATAACCTCCAATGCTGGTAACGCTGTCGGGTATGCTTATACCCGTAAGTCCTGTGCATTCGTAGAACGCATAACCTCCAATGCTGGTAACGCTGTCGGGTATGGTTATACTCGTAAGTCCTGTGCAACCGTCGAACGCCCAATCTCCAATGCTCGTAACGCTGTTGGGTACAGTTATACTCTCAAGTGACACACAATAGCTAAAATCTATATTGGTCACGCTGTCGGGAAGTGTTACTGTCTTGAGGCTTTTTGCATCTGTGAAAGCCACGGTCTTTATTGTGTCAGGAACAATTAACTTTTCAATCTTATCAATATTTGAAGTCCTATTCAATGTAATAGAACATAACTCTTCAAATTTTTTAGTATTTTCAAGATTATCGTAAAAAGTAAAATTCAACTGACTCAAGAGCTCGGAGATAGCACGAAATTCTGTACGTACTGCTCCCGTAAACTCATAAAACGCACCCTTTTCCGCAAAGGGATACTTCTCTAGATATTTTTGCTTCTGCTCTTTCTTTTCAGGCTCTTTAAAATTTTCTAAATGTGCATTGATATCTATAAGTTTAAAAAAAGCTTTAAGCTGCATTTTTTCAAATGCTGAAAGCGTGTCAGCCTTACTCAATATTTTTGATTCAAAATCCTCTTTCATTATGTACTTAGGTACATTATTACCCATTCCGTCAATATCACATTCAACAACGGTTTTTCCGCTGGGTGACTGTGCGGGAATAGTAAGGGTGGTATCTTTAAAATCATCAGTTACATTTACCGCAGTAACCGCGCATACGCCGTCACCCTTAGCAGTAAAGAAAAAATCAACTCCGTCTATATTGATCATTTCTTCCAACACGACGTTTTCTTCCTCGCCTGAATTATCTTCGTTTTCCTCGTTGTTTTCGTTTCCCTCGTTTTCGGGCTTACTTTGCTCGGTATTTGAGGTTTGGGGTGTGGTGGCGGTAGTACCCGTTGTGCTGTCATCATCCTTATTACACGAAGCAAAAAGAGGTAAAAGCATAATTACTACCAATAAACATGCTAATATTCTTTTCATTTTTCTGTCCTCCAAAGTAAAAAAGTGTGTGTAACCGAAGCTACACACACCTAAAAACGCATAGCTCCGATTGCTGCGACACAATTTAACTTTTATAACTCATTTCAGCTCTTGAAAGGCGTACAAAAGGGAGTATGCATTTTTTGCGAAAAAAGAATAGCAAAAAAGCACACCTTTAAAAAGCTGCAAAATGAGTTTTACTGTATTAAATTGTGTCGCAAATTTATTATATCACACTTTTTTGGAGTTGTAAAGTAATTTTAACATAAAAAGCACCGCAAATGCGGTGCTTTAGTTTATTTTATTATTCCTGACTTGCCTTTTCTTCTGCCTTCTTTTGCTTTTCGGCAGCCTTTTCCTCAGCTCTTCTCTGCTTATCAGCCTCTATCTCGTCGGCAAGCTCCTTGCGCTTTACGCGAAGCTCGTCAATGCTGTCAATAACCTCTGCTATACCCTCTGCCTGGGACTCACCGCTCTTTATCTGCTTATAGGTAAGTCTGCCGAGGCTCTCGTATTTTGAGGATATCTTTGAATCGTAGGTCTTAAGCTTTACGTACTTAGAGGCGCTGTCTGCTATCTCTCCCGTCTTTTTTACCGCGGTATTAGCCGCTTTACCTATTTTTGTGCGTATCTCGTTCCAATCTGCCATTATATTTTCCTCCCACTATTTGCTTTCATATCTATTATACACCAAAATTATGCCAAAGTAAAGTCTAAAACAAATAATAAGGATATTTTTTTAATTTTTGCAAACAATAATAAAAAAATATTCGCCGAGGTACTGTATATGAATATGGACAAAAAGCAATACAAAAGATTTTCCACCGCCCACGCGCCAAAGTCCCCCATAGTCAAGGATTGCGTTTTCGCCTTTCTATTCGGCGGCGGTATATGTACCCTCGCTCAGGGCTTTCGGGATGCTTATATGATGATACCCAATATGTCAAAGGAAACAGCGGGAACACTTGCCTCTGTGACTCTTATATTTATTGCCGTTCTTCTCACGGGTTTAGGTGTCTTTGACAATATCGCGAAGATTGCTGGCGCGGGAACTCTCGTTCCCATAACGGGCTTTGCCAATTCGGTGGCTTCCCCCGCCATTGACAGCCGCTCGGAGGGCTACGTTCTGGGCGTTGGCGCAAAGATATTTACCGTCTGCGGTCCCGTTCTTCTTTACGGAACTCTTGCGGGATTTATCTACGGTGTAATATATTGGATAATCGGACTTTTTTAGTCATACTAATGCCTTAAATTTATCCTCCACTCTACGGGGGGCATCGGTGAAGGAAAATACCACGTACCATCGGTATATAATCACCTGTATGCTCTCCGCTTTTTCCGCGTACTCGCTATCCCGAAGTGTCACCTTTATGCTGTCGGCTCTTTGTAGGCACATTTCGGCTATAACGTCCCTGTCAGAATACGAATAGCATCTGAACACCGCAAGCTCCCCGGGCACACGCTCGGAAACATATACCGAAAAGTCCTCTATTTTTGAAAAATACCGCTTTCCCGCATCCTCACCGTACATTGTATCCATCAGCTCGGGAGAAAAATATCCCTTCTCGCCTTCCTCTGCCCCTTTGAAGAATATACTGCCGCTTCCCTCGGTATCCTCTTCGCTCACCGCCAGAAGCTTTGTGAGTATTTCTTCGCAATTTACTCGTCTTTGGCAGGAAGCAAGACAAAGCAAAACCAATACCGCCATAAAAAAAGAAAGTGCCCTTTTCATATCCATCTCCACGCATTTTTTTAATTATATGCGTAAGTGAAGAAAAAAAGCACCTTCAGTTTTTCGCCTTATCCCCAGCCTCGTTCACAATGCCTTCGCCCTTAAATACCTTAGATACTGTGCGAAGAAGTATTTTTATATCCAGCCAAAGCTTCACGTTTTCAAGATAATACATATCCTTTGACAGCTTTTCATCGTCGCCCAGAAGATTTCTTCCGCTTATCTGCGCCATTCCCGTTATACCCGGACGAAGGGCATATACACCCTTATCCATACGCTCCTTGTGTATGTCCTGCTCCTCGCAAATAAGAGGTCTTGGACCGATAAGGCTCATATTTCCCTTGAGTACGTTGAAAAGCTGAGGTATCTCGTCAAGGCTCGTCCGTCTGAGAAAAGCACCCACGCGGGTTATATATTTTTCTCTGTCCTTAAACTCGGCGGCTGACATAGCTTTAGGCGCGGTAATCTGCATAGTACGGAATTTATAGCATACGAATACCCTGCCGCCCCGTCCTATTCTGTTTTGCTTGAATATGGCATTTCCCCGAGATTCCGACCTTATAATAACGGCTATAATAAATATTGGAAGCAGCAAAAAGAAAAGCAGAGCGCTTGAAAAAACTATATCCAGAAATCTTTTTACATATAAGGGGTATATACTTTTTTTACGTGTCCTCATACTAACTCCTTTTTATGGAGTTAGCATTTGCCTTTTTCTTTGTTTTTATACAAACAAGACGGAAGCGGCGCTTCCGTCTTGTTTATTATTTATTACTTCAAAGCAACAAATTTTGCCGAGTTAATAACTACGTCCGTAATAGGCTTATCTGTATCCTCATCAGTAGCCGCACCTGCAATGGAATCAACTACATCCAAGCCATACACCACGTATCCAAAGGCGGCGTACTCTCCGTCGATACCTACTCTATCCTTGTGCATTATAAAAAACTGAGTGGATGCCGAATCCATATCATCACCCAACCGCGCCATAGAGATAACTCCGCGCCAATGAGAGAGATTATTTATAAATCCGTTGCTGTAAAACTCTCCTTTTATGGTCGTAACACCCTCATTTGGAAATCCGTCGCCATCAATATCTCCGCCCTGTATCATAAAGTCCTTTATGACTCGGTGGAATATCAAGCCGTCATAGAATCCTTGCGAGACCAAGTCCTTAAAATTGGCAACAGTATCGGGAGCTACATTTGGGAAAAGCCGTATAACCATCTTTCCGTAGTCCTTCACGTCAATCATAACGTAATCGGTAGGCTGGGAGCTATCTGTAACCTTATCAAGACTGTCAACAGCGCTCAAATCAATCTCGTCAATGCTGGGAGCGTATCTGTACGTATCAGCATCAGCGGGTGCTGAAATTTCGCTTGAAGCTCCGCACTCCTTAAATTCAGTTTCTGTAATTTCCTCTATTGTGACACCGTCTGATGCCCCGTATATCACAGAAAGTGCGGCTGAGAGTATATTCCCCTTATCATCGTAGGTGAGAACATATAACGGAGCATCTGCTAACTCTCCCCAGGAATACTCAGCGTAATCCTCTTTGTTTATGGAAATCTCCAGCTTGTAGCCATCCTCCAATTTAACAAACTTAGCATCAGTGAAATAGGTATCCTTCAATGGAAACATTATATTATCCATAGAAACAACGGGTTGAGTGCCACTGTTGCTCTTAACCTTACCTTCAGGTGTGCTTTGGTATGTTGTCCCGTCAACAAACCATATCTCCTCAATTTCCTCAGAAGAACTCACGTATTTTATATAAGTATTACTGCCGTTTACCCTGTACTCCTCGCTGCTCTCACTTACAAGAGGCTCTCCTCCGAAGTTTACCCTGTTAATATTCTTAAACACTATGTGATATTCACTCATAGCCTTAAGCGCTCTTAGGGTAGCGTCATACATCTCCTTAGGAGTCTTTCCCACAAGCTTGTCCACCTTATCTCCCACAGCCACGTCTGCGCCGCCAGCGCCTTGGTTGGTATGGGATGTGGATGACTGCGTTTCCTCTCCATTCTTATTACAGGATACAAATAATGAGGAGGTCATTATCAATATTAGTATAATTGCTAAAATTCTTTTCATAATATCCTCTTAAAAATCAATTATCACTATTTCCTTGGCATTGAAAAATCTTGGGATAAAGCCCTTTTTCAGTCCTCTGCTTATTACTAAGCGTCCGTCGTGTACTCCAGATGTATATTTGGGAAAGAGTCCCTGTCCCGGGGCATAAATCCCTCTGCCAAACACTCTCCACTGCCCCCCGTGAGCGTGTCCGCTTACTATAAGGTCTATATCAAGCTCCTTTATGTATTTTTCGTAATACTCGGGATGGTGGCATATAAGTATTTTGGGTGCCTTTGCCGCTGAAAACTCGGTCAAAAAATTAAGGTTCGGTATTCCGTCCTTAAGGATAAGCCCCGAGGCGAGTCCCCCAAAGGCTATACCGTCCTTAAGCGCGTAGTCATCCAGAAGCAGCGTAACACCCGACTGTTTTATCCTTTGAATGTTTTCCTTAGTGTATATCCTATCCCTGCCCATGCTTTTCTTCCATTTAGGGCTTCCCGAGTGACGTCCGCCATCCTCGTGGTTTCCCGTACAGTAAAATGTGGGAGCAATATCAGAGCACTCCTTAAATATAGCAAAGGCTTCCTCATTTATGCCGTCACAGCTTCCGTCAAGTGATTCCAGTATATCCCCTGCCAAAAGTATATAGTCGGGCTTGGAGGATCCAATCATCTGAACAACTCGATGGGGATTACCCGCGTGAAGGTCTGCCACCAGAGCTATTCTGGCGTGTGTGGTAAATGACGGAAGCTTTAAACGGTAAAAGGTTTGCTTCATAGCTTATTATTTACAGAAGGTGTTTATATAATTGTCAATGGCTTCCTTTATTATCTTGACTGCGTCGTCGTGAGGTCTGACCTCGTTAACCGCGGTTTCCTTGTGCTCAAGGCTCTTATAAACGCTGAAAAAGTGACGCATTTCATCAAAGAGATGAGCGGGAAGCTGGTCGATATTGGTGTACTGATTATAATTAGGGTCATTAAAAGGAATGGCAATTATTTTTTCGTCGTGCCGTCCGTTATCCATCATAGAGATAACACCAATGGGATATGCGCGAACCAAAGAAAGAGGCTCTAATGGCTCTGCGCAGATAAGCAGAACG
Source organism: Eubacteriales bacterium (assembly GCA_045593725.1). GTDB lineage: Bacteria > Bacillota > Clostridia > Oscillospirales > CAG-272 > HGM12713. Next base: position 6,390 of record JAZNXE010000013.1, read on the forward strand.
TCCAACGGGTCGCCGTCGTCGCCGTACGTGCGGGGAATAAATCCGTAGTTAGCGGGATAATGGGTTGATGTATAAAGAATTCGGTCAAGTATTATATATCCTGTTTCCTTATCAAGCTCATATTTTTTCTTGCTTCCCTTGGATATTTCCACTACGCAGATAAAATCATCGGGTGCTATTCTTTTTGGCGAGATATCGTGCCAGATATTAGACATAATTTTTCCTCCTGAATTTTATGATAATATTATATCATTTTATCAATATTTTGTCAACATCAACGGTTATCCTTTTATTTCACCGCAAGCTATCTTCTTCCCCGCGTTTCCCGCGGGCTGTGAAGTAAAATCATCTATGGACTCGTGTATAACAATAGTTCTACCCACTATTTCCTCCACAGCAAATCTGTTTGTCAAAAAAGCCGAAAAGGCACTGCCGTCCGCGCCGAAAAGAGGAGGTAGGTCACCCGCGTGGTTGGGGTGCTCGCATCCCGCTGTATCGTAATGACCTCCCGTATTGGCAAAGGGGTCGTTTTCATTTCCCTCACAGGCTGAACCCTCGTGAATGTGGAAGCCGAATATCTTCTCCTTACACGCGCCCTCACCCTTTGGTAACCCATTTATGTTTGCTACTACAAGGACTCCCATAGGTGTTTCATAAAAGCGAACAGTTCCATATATATTGGGGTATTCCCCACTTCCCCTAACTCTGGCTATTGCTTTTGGTTGTCTGCCAAACAGACCCGAGAAATCAGAGTATCCATTGCTTATGTACATACCGCACCTCACTTGTTTTTTCTAACATTATATGTTTTGAGTGCGGTATTTGACAAAAAAGCGCCTCGAAAAATCGAAGCGCTTTTCTTGCCCCACCGAGCCGTGTAACCGAAATAGAGAGACCCTTTTTTCCAGGGTGGTGTCCTATCTCACGCTTTACTGCTCCCAACGTCCTCGAAATCATGTTGAGACAAGTCAATCAAGATGAAATGAGGGAGGTCTGCAAACCACGCTCGAGCTCTATTTCAGACTCCTTTAACTAAATGTGGCTCTTATGACCGATTATCACGCACTAAGCAGGGTATTCATTAATATAAGTTTAAGCAGAAATACCTCTTGATATTCCTAAATCGGACACTTAATTATCGTAATCTATCTCCTGAGAAAAGAGATCATCGAAATAGTCAGCTATATCGTCCAGCTCGTCATCATCGTCAACGGTTACGAGTACCTCCTCGTCGCCGTCCTTGGCAAGCTTGAGAATAACGTATTCGCAAACGTCGTCATTTGCGTCCTCGTCCTCCACAGGTATCATAGCGAAGTAGCGCTCGCCGTCCTTTTCGTATTCACCAATGACCTCAAAATCTATCTCGTTTCCGTCCTCGTCGGTGAGAGTAAATATTTCAGCCATTTCTTCCTCATTGTTGATATTCTTGTTATCGTTCATTTCTTTTCTCCTTACTTTTACTGTATTTATATTTTACAATATTACCTCTCAAATGTCAACTGTTTTTACGCATTATTCAAAATCCAACATTTGAGAAAGAATACTGTTGCTCACAAAAAATCCTTTTGTGGTAAAGGCTACGCTTCCATTCCTTTCCTCGAAAAAGCCTCCTGCAATAAACCTGTCGGTATCGGGAAAATCAGACTTAAAATCGTTTCCCCATCTCTGTCGGTAATCCTTGAGTGCTATTCCCCTATCAAGGCGCAAGCCAAGCATAACGTACTCGCGTCTGCGCTCTTCACTCGATACGGCATATCTTTCCTCGGTTATATCCCTTCCCGCAAGAAATGCTCTTATATCCCGTGAATTGCCGAAGCGCTCTCCACCAACGCAGGAATGTGCCGCCACTCCAAAACCGATATAGTCCTTTAACGTCCAATATCTCAGATTATGCCGCGACTCCCTATTTGGCTTTGCGAAATTGCTTATCTCATATCTGCCGTATCCGTTTTCCCTTAACAGCTCAACACAACGGCAATACATAGTATATTCCTCGTCCTCGTTTGGCAGGATAAGCTTATCTCTATTCTTTGAAAACAGAGTTCCTTCCTCTATCTTAAGACCGTACGAGGAGATGTGCTGGGGAGAAAGTCTGCACACCTCCCCAAGGGTTTTCTCAAAGCTCTCGGGGGTCTGGTCAGGGATTCCGTACATCAAGTCAAGGCTTATGTTGTCAAAGCCCGCCCTTATGGCGCTGGCGTATGTGTGGCACAGGTCCTTGAAGCTATGTACTCTGCCAAGAGCCAAAAGCTCATTATCGTTGGCGCTTTGCATCCCTATGCTTAATCTGTTTATTCCAATACCTCTTAAATCGGACAGCCCCTGATATGAGATACTTGCGGGATTACATTCAACGGTAATCTCGGCATCGGGCATAACACTAAAGCACTCATAAATTGTACCCATCAGCCTCTCAAAGCATTTTGTGGGAAGCAACGTGGGTGTCCCTCCGCCGACATACACTGTTTCCACCGGCTTTTTGCTACTCTTCGCAAAATCCTTTATGCGTCGGCAAAGCTCCTTTGTATATGCATTAAGCATATCATCACTCAGGTCGGTATATGAACAAAAATCACAGTAGTTACATTTTTTTATGCAGAACGGAACGTGTATATATATCCCTAAGCTGTCCATTTTTCCTCCTTGATTAACATAAGAGCCACAGCTTGTGTGGCTCTCTTTTCTATCCGTGATTATACCCCCCAGCCAAGTACGGCAACGCCAAGCTTAATCCTTGTCAACCGTATCGCTGAATCGGAAGCCTGCCGTATCCGTAACGGGAAGCGAGAACACCAGCGCGTGAGCCTTAGTATCTATTCCCGCCTTCTGCATTATAGCCTTCATTATCTCCTTCTTGTTGGATGAAGTGGAAACAATAAGGACTATCTCCTTTTCCTCTGCTAACGATAATCCGAAAAACTTCTGCGACAGCGCGCCTGTGCCCTTTGCGCGTATAGTAGTTCCTCCTGCCGCACCTGCCTCCCGTGCCGCATCCATTACCATATCCGTATATCCCTTTTCATATACGGCAACTATAAGCTCTTTAGTCGTTTGCATGGTCCTATCCTCCTTAGTTTCGGTCATACCGTTTTCTTCACCTGTCCTCTGTCCCGCGCTGAAATACTCAAGCGCCTTAGCTCCTCCTATTCCCGATAAAGGTACTGCTACCGCTATACCTCGGTCGGGAAGGTCTATTTTCATATCTACCGTCAAGCCCCGAAGGACATCCCTCAGGTTTTCCTCGGTCATAAGAGAAAGCAGCAAGTTCTTTTCATTCTTCTCTATTCCAAGGAGAGAAAGAGTTTTCTCGTGCGCGGTTCCGTTACATGCCGTATTGTATATAACCGATACGTTACAGCCCTTGAAAAAGCTTTCATATTCCTCGCAGTCAGCCCTGCGAACAATTGTCAAAAGTAAATAAAGACCTCTCATACACTCCTTCTCCTTTCTCAAAAATCAATAATGTCATCACTCTGGTTGTCATCATCCACAGTATGCTCCACAGCCTCTGCGGCGGTTATGCTTACAAAGTCAATCGTCATCTGACCGTCCTCAGCTATTACCTCTTCACGGGAAACGGTCTTCGCTGCCTTGTTACTCTTAAGCTTATAAACAAGACCAAGTATTTGTATAGCTATAAGGGGTGTCATAGCAACCATAGCCACTACTCCAAAGGCGTCCTCTGCAATATTACCTCCTACCGCGGTACACGCTCCTACCGCAAACGGCAACAGAAATGTTGCGGTCATAGGTCCCGAAGCAACTCCGCCTGAGTCAAAGGCTATGGAGGTAAACACGTCCGGAACCACGAAGGAAAGCAGTAGCGCAATAGCATATCCGGGAATAAGTACGTATAATATGGGGATGCCTGTAAGTACTCTGAGCATAGCTATTCCTACGGAAATAGCTACTCCCACAGACAGAGCTAAGGACAGCACCTTAGAGGGGATTGCTCCCGATGTTTCATCCTCTACCTGCTTCGTGAGCACGTGCACCGCCGGCTCAGCCGCGACTATGAAATAACCTATCAACATTCCGATGGGTATTATAAGCCACTTAAGCCAAGAGCCCGCAAGTGTAGAGCCAAGAAGATTTCCCAGTGGCATAAAGCCCACGTTAACACCCGTGAGGAACAGGGTAAGCCCAAGGAAGGTATATAAAACACCTATAAGTATTTTGCCCAAGCCCTTAGTACCCATTCCTCCGCTCAGCGCCCTGAATATAAGGAAGAACACCACTATGGGTCCTACGGCTATAACTACCTCAGAAGCATAATGAGGAAGCTGTGTAAAAAAGCTCATAAAGATTTCTCTTGAGTCGTTAAGCGTGGGTATCTCATACACCTCGGGAGTAAGTGTATCCACGTTGTTAAACAGACCCAGCATCATTACTGCTATTATTGGTCCTATGGAGCAGAGAGCTATAAGACCGAAGCTATCGTTTTCGGCTTCCTCGTCGGCTCTTATAGACGCAACACCCACGCCGAGTGACATAATAAACGGCACGGTCATAGGTCCTGTTGTAACTCCTCCCGAATCGAAGGATATAGCAAGGAAGCTTGTGGGAACGAAAGCCGCGAGGATAAACACCACGGCGTAAAATCCAAGAAGAAGATACTTTAATCTTACCTTGAATATTATTCTCAGCATGGCTATCACCAGCATAGCCCCAACTCCCACAGCCACGGAGAGTATGAGCGTTATGGAAGATATGCTTTGTATCTGTCCCGCAAGGACCGTGAGGTCAGGCTCGGATATGGTTATCATAATACCAACAAACAAGGAAATGAGAACGATTATCCATATCTTCTTTGTTTTCGTAATCTTTGAGCCTACGTATTCTCCCATAGGCATCATAGATATCTCAGCGCCAAGAGTGAATAGCCCCATTCCGAATATAAGCATTACCGCTCCAAGCAAAAAGGAAAGCAAAATAGGCGCGTCCACAGGAACTATGGTTATAAGAAGCAACAGCACTATTCCCGTAACGGGAAGAACCGATGCCAAGGATTCTTTTATTTTTTCAACAAGGATAGTCTTTTGAGAAAACTTCAAGTCCTTATCCTCCTTTATATTCTATCATTTAATTATACCATCTTATTAATTATTTTTCAATAGCCTGTACCAAAAAACTATTTTTACAGTTCTTTAATAATATTGACACAGCCATTCTTAATATGATATAATATACATAATGACAGCGAAAGGACAACGCTATGCAAAATCTGGGTTATTATAACGGTAAATACGACCTTATAGAAAATATGAGCATACCTATGAATGACCGCGCCTGCTATTTCGGCGACGGACTGTTCGAGGTAGCCTATGCCCGAAACAGAAGGATATATGCCCTTGAGGAGCATATGTCAAGGATGTACGACAGTGCCCTATATCTGGGATATGATATCCCTCTCACTAAGGAAGAATTTTCCGCTCTTCTCTACGAGCTTTCGGCAAAGGTAGATTGCCACGAGCAACTTATATATTGGCAGATATCCCGCGGAACCGAAATGAGAAGCCACGCCCCACAAAATCCGCTGAAGGCAAATATATGGGTAACTATACGTGAAAAGCAGATGCTTCCTCCCTATGAGCCAATGAAGCTTATCACCGCACCCGATACGAGATTTTTCCATTGCAATATGAAAACACTCAACCTTTTGCCAACGGTAATGGCATCAATGGCAGCAAAGGAGGCGGGTGCTGACGAGGCAATATTCCACAGAAACGGCACGGTCACCGAGTGCGCTCATTCCAATATATGCATCATTCGTGATGACGGAGCAATACAAACCGCTCCCGCGGATGAACTCATACTTCCCGGAGTCACCAGAGCACACATGATAAAAGCTTGTGCTGAGCTGGGTATTCCCTGCATAGAGGAGCATTTCACCCTTGGTGAGCTGATGAACGCCGCAGAGGTGGTAGTCATATCCTCGGGAACGCAATTCCGCCCCGCATGCGAGGTCGATGGCAAAAAGGTTGGCGGAAGATCACCCGAAACGGTAAAAGCCCTGCAGGAAAAGCTTTACGGTGATTTTCTCAGAGAAACAGATATATAATAAGCATCCCCCATTTTAGCGTATTCTCCGTATAACACGCTAAAATGGGGGATATTTCTTTGGTTACTCGACCTATTTTAACTTTCCATCTGCTTTCCGAGGAAATTCGCCGCTGTCATTATAAGCTTGGTTTCAACATCTGCGGCGGGAGCGTCCTTTCTTCTCTCCGCAGCGCAGAGAGATGCTACGCAACCTATAACGTCACCCTCGCTCACTATGGGCATAGCGCAGCTTATATATCTGTCACCGCCGTCGCTGGTGGGATATATCTTATCTCCCTCTCCGTTTTCTCCCGAATATCTGTACATACCTCTTCCCTGCATTACCGTGTCAAGTCCTGATGATATGCTTCTGTCCATATATTCCTTTTTTGAAACTCCCGCCACCGCTATGACCGCATCCCTGTCGCAAACAACGACCTCCAGATTGCAGGTCTTGTAAAGCGTTTCCGCATACTCTCCCGCGAAATTGGTCAGCTCGCCTATGGGAGAATACTTCTTAAATATTACCTCTCCCTCTCTGTCGGTATATATCTCAAGCGGGTCGCCCTCGCGTATTCTCATTGTTCTTCTTATTTCTTTAGGTATAACTACCCTTCCAAGGTCGTCGATTCTTCTTACTATTCCTGTTGCTTTCATATATCTTTAAGCCTTCCCTTGCTTTCTATTTTATGGATATTATCCGCTCTTAGTGTTCTCTGCCCAAACCAATCTTATACTGTTTTATCATTCTTTCTTCTGAAGGAAAATATATACAAAATCGCAAGAAACCATAGTTTCAATAAATATCCCCCCGTTATACGGGGGGATATTTATTATTTTACTTCTTTCATTTCCTCGGAGCGTTCAGCGTTCTGATTTACTTCCTCAGGGTCGTGATAGGTGGGAACGACCTTCTTCATTGCCTCTATCACCAAGGTATGGTCAAGACCGTCCTTAGTAGCCTGAACAGCTTCCTTGAGCGTGGCTATCTTCTGGTCCACCTCTTCTCTCGTATAGGGCGTATCGGTTTCGATAAATATCATATCGTTATCGGTTTTTCCGAGGGTCTCGGTCTTTATGAGCAGCTCCTCATAGAGCTTTTCTCCCGGTCTGAGTCCTATCTCCTCAATCTTGATATCCTCCTCGGGAACAAGACCGCTGAGCTTTATCATATTTACAGCAAGGTCGTATATCTTAACAGGCTTACCCATATCAAGGACAAAGAGCTGTCCCTTCTGAGCCATAGAGCCTGCCTGAATAACCAGCTGAGCCGCCTCGGGAATAGTCATAAAGTAACGTATTATACGCTTATCGGTAAGGGTTATGGGACCGCCCTTAGCTATCTGACGTCTGAACAAAGGAATAACAGAGCCGTTGGAGCCGAGCACATTTCCAAATCTAACCGCCGCAAAGCAGGTATCTCCGTCGGTACGGCTTTGTACTATCATCTCACACATACGCTTGGACGCGCCCATTATATTGGTGGGATTTACAGCCTTATCGGTGGAAATCATAATAAACTTCTCAACGCCGTATTGTTCTGCGGCATTAGCCGTATTATAGGTTCCGAGAACGTTATTCTTAACCGTTTCGCAGGCATCATGCTCCATAAGCGGAACGTGCTTATGCGCCGCAGCGTGGAAGACAACGTTAGGTCTGCACTGGCTGAATATAGCGTTCAGTCTTTCGGGATCTCTTACCGAGGCTATAAATACCTCAAGGTCAAGACGGGACCCATATTCCAACCTTAGCTCCTGCTGTATGTCGTAAGCATTATTTTCGTAAATATCAACTATTATAAGCTTTTTGGGCTTACATCTTGCTATCTGTCGGCAAAGCTCACTTCCGATAGAACCGCCTCCGCCTGTAACAAGGACTACCTTGTCCTTGTAATACTGCAAAGAACGGCGGTTATTTATGCTCATAGGCTTACGGAAAAGCAGGTCCTCGATTCTGAATTCGCGAAGAACTCTTCTTCCCTTGCTTTCGTCCTCGTCCATATCACGGACGGGAGAATCGTAGAGCTTTATCTTACATCCCGTCTTGCTGTAAAGCTGATGGATGTGCTTCATAGCTTCACTGTCAAGACCGGGCATTGCCACAAATATTTCCTGTATGGGGAGAGAACGGATAGTTCTTACTATATCCTTGTCCTCGTGATAAACCCTGATACCGCTTATATAGCTTCCCTTCTTGGAGGCATCCTTATCTATAAACGCGATAGGGTTATAGCTTGACGTCTTGCTCGCGATAAGCTCATCCGCAAGAAGCGCTCCTATCTGACCCGCTCCCACGATAGCTACGTTTATCTTGTGGCTATTAGGCTCATCCGATAATTTATTTCTGTATTTGTACAGCAAACGGTAAACATACCTTGAAAGAAGCGTCAGCAAGCAGAAGAGTGACACTACAATAACGTAGTACCAGATCTTTATATTCTGTCTGACGATAGCGAAGACAACGATTGCCACGATTCCCGCAAGGGCGTCTGACAGTATTGCTGTCAGATACGCTTTGGTGTACGTGTAACGCCAGACGTTTCTGTAAAATTTAAATACACATCTGAAGGAGAATACCAACACGAATAAAATAATAAAATTCTTGAAGAACTCAGGAAAATTATCAAGACTGAGCGTATTATCAAAAGTAACGCCCAACACGTAAAGCATATTCACAAACAGGAAGCAAAGTGTATCAAATAAGAAAAGTAAAACCTTTCTGGATTTAAAAAATATCATTTTTATCAATTCTCCTCTTGGTGTTATTAGCAGCTACTTGAAAGTCCAAATTCTTCTTTATCTTACTATTTATCACCTAACAAATTCGACAGATAACAACATATTGCTTCAATTATACCATTTGTTTTACCTTTTGTCAAGTCCTTAGGGCAAACTTGCGTTCTTGCGAGTGTCAACGCTATATCTCTATCTCCACACCGTTAACCGTAACACCGTTGTCAGCCCTTATAAGAATATACTTAGTTCCGTCAATAATTCTCGCTTCAACCATATCCGCGCTGTCCGCGCTCACCTTGACCGTGACTTCTGGAGTGCTTACGGTTATCTGCTTTTGAGAGCTTATGTTTGAGGGAGGTATAGTAGCATCCGCGCCAAATCTCTGGTCAAATCTCTCCTCAAACGCCTCAATCTTTTCCTCTGTTACACCGCAGTAGCGAAGCATATCTCCAGCCTCGCTCTTATTTATAAGGAGCGGCTCCTCAAGCTTTTCGCTTTTGTGCTCGGATATTCTATGGTTAAGCTGGCTGTTAACCGAGCGAACCACCCTCAGACTGCACTCCTCTGCCACGGTTTCCTTAAGAATATCCCCAAAGGTGTCCTTTTGCTCCTTAGCTGGCATAGGCAATTCATTGCTAAACAGAGCATCCGCTAATTCCTGATGGCTGTCCTCAAGACTCTTGGTGTAATAGAGAGCCTTATATATGTTAGTCTTCTTATCCTCAAGGCACGGGAACATAAAGCCAAGCTCCGCTCTTCCCAAAACGGTATCCGAGCATACGCTTCTGAAGCATTTGCCAGGTATGTAATAGCTCATAGTAGGCTTACCCTCTTTTATAGGGCAGACCGCGCATATAATGTATGAGAAGACCGATACCGATTCGCTGTCCCTCTCGCCGTCAACGCCGTAATCAAACACATCCTGCTTATCGTGCGCCATAAGTATCAGGTAATTGCCTTCCATTTCAAGATTATCTATTATTTTTTTGTAAAGCTCCTGCCTCAGAGTCTCATTTTTCAGTTCGCTTCCCCGAAGCTCGGATATGAGAGCGTATTCTTCACTCTCATTTACCTGAGCGGTGGTAAATTCTATATTCAAAAGATTTCTTCCTATGTTGCCAGAGAGCACCTTCTTGAGAATATCAAGCATTCCCTCGGCATCATCCTGAGTCATTGTTCCAAGGCTCTGGTCAAATTCTGATATTATCTCCTTTTGCTCATTTACAAAGCAACCGCACACTCGGCTTATATTACTTCTGTCTGCGCGGTATCTTCTGCGTATCTCCGATATTTCGTTCTGTGTCATTTTTACTCCTTATTTACCTTTTCCATAATACTCACACTTAGCATTTCCCAAAAAGCTCAAATTAATAGTCTTAGCCGTATTCTTCATACTGCCCATCTGAACGCGATTTTGATTATATCATATTTCAAAAAAAATTTCAACCTTTTTTGAATAGTCCTGTTCCTTTGGGGCAAACTTTTAAAAAAGAAATATAATAAGGAGCGATTATGTCTGAGCAAAATTCAAAAAGGGTAACCAAGGAATTTCTTGATTCTCTATACAAAAACGTAAAGATGGGAGCCGATTCCATCATAGACCTTATGCCCAAGGTAAAGGATAAGGGTATGCGAGAGGAAATGACAGCCGAGCTGGAGAGATACGAAAAATTCGCCAAAGGCATCCGTGACATACTTTTCAAAGCAGGTGACGAACCAAAGGAAGAAAGCTTCATGGCAAAGGCTATGACCAAAATGGGAATAGAGATGAACACAATGATGGATTCAACTACCAGTCATATAGCAGATATGATGATACAGGGTGCTACTATGGGTGTTACCGATACTACCAAGCTTATCCGCGAATATGAGAACACTGCCTGCTCGGAAGAAGCTCTCGCACTTGCCCGTGAAACGGTAAAATACGAGGAAGAAAGCATAGAAAGACTTAAGAAGTTTTTATAAGAAAAGGCTGTTGCGAAATTACGCAACAGCTTCTCTTTATATTATTACTACAACAGTTTCCTTGTTATTCTTTCTGGCGTATTCCAGAGTATGCTTAGTCCCCTTAGATATCCCGTCCCACACTACCAACACCTTGTCAGCAATATCCACCATTTTGTCGTTACGCTTCAGCGTTGCGCCTTTTTTATACAGACCGTATTGAGGACGAAGTATCAGCTTTGACATTCTGTGCTCATCCGCATATTTTTCGGCAACCGTATCAACTCCCCCTGCCCCTCCCGAAATTATAAGCTCGGTATCTTGAGGGATATACGGTGACAAATCAAAATCGGTTATACTTCTCGACCCAACTATTAAAAGCTTCATTATTTGTACCTCTTTTATATATTTATATAATTATATACTTAATAAATAGAATTGTCAATAGGCTATATAAATATTAGAATATATATTGAAAAGAGGTGATAACGTTGATAAAATTAACACTTGACCGTTATTTAGACCAAAACAACATAACAAGATATGAGCTGTCCAAAAAATCGGGGATTACTTTTTCTATCATAGATAATTACTATAAGAACAAGGTTGTTCGCTACGACAGCTATGTATTGGATAGAATATGTAACGCCCTTCACTGTGAACTGTACGATATTATAGAATATACGCCCGATAATTGACATAGAATAATAGAGCCGCCGCGCTATAAGCGCGGCGGCTCTGTTATTATTTACCCACACAAAATCTTGAAAATATCTCGGAAACTATTTCCTCGCCTATTTCTCTTCCGTCCACCTCACCAAGGGCTGACATAGCGCACTCTACGCCTACACAGCAAGCGTCAAGTGACATTCCGAGCGTCATATCTCCAATAACACGCTCCAAAAGGTCACTTGCCGACTTTAAGGACGCGTACTGCCTTGCGCCTGTAACCACGGCGTCGTTTGCCATATCTATCTCTCCGTCTATGAACATTTCCTCCACGGCCTCTTGCAGAGCGTCAAAGCCCTCTCCCGTGACCGCGGAAACCTGTATTACACGGGAAAGTCCCTCGCACAAGACCGACATATCCCTTACTGCCACATCGGATTTGTTTATAAGGGCTATGCTGGGTACACCCAATTGCTTTATCTTTCCAGCAAGAGCAAAGTCCTCTGCCACAGGCTCTCTCGAACCGTCGAAGACCGCAAGTATCAAGCCCGCCTCGCTGATTTCCCGCAAAGAACGCTCTATTCCTATACTTTCCACCTTGTCGTCGGTATCACGCAGTCCCGCGGTATCGCAAAGCAGAAGCGTTGCCTTGCCCAGAACAGCCGCCTCACGAAGCACGTCGCGGGTAGTTCCCTCTATATCGGTAACAATCGCCGCATCATACCCAAGTATTCGGTTATATACAGAGCTTTTTCCCGCGTTTGTCCGTCCGCAGATAACGGTAGGTATTCCCTCGTTCACCGCTCTGCCCGTTCCGTATGTAGCCGAAAGCTTTTTTATCTCGACCAATACTTTTTGCAACTCGCCTATCATCTCCTCGCGGCTCATATCCGACAAATCCTCGTCTGGAAAATCTATAACCGCGTATATGCCGCTGAGGACACGGAGCAGTCTGCCGTAAAGCTCATCCATTTTACCTGACAGTCTGCCTCGCATACCGCTTCTGGCAAGAGTAAGCTGACTCTCGCTTCTCGCTTCAAGCAAGGACCCCAGCGCCTCTGCTTCTGTAAGCTTCATTTTTCCCGAAACAAAGGCTCTGCGGGTAAATTCCCCTGCCTCGGCAATTCGCGCTCCGGCACAAAGCACAGCCGACAACACCTTTCGTGTAACGAGTATTCCTCCGTGACAGGTTATTTCCACTGTATCCTCTCCTGTAAAGGAGTGTGGCGCGCGGAATACCACTGCCATTCCGTCATCAACACTGTTACCCTCTCCGTCAGGCATAAATATTTCACCGTACACCATTTGTCCGTGAGAAAGCTCACACAGTCTTCTCTTAGAGGCAGGGCAAAAAACTCTGTCGGCTATATTTACCGCATCCGCTCCCGATATACGTATCATAGCAACGCCACCCTTTCCATAGGGTGTGGAAACGGCGGCAATCGTATCTAACAAATTCATAGCTTCACCTTTATTGAAAAATTAAAAGGCTACCGCAGACGCGATAGCCTTTTTGCATACGAGATTACTCAGCAGCCTCAACAGCAGCCTCAAGCTCCTCAGCGTCCTCACCGTCATCGATAACGAGGTCGCAATCGTCGCACTCGTCAAGAAGATCGTCGCAATCATATACGAGATCCTCCGTGTACTTCTTGATCAGCTTGTAAACAACAAAAGCGATTGCGCTTGCAGCAGCAACAACAGCAACTGTTATAGCAATGATCTTACCATAATTGGTCTTCTTTTTCTTAAAAAAGCTAAACATATTCGTTCCTCCCTTTTATATTACTTATAAGTTTTTTTATCTTCGCGAAGAATGTGCTTCTTAAGTATAGTATATCATATTTTTAAAAAAATGCAATAAAATTTTTTATTTTTTTCAATTTATTCACATTTATTTTCAACGTGTTGCTTATATTGTCGAAAAATGCGCAAACAAATTTACAGACCAAGAAAAAAAGTGAATTTTTTTTGATATAATACTTTCACAAAGTGAAAAAATCTGCTATAATATACCCAAGGCAATATCTTTTTGGAGGCAATATGACATATAACGAGATATGTAACGCTCTTGCGGGAGCTAAAATTGAAAATAACCGCGGCGAGGCATCTATGCTTATATGCCGCTTTTGCAACATAAATAAAGCCGACCTTCTGCTGAAGCACGATGAGGATTTTCAAAGCCCCGAGCTTGAAGCCGCGGTAAAAAAACGCTGTGAGCACTATCCTCTTCAGTATATTCTCGGGTATTGGGACTTTTGTAATGAAACGTACAGAGTAAATGAAAACACTCTTATTCCCCGTCAGGACACCGAAAAGCTTGTGGAGCTTGCAATAAGGCTTATTCCCGATAACGCAAGGATAATAGATTTATGCACGGGCAGCGGATGTGTTGCTATCTCAACCCTTGCCGCGCGTAAGGATTGCCGCGCCGTGGCAGTTGACCTTTTTCCGGCAACCCTTGAGGTGGCACGGGAAAACGCCGAGCTTAACGGAGTGGGAGATAGAATGGGCTTTCTTGAGCAGGACGTGCTTTCTCCCGATTTCATGGAGGGGCTAGGGGCATTTGATTGCATTCTCTCAAACCCTCCGTACATAGAAACGCATCAGATTCCCCTTCTTGACGAGGAGCTCTCCTTTGAACCCGAGGCGGCTCTTGACGGCGGAGATGACGGTCTTGATTTTTACCGTGTGATAATCTCTCAATACGGCAAATATCTGACCAAGGATGGAATAATGCTCCTTGAAATAGGCTGCGACCAAGCAAAATCGGTAGCCTCAATCGCCGCCGGCGCGGGAATGCGCTGTGAGATTTTCAAGGATTACGGTGGAAATGACCGCGTGGCTTATCTTAAATTTCCTACCGCAAAGGACGATAGAGTGCCTTCTGAGGATATCGCGGACGGAATTGGAATATAATTATCTTACATTTGGATTGCAAAGGAGATAACTGTTTTGAATATTGTTGTTCTTGCAGGCGGGCTCTCGCCCGAACGCAACGTTTCTCTTTCCTCGGGAAGCCTGATTTCGGCAGCTCTTCGAAGAAAAGGACACAGCGTACTTATGATAGACGTTTATGAAGGAATAGAAGATATAGGGAATTCCCCCCTCTCTCTTTTCAGTACAGTAGGTGAAGAAACCTTACGCGTAGGTTCAGCCGCCCCTTCCACGGATGAGCTTGAGGAAATACGACGAGCTAACCAAAACAGATATGAGCTTATAGGTCCAAACGTGCTTACTCTTTGTAAGCTCGCCGACGTGGTCTTTCTCGCCCTCCACGGAGATATGGGAGAAAACGGTCAGCTTCAGGCAACTCTTGACGTTTTTGGAATAAAGTACACGGGAAGCGGATACATAGGCAGCCTGCTCGCTATGAATAAGGATATAGCAAAAAAGCTTATGCGTCAGAGCGGTGTTATGACTCCCGATTGGGTAAAGATAGATACCTCTGACAAGAATTACAGTATAGAGGAAATAGCGCATAGAATCGGATTCCCCTGCATCGTCAAGCCCTGCTCCTGCGGCTCCAGCGTGGGAGTATCAATGGCAGATAATATCAACGAGCTTTCGGATGCGCTCAAAGCCGCGGCAGATTATGAGGCAGCGGTGCTTGTCGAAAAAAGAATATTCGGTCGGGAGCTTACTCAGGCATTTATAGACGGCAAGGCGCTCCCTCCCGTAGAGATAATTCCAAAATGCGGATTTTACGATTACGCCAACAAGTACGTGGCAAATGCTACCGAGGAAATATGCCCCGCTCCACTTGAAGATGATGTGAGAGAAAGCCTGGACGGCATAACAGAAGCCTGCTTCACAGCGCTATGTCTTGGGGACTATGCGAGAATAGATTACATACTTGACAAGGACGGCAACTTCTGGTGTCTTGAGGCTAACACTCTCCCCGGTATGACCCCTACCAGTCTTATGCCCCAGGAAGCGGCTGCCGTAGGCATTGATTACGATACCCTTTGCGAAAAATTGGCATTAATGGCTTATAACAAAAATAAGCGTAACTGAATTTAAGAATAAAAGCCGAGAAATTTCTCGGCTTTTTATGTTATATAGAGTAAAATTCACTTGACATATTTCAATAAATCTGTTATAATACTTAGGTGCCGTGAAATTATTGAATATTTCGGGGTGTGGCGCAGCTGGGGACGTTTGTGAGCGCACCCTGTGGGTGGTTGAGCGAGCAATAAGGAGTGGCAGCAACTTGGCGATTGGCGAGCCTCGGCGATGACAGAGCCTTAGTTGCAACAGGAAGCGCAGCGGACAACTGCGCAAAAAATAAATCAAATTTAATATTTCGGGGTGTGGCGCAGTTGGTAGTGCGCGACGTTTGGGAGCAGGACACCGCCCCCCAGGTTTCCCGAAGTTAAAAACGCTGAAAAGCCTTGTAAACATTGACTTTTTCGGCACTATACTTTCTCGCAAAATCCTCTATAAAAACAGTTTGACCACATGTTTGACCACTTACGGAAAAACCTCAAAAATTTAATATTTTTTACCTTTCGGGGTGTGGCGCAGCTGGTAGCGCGCGACGTTTGGGACGTCGATGCCGCAGGTTCGAATCCTGTCACTCCGACCAAAATCGCGGATTCGTCCGCACGAAAGCCGCAAAGTAGGGTTGCTTTGCGGCTTTGTAATTATAGCTTCTTGAGAAAGGAATTTTATGAATACAGAACTGATTCTTAGAAATGAAAACGGCATCTCTCAGTATTTAACCGCAGATGAAGAAGAAACCATAATGTTGGAAAAAGCTGCAAATTTAATGCGATTAGAGTTTCCTGATCATGCATTGCTTGAGCTTTGGAACTCAAGTGTTCATAATTTAAGACGGCGAATTGAAATGTATAGCACCGATATCTTTACATCTACAATCTCCTCCTTTTCAGGACGTAAAAATTACAAAAAAGATGGAGATACTTTATCTGAAAGATGGGCAGGCATAGATGATGCGAATTTAATTGATGGTGCAATTCAGATAGGTGTATTAAATAAAAAAGCTGGTCAAGCTTTAAATATGATTAATTGGATGCGAAATCATGCTTCACCTGCACATGATAGCGATGATAGCGTAACTAAAGAAGATGTTCTCGGATTGGCAATCTTACTTCAAAACAATTTATTTAATCTTCCTATCCCAGATCCTGCTCATTCTCCTGTAGCTTTATTAGATCCAATAAAATCGCAGGTTTTGACGGAAGATCAAGTTGAACTATTTAAAGAAGAAATAAATGGTTTTTCAAATAAAGATGTCCGAACAATATTTGGTTATTCTATGGATGTAATTGCATCTGGAGAACAACCTGCTTATGACAATGTTTCTCATTTGTTTGAGAACATATGGCATAGAGCAACGGAAGAATTACGAACAAATTTTGGATTGCGCATACATAACTATATGTTCGATCCAACTCAAGATAAAAGTTCTGATAAGGCTGCATCTGAAAGGTTATATGGGGTACTTTTGAAGGTGTCTGGAATAAAGTATATACCAGATAGTACTCGTGCCAATATCTATAGAAAATTAGCCAAAAATTTGGCAACTGCTAAAAATACCTCTTACGGTTGGTCACTTGAGAACTCAGCAAGTCGCGCCCTAAAACAAGTTGGTGTACACGTACCGTCAATAGCTTTTGAAGATGTATATCAAGAAATACTTAGTGTATGGTGTGGCAACTATTGGGGACGTTCCGAAGCTCATGCGATTTTAAAGGATTTCATTTTCACACTTCCGGCAAAACAGCAAGTTTCTGTTGCAAAACTATTCCAAACCAACGAACGTGTTCGCGATGAATTGTATCAGGTTAGACCCAAAAACTATGCCATTGCGTTATTAAACGAAATAAAATCTGGTCTACAAAACGACAGTCAAATAACTGAATTGGAAATTATTATTAATGAAATTCAGAAACTGACCTTTTGATAGGTAGGTGTATTGCTTAAATGGCTTTTTCTTTGCTTACTGCACCGCAAATTTTGAGGGGCGACCGTTAGTGGTCGCCCCTTTCCTTATGCCTGTTTTGCTTTTTTCTTTTCGGCTACGATTTCGGCTTTCATGGTTTTGATCAGCTCTGCGAGCTTTTCCTCGCATTCCTCTCGTGTCTTGGCGTATACGTTCTTGGATATGCGTTTGCCGTTGACTCTTGGTGTGAACCGCCCTTCGTATAGGTGGTCGTTTATCATCGTCACGCAACCCGTGCCACTCTTTCTTATCTTGGGCTTATACGGCTCAAAAACCGTTTCTGTGGCGACATCACGGCTTGGCTCGTCACTTACCTTTGGAGGCGGCGGTTCGGGCATTTCTGCGTTTGTACCGCCGATCTCTCGGTCGATACGAACTGCTGCCTGCTGTTGCATGGTGTCTGTGATGTGGCTGTAGATGTTCAGCGTGGTTTCCGAGCTTATGTGACCTATCATAGCGGACAGTGTCTTGATATCCATGCCGTTCTCAATCGCCATAGTGGTGAAGGTGTGGCGCAGGTCGTGGAAACGGATCTTCTTGCATTAGCGTGATCTTGGCAAGAAGTAAAAAATTCGGTGCTGACTCATTCGGTCAGCACCTTTTTTGATATCAGCACTTTTTCTTTGTCTTTCTTTTATTCTCCGTCGCCTCGAAGCTGACGTTTACGAGAAAACGAACGACGTCATCGGGGGCGTCGGGGAGTATAACCGAGACCCAATGAAGCTTATTCATATGATACGCGGGGTGGACGCCGTCTTCGGGTCCGAATGAGCCGAACATCTCGGTCGGGAGCTTCATATTGACAACGTCGACCGCTTCATCGCTCTTCTGACCGAATTTCCTCCTCGATACCTTCATCACAAGCGCATACCATTTTTTGTTGTCCTCATGCCTCAGAACAGCCGTCTCAAACAGATCGTCAAATGGATAATCGGGCAAAGTACCGTAGATATCCTTACAATATTTTAAAAAAACCTCTCTATTCATCGCCTATCCTCCGCAGATTTATTATGCGAACTAATTGTATCACATTTTTTCTGTCATTTCAACAGCAGGCGCACTTCGTTCATATATTATTAACTATATAGATATATACTGTTATATAAATTGTGATAAAATAAATACAAATAAAGTACTCAAAAGGAGGGATAGATCTCATTTCCTTACTCACCGCGACTCCAAAGGATCATCAGTATCATATTCAAAATCACAAAACGCCGCATTGCGGCAGAATGGAGAAACAATGAAAAAGATTTTAGCCTGCTTACTTCTCTTATCCATGCTCGTATCCGTTGTTTTCACAACGGGTTGCGCGGATAACGGCGAAGAACCCGCCACAACAACGGCGGCTCCCATCGTTACCACCGAGCCCGAGGCTGTCATAACCGAGCCTCCCGGGGACGACGACCTTGAACTCGACCCCACGCTCAACTTCAACAACGAGACCTTCACGATGCTCCTCCGCGCAAACCGTGCGGGTGCTGTTGAGGAATTCCTCATCACCGACGAGCAGGACAACGGCGACACCGTCAGATCCGCCGTCAGAGCAAGACAGTATTTCGTTGAGGGTCAGCTCGGCGTTACGATCTCCTACGAGACCGTCAACGAGGGCGAGCTTATCGCAAGAGTCCGCAACAACATCGACTCGGGTTACGTAGTCGACGTGATCTGCTCCGCCGCATATCAGGCTCCCACCCTCGCGGCAGAGGGCTTGGTCACAAACCTTCTCGAAGTCCCCAACCTCAGATTTGACAAGGTATGGTGGGGCTCCCGTTCCGATATGGCTGAAAACCTCACCATCGGCGATCAGCTCTATATGGCATCGGGCGACGCATCTCAGCTCACGCTCGGCAAGGGTCTTTGTATGTACTTCAACGAAGATCTTCTCGCAACCGTTGACGGCAGAGTTCCCCAGATGCTCTACGACGAGGTCAACAACAATAATTGGACGGTTGACCGCCTCTTCGAGCTCAGCAAGGACTACTCCCGCGACGACGGTAACCAGGACTGGGACGAAAATGACGTTTACGGATGCAATATCTACTACAAGACGATCGTTGACGGCTACTTTGCCGCATTCGATCAGCCCATCGTATCCAAGGACAACGACGAATACAAGATCGCTATGAACAACGACCGTATGACCAAGATCGTTGAAAAGCTCCACAATCTATGCTACAGCGAAAACGCA
>JAZNXE010000014.1:0-4783 GCA_045593725.1 Eubacteriales bacterium
TAATCGTTCTCCATATCGGTAAGCTCGTGATAGTGAGTAGCGAAGAGCGTCTTTGCACCTATCTTCTTAGAGCTGGTATATTCAACAACTGCTCTTGCGATTGCCATACCGTCGTAGGTACTGGTACCTCTTCCCACCTCGTCATAGATAATGAGTGAGGACTTAGTAGCATTCTTAAGAATGGTAGCTACCTCGTTCATTTCAAGCATAAAGGTGGACTGCCCGCTGGCAAGGTCATCAGACGCTCCTACTCTGGTAAACAGCTTGTCAACCACGCCAATGCGCGCGTCCTTAGCTGGAACGAAGGAGCCTATCTGCGCCATAAGCACTATAACCGCCACCTGACGCATATAGGTTGATTTACCTGCCATATTAGGTCCTGTTATAAGCATAAGGCGGTTCCTGCCCGTGTCAAGCTCGGCATCGTTGGGAACGAAGTAGCTGTCCTTAACAAACTGCTCCACTACGGGATGCCTACCGTCCTTAATGTGTATAATATCGCTCTTATCCACCTCGGGACGCACATATTTATTCTTCACGGCTACCGTGGCAAGGCTCTGGTAGCTGTCAAGCTTTGCAAGTATAGCCGCTACCTTTTGCAATCTTGCGCTGTTATCGGCAACAAAGCCGCGCACCTCACAGAATATCTCATATTCAAGAGCGTTTACTCTGTCAGCCGCGCCAAGTATAGTAGCCTCCATATCCTTCAGCTCGTCGGTTATATAGCGCTCCGCATTTGCAAGAGTCTGCTTACGTATGTAATCCGAGGGAACTTGTCCTATAAAGGATTTGGATACCTCTATGTAATATCCGAACACCTTGTTATAGCTTATCTTAAGCGTCCTTATACCCGTACGCTCCTTTTCGTGCTCGGCTACACGCTCTATCCAACCCTTACCGTCCTTCATAATTGAACGTAGGTTATCCACATCGGGACTGAAGCCCTTGGCTATCATTCCTCCCTCCCGTATAGAAACAGGGGGCTGCTCACAGATAGTAGCGTTTATTTTATTAAAAACGTCCTCAAGCACATCAAGCTCCTTACAAAGGGTAGAAAGCTCGTCGGACTTGCATCCTCCTATAAGCATTTTAAGCTCGGGAAGTATCGATATAGTGCTCGATATGGCTCGAAGGTCTCTTGCGTTAGCTGTACCGTAAACGATACGTGTCACCAATCTTTCAATATCAAGAACATTTGAAAGAAGCTCACGCATCTCCTCCCGAAGGATATAATTTCCAGCAAGCTCCTCAATGGCATTCTGTCTTTGGGTTATAGCTGAAACCTTAAGGAGAGGGTGCTCTACCCACTGGCAAAGAAGTCTTGCCCCTGCCGCCGTTACAGTTTTATCGAGAACTCCAAGGAGTGAACCCTTTTTCTCCTTGGTTCGCATAGTACGGGTAAGCTCCAGATTTCTTCTGGTGTTTATATCCATCTCAAGATACTGTCCCTCAAGATATACGTTAAGATCCTTGATATAGGATATATCCTGCTTCTGTGTTTCTTCAATATATGACAGCAATCCTCCCAGAGCACATACCAAGGGTCTGTTTTCAAAATAATCCTCTTTTACAGAAGATGTAAACTGTTTTTTTATTTTTTCAAGAGAGGACGCATATTCAAAATCCGTAGCTCTGTTGTCGTTAAGCATAGCTCCTATTGCGGAAACCGCGAACTCTGAAATCTCTCCCAATTTCTTTGCTCCAAGATTTACCACTATCTCAGAGGGCGTATAGGTTCCAAGCTCATTTTTTAGCTTGTTCTCTATCTCATCACCGCAGAAAAAGGTAGCATATACCTGAGCGGTAGAAATATCCGCAAAGGCAACACCGCATTCAAATTCACCCATAAAGATTGAGCAGAGAAAATTGTTTTTCTTTTCGGATAGCAGATTGCTCTCTATAAGTGTTCCCGGAGTAACCACGCGTATAACCTCGCGGCGCACCAAGCCCTTTGCCTGAGCGGGATCCTCTGTCTGCTCGCATATAGCCACCTTGTAGCCCTTGCTCACAAGCGTACCTATATATCCCTCTGAGCTGTGAAAAGGAACTCCGCACATAGGCGCTCTCTCGGCTTCGCCGCAATCTCTGCCCGTCAAGGTCAGCTCAAGCTCTCTGGACGCTACGATAGCATCGTCGAAAAACATCTCGTAAAAGTCGCCCAGACGGTAAAAAACTATGTGGTCCTTATATTGATTTTTTATCTCAAAATATTGCTCCATCATGGGAGTCATAGGTCTTACCTCTCTTTTGAAAATTTAGGCTTTAGTGGGAGCATCCCCCACCGCAGGTAGAGCAATCGTGAGTGCAAGAGGGCATCTCCCCGGTTATCTCGAAGGTTATGGTATTATTCACCGCGTTCATCAGCTCATTTACCTCCGCCTGAGCCTCGTTAAGCTCAGTGAATACGGGATGTGCCATAATTGCGGAATAAAGCTCGTTTATTCTTCTCTGGACGTTGTCTATAAGCAGAGTATCTCTTTCTTCTCTGGTAATCTCTACCTGAAGTGCCTTCTGCTGTACCTCGTACTCCACCATCATCTTCTGAAGCTCCCCGTCGGATTCATAAGCTTTCTTTGCATTGGCAAGGCGTACGAGCTTCTCGTCCTCCTTAAGTGCCTTACCAAGCTGCGCAGCAAGTTCAAAAACTGTCATTTCTATTTCCTCTTTTCTTTTGTTATCTTACTATATCTCCGTAGAGCGCAAATGTGTCCGCTCTCTTGATATTTATCTCTAAAAAGTTACCTATATCCTCTTCTGTTCCGTCGAAGAAAACTATCTTTCCTCCCTCGGTCCTGCCGCTGTACACTCCCGAATTATTCTTGCTCGGGCCGTCGCACAGCACTCTTACCACAGTATTTTCCAAAGGCTTATTTGATGCCAAGGAAATTTCATTCTGCAAAGCAAGAAGCCGTTCAAATCGCTCTGTCTTTACCACCTGAGGTATCTGCTCTGCCATCTCTGCGGCGGGAGTTCCCTTTCTCGGTGAATACTGGAAGGAATATATCATATCAAATCTCGCACGTTTGAGAGCATTAAGTGTATCCTCAAAGTCCTCTTCACTCTCTCCGGGGAAACCCACGATTATATCCGAGGTAATGGTAACTCCGGGAATCTTCTCGCGTATGTAATCAAGAATACCGATATATTTCTCGAAATCATAGCGGCGGTTCATTGCCTTAAGGATTCCATCGCTTCCCGATTGCATAGGAAGATGGAAGTGCTTCGCAACGTGACGGGATGCAGCCATAACGTCCACAAGCTTTTTCGTTGCATCCTTGGGATGGCTCGTCATAAAGTGAAGAGTATAGTCGCCATCTATCTTATCAAGCTCGGCAAGAAGGTCGGCAAAATCATAATCAAACCCACTGTCCTTGCCGTAGGAATTTACGTTCTGACCAAGAAGAGTAATATCCTTATATCCCGCCGATATAAGCTCCTTTACCTCCACAACAACGTCCTCGCGGCGTCGACTGCGCTCTCTTCCACGAACGTAGGGCACGATACAGTATGAGCAGAAATTGTTACAGCCATACATTACCGAAACCCACGCGCGATAACTGCTCTCGCGCGCAATCGGTAATCCCTCTGCCACAGTGTATTCATCCGTGTCAGGGTCAAATATGCGCTTTCCTCCGTTGCTTCTCTGCCATATATGCTCGGGCAGACGGTATGTAAGCGATGGACCGAGAAGTATATCCACGTAAGGATATCTCATTTTTATCTCGTCAGCCCGATGCTGTTGAACCACCATACAGCCGCAAACCACGATAATCAGCTCAGGATTCTTAGCCTTAACGTGCTTATATTGACCAATAAGCGAGAGTGCTCTCTTTTCCGCGTGCTCACGTATGGCACAGGTGTTGACGATTATCAGGGAGGCTTCATCGGGAGCGGATGTCTTTTCATAACCCATCTCAAGCGCCATGCCCATAAAGCGCTCACTGTCAGCCTCGTTCTGCTGGCATCCCAGAGTAAGAGAAAAGACCTTTCTCCTCTCTCCAGAGGATGAAAAATACCCATCGTTAGCAGCTCTGAGTCTTGATATATATTCCTTTTGCTTTGATATTTCCTCGGCTGAAACAGCCTTGTAAATTCCGTTCATATACACCCAAATAAGCCTTTCTTTTTTAGTAAAACGAGAATAGGCACTAATACACTCATTATAAGGAATATTATAATATATAACGTCGATTTTGTCAAGTACGATAAACCTTTTTAATGACTTTTTTAAGATATTTTTAATACCCTTTTATCTTCGCCCTAATTTAATTAAAAAATATAAAAAACGGGGCGCCAAAGCACCCCGGGAGCAAATACATTTTTACAGTACAACAGAGTCTATTTCTTGAAGCTCTTCTTTTGTAAAATCAAGTTTTTGCGTCATTTTGAGATTTTCAGTTATCTGCTCGGGCTTTGAAGCTCCAATTAAAACGCTGGTAATACCTTCTCGGCTATATACCCACGAGAGAGCCATCTGCGCCAAGCTTTGACCTCTGTTTTCCGCTATCTTGTTTAGTTTTCTGATCTTCTCCAGCGTTTCGTCAGAAATGGCTCTTTCATTTAAAAATCTACCGTCGGTCTTTACACGGCTATCCGCGGGAATTCCGTTTAAATATCTGTTAGTCAGAAGCCCTTGAGCCAAAGGGCTAAAAATAATCATTCCTTTTTTCTCCGAAATTGCGCTTTTCAAAATTCCGTTTTTTTCAACAGTTCGGTCAAGGATAGAATACCTGTTTTGATTGATGATAAAAGGACAGCGAAGCTCATTGAGTATATCTGCCGC
>JAZNXE010000015.1:0-8187 GCA_045593725.1 Eubacteriales bacterium
GCTAGCGTTCTAACCAACTGAACTACCGGGCCACTTTTTTGGGGATACTTCCGTATCCCCTTTTGGTGGGAACAATAGGGCTCGAACCTATGACCCTCTGCTTGTAAGGCAGATGCTCTCCCAGCTGAGCTATGCTCCCATTTGACGCCATAATTTCTTACAGCCTTAATATTTTATCATAAACATTTTTATTTGTCAACACCTTTTTGAAATTTTTTTGAGATATTGTACACTGCAATTTTTATTTTTCCAAGTAAGGAATTCTATTGATTTTACGAAAAAAATGTGTTAAAATAATTACAGATAATTTAGTATGAGAGGTGCTGTATGAACAACAGAGAGAAATTTATAGAAATATACAAGGCCTGCGTTACCAGAGAGGGTGCCGATAAGCTTCTTGATTACATTATAGAAAAGACTGATTTCTTTACAGCTCCCGCGAGCACTCGCTTTCACGGAGCTTATGAGGGTGGCTTGCTTGAGCACAGCCTTAACGTATATGAGTGTCTGTCTGACTTTTTGAAGAATTCACGCTTTTGCTCTAAATACGGATTTCATTTTGATGAGGAGTCTATTGCAATAGCGGCGCTTCTGCACGATATATGCAAGACTAACTTCTATAAGACCGAGATGAGGAACGTGAAGAAGAACGGAGTGTGGGAGAGCGTACCCTATTATACCATAGAGGATAATCTCCCCTACGGTCACGGAGAGAAATCCGTTTACATAATATCGGGCTTTATGAAGCTTACGAGGGATGAGGCGTTTGCTATCAGATATCATATGGGCTTTTCAGGTCCTGAGGACCCAAGTCAGGTGGGAAAGGCTCTTGAGATGTTTCCTCTTGCCTTCGCTCTTTGTATGGCTGATATGGAAGCGTCATACTATATAGAGGGAAGCCCTAAATAATTAAAAGGAGAACAGATATGGAAAAGCTTTTATATCCTACACCTCATATAAATTCCACCCCCGAAAGGATAGCCAGAACTGTGCTGATGCCGGGCGACCCTAAAAGAGCACGGCTTGTTGCTACGGATTTTCTCGATGGGGCAGAGCTTTTCAACGACGTAAGAGGCGTTTGCGGTTATACGGGAAAATGGAAGGGCGAGGAAGTATCGGTTATGGCGAGCGGTATGGGAATGCCATCCATTGGTATTTACAGCTACGAGCTTTACAACGCTTTCGGTGTTGAAAATATAATCAGAATAGGCTCGGCGGGCGCTATGCGTGAGGATATAAGACTTCGTGATATCGTGCTTGGAATGGGCGCTTGTACGGATTCTGCATACGGCGAGCAATTTGGTCTTAGCGGGTGCTTTGCGCCTATATGCGACTACGGACTTTTGAAGACAGCCGCCGATATATCGAAGGAGAAGGGTATTAACGCACATATTGGCAATATACTTTCATCCGACGTCTATTACGATGATGACCCCCACAGAAATATAGCTTGGCGAAAAATGGGCGTTCTGGCGGTGGAGATGGAGGCGGCTGCCCTCTATATGAATGCGGCGCGCGCCGCTAAGAGGGCGCTTGCTATATGCACGGTATCAAATTCCCTCATAACAGGAGAGGAGCTTCCCGCGAGTGAGCGTGAAACCTCCTTTGGAGAGATGATAGAGCTGGCGCTTGACGTTGCCACAAAGATAAAGGAAGCGCAATGAAGAATATAAAGAGAGTTTTTCTTATAGTGCTGGACAGCGTGGGCGCGGGAGAAGCTCCCGACGCTGAGCGCTTCGGAGATGTTGGCGCTCACACCCTGAGAAGCATTTGGCAGACGGGGAAGCTTAAGATAGATAATCTTTGCCGTCTTGGTATCGGGAATATTGACGGACTTTCTTTTCTCGGCACTGTTCACAGCCCTAAAGCCTGCGTGGCGAGGATGCGGGAGGCTTCTATGGGAAAGGACACCACCGTGGGACATTGGGAGATAGCGGGGCATATTTCAAGTACTCCGCTGCCTACCTTCCCTGAGGGATTCCCTGAGAGCATACTTGATAAAATAAGAAGAATATCGGGGCGAGGGATTTTGTGTAACAAGCCCTATTCGGGAACGGCGGTTATAGCCGAGTACGGCAGGGAAGCCCTCGAGAAGAAGGCTCTTATCGTATATACGTCGGCAGATAGCGTGCTCCAGATAGCCGCGCATACCGACGCTGTTCCACTTGGGGAGCTGTACCGCATCTGTGAGGAGCTTCGCGGTGAGCTTTCGGGAGCAGAGGAGGGAGTAGGCAGAATAATAGCCCGTCCCTTTGAGGGTGAGAGCGGTGCTTTCAAGCGCACGGCTGACCGACGGGATTATTCACTTAAACCTCCTGCAAGGCTCTTGCCCGAGGCGATTAAGGATAATGGACTACAATCCATATCGGTGGGAAAAATAAGTGATATATTTGCAGACCTTGGCTTCACTCAGGTTAACAGAACTCATAGCAACCGAGAGGGCATGGATATAGCAGAAAAATATATAGACGGGGATTTTTCGGGGCTTTGCTTTATAAATCTGGTGGATTTTGATATGCTATGGGGACACAGGCGGGATGCTGAGGCGTATGCTGAAGGACTTTCCGAGTTTGACACGTGGCTTGGCAGAGTACTTCCAAGGCTTCGGGATGACGACCTTCTTGTGATTACCGCTGACCACGGATGCGACCCAGGCTTTATAAAGACTACCGACCATACCCGTGAATATACTCCTTTTTTGGCTTATTCCCCAAAAATAGCGCCGCAAAATTTTGGCACGAGGGATAGCTTTGCGGATATTGCCGCTACGGTTGCCACTGCTTTAGGCGTGTCGCTTGATTGCGACGGAGAACCAATAGAATTTGATTTTTTATAATGGGAGTTTTATGACAAACAAAGAGCTTTTAAAAATTGCAATAAGCGCAAGAGCAAAGGCGTACGCGCCCTACTCGGATTTCTTTGTGGGAGCGGCACTGCTCTGTGATGATGGGAGCGTTTATGAGGGATGTAATATAGAGAACGCCGCATATACTCCTACCTGCTGCGCGGAGCGTGTGGCTTTGTTTAAGGCTGTATCAGAGGGTAAGCGCGGATTCAAGAAAATAGCTATCGTTGGCGGAAAACAGGTTGATATAAGAGAGCATTGTTATCCCTGCGGAGTTTGCAGACAGGTGCTTTCGGAATTCTGCGACGATACCTTTGAGGTGATTGTAGGTACAGAAAATGAGGAGAGAAGTACTACCTTGGGTGAGCTTTTGCCCAATGCCTTTAAAATAAATCAAAGGGAAGGTTAAAATGAAAAAAAGTACTAAGCAGAAGCTTATTTATATACGGTATATACTGCCGCCCGTATTGATACTTTTGGTTTTTCTCGCAATGCTTATTCCGTCTTACCGCTACGTAGCGGGGGGTGAGATAAACGAAACGATATCGGGGATTTCGCTTTTGAATAATTCCTACGAGCAGGCAAGAGAGGTGCTCTTTGGAGCGGGGGATAAGACTAACGCCAACCTTCTTTTTGCCAAGGTTATGCTTGGGGTGGTTATAATATGTCCTGTGCTTTATCTTGTTGCCTTTGGGACGGCGCTTTACTGTACGGTAATCGCTATGCGGTATTTTATGAGCGATGATGAGGAGAAGGCGGAAAAGAGCAGGACCTTATTTATCACGTTTTTTCCAAACAGAATATGTCTTTGCATAGCCGAGGCGTTGATATTGCCCACGCTTTTGATACCATACGCTATGAGCCCTATATATAAGGGAATATTCAGTATGAATGTCACCCTTATACTTGCCGCGCCCGACGGGCTGATATTTGGTGCGGCAGTGCTTCTGGCAATATTCGTTCTTTCGGCGGTATGTGCGCCTATGGAGCGTGAGTTTGATGCGGATATTTTTAAGAGGAATTATGAAAATCCTGCTAAGGAGGAGCTGGAAGCAGAGGGGGAAAGCGATTATAAGCCTATGTTCAGCACATCTTCTGAGAGCGAGAGAGAAAAAGAGGAGCGCAACGAGCGCATAAGACAGCTATTGAACAACAAAAAAGACCGGTGATTTTACTAAAAAGGAAGTATACTATGAATGATACACAGCTTTGCGAGCGTTATCTTTCGGCGAAGCGCAAATTGTTTGATACATATTACTCAAGGCTCAACCCCGAGCAAAGAGATGCCGTATTTACGGCAAACGGAGCGTTGCTCGTGCTTGCGGGCGCGGGAAGCGGAAAGACTACTGTTTTAGTTCAGAGAATAGTTTTTCTCGTAAAATACGGTAACGCTTATTACAGCGATTACGTTCCAAACACGCTTACCCAAGAGAGGGTAGAGCAGCTTGAGAGAGCCGTGGGAGAGAGCCGAGAGGTAATCGAGAAGATACTCCCCGAATTTATCTCCTCTCCCTGTCCGCCCTGGCAGATGCTTGCCATAACCTTTACCAACAAGGCGGCAAATGAAATAAAGAACCGACTTGCCCTGTCAATGGCTGATGGGGACGCGGCTAAAAATATATGGGCGGGGACCTTCCACTCTATTTGTATGCGTATATTGCGCAAGCACGGTGGGCTTATGGGATATAAGGAGGGCTTTACCGTCTATGATACGGACGATTCAAAAAAGGCTATCGCGGCGGTTATGAAGAGTCTTAACATAGACGACAAGATGCTGCCTGTAAAATCGGTAATGAGCGAGATAAGCAGGGCTAAGGACAGTCTTATATCCGCCGAGGAGTACGAGAAGGAGCACGCCTACGGCGATTTCCGCAAAAAGCAGATAGCCAGGATATACAAGCTGTACGCTCAGCGGATGCTTCAGTCGAACGCCCTCGATTTTGACGATATCATTATGCAGACCGTGTTCCTCCTTCGTGAAAATGAGGACGTGAGGGAGTATTATCAAAACAAGTTCAGATACGTTTCGGTGGATGAGTTTCAGGATACCAACCACGCTCAATTTGCCCTCACCGCACTGCTTTGTAATGGGCACAAGAACATTATGGTGGTAGGAGATGACGACCAGAGCATCTACAAATTCAGAGGAGCTGTAATTGAGAACATACTCGGATTTGACCGCAAATTCAAGGACACCAAGATTATAAAGCTGGAGCAGAATTACCGTTCCACAAACGTGATTCTTGACGCGGCTAATGCTGTCATATCCCAAAACGAGGGAAGAAAGGGGAAGAATCTCTGGACAGACCGAAAGGGAGGGAGCAAAATAGTCCTCCGTCAGTGCGAAAATCAAAACAGCGAAGCCATATATATGGCTGAAAGAATCAACAGACTGGCGGCGGGTGGAACGTATAAATTCAGGGATTGCGCTATTCTTTACAGGACAAACGCGCAATCAAACATTATAGAGCGGACCTTCGCTAAGTGCGGAATACCGTACAGAATGCTGGGAGGACTTCGCTTTAACGACCGCAAGGAAATACGGGACGTAGTCGCTTATCTGCAATTTATAGTAAATCCCGCGGACAGCGAGAGAATGAAGCGTATAATCAACGAGCCCAGACGCGGCATAGGAAATCAAAGTGTAGAGGGCTTGTTGCTTATAGCAGAGCAGACCGAGAAAAGCGTATTTGACGTTATGCTTGAGGCGGACAAATATCTTGCTCTGTCAAGAAGTGCCGCAAAGCTTAAGGCTTTCGCCAATATGATATCATCCCTGAGGGGACTGCTTTATACAGATATTAGCTTGGAAGCCTTTGTCAATCAGGTTCTTGACAGGAGCGGATACCGACAGATGCTTAAGGACGCAGGTGAGGAAGAGAAGGAAAGACTTGAAAATATCGAGGAGTTTATCTCGGGTGTCATTGAGTACGAAAAAAATAACGACGAGCCTTCCTTGGTAGGATTTCTCGAGGAGAACTCGCTGGTTTCCGACGTTGATAAATATGATGAGGAAGCAGACGCGGTGGTGATGATGACTATACATTCCGCAAAGGGACTTGAGTTTCCCGTAGTCTTTTTGCCCGGTATGGAGGACGGACTTTTTCCTGGCATGCAGAATATTACGGGCGGTCCTGACGAGATGGAGGAGGAGCGTAGGCTTGCTTACGTGGCTATTACAAGAGCAAAGGACGCTCTCTACGTAACTCACACGAAGGAGAGGATGCTCTACGGAAGGACCTCTCACAATCCTGTTTCCCGATTTGTTGAGGAGATACCCCCTTCGCTTATTGAAAAGGAGTTTCCTTTTGCCCCGTCAAGAAGTGACTTTGGAGAACCGCGTACTTATATAAAGGATTCTGTTAGCACAGGATATACATATAAGTCCAAGGAGGTATCTTCATTTTTCAATGAGAGGAGTGCTCCCAAAGGGGATTTGACTCTCAAAGAGGGTGACAGAGTAACACATATAACCTTTGGTCAGGGAGAAATACTTTCCGCAAGACCTATGGGAGCTGACGTGCTTTATGAGGTCATATTTGACAAGGTTGGCACTAAAAAGCTTATGGGAACGTACGCAAGGCTGAAAAAGCTGAACTAAAACAAAAAAGAGGGCGAAGCCCTCTTTTTTGTTGGTGCGAGAAACGGGACTTGAACCCGTACGGTGTAACCACACGCCCCTCAAACGTGCGCGTCTGCCAGTTCCGCCACTCTCGCGTATAAACCAATGTTGCTTGCGCAACATTGATATTATACTACGGCAGGATAAAAAAGTCAATAGCTTTTTTGAAAAAAATCAAAAATCTTTCCATAATATTTTTAGTTAAATATTCATATCATTATGCTTAAAATCAGGGCTTTGCAAGCCGTCTGCCCTCAGCCTCTGCCCGTGAAAACTCGCAGCCGCAGTAATCCTGACGGTAGAGATTATATATGTCCGAAAGCTCACAGGAGCGTTTATAGCCATTCTTTTTCTTGAAATCGGAGAAAAGGTAGGATACGCCCACTTTCTCACCCTCCTCATTGCCAATGGTATTGAGCCACTGGGCGTTTTTGTAGGGACTTATGGAGAGGGTGGTGGTAAAGAAATCAAATCCCTTTTCTTTAGCTGTCATAGCGGTTTCGGCAAGGCGCAGACGGTAGCAGCCCTTGCAGCGCGCTCCTCCCTCGGGAAGGCTTTCAAGTCCCTTTGCCATTTCATAAAATTCCTCGGGACAATATCTTCCCGAAAGTATTTTTACAGAAGAGGGAAGCGGCATTTCACCTATAAGGCGCTTCAACTCATCATATCGGAAGGTATATTCGCTTTCGGGGGATATATTTGGGTTGAAGAAAAACAAGGTTATATCGAAAAACTCAGAGAGATATTCAAGCACGTAGCTGGAGCAGGGAGCACAGCAGGCGTGGAGCAAAAGCGAGGGTGTTATATTGTTTTTCTTTATGCTATTTATGGTATTATCCAATAAAACCGAATAATTCTGGGCTTGCATAGACCCTCCTCACATAAATGGATTTATTCTGTAACGGTAATTTTCATAAATTACCAGCTTTCTTTTGCTGAGCATCTCCGCCTTTTTATTGATAGAGCTGATATGCACTGCTACGTTTGAGGGACTGACACCCTCGGGGAGCAGGGCAGCAAGATGCTCCACGCCGCTTTTTCCACCCTCGGTTATGGCTCTGAGTAATTTTCTCTCGGTAGGTGAAAGCTTCAATTCATATCCAAGAAGGAAAAAGCTGTCCTTCTCCATAGTTAAAAATCTTACCTGCATAGTCTATATAAAAAACTCAAGCGCTCTGCGGTAGCCCTCAAAGCCAAGACCGCAGATAGTCTTTTTTGCAGCCATAGACACGTAGGAATGCTTTCGGAAATCCTCTCTCGAGGTTATATCCGATAGATGAACCTCAACTGTGGGAATACCCACAGACTTAAGAGCGTCAAGAATGGCTATGCTTGTATGGGTATAGGCGGCGGGATTGATTATTATTCCGTCGAAAACACCGTAAGCCGACTGTATAATATCTACTATTTCGCCCTCGTGATTGGACTGAAAGAGAGAAACCTCAAGCCCCATTTCCTTTGCCCACTCACGGATGGAGCGTTCAAGGGCGGCGAAGTCCTCCTTGCCGTATATATCCGGCTCACGGATGCCCAGCATATTAAGATTTGGTCCGTTTATAACATATATTTTCATTTTATAAAATCTCCTATTATTGCATTTGACACTGCATCAACATCACCTGATGCATCAATTTTAACATCAGCCGAATTTTCATAAATGCCATATCTTTCATTGTATTTTTTTTCTAGTGCTTCCTTTGTACTTGTAAGCGGTCTGTCT
>JAZNXE010000016.1:0-29787 GCA_045593725.1 Eubacteriales bacterium
GTGTGTGTTAGCGAAGAATTGACATATTCTTTTGTTATGAAAGAAAAGAATGTTGATTTAGAAGCAAGATGGAGTTACTATACCGTTTCTGTTAATTCTTATACGGATGAACAAGGCACAGCAGGAACATTCACAAAGAAAACAGACGAAAAAATAAGTATTGGCGAAACCGTAACGCTTACTGCAACCGTGGCAGACGGATATAATTTCGAGGGTTGGTATATTGACGGAATTTGTGTCTGCTCCGAACTTACATATCAATTTGTGATGGAAAAGGCAAATAAAACTATTCGGGCAGAATATTCGTATTATACACTGACAACTGAGGGATTTCTTTATAGATATAACACGGGCTCGTCTTTTGATGATGGTGTAGCGGGAACATATACAAAATACGACGAAACAAAGATATCGGTAGGAGAAGTTATCAATCTTGTTGCTACAGTAAAAGACGGATATACCTTTGAAGGATGGTATATTAGAAATGTGTGCGTAAGTACCGAGCTGGAATATTCGTATACTATGCAAAAATATGATGTCGAGATCAAGGCAAAATATACATATTATACCATTTCCACTGATGCGTATTTGCTGGGGACTTATGGAAATTCTCACTTTAAGGAGTCCTTCGAAGATAATATGGGTTCCTATACTCAATATAACGAAGAAAAATTCCGCGTAGGTGAAACAGTGACTCTTACGGCTACCGTTAAAGAAGGATATAGATTCGTTGGATGGGAGCATAGAAACACTATTGTCTGCAAGGAATTAACCTATACTTTTATAATGACTGCTGAAGATGAAGAATATAGAGCGGTGTTTGAAGCGATATAAATGATGTAACGGTTTGATTTTCGTTATCGCCACTTCTACCACAAAGCTGCGATCTTTATCTTTGTTTCCGCAGAGGTAATAATACAGCAAGAAAAGAGGACAGAGAACGTAATTCTCTGTCCTTTTCCTGTCGGTAGATAACGTATTCTATTGAATTTCAAAAACTGTCCTTAAGAGTAGGTCCCTTAAGTAAGCGGATTTTTGTTATTTAGTCATCTTTTCTTGCTTTACCTTATGGTCGATAACGTGACGGGAGGCAAGCTCCTTGCGGATATCATCCAGAGAAATTCCCATCTCTATCATCAGCACCATTACGTGATACACAAGGTCGGATATCTCGTATATAGTTTCTGCCTTATCGTCAGCCTTTCCCGCGATAATTACCTCTGTGCACTCCTCTCCCACCTTTTTGAGTATCTTGTCTATTCCCTTTTCAAAAAGATACGTGGTATATGAGCCTTCCTTCTTTTCAATCTTTCTGCCCTCTATGACCTTCATAAGCGCCTCAAGAGAAAACTCGCTCTCGTTTTCGTTCTCATATACGGGATAATTGAAGCAGGAGTCTGTTCCCAGATGACAGGCAGGTCCGTCCTTGCGAACCACTACCGTAAGAGCGTCCTTATCACAGTCAGCGGTAATGCTTACTATATGCTGCTTGTTTCCTGAAGTTTCGCCCTTTCTCCAAAGCTCCCCGCGTGAGCGTGACCAAAAGCAGGTAGTTCCCTCTTTAATACTGATTTCAAGGCTCTCCTTATTCATATAAGCAACTGTAAGTACCTTTTTAGTAGCAGAATCCACCACTACTGCGGGAATAAGTCCCTTTTCATCAAATTTAAGCTCATCTATCTTTAACATATTAACCTCTCATATTCTTACGTTTATATTTGCGCCCTTAAGCTTTTTCTTAAGTTCCTTTATATCTACCTCTCCAAAATGGAATATAGAAGCGGCAAGTCCCGCGTCAACCTTAGGTAGCGAGTCAAACAAGGTTACGAAATCCTCTATACACCCTGCTCCACCCGAAGCTATTACGGGAACGTTAACGGCGTCGCACACTGCGCTGAGCATTTCAATATCAAAGCCTCGCTTCACGCCATCGGTATCTATACTGTTTACCACTATCTCTCCCGCTCCGTTTGAAACACAACGCTTTATCCAAGAGATAGCCTCCATCCCCGTATCCTCTCTGCCGCCCTTGGCGAATACGCGGAATTCTCCATCAACTCGCTTTATATCAGCCGAAAGCACAACACATTGGTCGCCGTATTTTTTTGCCGCCTCAAGAACCAATGCGGGATTTCTGATAGCTCCCGAGTTTACGCTGACCTTATCCGCGCCGCATTTGAGCACACGGTCAAAGTCATCAAGAGTATTTATTCCTCCTCCCACGGTAAGCGGTATAAACACCTTCGAAGCCACCTCGGTGAGTATATCAACGAACAGTCCTCTCCCCTCAGCGGAAGCGGTTATATCATAAAACACAAGCTCATCCGCGCCGTTATCGCTGTAAAACTGCGCAAGGCTAACGGGGGAGGAAACGTCGGCAAGTCCCAGAAAATTTACTCCCTTAACGACCCGACCGTCTTTCACATCCAGACAAGGAATTATTCTTTTTGTTATCATCTTTTAGTCCTCTGTTATTTTTACCGCCGCCGAAAGGTCGATAGCTCCCGTGTACAGCGCCTTTCCAAGGATCGCTCCATATACCCCTATCTCCTTAAGCGCTCTTACGTCCTCAAGGGTGGAAACACCGCCCGAAGCGATAATGTTTATAGAAAAATCTTGGGTAAGCTCTCGATACAGCTCTAAGTTAGTACCCGACATCATTCCATCCTTGGAAATATCTGTGCAG
The DNA here is from genome assembly GCA_045593725.1 of Eubacteriales bacterium. Classification (GTDB taxonomy): domain Bacteria; phylum Bacillota; class Clostridia; order Oscillospirales; family CAG-272; genus HGM12713. Next base: position 2,687 of record JAZNXE010000016.1, read on the forward strand.
ATAACGGTTTTTACGCCGATATCTTGCAAAAATTCGCAGAATTCCCTACATCCAACCTCGGATACCTCCGTCCAGCCCTTTATAGCCACCATTCCGTCCTTAATATCCACGCCTACTGCTATCTTATCCTTATAGGTGTTCACCGCTTCCTTAAGAAATTCGGGGTCTGTAAGGGCTGCTGTGCCTAAAATTATTCGGTCAACTCCGGCTTCCACGTATTTTTTAACTGTATCCATATCTCGGATACCTCCGCCTATCTCTACCGACAGGTCTGTGGAATCTGTTATTTTCTTTACAGTTTCATAGTTATCGGTCTTTCCGCTCTTAGCTCCGTCAAGGTCAACCACGTGCAAAAATTTTGCTCCCTTTTGGGAAAATCCCCTTGCAACCTCAGCAGGCTCGCGGCTATACACCGTGACCTTATTGTAATCTCCCTTCTGAAGGCGTACCGCACAACCCCCAATAAGGTCAATTGCAGGTATTATATTCATAAATGTGTCCTACCTCGTAAATCAAATTTCACAAAAGGCTTTAAGTATAGCCAGTCCTGCTTTTTCACTCTTTTCGGGATGAAACTGAACTCCGCACACGTTATCCTTACGGACAGCGGCAGTTAGCGGCACTCCGTATTCAGCGGTAGCTATTACCGAGTCATCACAGTCCGCACCGTAATATGAATGCACGAAATAAACGAAATCTCCCTCATTCAGATATTTGAACAGCCCGTCCTTTTTATTACCAAAGGAGAGCGCGTTCCAGCCTATATGGGGTATTTTCATCCCCTTGGGGATAACGTCGCTTATGGGGCGGATATTGCCCTTGATAAGTCCCAGCCCCTCGTGCTCACCGTACTCATAGCTTTTCTCAAAAAGCATTTGCATACCAAGGCATATTCCAAGGAGAGGCTTTCCCTTTGCGCACTCCTCTTTTATCACCCTGTCAAGACCGCTCTGGCGTAGCTTCCTTGCGGCGTCCTCAAAGGCGCCAACCCCCGGAAGGATTATTCGCTCCGCCTTAGCAATAAGGTCGGGGTCTGAGGTAACGCATATATCCGCGCCTATACTCTTAAAGGAGCAGGTCAGTGAGAAAAGATTTCCCACTCCGTAATCAATAATGGCTATCATTAAAGAACTCCCTTGGTAGAAGGTACGCTGTCGGCACATCTGCCGTCTATTTCCACAGCCTCAGACAGCGCTCTTGCAAACGCCTTAAACGCTCCCTCCGCAATGTGGTGAGAATTTCTGCCATCGAGCTGCTTTAAGTGCAGAGTAACACCCGCGTGTCTTGTAAAGCCAAGGAAAAACTCCTCCACAAGCTCACTGTCAAAGTCGCCTATCTTCTCGTTAGGTATATCAAGCCCATACGCAAGATATGCACGTCCCGAAACGTCAAGAGCGCAAAGGATAAGCGCTTCATCCATAGGAAGCAGCATATTGCCGTATCTCTTTATTCCCTTGCAGTCGCCTACCGCCTCCTTGAACGCATCCCCCAAGCATATACCGATATCCTCTACGCTGTGGTGATAATCCACCTTTACGTCACCTACGCACCTTATCTCAAGGTCAAATCTGCCGTGCGCGGCAAAAAGGGTCAGCATGTGGTCAAGAAATCCGCATCCTGTGTCTATATCTGCCTTACCGCTTCCGTCAAGACAAAGAGAGAGGTTAATATCGGTTTCCGAGGTTTTTCTGTTTATCTCACTTTTTCTCATTTTTTCTCTCCTCCAAAATATCGGCTATGGCTTCCACAAGTGCCTTCATCTGCTCCTTAGTGCCTACCGTTATCCTGTTATATTCCTTAATTTTTTCTTTGTCAAAATGTCTTACAAGAATACCCTTTGCTTTAAGCCTTTCATAAAGCTCCTTACCGCTTATGCTGTCACTCTTGGCAAAGATAAAATTCGCCTTTGAGTCGGTCATATAAAAGCCAAGCCTTTTTAATTCCCTCTGGGCGTACTCTCTTGCCTCAATAATCCTTTTGCAGTTATCCATATAATAGGAATTTTCCGCAAGCGCCGCCTCTCCCGCAATAAGAGTCAGACGGTTTATATTATAGGGGTTAGTAGAGTATTTTATCTTTTCAAGGTCTGCAATAAGCTCACAGCTTCCCACTGCATATCCAAGTCTTGCGCCTGCCATAGAGCGTGACTTGGAGAATGTTCCAACAACAAGTAGATTGTCGTACTTTTTCGTAAGCCCCACCGCGCTTTGCGCGCCGAAATCAACATAGGCCTCGTCTATGAGCACAAGGTGGTTGGGATTGGCTTTGACTATATCCTCTATTTGCTCAAGTGAAAGAGCCAAGCCTGTGGGGGCGTTGGGATTGGCGATAACCACGGTTGCGTCGTTTTTCATATAGTCGCCAATATTGATACTGAAATCCTCCATAAGTGGGATGGCAGTATAATCTACTCCGTGAAGCTCGGCATAAACGCTGTAAAATCCGTAGGATATTTCGGGAAATCTAACCTTTGTTTTACTTCCCTCGCAAAACGCCATAAAGGAAAAATTCAATATGTCATCAGAGCCGTTGGAAACAAAAATATTTTCTCTTTTTACACCAAAGAGATTTGCTAAGCTCTCCTTAAGTCCCCTACACGTAGGGTCGGGGTAAAGATTTAATCTGCCGACCTCGCTGCAATTCACCGCTTGGAGTACCATTGGCGAGGGGGGATAGGGCGACTCATTGGTATTAAGCTTTATATATTTCATATCCGTGGGCTGTTCTCCCGGAGTGTATGCCTCCATGCCACGGTACTTTGAATTCATAAATCTGCTCATAGTCAATCCTTGTCTTCTACTCTGATGATAGCACTCTTGGCGTGAGCGCCCAAGCCTTCCTTATTAGCGAAAAATTCTACCTTTCTCGCCACCTTAGCAAGAGCGTCTTCTGTATAATACGAGAACTGTGTTTTCTTTACGAAATCATCCACCGACAGAGGGCTTGAAAAACGTGCTGTTCCGCTTGTGGGAAGTGTGTGATTGGGTCCCGAGAAATAATCTCCAAGTGCTTCGGGACAGTACTTACCCATAAACACAGAGCCAGCGTTTCGTATCTTATCAAGATACTTGAAGGGCTCGTCCACGCATATCTCAAGATGCTCGGGAGCAAGTCCGTTAGCGACCTCGATAGCCTCGTCAATACTCTGGGTAATTATTATTTTTCCGTTATTATCAACCGACACTCTCGCAATATCTCTGCGGGCGAGCTGCTCTATCTGAACCTCAAGCTCGACAGCTACCTTTTGCGCCAAATCCCTGCTATCGGTAACCAGCACTGCCGTGGCATTCTTGTCGTGCTCTGCCTGAGAGAGCAGGTCTGCCGCTACGTAGCGGGGGTCGCACGTACCGTCGGCAATAACAAGTATCTCACTTGGACCTGCTATCATATCAATAGCAACTCTTCCGAACACCTGCTTTTTAGCCTCCGCCACAAAGGCGTTACCGGGTCCTACTATTTTGTCAACGGCGGGAACGCTTTCTGTTCCGTAAGCCAGTGCCGCTACCGCCTGCGCTCCTCCCACCTTGAAGATACGGTCAACTCCCGCTACCTTTGCCGCCGCGAGTATGGCGGGGTTTACGCTTCCGTCCCTTGATGGTGGCGTAACCATAACAATCTGGGCGCATCCCGCTATTTTGGCTGGAACTGCATTCATAAGAACCGACGACGGATATGCCGCCGTACCGCCGGGGACATAGAGTCCAACCCTTTCAATCGGTATGACCTTTTGCCCTATAATAACTCCCTCCTTATCATTGATAAGAAAGCTATTTCTTACCTGACGGGAGTGGAAGGCATAGATGTTTTCCTTGGCTTCCTTGAGTATCTCGACAAATTCAGGTTCAACGAGTGAAAACGCCTCATCTATCTCCTGGGCGCTTACCTCAAGGCTGTCAAGCTCTACCCTATCAAATCTTGCGCAATACTCAAAAAGCGCGCTGTCACCATTCTTCTTTACGTTTTCTATTATCTCGCTTACCGTATCGGCTACGTTGAAAACGTTTTCCTTTCTCTCCAGTATCTCGCTCCGGTCTATATCCTTGTAATCTACTATGCGGATCATTTTATTTGCTCTTTCTCTCTGTAAGTATTCTGTCAAGACCTGCGCATATCTCGTTTATGCGCTCGTTCTTGAATTTGTGGCTGACCTTATTGGCAACCAATCTGGCGCTTATCTGTACGATATCCTCTTTAGGCTCAAGGTCGTTCTCATAAAGAGTCTTGCCCGTTTCAACTATATCCACTATAACGTCCGAAAGGTCAAGAATAGGCGCAAGCTCTATTGAACCGTTGAGCTTTATTATATCTATCTCTCTGCTCTGCTTGTTGTAATAAGCTCTGGCTATATTAGGAAATTTCGTAGCAACTCTGAGCGTCCTGTCCCGTCTGTCGCAAAAATCCTTTTTAGCCGCCACAGCCATTCGGCATTTACCCATTTCCAAATCAAGAAGCTCGTATATATCCGGTGAATATTCAAGAATTATATCCTTACCGGCTATTCCGATATCCGCTGCTCCTCGCTCTACGTAAATAACCACATCCGAGGGCTTTACCCAAAAATAGCGAACGCCCTTTTCCTCGTTTTCAAATATAAGCTTTCGGCTCTCCTCGTGTATTGACGGACACTCGAAGCCTGCTTCCTCAAATATCGCGTACGCCTTCTCCCCAAGCCTACCCTTGGGAAGCGCTATATTAATCATTGGTTTCAAGTATCCTCATTCCTTCCTTTCCAAGACTTATCATCTGGCGGTATCTTACTCCCTTATCGGGCGCGTTTGCGGCTCTCACCGTCTTTCCGCTCTCGCTAAGCAGCCTTACCGCCTCTATTATCTTCTCTACCGCTATATCCTTATCATATACCAGCATAACGTCTATATCGTACCCACGCTTTTCACTGCCAAAGCGTTCAAGCTTATCAAGATAAACAGCGAAGCCTATTGCCTCGGTCTTTTTGCCGAACTTCTCCATAAGCCTGTCGTATCTTCCTCCCGAAAGCACCCCGTCGGGGATTTGATTTACAAATCCCTTGAATATAATACCGTCGTAATAATTCATATCGTTTATTACCGAGAAATCAAGATAAAGCTTATCCGCAAGACCGTAGCATTCCATAACCTTGTATATCTCTGTAAGCTCTTGGTACGCCGCGCTCATCTTATCGCCCTCTGTCATAGGAGCTATTTCCTTAAGAGCCGACTTTATAGGCATATACATCGAGGTAAGGCGAGATAGCTTGTCAGCGTATTCAATAGATATACCCTCTTTAGCGCAAAATGCCCTTATAGCTGGAATATTCTTGCTTCCCATAAGCGCCAATACCCCGTCCATATCCTCAGGTGAAATACCCGCGTTTTCAAGCAATCCTTCAACGAAGCGCATATGTGACATATCCAGCAGATAATCCTCGCTGATGCTCATAAGGCTTTTCTGCGCAAGCATTATGACCTCACACTGGGCAAATATATCAATATTTCCTATACACTCAAGACCCGTCTGCATTATCTCACGGAAGCCGTCGCCACCGCTCGTGGTTCTGTAAACGTGCTCGTCGTAATACAGCTTATACGATTCCTTGGAACTAGCCACTGCGTTCTTTATTATAGAAAGCGTAACGTCAGGCTTCAGCGCCATCAGCTTACCGTTTGTATCCGTAAAGGTTAGAAGATTTTCGCTAACCAAAAAGCTCTTGTTTTTAGCGTATAGGTCGTACTCCTCAAATTTACTTACGCGGTAGTGATTATATCCGTGCTTACTGTAAAGCTCTCGAAGCTTATATATAGCCTTTTCGTCTTCTCTAAACACCTTATCCGATAAAATCATTTTTCTTCCTCCGTTATAGCCGACAGCGCCTTCTTGTAGCCTCCCGCTCCGTAAAGATAAGAACGGTTTACACGGCTGATAGTAGCGGTGCTCGCTCCCGTTTCCTCAACTATTTTATTATATACGGTCTGCTCGGAGAGCATCTTTGCCACCAGCATTCTCTGGGCTATATCCATAACCTCCTTGCGAGTCATTAAATCCTCGAGGAACGCCTCACATTCCGCCTCGTTTTCCAGTGACAGCAACGCCTTTATAAGTAGGCGGTATCCCTCATTATCTCTCAATTCCATTTGTTTTTCCTCACTTTCGCTTTAACACTTTAGTATGATAACACATTAAAGCAAATATGTCAATAGTTTATTGAAAATTTTTCTTCAAAACTTAATTTATGCCGAAGAGACGGTATCTCCTCGGCATTTTTCAATTATTCTCGTAAAGCTCCCGCGCACGTGATATGGGAAGCCTGAAGAAAAGCCATACGCAATAAGCCGTAACAACAACCGCTACCACAGCTGTAAATATCATTTGCGGCAGCGTCCACATTTCTCCCCTTCCCAGCTCCGAAACTACGTTTCCCACAAAATTATACGTGGCGTGTAAAAGCACGCACAGCCATATATTCTTCGTTGCCAGAAGCACAAGACTGCACAGTGCTCCAATGAGCGCGGAATATCCTATCTGGAGCAGTACCGACATCGGCGACGATGCAAACAGATTGATAAGATGTATCAGTCCGAACACCACTGATGACCAGAATATTGCCATAAATATTCCCTTTCGGCTATCCTTTCTTCTTTGAAGAAGATACATAAGCACACATCCTCTGAACGCCATCTCCTCAAAAATACCCACAGAAAGGCAAAACAATGCGTAAAGAAGGATTTCTTCAATAGACGCGTCAAGCCCACAGTCGCCCGAAAAGAAAGACACAAAGGGGAAATTATTTACAGCCACCGCAAGGGCGGGAATTACAGCCAGAATGGCTATAAAACTTTTGTTTCCCAAGGGATTCATTATTTTGTTAAAGGAAAACTCTATCATAAATATGGCGCACACTGCTCCGCCTATAAGCCGAGTTGCTGACAGGTACAGCATACGGACTGTCCACGAGTCATCCCCTGAGAGATTATACGCTATCTCTATTGCCAAAAGAGAGATAATGAAAAGTACGAGCAATATTTTCCGCGCCGTTTGCGCATTAGGAATTTTACTCTTCATTCACAACCTCTGTCTTGACCTCGGCATTTTTTTGCTTTTCCATAATAGCCTTCTGACCAAAGTAAAGAGCCACCGAGCCTGCTACCATAAGTATGGCTATAAGTTGGGACGGGGTGAGAAAATCCACCACCGTGCTTCCGCGGTAATCCCGCCTGAAATATTCTATCGCAAAACGCCATACTCCGTATATTGCCATATATAACGGAAGATTACAGATTTTATTTTTAAGCAATCTCCAAGCAAAAAAGCCAAAGAGCGCAAAAAGGAACAATGCCTCATAAAGCTGTATGGGGACTACCTTATGTCCTTGGGATACCATATATATCCCGTACCACCCATCGGTTTCTCCGCCGTGACAGCACCCTGCCATAAGGCAGCCTATTCTGCCCAGCGCGTGGGCTATGGCTATTGAAGCGGCGGCTATATCCGCAACGGTGAAAAAGCTTTTGATATGCGCCTTGTTTTTAAAAGCAAAGTGTCCCACTCCAAAATATACCGCCAAGAAGCACGCGGCTCCGCCTATAAGACCACCGTAAAAGGTAGCGCCCGTGGTTGCGTCTATGACGAAGCCTCCTCGCTCCTCTATATTGTAGAGTGCCTGAAACAGAACAGCCGAAAAATATCCAACTATCACAGATAGAGCCGCCGTAAGGACTACAAGGTTTTGAACACGCCAATATATCTTCTTTTTTTCAGCGAAAAATCTATATGTAAGTATCGCACCTAAAATTCCTATTCCAAGGAATACGGTATATAAATCAACGCCCCAAACTATAGGATACGGATACATCCTTCTCTCCTTTATTTAAAAATAAGTTATACCGCACATTGCTTTTGTGTGCGGTATAAACCTGTTAAATTTTATACGTTTATTAAAAACGGGAAATATTGTCTATAACGTATTTTGTCATTTTGCTCTGCATATATCTCTTGTTTTTTACAAGATAATCTCTTACCACAGCTATATTTACAGGTCGCTGCTCCATAAGATTTGAGAGCGTGGCAGCAAAGTCGTTGTCGTTGTTTTGCGCTAAGCCCTTACATATAAAGAGTACAGTTTCCTCTGAGGCATTCTCAAGACATTTCCATCCTGCCTCGGCATCCTTTTCGGCAAGACTGTATAGCAGCTTGTACGCAACAAGAGGCTTGAACTCCTCGGGCATTTCCAGATAAGGATTGTCAAACACTCTATCGTTCCACAGCTTACCCTCGGAGGAAGCGTATCCCGAAAGAAAGCGGTTCATTCTTGCGTTAATAGTCTGAAAGGTAAGCTTTTGTACAGAAATATTCCTCTTTGCCTGTGAGCTGTACAAAAAGTAATTGGGATTGGCATCTATCATAAGATACATAAAATATCCCAGCTCCACCGCAAGCGCAAGGCAAAGAACAGAAACTATTATAAGCACCACACGGGGCAAGGTATTCATATCAAGAGCCATACTCAGCACAAATAGCGCCACGGCTACCGCGAGAAAGAAAAACGCAACTATTCCAAGCACTATTTTTAATTTATTTCTATCCATTTTATATCTCCTTGTTAACAATTACTCATATCAATATAATTATACAACAATATACACGAAATTGCAATAGAAATTTTGCAAGAAAACTACATAAAAATATATAACAAAAATGCACACATTTAATGTGTGCATTTTTTCTAATTATTTGGTTAAAAATCTGTATTCGGTGGTAGTATCAAGTATTTCACCCGGTCTGAGTATGCAATTTGTAAAATTGTGGCGGTTTATGCTGTCTGGCATACATTGGGTTTCAAGGCAAAACAGAGTCTGCTTGCTCTGCTTATATCCCCCCTTGAAGGGATATTCCTCGTTACACACAAAATTGCCCGTGTAAAGCTGAACGCAAGGACGGTCTGTATAAAGCTCCATAACTCTTCCGCTCACCTTGTCGTATGCTTCGCCTCTCTTCACAAATCCCAGAGTATCTCTGCCCGTGAAATTGAAGCAATGGTCATAGCCGTTAAAATCCCCTCCCGCCAACAGAAGGTCATTGTTCTCCTCACCAAGGTCCTTACCTATTGCCTTTGCCACTCTGAAATCAAATGGGGTTCCGTCAACAGCCTTTATCTCTCCCGTAGGAATAAGGTCTGCATCCGTACGGATGTAGCTGTCGGCATCAAGCATAAGCTCTGTGTCGAGTATGCTTCCCGCTGCGTAACCGCCTAGGTTAAAGTAAGCGTGCTGTGTAAGATTGGTTATAGTGGGCTTATCTGTGGTAGCCACATAATGTATATTCCACCCGTTCTGATTGGTAAGCGTATATGTAACCGTCAAATCCAGATTTCCGGGATACTTCTGGTCGCCGTCGGGAGAAAGTATATGAAGCTCCAGGGCAGGCTCCTCATCATCTATTTCCTTTACATCCCAGACGTATTTATCAAATCCCCTAAGACCTCCGTGAAGCTGATGCCCGTTATCTGACGTTGGGTCAAGCTGATATTCTATGCCGTCAAGAGTAAATCTCGCGTTTGCTATACGGTTTGCAAATCTGCCCACAAGAGTTCCCTGAAATCCGTCGGCTTCAAGATAAGACTCAAGACAGTCGTAGCCTCCCACAACATCGGTAAAGCATCCGTTTCTGTCGGGTACCCAAAGCTCGCTAACAACTCCGCCATAGCTAAGAACCCTCATCTTCATTCGATTCTTGTTTTCAAGGGTATAACGGTATATCTCTGTGCCATCGGGCATTTTTCCGTAAAGCTCTTTTACAATGCTCATTTTTTACCTCTTAGCCTTCGTATCCGTTGGGGTTTTTAAGCTGCCAATTATAGGAATCGCGGCACATATCCTCTATATTATTCTCCGCTCTCCATCCAAGCACCTCGTATGCCTTCTTGGGATTTGCGTAACATTCGTCTATATCACCAGGGCGTCTGGGGGCTATCTTATAGTTGATCTTTATACCCGTAGCAGCTTCGTATGCCTTAACGATATCAAGAACAGAGTATCCAACACCTGTTCCTACGTTAAAGTGCTCTACACCCGTAACCTTCTCAGCTCTCTCTATTGCCTTGAGATGCGCCTTTGCAAGGTCAACAACGTGAATATAGTCACGCACACCTGTTCCATCGGGGGTATTGTAATCGTTTCCGAATACGCTAAGACATTCTCTTCTGCCCGAGGCTACCTGCGTAATGTAAGGAAGCAGGTTGTTGGGGATACCCTGAGGGTCTTCTCCAATAAGTCCGCTCTTATGCGCTCCGATAGGATTGAAATAACGGAGTATGGAAATACTCCACTCGTTATCCGCCGCGTGGAGGTCTTTAAGGATTCTCTCTATCATAAGCTTGGTTTCGCCGTAGGGGTTAGTGGTTGAAAGGGGGAAATCCTCGGTTATGGGAACGCTCGCGGGGTTGCCGTAAACTGTTGCCGAGGAGCTGAAAACTATTCTCTTTGCGCCGTGCTTCTGCATAATCTCACAAAGATTGAGTGTGCCCGTTATGTTATTGTGGTAGTAAAGCAAGGGCTTCGCACAGGATTCACCTACCGCCTTAAGTCCCGCAAAATGTATGCAGCTATCAATATCATTTTCCTCAAATACCTTGTTGAGTGCATCGTAGTCGAGAAGGTCAACCTCGTAGAACTTAAAGTCCTTTCCCGTTATCTGCTTAACTCTCTCCAGTGCTACTGGCTTACTGTTAAGGAAGTTATCAACTACGACCAGTTCTCTTCCCGCGTTGAGAAGCTCAACCATTGTGTGAGAGCCGATATATCCCGCTCCTCCGGTTATCAAAATTGCCATTTTCTTTACCTCTCTCTTTTTAGTTATTTGCTACTGATTTGGGATATACTCCCTTGTTTTTCAGCTCAGCTATGCTTGCTGTAACATATTCCTTATCCTCCTTATAGGTAACACCGTACCAAGCGTCACCGGAAGGATACACCTTTACGCTGCACTCTCCGCCTTGCAGCATATCACATACCGCAATTGGCAGATAATATTCGCATTTAAGCTCGTTTTCGTGCTTTTGACCAAGAAACCGAATAAATCCTCGCTCAAGCGCCTCGAATATATCGGGGGTGAAGCCCCAGCAATTCATAGAAGCTATGCTGTCAAGGGGTATCACTACGTCGTCGCACACGGCGACGTCGCCCTCTCTGCGTATAGCCATACGCTCAACAACGCTCCTGAGCATTCCATTCTCATCGGCAGTGCATATTCCTCTTGAAACAGTCCCGTTTTCGGTAAGCGTGTTCTCAAGGATATATCCTATCATAGCATACTCACCCTTTGAGCCACAAGCTGCCTTAAGATGCTTAGCAAGAAGCCTGTACGCATCTCTTCCATAAAAATCATCCGCGTTTATAACGGCAAATGGCTCGTTTACAAGCTCCCGTGCCGCGAGAAGTGCCTGACCTGTTCCCCAAGGCTTTTGTCTGCCCTCGGGCACAGTGTATCCCTCGGGGATATCCTTAAGTCTTTGGAATGCGTACTCAACCTTTATCTTATTTTCAAATCTCTTTCCTACGGTATCGCGGAAGATATCCAGATTTTCTTCTTTTATTACGAACACAACCTTGTCAAATCCGCTCTGCACCGCGTCGTAAACCGAAAAATCAATTATAAATTCGCCCTCGGGAGTTATGGGGTCAACCTGCTTCAGACCTCCGTATCTTGAACCCATACCCGCGGCAAGAATAACCAGTGTCATATGTATTTTCTCCTTTATTTTTCCGTACTTTATAGGTCAAACTACCCTACTTTATATTATATCATTTACAATTAAAATTAAAATATATTTTTGAGTTTTTTAACATTTTGTTTACATAATTGTCTAAGAAATATTTACCATTTTACTTTTGAATACGCATAGGTGTTTTTCGTCAATACTCAAATCAAGAAAATAAATTTTGGGAGTGTTTATGTATTACAATAAGGTTGAAATATGCGGTGTAAACACCTCGACTCTGAAGGTACTGTCCGATGAGGAGAAAAAAGCGCTTTTGATTCGAACCAAGCAGGGAGATATGTGCGCCCGTCAGGAGCTTATCTACGGAAATCTCCGCCTCGTGCTCAGCATAATACAACGGTTTACAGGCAGGCGGGAAAACGTTGACGACCTTTTTCAGGTAGGCTGTATCGGCTTGGTAAAGGCGGTGGACAACTTCAATATCGAGCTTGACGTTAAATTCTCCACCTATGCCGTTCCTATGATAATTGGTGAGATACGGCGTTATCTGAGAGATAACAACTCCATAAGAATAAGCCGTTCTGTCCGCGATCTTGCATATCGGGCATTGCAAGCTCGAGAGGAGCTTATTCGCGAGAAGGAAGGCGACCCCACCGCAGAAGAGATATCAGCCCGTCTTGGTGAGAAAAAGGAAGCCGTAGTACAAGCTATGGAGGCTATTGTTGAGCCAATATCCCTCTACGAGCCTGTTTTCAGTGATAACGGAGATTCCATATACGTCTTGGACCAGCTTAGCGATGCGGGTAGCTCGGAGGAGATATGGTTGGAAAATATCGTTTTGCGAGAAGCTATGCGTTGCCTTAGCGAGCGTGAGCAAAAGATAATTATTATGCGCTATTATATGAACAAGACTCAAACCGAGATAGCTGAGGAAATAGGTATTTCACAGGCTCAGGTATCAAGGCTTGAAAAAGGCGCTCTGAGTAGGATGAGAACACAGATATAGGGCTTTTAAGCCCTATATCTTTTATATTGGAATATTTTTTCATGAAAGCTCATAGTTTTAATATGTAACCGCACAGAAAGACACGGAGGTTTAATCATGATAAAAAATTACGGTCCCGAGGGTTCTCTTCTTTTACTGCCCGAAAACCGAGAGTACATATCCTCCTTGGGGGGGCTTGAAAAGGCATTTGTGGAAGGAAGAATACTTGAATCCACTGTCCTTTTATGCGATAGCGCCCTAAGGCTACACGTGGATTTAGGGGAAATTACGGGAATAATTGAAAAGGAAGAAAGCGTTTTCTGCCGTTCGGGAGAAATAATAAAAGATATCGCCATAATCACACGGGTGGGTAAGCCCATCGCCTTTAAGGTCATAGGCTTCAAGCGGGAAAACGGCAAGACTGTTGCGGTGCTGTCCCGCAGAGCCGCTCAGGAGGAATGTCAAAAACGCTTTGTGGCTTCTCTTAAGCCGGGAGATATTATTCCCGCCAGAGTTACCCATCTTGAGAGCTTTGGCGCTTTCGTTGATATCGGCTGCGGACTTTCCTCCCTCTTGACAGTGGATAGCATCTCGGTTTCGCGCATATCTCACCCGCGGGATAGGCTTTCGGTAGGCGAAAGCATCTACGTAGTGGTCAAGGGGCGCGAGGAAGGCAGTGACAGAATATACGTAAGTATGAAGGAGCTTCTGGGCACCTGGCAGGAAAACGCTTCGCTTTTCGAGGTTGGTCAGACCGTGGCAGGTATAGTGCGAAGCATTGAGGACTATGGCGTATTTATCGAGCTTGCCCCAAACCTTGCGGGACTGGCTGAGATACGGGAGGATACACGGGACAGAGAGATAGCCAAGGTAGGCAATACTACCGCGGTGTACATAAAAAGCATTCTTCCCGACCGAATGAAGATAAAGCTTGTTCTTATCGACCTATACCGCGGAGCAGCCGCGGAAAGCAAACGCCGCTATTTTATTGACTGTGAAAAGGTGTCCCATATTTCAAAATGGCAATACTCTCCTTCGGGTGCGCCTAAAATTATAGAGAGTGTATTTGATATGTAAAGGGGCTGCTTCATTTAGCGCAGAACAAAAACACACGAAAGTAAATAATAGAAAATACCGCTTTGCTATCAGGATTTGGTAGTAAAGCGGTTTTTTCGTAGAAATTCTTGCGAATTTCGATTTTTATGTGTGTTTTTTAGCCGCGTTTTGGCTCTCTGGCGTACCTTTGTACGCCGACGAGAACCAAATCACGACTTCTGCATCTAAATGACTCAGCCATTTTTATAATTCTGCCAGTATCTCGGGAAAGACCTCAAGGCTGCGGCGTAGTATGCCGTGGGTATGGGCAATCACCATTCCGTAATTTGTCATAGGAACGCCGCTATCTCTCGCCTGACGCACTCTGTATTGCATTTCCCTCTCGGTCAGCATACAGCCGCCGCAATGTATAACTAACCTGTACTCCGACACGTCCTCGGGAAAATCTCTGCCTGACGTAAACTCAAATATCGGCTTCTTTTTGGTATATTGGGATATCCAAGCAGGAAGCTTGACCGTGCCTATATCTCCGCACTGCCTGTGATGGGTACAGCCCTCGGATATAAGTATCTTATCCCCGTCGCAAAGCTTATCAAGGGCAGCCACACCTCTTACCGCTTCTCTGAGATTTCCCTTATAACGGGCAAACAGAATAGAAAATGAAGTAAGAAGTATATCTTCGGGCACTATTTTTGATACCCTTCCAAAGGCTTGGGAATCGGTGATAACCAGCCTTGGCGGTTTCTTTAGGCTATCAAGTGTAGCCGACAGCTCAGTATCCCGACAGACAATCGCCTGCGCTCCCCCATCGAGAATATCACGTATGGTCTGCTGCTGAGGCAGAATAAGTCTGCCCTTGGGGGCGGCTTTATCTATGGGCACTACAAGCACCGCGGTATCTCCCTGCCCCATAATATCCGACACAATACGTTTGTCATTCTCCGCGTTTGATACCAGAGATGCTATCCTCTCCTTTAGCTCGTTTATACCGATGCCCTTACTTGCGCTCACGTATATTGAGCGGCTGTCAGTAATATCTCTGCCCTCGGTAAGGTCGCATTTATTATACACTACAACGTAGGGTATATTCTTTTGCTCAAAAAGCGATATAAGCTCCTTATCAAGCTTACCGCATCCTACGGTAGCGTCCACCACCAGCACGGCAATATCCGCGTAATTAAGTATCTGCTTTGCTTTTTTCACACGCAGCTCCCCAAGCTCACCCTCGTCGTCAAGTCCCGGAGTATCTATGATAACCACAGGACCTAGGGGCAAAAGCTCCATTGCCTTTCTGACGGGGTCGGTGGTCGTACCCTTTACCTCCGAAACCACGGAAAGCTCCTGACCTGTCACGGCATTTACAAGGCTTGATTTACCCGCATTACGCATACCGAAAAAACCTATATGTATTCGCTCGGCGGATACAGCTTCATTAAGTCCCATAAATCTCCTTTCCAAAGGCATCAGAAGCGGAAATCTCTCCTGTTTGACGCCTTTATATTCTCTATATTTTCTTTGGCTATACCTCTTACCTTTTCGTTAGGTATCTTGTTAAGCTCTTCTTCTATAAGCTCAAAGCCTATTTTCTTTGTTTCGTCGCTGGCATAGTCAACGAGATATTCGGTAAGAGTCATCAGGGCGTTGGGATGACAGCAGTTAAGTATCTGTCCGCTCTTGCAAAGGCTCATAAATCGGTCGCCCGTTCTTCCCTCTCTGTAACAAGCTGTGCAGAAGGACGGAATATGTCCCATCCTCATAAGCCAACCTACGACCTCGTCAAGGGTGCGCTGGTCGGATACGTCAAACTGCTCGGAGTCGTGAGGACGCTCCGCCTCGGTGTAACCGCCTACCGAGGTACGGGAAGCCCCGCTTATCTGGGATATACCGCAGTTGAGGACCTTACCTCTTACCTCCTCGGACTCTCTGGTGGAGATTATCATCCCCGTATAAGGAACGGCTATGCGGATACAAGCTATTATCTTCTCAAAAAGCTCGTCGGAAATAGAGTTATCAAACGCGCTGGGGTCTATATCGTCAGCCTTCTTGAGTCTGGGAACGCTTATGGTGTGAGGACCTACTCCGTGAACAGCCTCAAGATGCTCCGCGTGCATCATAAGTCCTACAAATTCGTACTTGTAAAGCTCAAGTCCGAAGAGCACTCCAAGTCCTACGTCGTCAATTCCGCCCTCCATAGCTCTGTCCATAGCCTCGGTATGGTAATCATAATCGTGCTTAGGTCCTGTGGGATGAAGCTTCAGATAGCTTTCCTTATGATAGGTTTCCTGAAAAAGTATGTAAGTGCCTATTCCCGCGTCCTTAAGCTTGCGGTAATTTTCCACGGTAGTCGCGGCAATATTAACGTTTACTCTGCGGATAGCTCCATTCTTGTGCTTTATGCTGTAAATTGTATCTATACATTCAAGAATATACTCTATTGGGTTATTTACAGGGTCCTCGCCCGCCTCTATGGCAAGACGCTTATGCCCCATATCCTGAAGCGCTATTACCTCACGGCGCACCTCATCCTGAGTAAGCTTCTTTCTGGCTATGTGCTTATTTTTAAGATGGTAGGGGCAATACACGCATCCGTTTACGCAATAGTTAGAAAGATATAGGGGCGCGAACATTACTATTCTGTTACCGTAAAAGGCAAGCTTTATCTCCTCGGCAAGCTTGAACATTCTTTCGGTCATCTCGGGAATATCGCAGGCAAGAAGAACAGCCGCCTCTCTGTGGGAAAGTCCCGCGCAAACCGTACCGTTTTCTGTCTTTTTAGGTCTTGCCTTTTCAAGTATTTCCTCTATAAGCGCTCTGTTGCTCTTATTCGCCTCGGCGTATTCAAGAGTTGCGAGTATCTCTCCGTCGTTTATAAATTCTTCCGCTTTAAGCGATTTGGGATTGTAAAGTGCCATCTTTTATTTCCTTTCGGTAATTAAATTTCTGTTTTTGCGTCACCTCTGTCGCACACTACCTCGTAGCCTATGGAAAGCATACGCGATTTAAGCTGGTCAAGGGCCTGTGCCGACTCGGCATTAGTATATAGCTTATTGTTATACAACTCGTATTTTTTGCGGGTATCCGCGGGTGAAAGATTAGGCATAACCACGTTAGCTCCCGCAAGAATCCCCTTCTCTCTTCCGTTTCCGTCTATGCTTCCCAGCGCCGTAGTGGCGGGAAGAAGTATATTTGGGCATATAAGCCTTATTATAGACAAGAGATAGCAGGTAAGCTCCGCGCTTCCCGCAGGACAATGGGCAAAATCCGTAGCCTTATGAGGTATAAACGGACCTATGCCGCACATCTGGGGCTTAAATTCCTCTATAAATTTGAGGTCGGTCGCAATATCCTTATTGGTTTGATAGGGTGAGCCTACCATAAAGCCACAGCCCGTTTGAAATCCTATTTCCTTAAGATTATAAAGGCATTTCATCCTGTTATCCCAGCTCATCTCCTTGGGGTGAAGCTTGGCGTAGTGCTCGGAGTTTGCCGTTTCGTGCCTTAAAAGATATCGGTCAGCACCTGCCTCATACAGCTTTTGATAGCTCTCTCGGCTTCTCTCTCCAAGCGAAAGAGTTACGGCACAGTCGGGGTATCTTTCTTTTATTTCCTTTATTATAGAGCAAACCACCTCATCGGTAAAATACGCATCCTCTCCTCCTTGCAAAACGAAGGTGCGAAAGCCTAATGCATATCCCTCATCACAGCAGGAGAGTATCTGTTCGCGTGTCAAGCGGTAGCGCTCACAGTCAGTATTACCGCCTCTTATACCGCAATAAAAACAGTTGTTTTTGCATATATTGCTTATCTCTATAAGACCGCGGATGAACACCTTGTTTCCGTAATGCTTTTTACGCGCCTCCACGGCTCTTTCGGTGGCGTAGGCTACCGCCTTTGGAGTCGGGTTTGCCACCAGAATTTCGTATTCGTCAAGTGTAAGAGAGCCGCTGCTTTGAAGCTTATCTATAAGCTTAATTATTTTTTCTGTCATATTATTTCGAGTAAGCGGTCTTTACGCTTATTCCCTCAAGATTTCCTACTTTACCCGCAAGAGCTGAAATAATATCCTGCGGCGCATCTATTGCAATGCTTACTATGTTGATATTTCTATCTCTGTAAGGTATTCCCATACGTCCTATGATATACCTTCCGTAGTCGTGCAGCAGCGCATTCAAAGCCTCGACCGAGTCGGTGTTTTCTACGATTATCCCCATTACCGCTATTCTTGTTTCCATACATTCCTCCTAAAAAAATAGCCATACCCCAAAGGTATGGCTATGCTACTGCGCACATATTTTCCCATACCTTCAAGTCAGAGCCTACACTCTTGTTTTCAGGAACAGCTTTATTTCACACGTATTATACCACAAAAGAACAACCGTGTCAAGACTTTGATAAAAAAATAACACTTTCTTTTTTAAAAAGAAAAAAGAGCGCACACGCGCTCTTTTATTCTTTAGTCAGCGTAAACGCTAACCTGCTTTTTAGCCTTTGTCTTCTGCTCGAACTTAACCTTACCGTCGATAAGAGCGAAGAGTGTGTCATCCTTACCGATACCAACGTTGTTACCGGGATGCATAGCTGTTCCTCTCTGTCTTACGATAATGTTACCGGCGAGAACTGCCTGTCCGTCAGCCTTCTTTACGCCAAGGCGCTTAGACTCACTGTCACGGCCGTTTTTGGTAGAACCAACACCCTTTTTATGAGCAAAGAACTGCAAACTAAGTCTTAACATTATTCGTTCCTCCGTTAATAAATGTAATTTTTTGTACAAACTCCAGATTGTAATAATTCCAGAATCAGACGTAGTCAATATCCTTGACCTCAACGTCAAGAAAATCGTAATACTCCTCGCGAAGCTCGCTGAGCTGATAAAAATACGACATAAAAAGTCCTGATACCGCATATCTCTTGCGCTCGTCCTCCTCGAACTCTAAGAGAGCCGCCTTTGAACGAACCATTATATGCGTTGCGCCCTCGTCTATGGTGTATTCCACATCCGACGCATACGCTACCTCAATTGTATTTATAACCAGCATAGTCATCGCCGACAGTGCCGAGCAAAGGATATCATCCCCCGCGTGACCGTAGCCCGTATGACCGTGCTCCTCGAAGCCGTAAAAGACTCCTCCGCTTCTGAAAAAAACGATTTTGGTCATTTGGAAAATCAGCCCTGAATGGACAGAATCTGAACCTTGGTGTAAGGCTGTCTGTGACCAATCTTCTTCTTCTCGTTCTTCTTAGCCTTGTACTTCATTACATAGATTTTTTTGCCCTTGCCGTTAGCAAGAACCTTTCCGCTGACAACAGCGCCTTCAACGTTAGGAGCACCTACCTTGAAGTCATTACCCATGGATACTGCCTTGACACAGTCAAAATTAACTGTATCTCCCTCGTTAACGTCGAGCTTCTCGATAAAGATTATATCGCCCTCGTTAACCTTGTACTGCTTTCCGCCTGTTTCAATGATTGCGTACACGAAAAGCACCTCTCTTTCTTTATAGACTCGCTAATACGGGTGGCGACGAGCGCACTTAAAAGACCCGACAATTATGCGGCATTGTATATTATACCAAGTTGTCTTTAATTTGTCAAGTGTTTTTTTGCTTTTTTTCGATATTTTCTCAAAAAAATTTACCGCGCCCAAAGGGGTGCTGAGGACGCGGTATTTTAAGGTGAATTTCCTATTATTTAAGCTTAGCGAGAGCCGCGAGAACGCCGTCAAGATTTTCTCTGTACTTAGCGAACTTTGCCTTCTCTCCCTCAACAACCGCCGCGGGAGCCTTTGCCACGAAGCCGTCGTTAGAAAGCTTCTTCTCAAGGCGGTCTATCTCGCCTGTCAGCTTCTTCTTCTCACCCTCAAGCCTTGCTCTTTCCTTCTCGGTATCAACTATATCCGCCATTGGCAGAAAAATTGTTGCCGAGTCGGTAACTATACGTACGGCATCGTCAGCCGAGAAGCTTTCCTCAAAGCTTTCACCTATTTCCACCTCGGAAGCGGATGCCAAGCGTGTAAAGAAGGGCGCGGTATCAGGATTGAACGCATCGGTGTATTTGGTAGCAATATAAACCTTAGCCTTGCGGGACGGAACTACGTTCATTTCGTTTCTTCTCGCGCGGATCGCTTTGATAGCCGTGATAACACGATTCATCTTCTCGGCATCAGCCTCAAAAACAAGGGCATCATCAAAGGAAGGATACTCGGATATCATTACACTCTCGCAATCACGGGGCAAGGACTGATATATTTCTTCGGTGATAAAGGGCATAAAGGGATGGAGCAGCTTAAGTATTCCCGTAAGCACGAAGCCGAGAACCTTCTGAGCTATCTCGTTACCCTCACTCTCCTTATCGTTAAGACGCGCCTTACAAAGCTCAATGTACCAGTCGCAGAATACGTCCCAAGTAAAATCATAAATAGACGAAAGCGCAACTCCCACCTCAAATTTATCAAGAGAAGCGGTAACGCTTGCCGCAAGCTTATTGAACTCGTGAAGTATCCACTTGTCCTCCGCCGACAGCTTTTCGCTTTCGGGAAGCTTTATGTCGTCAATAGTAAGATTCATACGAACAAATCTTGAAGCGTTCCAAAGCTTGTTTGCGAAGTTCCTTGCCGCCTCTATCTTCTCATCCGAGAATCTCATATCGTTTCCTGGGCTGTTGCCCGTTGCAAGAGCAAAGCGCAGCGCGTCAGCGCCGTATTTATCTATTATTTCAAGTGGGTCTATTCCGTTGCCCAGAGATTTGGACATCTTCCTTCCCTGCGCGTCACGAACAAGTCCGTGAATAAACACGGTGCTGAAGGGCTTCTGTCCCATATGCTCCAATCCCGAGAATATCATACGCGACACCCAGAAAGTAATGATATCGTATCCTGTTACGAGAACACTGGTAGGATAATACTTTTTCAAATCCTCTGTGCTGTCGGGCCATCCCAGCGTTGAGAAGGGCCAAAGCGCCGAGGAGAACCATGTATCAAGAACATCGCTATCCTGACGCACCTTACCGCCGCACTTGGGACATACGGTGATATCCTCCTTGGATACCGTCATTTCCCCGCAGCAGTCGCAATAGAAGGCGGGAATTCTGTGTCCCCACCAAAGCTGACGGGAGATACACCAGTCGAGGATGTTATTCATCCAGTTAAAGTAATTCTTGGAAAATCTGTCGGGAACAAAATTGATAGAGCCGTTCTCAACAGCCTCAATAGCAGGCTGGGCGAGAGGCTTCATCTTAACGAACCACTGGTCGGAGGTAAGCGGCTCAACGGTAGTTCCGCAACGGTAGCAAACGCCTACGTTGTGGTCGTGAGGCTCGGTCTTTACAAGGTATCCCTCTGCCTCCAGGTCAGCAACCAGCGCCTTGCGGCAGGCATATCTGTCCATTCCCTCGTATTTACCCGCGTAGGAGTTCATTGTGGCATCATCATTCATTACCTTAATCTGCTCAAGGTCGTGACGCTGACCTACAAGGAAGTCGTTGGGGTCGTGGGCGGGGGTTATCTTAACACAGCCCGTACCAAATCCTATCTCAACGTAATCATCTGCAATTACGGGAATTTCTCTGCCCACTATGGGAAGTATAAGCGTCTTACCTATAAGGTGCTTTGTGTTCTCATCCTCTGGGTTTACGGCAACGGCGGTATCTCCAAACATAGTTTCAGGACGTGTTGTGGCTATCTCGACGTATCCGTCCTCACCCTTGATGGGATACTTGATATGCCAGAAGCTACCGGGCTGGTCCTTGTACTCAACCTCCGCATCTGAAAGTGCCGTCAAGCAATGAGGGCACCAGTTTATTATTCTGTGGCCTCTGTAAATAAGTCCCTTATCATAGAGATTTACAAACACCTCTCGAACCGCTCTGGAGCAGCCCTCGTCCATAGTAAATCTCTCTCTTGTCCAGTCGCAGGACGCTCCAAGCTTTTTAAGCTGACTTATTATTCTGCTGCCGTACTGATGCTTCCAATCCCATACCTTCTCAAGGAACTTTTCTCTTCCAAGGTCGTATCTTGTAAGACCTTCATTTACTCTGAGCTGCTCCTCTACCTTTATCTGAGTTGCGATTCCCGCATGGTCTGTTCCCGGTACCCAGAGGGTGTTAAAGCCCTGCATCCTCTTATATCTGACAAGTATATCCTGCAAGGTTTCGTCCAGAGCGTGTCCCATATGAAGCTGTCCCGTTACGTTTGGTGGCGGAATAACCACCGAAAACGAGGGAGCAGGGTTATTGACGTCGGGAGTGAAATATCCCTTTTCGCACCAATTCTGATATATTCTATCCTCAAATTCCGAGGGAGAATATACCTTTGGCAATTCGTTGTAAGTACTCATATCTATTACCTCCAAAAAATAAACTAAAATAAAAAGTACTCACGCCTATCAGGGCGTGAGTACGCGGTACCACCTGAATTCGACACTTCGCCAAGCGAAGAATCATCTCTGTCCACTAACGCGGGAAAGCGTCACGGGCTACTCTCTTCACCCGCGCGACTCAAAGGCGACTTCAAAGGCAACACTTTACGGGCTTACACCAACCGCCCGCTCTCTGCGCAAGTCTTGCGTTTTACTACTCCTCGTCACAGTCTTTGTCCTATAACAAAAGAATTATATCACAAAGGTAAAAAAATGTCAATAGCAAAAATTTAAAATTCAGGCTCAAAGCAAGGCATAAGCTCAAGCTTAAAGAGATTGTTTTTGTGTTTTGTATCTATAATCTTTTTCTTTTCAAGGTCATCTATCTCCCCTGTGCGGATATATCTGTCAAGCTCCGCGTAGGTAAAACCAAGATTATCCTCGTCGGTCTTTCCGCAAAGCCCGTCTATGGGTGTTTTTTCAACAAGCTCGGCGGGAAGTCCCAGAAGGTGTCCTATCTCCTTGACCTCTGCCACCGTAAGGCGTGAAAGCGGACTGAAATCGCCCACCGAATCCCCATATCGAGTGGAATATCCCACCCAGTCCTCCGAGAGATTGCAGGTGTTTGCCACGCGCCCGTTACAGCTTTGAGATATAGCGTAAAGGGTGGTCATCCTAACTCTTGGAGGGATATTACTCGTGCTCTGAGAAGTCAGTTCCAGTTCCTTTGGAAGATTTGCTTTGAGTCCTTCGATAGCGTCCTTGACGTTTACAACGTAATGCTTTATTCCAAGGTGGTTCACAAGCGCGTAAGCACAGTCGATATCGTGCTGAATACCGCAAGGCATAAGCACTCCTATGACTCTGTCCTTGCCCAGCGCCTCAACGCACAAGGCGGCAACCACCGAGCTGTCCTTTCCTCCCGATATTCCCACTACGGCATTACAGCCCTTGCCGTTTTTTTCAAAAAAATCTCTTATCCATTCCACACACGAGTCTTTTATCTTTTGAGCGTTAA
Source organism: Eubacteriales bacterium (assembly GCA_045593725.1). Taxonomy (GTDB): domain Bacteria; phylum Bacillota; class Clostridia; order Oscillospirales; family CAG-272; genus HGM12713. Next base: position 25,789 of record JAZNXE010000016.1, read on the forward strand.
ACATATAAAATCTCCTCAAAAATTTATTGCTTTTATTATACCACAATAGATTGGATTTTTCAATATCTTTGCAAAAAAGCCTATCTCTCCTTTATTTTTTAAAAACTATTGCAAATTTGTGGATTTTATATTATAATATTTTTACTCGGATTTTACTTTCAGAGGTAAAGGTTTTGAAGGATTTTTTTATACGAAACAAAAAAACGATTTTCAGAACAGTCTTGCTTTTGCTTACTCTTTTTGTGGTGTCGCTCATCTCTCTGTTGGTGCTTTGGGCACTCGGCATCATATACATAGAGGACGGAATAAAGCTTAATATAGGACTGTTCAATGAATTTAAAAATTCTTGGTACGGATGGGTCGCCATTATTCTCGTTCAAGTGGCGCTTACTACCCTTCTCTGCTTTGTACCCGCATTCTCCATGGCGTTTATCCTGCTTATACAGGCACTGTTTGACAATATGTGGCAGGCATTTATAATTTCCTTTATAGGCGTTATGCTTACCAGTCTGTTTATGTATCTTACAGGTAGATTTGGCGGTTACAAGCTGTGCAGAAGAGTGCTTGGCGACAAGGATTGCGAGAAGGCATCCGAGCTGCTTAATAACAAGGGAGCGGTTTTCTTTCCTCTTATGATGCTCTTTCCTATGTTTCCCGACGACGCTCTGGTTATGATTGCGGGAACACTTAAAATGTCCCTGGCGTGGTTTGTTCCCTCCATAGTGGTGGGCAGGGGTATTGGTATCGCCACCATTGTTTTCGGTCTTGGAACTATTCCCTACGACAAATTCACCACACCATGGCATTGGATAGGCTTTATTGCCCTCTGTGCGGTGTTTATATGTGCCGTATTCTTTGCGGCGTTCAAATTCAACGCATACCTTGAAAAAAGAAGAAATAATAAAAATGATTGACACATAAAAAGCAGACTGCGGATGCGGTCTGCTTTCTGTTTATACATTAGTACGACTCCGTCAGCCTTACTTACCGATAAACATCTGTGTCCAATACCTGCCGTCGGCAACGTATCCCACTCCAATATGGGTGAATGACGAATTCAAGATGTTGGCACGGTGACCCGAAGAATTCATCCACGCATTGACCACCGCCTGAGGCGTTGTCTGCCCCTTAGCTATGTTCTCCCCTGCGCTTCTGTATCTTATACCGAAGCTCTTCATCATCTGAAAGGGTGAGCCGTACACGGGACTCGTGTGAGAAAAATATCTATTGTCCTTCATATCCTGAGATTTGTAACGCGCCACGCGGCTCAATTCCCAATCGTATGTAAGCTCCTTAAGTCCGTTTTCTTTTCTGATCTCATTCACAAGCCTGACGACCTCTTTTTCATAGCTTGATACAGAAGCGTCGGTGGTTGGAATATTGAGCACCTGTCCGGGATATATCAAGTCGGGGTTTGATATATGAGGGTTAGCACCCTTGATCTCGCTAAGTCCTACCTGATGCTTTACGGCAATCTTCCACATAGTATCGCCCGATACCACCGTATGAGTTGTAGCAGCTGATACACTTATCAAGCACATCACAGCAATCATCACTACACTCAGCATAAATACAAACAGTTTTTTCATCTGCTGCACCTCCATAAAATATTTGGCAGATAGCTCGGCTGACAAGCTATCTGCCAAATATATTATATCATATTCAGCACAAGAATTCAAATGTAATTACTGGAAGCAGACCGCGAACGGTCTGCTTCTAAGACTTCTATTCCGGCACGGCAACGCCACCGTCAACAAATCTGCCCTTATCCATTCCGTATGCCCCGCCGATAACGTTTCCGTCCTTTATGACGCCGTCGTATCTCACAACTACGATATCCCCAACGCCTATTCCGCCAAATTCAATACAGCGTTTTATCCTTATATCCTCGGTCATTATTTTATACGTTTTTCCATCCTTGGGGTCGCTGCAAAGCTCCGTATCATCAAGAACAAAATATTCGTCCTCGATAAGGCTTATTTTGCCCTTTAATGTGTATTCGTAGGGTTCGGGCTCGGTGGGTGAGGCGTTTGCCTTGGCGTAGCCTATTATTTCGTCTGCCGCCCCTTTGCCTATATCGAAAACGTATCCGTAATCAAAGGCGTTGGTCCACAGATATCCGTCCTCGGTTATATACATAACGGTTTTATACGTGCCCAGGGTCTCCGAGGTCACTGTAAAGCTTATATGCTTTCTCTTGGACAGCTTCCATTCGTCGGTGACAGCCGCCGCATCACGGCAGTTGCCAAGCACTGTCCATACACCGCTATCATCATTAAGAAGATAATAACCTTCTTCCTCCGAAAATCGGTTTAATTTTAAACTTTGGGGCAATCCATAGGCATCCATCATACCTCCGAGTGTGGAAAAGCCGTATGGCTCGTGGGCATCAAACACGTAGTATTTTTCACCCATTTTCGCCGCTATAAGGTATTTTTGAGAAACATCCCTTATAGAGTACACGTCAAAATTGGTCTTATATTCCTTTTCGGTATATATATCCTCTCCCCTCGCCTCGGCGCTTCCAAGCTTTTCCCCGAGAAGCTCAGGGCTTATCTCGCGTCCTCTTCCACCATATTCTCTCTCCTCGAATTTCAATGAGAGATATTGCTCAAAAACCGTTTTGTATTCCCACGGCCATACGATAGCAGACTCACCGAAAATAATGTCCTTGTCCCCTAAATCGGGATTTATAATATTCTCCTCTCTGTCAAGCATAGGACCTATCACAGCTACCGCCGCTACGATTATGACAAAGCACGCCGCAAGTGCGCCCAGCTTTATCCACAGTCCTTTCTTTGCGTGTGTACCTTCCATTGCCGCCTCGGCTATAAGCTGGTCGTCTATATGACCCATTGCGCGAATTATCTTGGGAGCTTTCATATTATTACACCCTCCTTTATCAAATAATCCTTAAGCTTATTACGGGTTCGGTACAGGATGTTCTTCACCTTGCTCTCGGAAAAGGAATAGCGCTTGGCTATGTCGCTCACAGAATCGAAAAAATAGTATCTACGCACAAATACCCTTCGGATATCCGTTTTTTCCTCCCGCAAAAAGTCGTTTATCAGCCTGCCGATATTCTCATTACTCTCCATTGTTTCTATGGATTCGTCAGGTAAAAGCTCCTCAATCTCTGTAAATGATACGGTGAGTGCCTGAGAACGCTTTTGTCTTGTCTGCGCTTCCAATCTTTTAAGCGAAAGATTTCTTGTTATTTTACTTATAAATGCGATAAAATTATTGGGACGGGTGGGCGGAATAGCGGTCCATACTCCAAGATAAGTATCGTTAACACATTCCTCCGTGTCCTCTTGGTTATTCAAAATATTATACGCTATACCTCGGCAAAGCCTGCCGTATTTTGCGTCGGTTTCTCTTATAGCTTGCTCGTTTCTTTCAAAGTACAGCTCTATGATGCGCACGTCGTCCATCCCTTTCACCCCCTCGTCAGATATCAAAGCGCTTTCACCTATTAAGTACGTTTTTTATTCATTTAGTCTTATATATTTTGGATTTTATATTGCAATGCATAAAAAATATGACTACATAACATAATTAGAACTTATCAATTGGATAAGAAGGGATGGTTTCTTGTCCCTTTCTCATTGTATCGCCGTTCTTTGGTTAATTATAACACACATACTTCAGGATGTCAAATTGGATATTGACCTTTGTAAAGTGATATTTCATCATGCGGACAGAAATAAAATTGAAACCTTTCATAAGGCGCAAGCCTTGTATATTGTCACGCCAAAGGCGTCGCGATGATATACCAAACCTACGGATTTTTTCCGGTCCCCAGCTGGGCTCGAAGAAATTTAGTCATGCTTACTCCCGAAAATATAGTCGTTTTGTGCGCCTCGGTACTCTCGGCTTCAAAACTCCTTATTTTCGCAACGTCAACTCTAAAAAGGATACTCAATCCTTTTTAGAGTCTCCACTACCAACTTCGCTTATCTCATTCTTGTGAGCGAATAACTGTTAATTATGTTGTTA
>JAZNXE010000017.1:0-41903 GCA_045593725.1 Eubacteriales bacterium
CTCATGGTGAAACCCGTTTACGGGTAGCAAGTATCCATTGCATGGCTGGCAGGCCAATAAAAGCGCACTTGTGCTCAGCCAGTAGTATTAGGGCTATGCCCGAAAATGAAATACCCCCCGTTATACGGGGGGATATTTATTTGTGCTTCTGACACCTCATCAGTCGCTAACGCGACAGCTTCTCCCACTGGAGAAGCCTAAAGAAAAGCGAGTTATCAATTATTATAAAGCCTTCCCCAGCGGGGAAGGCTTTGTTAGAGCTTGTTAGGTTTTATGCCACTTTCTTGAAAGATAGTGGCGCAAAGAACTTTTTGGAGAGGTATTGTAAAGCCGTAGGGGCGAACTGCGTTCGCCCGCGGGCGAAAAAAGGCAGCCCTTCGGCTGCCCGAGTTGTAGGGACAGAATAAGGAGAGGAGTCAAATTGCCGTCATTCCGACAATTTAGCCCCTCCGTGAAAGCTTCGCCAAGCGGAAAACACACCTTACGGGAGAATTTATTCGTTATATTCTATACCGAAATAGTTCAAAAGTGCTTTGTAGGTATCTTGACCGTCAAGGCAGGTTTCGATAAGAAAGCCTTGCTCTCTATTCCATTCCTTTAACCCACGATAATAAAACATTTTTTTGCTATCTTCAATAATAAAAGGAACAATATTAAAACGCAGACATTCCTTGAACGCGATCAGCCGTCCCACTCTGCCGTTACCATCTTGGAATGGATGGATTTTTTCAAAATCGTGATGAAATTTGATGATATCATCAATACTTATATCCGCGTTTGGCGAATATTCCGCAAGAAGTTTCTTTATAGCACTTGCAACCTTAGTTGGTGGCGTAGTTTCTTGACCGCCTACAACGTTAGCTCTCGCTTTATATTCGCCAATCTTGAACCAAGAAAGATGCGAGTCTTTCGTTCCCGTCTTTAAGATTTTATGCAACGTCTTAATAATATCTTCTGTAAGCGGTTCTTCAGCACAGTCAAGACAATAATCAATGGCACGGAAGTGATTTGCTGTTTCGATAATATCATCAACGGGAACGCCTTCTTCCGCTCCAATTGTGTTTGTTTCGAAAATCAGACGCGTTTGATCCTCCGAAAGCTTACTGCCTTCAATGCGGTTGGAATTATACGTAAGCCGCACCTGCGTTTCGTGATATATCCCGCCGCTGATTTTAGCATATTTTTCTTCCCTTAATGCTTGTAATATTTTGTTGTCGCATACCTCGGTGAATATATCTTCCTTTTCGCAACCAAAAAAATCGCACAAGCGAACAATAACATTATCAGCAAGCTTTTCGCCTTTGCCGATTTTAGCAATGGTACGGGAAGATATTCCAAGCTCCCTTGTAAGCTCGGACTTTTTCATCCCTTTTGATTTGAGCAGATCATTTAAGCCATCATAAGAATACATAGCGCACCCCCTAATTTCTTTACTTATTATACCATATTCTTGCCAAAAAGTAAAGATATTATTCGAAAATAATCATTAAAAGTAAAGAAAAAGGCAGCCTTTCGGCTGCCCTATCATTATTTCAAATCTTCGGCTTTAAAGGTGGTATAGCCCTCATAGTAGTAGCTATGGTCAATTCCTTTCATAAACACCTGTCGGTCGTTTATCTTATCTGTCAGAGCATTTTTTAAAAGGTGCTTGATTTCAATATCCTTGATAGGACTTCTTTCCATAGCAAGAAGATAATCCTCCTTGTCCACAAGACTCCAATCCACAACCATTCCGATTTCGCTTTTTAGTATATGGTCAAGCCAAATGCGAGTCGAACGCCCGTTCCCCTCTCTAAAAGGGTGAGCCACGTTCATTTCAACGTATTTTTCAACGATTTCATCGAACGTGCTCTGAGGCATTTTTTCAATATTTTCGAGTGCGGTATGGAGATACATAAGCGGAGCAAATCTAAAATTCCCCTTTGCCATATTCACCGTCCGTATCTGACCTGCAAAGTCGTATATGTCAGAAAAAAGAAAAGCGTGTATTTTAGAAAGAGCATCAACCGTTCCAGGGTTAAGAGAAGAAAGAAAATTAGTTTCAAAAAGTTCTATTGCGCGCGTTTTGCTGATACGTTCTTCTTCTCGGACAAGTGCCGCAGAGTCTGCAATATTCAACTTGTTTTCAAGCGCCATATTTTCTCCTTTCTCAAGTACATATATCTATTGATATTATACCACAAAGCTGTACTTTTTTCAAGCGAAAATGGCACTCCCAGCGAGAATCGAACTCACAACTAACCCTTAGGAGGGGCTTATTATATCCATTTAACTATGGGAGCATCACGCAGTCATTATACCACAAAGCTTCATCTTTTGCAAGGCATTTTTTGAATATTTTAAAAGAAGAGTCCGAAATAATTTCGCACTCTTTTTTCTACATATTATTAAAGCTACTTTGCGAATACGCATACGCCGTAATTTGCGTATCGTTACGCAAGATTACGGCGTTTTACATCTGTTTTCGATATTTATTTTTTTACGTCCTCCAATAGCTCTGCCAACGTGTCTGCGCCACAGGCTTTCGTATCATTCTCTCCCACGGAAAGCCCTATGAGATATCCGTCGTTGTCAAATACGGGTGCTCCCCGTGTGCCTGTATCTGTGTGAATATTAACCTTAAGCTCCTCTCCTACGCTTGACACAGAGCCTACTATAATATCGCTTCCCAGACTCACCGCCACGGCTCTCTCTCCTCCCTGAAGCTCTCTTGTTGACATCTCTGCCGCTCTCAGCCCCTCTGCCGATATCTTAAGGACCGCCGCTCCGCTGTCCTTGTCGCGTAGTATGCTGTCCGCTCCGTATTCCCTGCCGTCATTGAGGGTAACGAATATCCGTCCCTCATCGGCGTCGCCTATTACAAGTCCGTCGGTAGCTATCCATCCGTCCGAGGACAGGACCACCCCAGACCAATATTTCACGTTGCTTCCCTTTCCTACCTTAAGGCTCACCGAGGCTTCAAGGCACTCCTCGTATATTTCGCGCGCGGCGAAAGCTCCCTTCCATTCCTCGCTATCCTCTGTGGAAATGGGCAGCTCCACGGGAATCTCGCTCCGCGACCCAAAAACAAACATCGTAACACAAATCAAAGCCGTTACCGCAAAAATCAAGAGCATCGGAAGTATATTCCTTACAGCCGTTTTCTTCGGCGTGGCCTCGCTAAGCTCGGGAAGCTTTACCTGCTCAAAGTTCTCTCCGTCATCCCCGAAAAATGCGTTATCGTGTAAAAAATCTTCGTTGTTTCTCATTTCTCACCTCAAAAAAACTGCGTTCCGAAAAGCTTAAGACCTTACGAAACGCAGTCACGGTATCTTTATGATACTACAAATATTCTTCTCTTTTTTGGGGTAAACTTATTCGGCATCAAGGGTAAAGCTGAAGCAACAGTTTTTACCATACTCGCTCTCCACCCATATACTCTGTCCGTGAGCGTCCATTATAGTCTTTGAGATAAATAATCCAAGTCCCGCTCCGCTCTTATTAAGTCCGCGGCTCTTGTCGCTCTTGTAAAATCGCTCAAAAACGTAATTTATATCAGCTTCCGCAATACCGCTTCCTTCATTGTAAACATCGACCTGAAGCCTTCTGCCCTTTATTCTCTTTATACCTATGCTGAGCCTTCCCTGCTCCGAGGCAAACTTCACCGCGTTGTCGCAAAGGTTATAAAGCACCTGATAAATAGCGTCGCTGTCGGCGTTGGCTATCATTCTGTCCTCCTCCACCTCAAAGGACACCTCAAGGCCCTTGGCGTTTATCTTCTGCTCAAAGGATATAAGTATCTGCCGCGCCATTTCGCAGACGTCGAAATCTGTCATGGTGAATTTGCGCTCTCCCGCCTGTATTCTTGACAAGTCAAGCAGAGTAGATACAAGCCTTGAAAGCCTTTTTATCTCGCTTGATACCATTTGCAGGTAATATTCGTGCTTATCGGGAGGAATAACTCCGTCAAGTATTCCGTCAATAAAGCCCGAAATTGATGTCATAGGGCTTCTCAGGTCGTGCGAAACGTCGGACATAAATTTGTTACGCATATTGTCGTAGTTGTCAAGCGACTCAGCCATATTGTTGAACGCCAGCGCAAGCTCCGCCACCTCGTCGCTTCCCCTTACGGGAACGCGGGTGTCGAATTTTCCCGAGGCAAATCTCTTTGCCGCCGAGCTTATCTCCCGCAGGGGCGCGATTACACGCTCACTTATGAAATACACAGCTATAAGAGCTGCAAGAAGCACCCATATTATAGAGCCCATAACAACTCTGACTATAACCTCCATGAGCCTTTGCATCATCTCGGATTCCGAATACACAAAGACGTAGCCGCAAACCTCTCCAGAGGAATCCTTCACCGTTCTGGCGCTTACCGCTTTGGCGTTCTCAAGCATCCCGCTTGAAGCTCCGAAATTGAGATATTCTCCATCTCTGTCAAGAGAAGCCAATACCTCTGTGTCTATTTCCTTGTTCATATTAAGACGGTTCTCGCCGTGCCCCGTCACAGCCAATAGCGCTCCGCTCCTGTCGACTACCATTACACCGGAATCTCCCGCCGAGCTTACCATAAGGGAAAGTGTGCTCTCTATATCCTCGCCGTCAGCGTCAAGCAGACGTGAGAGGTCGCCATCAAAATTTCCCATTCTGTCCGATAGATATCCCGCCGCCGCAAGAGCCGAGCTTTCCATAACGTCCTGCTTTGTGCTTTCGGAATATCGCCCTATGACCGACGCGGTTATGATTACCACCAGGATAAAGCTCAATACTATTATGAGCATAAATGCCGACACGTATTTTGAAAAAAGACTTTTAAACATCCTTTACCTCAAAAACATTATTTTCAAATGAATTATACCATAATGGGGTACGGTTGTCAACAATCTACATAAGTAGTCAGAGCTTCTTAGGATTTTTGCCACTTTTTTGAAAGAAAGTAGCGCAAAGAACTTATTGAGGGGGTTATTGTAAAGCTCGTAGGCGGATACATTAGCCTTCCCCGCTGGGGAAGGCTTTTTCTAAGTGGGAGCACCAAAAAGGAAACATCATTATTTGTAAAAATCTCAAAAACTGTTGCATTTTGTCTTTTTTTGTGGTAAAATGAAATTGCCAAACAAACCAAATATGCTAAAAAGTCGAGTATTTTTTGTTTTTAGGGGTAGCTATACCCTTTTTTGAAAATACTTTTCACAAACGAATTTGATAAAATGCAAATTCCTTCTGTGGGGAGTATTCTTAATACCGACCGTATATGGTTTGTTTGGCGACAACCGGAATTTGCGTTTTTGTGCGCTGATTTCGGTCGGCGCACTTTTATTTTTACGGGGGTGAATTATGTCAGAAAAACTGTTTGAAAGAGATTATTCCACTACCGCGATGGTTACCGAGGATATGACGGAGCTTACCGCCCTATTAAAGCAATTAGCCGAAAGTGATAACAATGGCAAAAAGGAAGCCGCGAACGTCAACAAATACATATTCGGCGGGCTTCTTCTGGCTGAAAAGCGCGGGGGCAAAATATCCCTCGAAAAGGACGGAAGTAAGCTATTATTATCAATTACGATATAAAAAAATAGCCGCCTATGCGTCCTGCATAGGCGGTGATTTTTTAACTCAATACCTCAAATTTGTATCCAACTCCCCATACGGTCTTCAAGGACCATCTGTCCGATACGCCGTCAAGCTTTTCACGCAGACGCTTTACGTGTACGTCAACAGTTCTGGAGTCACCCAGATAGTCAAAGCCCCAAACCTTGTCAAGGAGCTGGTCACGGGTGAATACTCTGTTTGAATTGGAGGCAAGGAAGTAGAGAAGCTCCAGCTCCTTAGGCGGAACGTCAACAGGCTTTCCGCAGAGCTTAAGCTCATACTTCTGATGGCTTATCTCGATATTCTCAAACTTTATAACGTCCTCGTCGTTCTGCACGGTGTGCGCCTGATAACGGCGAAGCACAGCCTTGACGCGGGCGGAAAGCTCCTTCATATCGAAGGGCTTAACCAGAAAATCGTCAGCTCCCAGCTCAAGTCCCAGAACCTTGTCAAAGACCTCACCCTTAGCGGTTATCATTATGATCGGCTTGGGAGATATCTCTCTTATTTCGCGGCAAACCTGCCAACCGTCCTTTTTGGGTAGCATTATGTCAAGGAGAACTATATCGGGGTCGTAAATTTTAAAGAAGCTTATTCCCTCAGCTCCATCGGCTGCGGTCTTCACAGCGTATCCCTCGTTCTCAAAATAAAGCTTTAGCAGGTCGCATATGTTCGCGTCATCATCTACAATAAGTATCTTAGTATCCAGCATTTTAAACCTCCTGCGCCGCGCAGTAATATTCTACTGTTCATTATATCATACTTTTTAAAAAATTGCAAACAAATTTTAAATTTTTTAACACATTTCCTCTATTTTTTAGAAAACTATGCCTTTTTTGTCACAAAAATGTCATAATTCTTAAAAATATTCTCATTTTCGGTTCAAATTAAGCCAAGCTCCTTGAAAAAAGCAATCGGTTGTGCTATAATATCTCCGTATGAAATGATAACTTTTCAAATAAAGGACGGTAAAAAATGAAACTTGGTATCGTAGGACTTCCCAACGTGGGAAAAAGTACGCTCTTTAATGCCCTTACAAACGCGGGTGCTGAGTCGGCTAACTACCCTTTCTGCACCATAGAGCCAAACGTGGGCGTGGTGGCTGTTCCCGACAGCCGACTTGATTATCTGGCAGAAATGCACCATCCCGAAAAATATACTCCCGCCGTTATCGAATTCGTCGATATCGCGGGACTTGTCAAGGGCGCGTCCAAGGGCGAGGGGCTTGGCAACAAGTTCCTTTCTCACATACGAGAGGTGGATGCTATCCTCCACGTTATACGTTGCTTTGAGGACGAAAACATTATACACGTTGACGGCAACATAAACTCTCTGCGCGACCTTGAAACCATAAATCTTGAGCTTATATTCTCGGATATTGAGATGGTAGAGCGCCGTATCGACCGCACCAAGAAGGCTATGAAGGGTGATAAGACTCTTGCCTCTGAGCTTGCGGTATTCGAGCGTCTTCACGCCGCGCTTTCCGAGGGAAAATGCGCCCGTGAGGTAGAGCTTGACGAGAGCGGGCTGGCATATCTTCACGATACTCCCCTGCTTACTATGAAGCCCGTCATATACGTTGCCAACGTCAGCGAGGACGAGGCAGGTACAGAGCCCGTAGGAAACAGAAACTACGACGCGCTAAAGCTCCAGGCAGAGCGTGAGCATTCCCAGATAATTCCGATTTGCGCCCAGCTTGAGGCTGAAATAGCCGAGCTTGAGGGCGATGAAAAGGCTATGTTCCTTGCGGATATGGGCATTGCTGAAAGCGGTCTTGACCGTCTTATAAAGGCAAGCTACGCCCTGCTCGGACTTATAAGCTATCTTACCGCCGGTCCTCAGGAGGTACGCGCTTGGACTATCGTCAAGGGAACGAAAGCCCCAGGGGCGGCGGGAAAGATACACAGCGACTTTGAGCGCGGCTTTATCCGCGCCGAGATAGTTTCCTTCGAGGACCTGAAAAAGCACGGCTCTATGACCGCCGTAAAGGAAGCGGGACTTTACCGAAGCGAAGGAAAGGATTACGTTATGAAGGACGGAGATATAGTTCTCTTCCGCTTTAACGTATAATTTGGAGCAGAATTATGAGAATGAGAAAGAAAAAGCACGGCGCGGAGCGTATCGAGGCGTGCGGAGAGCTTCGTATTGCCGAGGCAGCGCAAATGAAGGACGGATTTGAGGGTATCTTTCCCTCCTCCGCCCCCGTACACATGGAAATAGGCTGCGGCAAGGGAAATTTCGCCTGCGGCATGGCAGAAAAATATCCCGATATAAATTTCGTTGCCGTTGAGCGTGTAGCCGACGTATGCTGTATCGCCCTTGAAAAGGCTAAGGCATCCTCGGACAAGCGTAAGAACGATAACCTGCGTTTTCTCATAGGCGACGCGAAAACGCTTGCCGAGAACGTAAAGCCCCATTCGCTTGACTGCATATACCTCAATTTCAGCGACCCTTGGCCCAAAAAGGGTCACGCAAAGCGCAGACTTACCCACAGAGGCTTTCTTGAAATATACAAGGGGCTTCTCAAGGGGGGCGGAATTCTGAAGCTGAAAACCGATAACGTAGGTCTTTTTGATTTCAGTCTTGAGGAGTTTGAGGCAATGGGTATGGAAATACTATGGCAGACCCGTGACCTTCACAGAAGCGAGAAGGCGCAGGACAATATTATGACCGAGTACGAAAAGAACTTCTCCGAAAAGGGCTTTAACATCTGCTCGGCTTGGGTAAGGTTCAATTAAAAACAGAAGGATGGTGCTTCCATGGAGCCGTCGGGCGTACTTATAATCAATAAGCAAGGGGGTATGACCTCCCACGACGTTGTAAACAGAATACGCAGACTCTACGGCACGCGCAGAGTGGGACACACGGGCACTCTCGACCCCTTAGCTACGGGGGTTCTCACCGTACTTGTGGGCAGAGCGGCAAAGGCTGCTGAGTACCTTGTGGCGGACAGCAAGGAGTATATTGCCACTCTCCGTCTTGGGCTTACCACCGACACCGAGGATATAACGGGAAATACCCTTAGCGTATGCGAGGATATTCCCTCAATTGAACAGGTGAAGGCTGCCGTAAAAGGCTTTGAGGGTGATATAGAACAGATACCCCCTATGTACAGCGCCTTGAAGGTTGACGGTCAGAAGCTTTGTGACCTTGCGCGTAAGGGTGTGAGCGTGGAGCGAAAGCCCCGACCCGTAACTATATTTTCCATTGAGGTTTCTCCCACCGACACACTGACAGACTATATTTTAAGGGTAAGCTGCTCGTCGGGAACGTACATCCGCACCCTTTGCGCCGACATAGGAACAAAGCTTGGATGCGGAGGAGCTATGGCAACCCTCTGCCGCTGGAGGGCAGGAGAATTTGCCATAGAAAACGCGCATACCTTAGCGGAGCTTGAGCAAATGGGAGAGGACGAGAGAATGTCCCTTCTTCGCCCCGTGGAAGGTCTGTTTGCTTCGCTCCCGAAGGTAAATCTGAGCGAATTTTTCGAGAAGCTTTCCCGAAGCGGCTGCGAGATATATCAGAAAAAGATACGCACAGACTTTGCCGCAGGGGAGCGGGTAAGGCTCTGCTCGGCTGAGGGAAATTTCTACGCTCTGGGCGAGGTTCGGGAGTACGAAAAGGGCTTGGCAATAAAATCCATAAAAATGTTTGATATCGAATAAAATAGAAAAAAGACGCTTGAAAAACCAAGCGTCTTTTTTGTTGTGATAATTATGCGCCGTGCATATTGGTTATTACAACTACTGCGGCAACAGCGACTATTACGAAAATAATCGAGAGAATAGTGGTTATGGTGCTGAACACCTTATCCTTAGACTTACCCTTGCCCTTAGCGAAAAAGTTCTCTCCCGCGCCTGTGATAGTACCGGACAAGCTCTTGTCCTTTCCCGACTGCATAAGTACGCAGATAACTACTGCGACAGCCAAAACTATAAGGATTATACCAAATGCGATTTCCATTACTAAACCTCCAAAAAATCTTATTCAACGCCTTCCTCGGAAAGCAGAAAAAGTCATTAGCCTAATTATTGTATCACAAACTATTAAAAAAATCAATAGTATTTTCAATTTTTTTTGCTTTATTTGCACTTCTTTATATTTTAACTATATCTTCCGCATCTCGAAAGATTAAAAAAGCTGTCGCTTTCGCGACAGCTTCTTTGTTTTTATCAACCTAATGCTCCACCGTTAGAGTTAGAGGAATTAGTCGATCCGAATCCGCTATCAAACGCGGAGATGATACAATATCCAGACAGTTTAGTAGCTGTGGTTTCGTATTTACCGTCTCCCTTAGCTTTCATAGCATCACACTCAATATAAGCCCACTTTTTATCCTCAGACACCTTAAGAACCGTCACAACAGTATCTTTAGGAATTTGTCCAATTATGCTACTTGCATTAAATGTTTCCATATCAACAACGGACGGATTTGTGAGAGCAAGAGGATAAAGTCGGAGATTTGCGTTCTTCGCATCTCCGAGGTTGCTTACCTTTCTGGTAGTATTAGCCTCGACATCATTGAATGTAACAGCACTCTGACTTTCGGAGATAAGGTCATTAGCTATATATGCAGTAGTACCATTGTAAGTAACCTTGCTCCACTTTTTGTTTTTTTCTGTGCGGTCAAGTGCCGTTCCGAATTCAACAGTTGCTATTTCGTCAGAGGTAATCTTATCAGTTTCACGAAGCACAGCCTTGTAACAAACATAAATCTTACCTGCCGCAGGCTCGTATGTACCGGAAATCGTAGAATTTCCATTGTTGTCACTTCCATCCTCGCCCTCGTTGTTTCCGGGCTCATCACCGCCGTAGTTCCAAGGGTCTTCTGTGCTTTCTTCTGTTTCCTTTTTCTTATCTCCGCAGGAAACAAGAGCAACCGAGAGTATCATAAGCAATGCGAGTATGAGGGCAAGTGTTTTTTTCATTTTCGTTCTCCTTTATCTTCATCAATATACTGAGTAATCATACAGTCCAAATCCAATGGGGCGCCAAAATAAGGCACACCCATATACATATTTCATTATAACACGGCATATATATATATGTCAAGTATGAAAATCAAAATTTCAAAAAAATTTTAATCAAAAAAATCGACTTATTTCTTTTCCCTTGCTATAAGAGTCTTTATGGCTTCCACAGCGGTGATTATAGCTCTTTTTGTGTCGTGCGCCTCTGCTGAGGCATCGTCAAGTCCCAAGAGAAATCTCTCCTGATTCCATACCGCAAGAAACACAGCTCCCGTTCTTATGCCAAGGCTCGCCCCAACCGTAAAGAGAGCCGCCGCTTCCATCTCGCTGGCGAGCACACCAAGGCGCTTCCACGCCTCCCACTTAGCCAGAAGCTCACCCTCCGTGGGCATCCGCGAGGGAGAATGCTGACCGTAAAAGGAATCCTTGCTCTGCACTACACCGCAATGGTAGGAAAAGCCCTGTCTTTCGGCGGCATCAGCCAAAGCGAAGAGAGTGGCGGTATCGGGCACGGCGGGAAATATAGGGGGAGCGTATTCAAGGGAGGTTCCGTCCTGTCTTACCGCTCCGCTAGCTATTACCACATCCCCGCAGCACACCTTGGTGGATATACCGCCGCAAGTACCCACTCTTATCATAGTACGGGCGCCGCAGGCGTAAAGCTCCTCCACCGCAATAGCTGTGGAAGGACCTCCTATGCCCGTAGAGCATACGCTGACCAGTTTGCCCGAGAGGTATCCGTTCCATATATTGAATTCTCTGTTCATTCCCACGTGCACAGGGGAATCGAGAAAAGCTGCTATTTGTTCGCATCTCGCGGGGTCGCCGGGAAGTATGCAATATTCTCCTATCTCGCCCGCCGATACGCCTATGTGATACTGTTTTCCGTCGGTTTTAAGCATAAACACCTCCAAAGCATCCTTTCACTAATTATATTTTACCATATTAATACCAAAAGTCAAGGTATATTTTTCTTCACAATGTGAACACTAAAAGAAACGTTTGGTATTATTTTTATTATTTCGGAGGAAGATACCGAAAATGCAAAACAAATTACTCAAATTCAAAAACGCCTCCATAATTTCCTCTGCCTCGGTGGTTGGTAAATGGGAAAAGGACGGCCCCTTAGGAGAATACTTTGACCTTCACGACAACACCGATAAATTCGGAAAAAACACGTGGGAGCTGGCAGAGAGCGAGATGCAGCGTCTTGCGTTCAACACCGCTATGGCAAAGCTGTCTGTTTCCGAGCAAGCCATAGACGCCCTTTTTGCCGGTGACCTGCTCAATCAATGCGTAAGCTCGTCCTATGGGCTTCTTGATTTCGATATTCCCTATTTCGGTCTTTACGGGGCTTGCTCTACGGCGGCGGAAAGTCTGATGCTGGCTTCGGCTACCGTATCAGCGGGATACTTCAAAACGGCGGCAGCCGTTACCTCCTCACATTATTGCTCGGCTGAGCGTCAGTACCGCTCCCCCGTGGAATACGGCGCTCAGCGCTCTCCCACCGCCCAGTGGACGGTTACGGGGGCAGGTGCGTTTATGGTATCTGGAGAGGGCAAAATAAGGATAACCGAGGGCTTACCGGGAATAGTGGTGGAAAAGGGCATCTGTGATGCCTCCAATATGGGAGCGGCGATGGCGCCCGCCGCCGCGGATACCTTAAAAAGATATTTTCGCATATCGGGAAGCAGTCCCGCCGATTTCGACCTGATAGTTACGGGAGATTTGGGAATAGAGGGTGGTAGCATACTTTGTGAGCTTCTCCTTTCCGAGGGGATAGATATAAGAGAGCAATATAACGATTGCGGCGCGATGATATATGACGTAAAGCGGCAGGACAAGCATGCGGGAGGCTCTGGCTGCGGATGCTCGGCGGTAGTACTTGCCTCCTATATCTGCCCTAAGCTTGAGAGCGGTGAGCTTAAGAACGTGCTGTTTATGGGAACGGGAGCTATGATGAGTCCCTCCAGCATTCAGCAGGGACAGGCTATACCCGCCATTGCCCATCTTATCCGTCTCTGTTCACAAAAAAACTAAAGGAGCTATTATGGAATTTACAGATTACGTACGTGCCTTTCTTGTAGGCGGCGCGTTCTGCGTCATAGCGCAAATATTGCTTGACAAAACAAATCTTACGCCCGCCCGCATACTTGTAGGCTACGTTGTGGCAGGTGTCATCCTCGGGGGCTTTGGCATATACGACTATATCATCGAGTTCGGTGGCGCGGGAGCTACCACTCCCCTTACGGGCTTCGGTCACGTTATAGCCGAGGGAGTAAAACGCGCTGTGGACGAAAAGGGACTTTTCGGAGCGCTTACGGGAGGTCTTTCGGCAGCCGCCGCGGGAACTGCCGCCGCCCTTATATTCAGCTTTTTCGCTTCTCTTATCTTCAGAAGCAAGGCTAAATAAAAATCTCTGTTTACAAACTCGAAAAACTGTGATATAATTATAAAAAAGTCTAAAAAAGGAGGTCCCATTATGCCTATTCAGGAATCGGGAGAAATGTATCTTGAAACTATATACGTCCTCGCAAAAAGAAACGGAGCTCTTCGCTCCATAGATATATGCGAGGAGATGGGATACTCCAAGCCCAGCGTCAGCCGCGCTATCGGTATTTTGAAAAATAACAAATATATAGCGGTAGATAAAAAGGGCTTTATTTCCCTTACGGAGTCGGGCAAGGCTCTTGCCGAGAAGATATACGAGCGTCACACTATAATAACCGAGTTTCTTATATCTCTGGGGGTTGACCATACTACGGCTTCCGAGGATGCCTGTAAGATGGAGCATATAATAAGCGACGCATCCTTTGATGCGATAAAAAAGCACTCTGCCGATAATTGAAAAAAACAACACAAAAATTTTCAACTTCCGCTTGACAGCGCCTATGTTGTATGATACAATTACTAATGGGATTTCCTTGTGAAATCCCATTTTCTCGCGTTTTTTCAGGTGTTAAAAAATTCTATCAAAAAAGGAATACGTATATTCTATGAAAAATTTTGACATGTCTAATCTCTGCCTTACCTCAATATCCGACGTAAGACGGGTAAATCACAGCAAGGAAACCGAGGTCCGCGCCACCGCCTCCCACTGCTCCCTTATTATAAGGAAAAGCGGAGCGTCGGTATATACCGCGGGAAAGACCTCCCTTACGGCAGATGCCGATACCCTGCTCTTTATCGCCAAGGGCACTGAATACTCTATGTCCGTGGAAAAGAGCGGCGAATGTATCGTGGTGGAATTTGACATAAGCGAGGAGCAGCTCCAAAAAGAATTTCCGACGGGAGCTATCTGCGCGTATATCACATTAGGGGACAAGAGCATACATAAACAGGCAAAGAGCCTTATGCAATATTACGGACTCCGCGGACCCGCTTATAACTCAAAATGCCTGTCCGAGCTGTACGCGCTTATAACCCAGATATCAACCGTCCACGCCTACAATCATTCCCTTGCGGGTAAATACGGTCTTATTCACGCGTCGGTCAAGTTTATTGAGACAAACTACGCAAGACAGGACCTATATACCCCTATGCTCGCCGAGCTTTCGGATATCGGCGAGACCTATTACAGAAGCATATTCCTCGCCGTTTTCAATATGCCCCCCGCACGCTACATACAGCTATACCGCGTAGGCAAGGCAAAGGAGCTTCTTCTCAACAGCAACCAAAGCATTGAGGAAATTGCGGTGGCGGTAGGCTTCGCCAATGCCTCATACTTCTGCAAGGTGTTTAAAAATCTTACGGGCAATACCCCCTCCGAGTTCGCGCACAAATGCCGCTCGCTGGGCTAATCAATATAACATATAGAAAGCTTAAATATGAAAATTCTTGCGATAGGAGATGTTGTGGGCAAAAAGGCCCTCGACTATCTTTCAAAAAACCTGTGGAAAAAGCGCGAGGAGCTTGGAGTCGACTTCACGGTGGTTAACGGAGAAAACGCCTCGGATATATACGGAATAAGCAAGGCTGACGCCGAGCTTTTGCTCTCCTCGGGCGCAGACCTTATAACTCTTGGAAACCACGCCTTTAGCAGACGGGATATATTTGATATGCTGAGTGACTCCCAGTGCATAATCCGTCCCGCCAACTATCCCCCCTTAGCCCCGGGAGGAGGATATACCCTGCTTGACGTATGCGGCTGGCGTATCCTCGGAATAAACGTCATGGGAACCGCGCTTATGGAATCCCTTGCCTGTCCCTTCGCTACTGTGGATAGGATACTTGAGCGTGAGGCGGGCAATTACGATTTTGCCGTAATGGATATACACGCCGAATCCACATCCGAAAAAATAGCTCTGGGAAGATACTTTGACGGACGCATATCGGTAATCTTCGGCACTCACACCCACGTTCCCACCGCCGACGAGCAGATACTTCCTCTTGGAAGCGGATATATAACCGACCTTGGGATGACGGGACCCCGTGATAGCATAATCGGCTCTGACGTGAGAGCGGTGATAGAGCGTATGCGGACAAAAATATCAGGCAGGCTGACCGTAGCTGACGGCGACGTGGAAGCCTCCGGCGCGCTTTTCGACCTCGATACCGACACAAAAAGAGTACGAAGCGTCTGTCGGGTAAGATTTTAAACCAAGGAGGAGCTTATGGATAATTCTCTTAATACCTACTCCACCGCTTCCCTTGCGTATCTGGGGGACTGCGCTCTTGAGATCTGCGTACGAAGCTACCTTGTATGTGAGGCAGGACTTTCCTCCTCGGCAAAGCTCAATAAAGCCGCCCTTGATTTCGTAAGGGCGTCAAAGCAAGCCGAGGCTATGAAAAACATTGTACCCCTTCTCACGGAGGAGGAGAACCAAGTATTCCACAGAGGAAGAAATATGGGACACTCCAGCACCCCAAAATCCGCAACGGTCGCCGAATACAGAAGCGCCACGGGAATGGAAGCGCTCTTCGGCTGGCTCTATCTTGCAGGCAGGCAGGACAGAATAAACGAGCTGTTCCGCGCCGCGTACAAGCTTGAACAAAAATAAAATATTATAAAGAGGAATCAAAAATGACAAATCCTATCATCAAAATCACAATCAAGGATATGGGCACTATGACCGCTGAGCTGTATCCCGAAAAAGCTCCCAAAACAGTAGCTAACTTTATAAAGCTCATTGAGGAGGGCTTCTTTGAGGGACTTATCTTCCACCGAGTTATCAAGGGCTTTATGATACAGGGCGGAGGCTACACCGAGGAAATGGAGCATAAGGAAGCCGACTCTATCAAGGGAGAGTTCAAGGCAAACGGCTTTATGCAAAACGACCTGAAGCACGCCAGAGGAGTCCTCTCTATGGCTCGCACCAGCGACCCCGATTCCGCATCCTCCCAATTCTTCGTAATGCATCAGGACGCGCCTCACCTTGACGCGCAGTACGCGGGCTTCGGAAAGCTCACCGATGGCTTTGACGTTCTTGATGCCATAGCATCCGCAAGAACAGGCAGCTACGGCTGGTATATGCAGGACGTTCCGAAAGCACCCATCGTCATCGAAAAAATGGAAGTTGTAAGTAAATAAAATAAATCCCCTTAGAATAGACACTTGAAACAGCAAAAATTTCAAGCCTACTCTAAGGGGATTTTTATATTTTTGCATAGACATATTTATCAAAGGAAATCCTTCAAATACTCACTTAGCCTGGTATAATCCTTCACGTCTATATAATCCATACCGCCGAGGCGAACGTGGCTGTCACCGCCGCCGTCGCCGAAATCATCACCCAGATAGAGAATCTCGTCCTTCTCGTATCCGTTTTCCGCGGCGTACCTCATAATAGCGTCGTACTTATTGTACTGCTTTCCCGCGAAATCAAAGGAGGTTGTACCGCCCATAAAGACGGTATAATCCTTAAAAAGCTCAAGGACCTCGGGATAGAGCACCCGCCTCTTTTCTCTGGTGGGGTCAAAGACAAGCTTGTCGGCAATATCAGCCTTTGTTCCTATAAGCGGGAAGGTAACCATACCCGAGGAGTGAAACTCAAGGCTGTCGCCCTTGTATTCGGTATAGCCGTACTTTTGACGGAGGTATTCAGCCTTTTCCTTGAAGTATTCCTTGTCAGGCTGCACAGTATTCTCACGGACTATGGTAAACCTGCCGTCTATTATCCTGCTTTCCTGCATACCGTAGTTAGCAATAATATCAATAGGATACCGATTCATCTGTCCGTATATTCTGGGGGCATTACCCGCGCTCACAATTACCACCTGATATTTTTTCCGGAGGCGGTCAAGGAGCTGTCTGTTCTCCTCTCCCAGCTTACATCGGTGCTGAGTAAGAGTTCCGTCCAGATCAGAGCAAATAAGCTTCTTCATTTTTGCCTCCTTTCAATTTTGTGTGTTTATATTTGGTGCTATGCGTAACCGAAGGTCAATTCATTGTTGAATCTGTCGTTTAAAACAAACGTCGGACTCGACGCGGTACACGGATACATATCGCCGTGTGAGGCGGAGTGTCAAACAAGTTTGTCCCCAAAAGTCTGTATGCGATTTAGTACATATAGCTTCTTGTAAGCAAACCTATCACTATAACCGCCATTCCCGTGATTCGTATTGCCCATTTTGCTCCTTTGCTTTGGATAGCATTTTTTGGCAATACAGGGTGTATTGCCCAAAACAGTCCGAAGAGTACAAAGCCTATTGTTGTAAAGATCCAATGCTTAACGATAATATTCAGCAGGTTAAAGATGGCAACAATGGAGCAAGTTATTATCATTTGATTCCTAAATGTCAGTTTCATTTTGTGTTCCTTTCGATATGTTAACCATTACTGCTGTAAAACGAACTTTTGAGTTTTGCTCAAAAATTGACGGTGCGCAAAGGCGAGTTCGCGTCCTTAAGGGCGAACTTAGTTGTCGAGTCGTCGTTCGAGACACACGACCGACTCGACGTGCCCTGTTCTCGGGAACATATCCACAGGCTGAATCGGACTCATCTCATATCCTCTCTGTACAAACCACGCAGCGTCACGAGCCAGAGTATCGGGGTCGCAGGAAATATAAACTATCTTCGGCACTCCTATATCCGCAAGACAATCAACAAGCTCCTTTGTGCTCCCCTTTCTCGGGGGGTCCATTACCACAACGTCGGGGCGCACACCGCCTGCCGCGTCAAGTATGGTCTGCTTATCCCCCGCATCGGCGCATATAAAGCGCGCGTTTTTGATGCCGTTGCGCTTTGCGTTTTCCTTAGCGCATTCTACCGCGCTCTTGACGATTTCCACTCCGCAAAGAGTCCTCACCCTATGCGCCATAGACAGCCCTATGGTTCCCGTTCCGCAGTAAAGGTCCAGCATTACCTCGTCCCCCGAAAGACACGCCATTTCAGCCGCCTTGGTATAAAGCAGCTCCGCGCCCTCTCGGTTCACCTGATAAAAGGAATCGGGGCTTATGAAAAAGCGCAGTCCGCATAGCTCGTCCTCAATCCCGCTCTTACCCCAGAGTGTTCTATATTCCTTGCCAAGAACCACGTTGGTGTTTTCTGTATTTTTATTGAGCATAACACTCGCTATTTCTCCGAAGTGCGCGGTAATTTCTTCGACAAAATGCTCTTCCTTGGGCAGACTCTCGCCGTTTATAACAAGGCAGAGCATAATCTCCCCCGTCTTCTCCCCTATACGCAGATATATGTGACGCAGAAGACCCCTGCTGTCTTTCTCGTTATATACGCTCCAGCCGTTGTTTTCGGCAAAGGCACAGACCGCTCTGACTATCGCTCCAAAGCTTCTATTCTGTATTGCGCAGTTCTCGACAGGTAATACACTATGAGTCTTGGTGGCGTAAAATCCCGCGTAGATTCCGTTTTTGTTTTTAGCCACGGGGTATTGCGCCTTGTTCCGATATCCCGAGACCTTACCCGTTGACAGCACAGGCAAAACCTCAGCATCACCAAGCCCCGCCTTCGCGAATGCCGCCTTTACGTATCCGCGCTTAAGCAGTAGCTCGTGCTCGTATGTAATATGTCGGTAAACACAGCCGCCGCAGGATAAGGGTGCGCCGCAAAGCTCGGAGCACAGCCTGTGCTCCGAGGCACTTACGACCTCCAAGAGCTTTGCTACCGCAAAGCTCTTGTTTGTTTTTATCACCTTAGCCTTCACTTTGTCACCGCTGACAGCTCCGCGGACGAATACCACTATGCCATCCGCTCTGCCCACGCCGTTGCCGAGATTGTTAATATCCGTAATATCAAGCTCTATGACGCTGTCCTTTTTTATCTCAGTCATATATATAGTATTCCTTACCGTTATCAAGGCACATACAGGCAAGAGGCTCGCCAAACGCCGCTCCGCAGTCAATAGCCACCGCGCCCTCTCCGTGATATATCTTTCCCTTTTGCGCCCCCTGTATCTCGTAGGTAGGCACGTGTCCCACTATCATAGTGACTCCGTCTATAAGCTGACGCTCAACGTCGGCGGGCTGGCTTATAAAATCCTCGGGCATATAGTCCTCAAGGGCTGTTTCTGCATCGAAGTCGGCAATTCCCGCGTGAACGAGCAGATATTTTTTACCCCCTGCCTCTACCTCCTCGTAGAGCGACATATCCTCAAGATACTCAATAACGCCCTCCTTCATATCATCGTCAAGCGCCTTGAAGCCCTCCATAGTCTTCTGACCGCCGTCCTGTATCCACTGAGTCATTTCACCTAAGACCTCAGGGTCGGGAGTTGACTCCCCTCTGAGCATCTTATCAAGCTCCCCGAGAAGTCTGAGGGCGCGAAGATCGTGGTCGCCAACTATGGGTATTACGTTATATCTCATACTAAGGTCGCAAAGAAGCTCTATGGGCTCCTCACCGTAATCAACTATGTCCCCCAGTACGTACATAACGTCGTTGTCGTTAAATTTTATTTCCTTAAGAAGCCTTTTAAACTTATCAAAGGACCCGTGAAGGTCGGAAACTACGTATATCATACCTTTTCTCCTTTTCAGATAGCCTTTATTACGTTACTTGAATATATATCGCACAGGATAGCGCCGTCAATTTCACCTACCATTTCCTTAAGCGCTCCGCATACGGGCTGCTCGGTGTAAAAATGCCCCGCCTCCAAAAGATTCATAGGAAATCTTCGCTCGTCCACCGCGTCGGTCATAGGGTGGTAGTCAAGACGACCGCTAAGAAAGGTATCCGCACCCGCCGCCCGCGCCGACTCTATCATATCCTTCCCACTGCCGCCGAGGACCGCTACTCTTTTTACCGCCACACCTGCGTCGCTCAAAAGCACAAAGGGCGCGCCCAAGGTCTTTTTTACAAGGGCGGCAAAGTCCTCGGCGCTCATAGCCTCCTCAAGGCTTCCCACTCTGCCCAAGGGTATTCCCTCCTCCTCAAGGCAGGTTATATGGGACAGTCCGAGGAGAGCGCAAAGAGTATCGTTTACTCCCCCCTCTACCGCGTCAAGCCTTGTGTGGAAGGACATTACCGAAACACCGGCGCATATAAGCCTCATAGCCTTTGCCGAAACAGCAACATCCTCATCAAAGGTCTTTATCCCCTTAAATATAAAGGGATGATGTGATATTATGCAATCGTAGCCCTTATCTATGGCATAATCGGCGACCTCGCCCGTAACGTCAAGAGCAATAAGTACCCTTCTGACCTCTCTCTCCCCCTCGGGACAGCACAGAAGCCCGTCGTTGTCCCACGGGCAACAAAGGGTTTTGGGTATTCTTTTGTCTAACTCTCTGTAAAGCTCTCTTACCGTCATATATTCTCTCCCCTCAATATCCTATCTATGGTGCTTATCATTCGTTCCTCACAGGAGCTATCTGCCCCCGCAATCATTTTTCCCTTTATTCTCTGCTCATAAACAGCTCTGACGTGTAAAAGCAGCTTCTGAAGCAGCTCTCCGCCGCGCTCTAAATTGAGCTTTCCGAAATACAGCTCGCCCTCGGTAGGAGTATAAGCATTACCGCTGTATTCTGCGCAAATTATCTGATATAGCTTGTCATCCTCAACGATACGCTCGTCTATTATATCAAAGCCGTTTTTATACAGATATGCTCTTAGTATCTCGGGATGCGTCATTGGTTGAAGCACTAAGCGCTTGCCGTTTTTCACCCAAGGAGCACCATCAAGTATTTTTACTATAAGCTCCCCGCCCATGCCAAGTATAAATATGTTATCGGGGCAGTACTTCTCTATTCCCGAAAGCCCGTCGGTACAGAGAACGCTTATAGCATTCTCCGCGCCCCACGCCCTCACGTTTATTCTTGCTCTTTGTGTTGGTCCCTCGTTGATATCCGAGGCTACGCCGCCGCTGATTATTCCCAGCGAATATAAATATATAGGCAAATAGGCGTGGTCCGTGCCGATATCGGCAATTCTCACGCCACTCTGCGCAAAAGAGGCTGCCGCCTCAAGTCGTTTGCTTATTTTTGGTACGTTCATTCTTTTCTCCGCCAAGGGAAGCTGCCGCCTCTGCGACAGCTTCCAAAATACCTCGCAATTACTTTGCGAGAAATTCGTTTATCTTCTTGATAAGAGCATCCGCGTCGGTTCCGTGAACAGCGCAAGCGTCTGCTATGGACTCTCCTCTTGCAGAGGGGCATCCCAGACAATGCATACCCATCTCAAAAAAGAACTGTGCTGTACCGGGATTGTAATCAAGAACGTCACCGATAATAGAATCTTTGGTTACAGTCATTTTCATTTCCTCCTTTTTGATTATATTTTTACAGTTATATTATAAAACTAAATAAAGAGAAAGTCAATAAAAACCTTTATTTTTTGCCCAATATAATTAGATAATTAACTGTTGCAAAAACGCAAGAGATATGATATAATAAGGTGTTAGTTAAATTCAGATAAGATATAGCGGCGCTGCGCCGTGGGAGGTTTCATTTGATAATCGCACTTGAAGAAGCAAAATATAAGCTTATAGGAATGAGAGCAGATATTGAGGATCTCGGCTCGGCTCTCCGCATAGACCAGCTTAAGGCTACCGCAGAGGAGCTTGACAAGAAAACTCTTGACCCTGATTTCTGGTCAAATCAGGAAAATTCCTCTACTATTCTTCAGAAGCTCAAGCAGACTAAGGATACCATTGAAAACTACGAGGCGCTGAAAAACCGTCTTGAGGATGCCATAACCCTTGCGGAAATGGCAATAGAGGAAAACGAGGAGGGCTATATCGAGGAGGTTGAAGGTGAGCTTTCGGAGATAGCAAAGCAGGCCGAGGCTAAGAGAATAGAGATACTCCTTTCGGGAGAATACGACAAAAACAACGCCATAGTTTCCTTCCACCCGGGAGCGGGCGGCACGGAGGCTCAGGACTGGGCGCAGATGCTATACCGTATGATAACCCGTTGGGCAGAGCGCAGAGGCTATAAATATAAGCTCCTCGATTGGCTGGACGGAGATGCCGCGGGAATAAAGAGCGCTACCATAATGGTAGAGGGACTTAACGCATACGGATACCTCAAAGCAGAGAATGGAGTACACAGACTTGTTCGCGTGTCCCCCTTTGATGCCGCGGGCAGACGGCAGACCTCCTTTGCGTCCATCGAGGTAATGCCCGAGTTTGATAATATTGACAAGGTTGAGATTCGTGAGGAGGATATTGAGGTCACAGCCCACCGTTCAAGCGGAGCGGGCGGACAGCATATAAACAAGACCGACTCGGCTATAAGAATCCTCCACAAGCCCACGGGTATCGTGGTCGGCTGTCAGACCGAGCGTTCACAGCTCCAGAACAAGGAAACCGCTATGAAGATGCTCAAGGCTAAGCTTATGGAAATTAAGCTCCGCGAGCGCCTTGATACCATTGAGGATATCAAGGGCAACAAGACCAATATCGAGTGGGGCTCACAGATATGCTCATACGTATTTATGCCCTATACGCTGGCTAAAGATACGAGAACAGGTCACGAGGACGGAAATATATCCGCGGTTATGGACGGAGAGATAGACGAATTTATCAATGCTTATCTCAAAATGAACGCGAAATAAATAAAAGAAGCGCTTATGATTTTTCATAGGCGCTTTTTCTTGACATTCACTATAAAATATATTATAATTATACTGAAATAATGTTATCTAAGAAAGAGAGGCATCACTATGCCCGAGCTTCTTTCCCCTGCGGGAAATTTTGAAAAGCTTAAAGCAGCTCTGCTCTACGGGGCAGACGCGGTATATCTTGCGGGAACCAGATTCGGTATGCGCTCCGCCGCCGACAATTTTGACGACGTGGAGCTTTACGCCGCCGCGGAATACGTTCACGCCAGAGGCAAAAAAATATATCTTACCCTTAACACTATGCCCCACGCTCACGAGTACCCCGCTTTGCGGGATTTTCTCCTCCGCATAAAGGACGCGGGTATCGACGCCTGTATCATAGCCGACCTTGGAGTTATGGCGCTGGTAAAGAGAATAATGCCCGAAATGGAGATACACGTATCCACTCAGGCAAGCATTGTAAGCCCCGAGGCGGCTCTGGCATACGTGGCTATGGGCGCAAAGCGCCTTGTTCTTGCCCGTGAGCTGACGCTCGACGAAATAAAGGCCATTAAGGCGGCTCTCCCCGAGTGTATTGAGCTTGAAGCCTTTGTCCACGGCTCTATGTGCGTGTCTTACAGCGGAAGATGTATGCTCTCAAACAGCCTTACGGGCAGAGATGCCAACCGCGGTGCGTGCGCTCAGCCCTGCCGCTGGGGATATACCATCACCGAGGAAAAGCGCCCCGAGCAGCCATATCCCATTGAGCAGAACGAGCTTGGCACCTTTATTATGTCCTCAAAGGATATGTGTACTATCTCTATCATTCCCCAGCTTATAGAGGCGGGGATAGATTCCTTTAAAATCGAAGGCAGAATGAAGAGCGCCTACTATGCGGCAGTGGTGACAAACGCCTACCGAATGGCAATAGACGCATACAACTCCTCTCCCTCCACATACACCTTTGACCAAAGACTTATGCGTGAGCTTGAAAGCGTTTCACACCGTGAATACTGCACGGGATTTTATCTGGACAACCCTATGGAAAACCCGCAGATGTCCACTATTAACGGCTATATAAGAGAAAAAGCGTACTTTGCCACCGCTCTTGCCGAGGACGAGCTTCCTATCCCCAAAGCCTTAGAAAAATCCAACGAAAGCGGAACGCTCTACCCCTTTATACAGCGCAACAAAATAAAGCTTGGGGACGGTGCGGAAATGATATCTCCCAATAAGCTTGGACGTGCCTTTACGGTAACAGAGCTATACGACGAGAAGGGAGAGCCAATAGAGTCCGCGCCCCATCCCTCTCAGAAATTCTTCCTGCGCGTACCCTTCGAGGTGCGCAAGGGCGATATAGTGCGCTCGGGCGAATAAGCATAAAATTTTTGCTCCACTCATAAATTTTACTATAAATTTACGAGGTGGAGCTATGCTGATTGAATATATAAAGGCTATAATTTACGGCATCGTTGAGGGTATAACCGAATGGCTTCCCATAAGCTCCACGGGACACCTTATCCTCCTTGAGGACATTATTACGTTGGACTCTGCCAAGGAGCTTGGGGAGCAATACAGCTCTATGTTTGACGTGGTAATACAGCTTGCCGCCGTCCTTGCGGTTTTAGTTACCCATTGGAATAGCCTGTATCCCTTTGGAAAGGGCAAGAGGGACGTGTGGGGTCTTTGGGGAAAGCTGGTATTAGCGACCATCCCTGCCGCCATAATGGGACTTGCCGCCGATTACCTTTGCGAGATCCTTTGGGGCATCAGCCTTGACACGCTTCTCTTTACTCCCCAGACCGTAGCCTCCGCCCTGATAATATACGGAATTTTGTTTATACTTGTGGAGCGGTTCACAAAAAATCAAGCTGCTGCCAAGGAGCTGACCTGCCGCTCGGCTATTGCCATAGGATTTTTCCAAGCGCTGGCTATAATACCGGGCACGTCGCGCTCGGGCGCTACTATACTGGGGGCAAGAATACTGGGTATTGACCGAAAAACAGCGGCTCGCTTTTCCTTCTTCGCCGCTATCCCCGTTATTGCCGCGGCGAGTCTGCTTAAGGCAATAGATTTTGGAAAATATATAGCTCACAGCGGCTCAACTATCCCTATGGGCGCCCTGCTACTGCTACTCACCGCGGGTGCTGCCGCCTTTGCCGTATCTATGCTCACTCTCCGTTTCCTCACCGATTTTGTAAAAAAGCACACCTTTATTCCCTTTGGTATATACAGAATATTCCTTGGGATAGCGGTGCTGTTATTCATAAAATAAAACACAAAGGAGTCCCACGTGTCCTCCGTCAATGAAAAACTAAGAATTCCCTACCCTATCATAGTGGAGGGAAAATACGACCGCCTTCGCCTGCTGTCACTCTGCGACGCGCAGATAATAACCACCGAGGGCTTTGGAATATTCAAGAAAAGCGAAAAGCTGGCGCTTATACGTCAGCTTTCCTCAAAAACTCCTATAATAGTACTGACCGACAGTGACGGCGCGGGTAAGCTCATACGCTCACACATTACCTCGGCAATTCCCGCCAACAGGCTTATTCAGCTCTATATACCCAAGATAGAGGGCAAGGAGAGAAGAAAGGCAGCGCCGTCAGCCGAGGGGACGCTCGGCGTTGAGGGAATGGAGCGAGCGCTCCTCTACGAGCTTCTTTCCCCCTTCGTTTCCGAAGAGAGGCTAAGTAAGGCTGCTGAAAATGCCCTGTCAAAGACAGACTTTTATATGGACGGGCTTTCGGGCAACGCCGACAGCTCCCGCGCGAGGGACGAACTTGCCAAGAAGCTATCTCTGCCCTCCGGAATGACTGCAAACGCCCTTTTAGCGGCGCTGAAGATACTTATAAGCTACGACGAATATCTTGCCCTTGTGGGCAGAAAAACAGATTAAGGAATTTTTTATGTGTAAAGAATTTGAAAGAGAGGCTATGCTCATAGGATACGATGCCATAGAAAAGCTCGCGCGCTCGCGCGTTGCTCTTTTTGGAGTGGGCGGAGTAGGAAGCTATGCCGCCGAGGCTCTGGCGCGGGCGGGAGTGGGCAGCATACTGCTGGTAGATAACGATACGGTTTCCCTAAGTAATATAAACCGTCAGCTTTGCGCCCTCCACAGCACTGTGGGAAGATATAAGGCAGACGTAGTTGCAGAGCGCCTGTTGGACATAAATCCAAGGCTTAAGGTAACCGTAAGAAAAGAATTTCTGCTCCCCGAAAACGCTCACACGTTTGATTGGGGAGAGTTTGATTACGTTATAGACGCCATAGACACTGTTTCGGGGAAGCTGGCAATAGCCGAGGGCTGTACCGCCGCGAAAACTCCTATGATAAGCTGTATGGGCACGGGCAACAAGCTTGACCCCACAGCCTTCCGAGTTACAGATATATCAAAAACCAACACCTGCCCCTTAGCGCGGGTGATGCGCCGAGAGCTTCGGGCGAGAGGTATTGCTCATCTGCCCGTAATATACTCGATAGAGGAAGCCGCTGCTCCAAGAACAGGAGCGGATGGAGAGAACGGGAAGCGCGTACCCGCAAGCATCTCCTTTGTTCCCTCGGTAGCGGGGCTTATTGCCGCTTCAGAGGCGGTAAAGAGTATTATATCCAGGGAGGGCAAAAATGGCAAAGCTTAAATGGAAGGGCGGCGCTCTTATCGCTCCCGTCCCCCCCGCTATGGTAAGCTGCGGAAGCGAGGATGCGGGCAACTGCAACATAATAACGGTTGCTTGGACGGGTATAACAAATACAGTTCCCCCTAAGACCTATATATCGGTGCGCCCCTCAAGGCACTCCTACAACATAATAAAGGAGAGCGGAGAGTTTGCCATAAATCTGACCTGCGCTTCTCTTGTGCGCCACGCCGATTGGTGCGGAGTCTATACAGGGGCTAAGGTGGATAAGTTCGAGCGCTGCGGACTGACCAAGGAAGCGGCAAGCGAACTCTCCTGTCCGCTTATCGCCGAAAGTCCTCTTTCTCTTGAATGTAGGGTAACGGACATCATTCCTCTTGGCTCTCATCACATGTTCTTAGCCGACATTGTTGCGGTTGACGTGGACGAATCACTTATGGACAAGGAAGGAAAGCTCAGGCTGGATAAAGCGGGGCTTGTTGCCTTTGCCCACGGAGAATATTTCGCCCTGGGAGAAAAGCTGGGCAGCTTCGGATACTCTGTTAAAAAGAAAAAAAGAAAGGGGCACACGTCCCAAAAAAAGAAGCCTTACCCTAAAAACGATTAATTTTTTGTGCAAAATGTAGAATTGAGCTTTTTTTGAAAAAAGGTCTTGACAGACAGGGAAAAAGTTTTCCACAGCCTTAACCATTTTTTGGATGGAAAATAGGGCTTGGTTTATGAGGTTTTCCACACTTCCCACAGAGTTTTCCACAGCGAGGAACTTTTCAACAGAATTTTTTGGCGAATTTTGTTGTAATAGCTGTTTTGTGCAAAATGTCCAATTTTAGGCCAAATATCCACCCGAAATAACCCGATTTTTAAATTTTTCGACTTGATTTTCTGTTGTTCTACAATAGTTTTAATCAACAATTTAAGAAAAATTCTTGTAATAGAAAACGCCTCGTGGTATAATTATAGTAATAAAATTTGCCCTACGGCAAGGAAGGTCAACTGTGAGATACGTTGTCAAAGCCGCGGATGAGGGTATGACCGTAAAGGAGCTGCTTTTCGGGCGGTTGGGTCTTTCCAAAGCCTTTATCAAGCATCTGAAATTTCTTGAAAACGGAATAATGCTGGAGGGAGAGCGGGTCACTGTGCGAAGGGTGCTCAAGCAGGGAGATATTTTAACTCTTGCCCTTGAGGACGAAAGCACTCCCGCGCATCTGACTCCCACAAATATCCCTCTGGACATAATCTACGAGGATGAGTATATAATACTTCCCAACAAGCCGCCGTTTATGCCCACGCACCCCTCCCATCTTCATCACGGCGACACCCTTGCCGACGCGTTGGCATACAGATACGCCAAAAGCGGCGCTCCCTTCGTTTTCCGTCCAGTTAACCGCCTTGACCGAAACACGAGCGGAATAACCCTTATAGCCAAGGACAGAATAAGCGCCGCCAGACTTACCGACGCTATGAAAGGCAATAAGATAAGCAAGCAATACGTGGCGGTCCTTGAGGGAGAGCTTACAGAAGACGAGGGAATTATCCAAACCTATATGAAGCGCACCGCCGAAAGCATCATAGTAAGGCAGAACTGCGGTGAGGGAGAGGGTGGCGACTACGCACTGACTGAGTACCTCGTATTAGCAAGAGCTAAGGGCTATACCCTTGTTATGGCTTTGCCCAAAACGGGACGCACTCATCAGCTCCGTGTCCATTTTGCAGGTTTGGGCTGCCCCATAATAGGTGACGAGCTTTACGGCCAAGAAAGCCCTCTCATATCAAGACATGCCCTACACGCCCTGTCGCTGAGCTTTCCTCATCCCTTACGAGGCGAACAGCTCAGCTTCACCGCTCCTTTACCCGAGGATATGGCAGTTCTCGTGAGGCAGCTATTTGGTATAAGCCCAGCCGACTTATTTGAGTGTGTGTCGGCTCTGAGTACGCAATAAATCTATATAAAGGAACACAAAATGAATTCGGAAAACAATACCACAAATTCTGAAGCTTCCGACTTCCCCGTTACCAACGAAATAGCAGTTTCCCAAGAAAGCGGAGAAAACGCGCCCAAGAAAAAAATCCCTCTTATTTGTAAGATACTTTATGCCATTGCGGCCTTTTGCGCGTTGCTCTATCTGCTGTTCATTATCTTCCCCGACTTTTCAGACTTTTTCAATAAGCATATTTCTCCTTGGATAAGAGGACCTCTCGCCAAGCTGACGGGATGGATTCCCTTTTCTCTGGCGGAATTTCTTCTCCTTTGTATTCCAATAATTCTCATTGCCGTGATATCCTACGGAATAAAGCACTACTCCTCCTCTTGGAGAAGCGTGGGAGCCTTCTGCGCCATAGTACTCTCTGTGGCGGCGTACGTATTTTCCTCCTTTACTCTGGGCTTTGTACCCGCATACCGAGGAACTACTCTTGACGCCAAAATGGGAATCGACAAAAAAGAGGTCAGCGCCGAGGAGCTTCGCGATACGGCAATGATTCTTTCAAGGAAGATAAATCAGGAAATAGACAGTATAATATTCACCGAGGACGGCTCCTCTGTAATGCCATACAGCTACGAGAAGCTTAATGATAAGCTGATGTACGCTTACGACAAAGCCTGTCGGAAATATGACTTTATACAAGACCTTGACAGCAATATCAAGCGTATAATGCTCAGCGAGCCTATGACCTATACTCATATCAGCGGGGTTTACACCTTTTTTACAGGGGAGGCAAACCTTAATACAAACTACCCGCACTATACTCAGCCATATACCGCCGCGCACGAGTTCGCCCACCAACGAGGCATAGCGCGAGAGGATGAAGCAAACTTCGTGGCGTTTCTGGTGTGCATAGACTCAAATGACTCGTATATACGGTATTGTGCATATCTCAATCTGTACGAATACGTGGCAAGTGCCCTGTATGCGGCAAATCCCGAATATTATTCGGCGGTATATTTGACTCTGCCCACGGAGGCAAAGCGTGAGATGGCGGCATACTCAAAATTCTTTGATAAATACCGCGACTCGGTCGCCAGTGAGGTATCAGGAGCGGTAAACGACCTTTATCTCAACGCTAACGGTGACAAAAACGGCACAAAAAGCTACGGTCTTGTGGTAGATCTTGCCGTAGCCTATTACAAAGCAAAGGACTGACGTTCTTTTTTCTAAAACAAGGCATATACTGTAAGGTAATGCTTAAATGACTATGGGAGGTAATTATGGAAAAGATAATGATCCGCGGCGGCAAAGCGCTGTATGGCGACGTTAATATAAGCGGAATGAAAAATTCCGCTCTCCCCGTTATATTCGGAACTATCGTTGCCAACGATATATGCACCATAAAGAACCTTCCCGACGTAAGCGACATAGCCTTGGCACTTGAAACCCTCCAGACCATAGGAGCTGAGGTTCGCTTTATAGACACCTCCACCGCCATTATCGACACACGTAAGGTCAAGATGAAAAGCCCCCCCTTGGAATACGTAAGCAAAATGCGCGGCTCTACCTATCTTATAGGCGCTATGCTGGGTCGCTTCGGCAAGGCTCAGGTTGGATATCCGGGCGGCTGTGACTTCGGTCTGCGCCCAATAAATCAGCACATCAAGGGCTTTGAATTGCTTGGGGCACGGGTAACCTACACCAGCAACGCTATGATAAACGCCGATGCTCCCGACGGGCTTTGCGGCAACTTCGTTTACTTTGACATAGCCTCTGTGGGCGCGACGATAAACG
The DNA here is from genome assembly GCA_045593725.1 of Eubacteriales bacterium. GTDB lineage: Bacteria > Bacillota > Clostridia > Oscillospirales > CAG-272 > HGM12713. The sequence goes on from JAZNXE010000017.1 coordinate 29,833, forward strand.
TGATGCTTGCGGCAGTTTTCGCTGAGGGCACTACCATAATTGAGAATGCCGCCCGTGAGCCTCATATAGTAGATACCGCTTGCTTCCTCAATGCCTGCGGCGCTAACATCACGGGCGCGGGCACAAGTATGATACGTATAAAGGGTGTTAAGGCTCTCCACGGCTGTACCTATGAGCTTGCTCCCGATATGATAGAGGCAGGAACCTATATGGTCGCCGCCGCCGCTACGGGAGGAAGAGTATCCGTAAGAAATATAGTTCCCAAGCATATGGATGCGGTAATAGCGAAGCTAAATGAAATAGGCATCCCTATGGAGATAGGTGACGATTTTATCACTGTAAACGGAGCTGAAAGCTTCAGAGCTACCGAAATAAAGACCAACCCATATCCCGGATTTCCCACAGATATGCACCCTCAGTTCAGCGCCCTCCTATCTCTTGCCAAGGGTGTAAGCAAGGTGTCCGAGGGTATATTCAGCACTCGCTTCAAGTACGCCCCTGAGCTTAATAAAATGGGAGCTAATATAGAGGTCATCGACAGCACTGCCATTATAAACGGGGTTGACTCACTCCACGGAGCGGCGGTAAAGGCAACCGACCTGCGTGCTGGCGCGTGTCTGGTGATAGCGGGACTTGCGGCAAACGGCGTTACCACTATCTCCAATATAGAGTACATAGACCGCGGCTACGAAAGCCTTATAGAAAAGCTCAAACGACTGGGCGCGGATATAAAAAGAACATAAAACAGAGGATAGCTTTTACACTATCCTCTGTTTTTATATTTAAGAAGCGCTCATTTTTCCGCTTCACAGCTCTACGCGCTTGTACTCCTCACCCTCAAGGGTGCGAAATGAAAAGCACCTGTCCTCGTAAAGTATATAGCTCTTTGGAGAATTCTCCTTGGGTATGGACACCGAGCCGGGATTTATATAGATGTTTCCATCTCCAAAGCTCTCTGCCGCGGGAACGTGAGTGTGCCCGTGCAGAAGTATATCCCCCTTCGCCAAGGGCGGCAGCTTTTCGGTATTAAAATTGTGACCGTGGGTAGCGAAGATACGCAAGCCGTCAAAGGACAAATAAGCGTACTGCGCAAGAACGGGAAAGCTCAGCACCATCTGGTCAACCTCGGTATCACAGTTCCCCCTTACGGCGAGAATATCATCCTTTACCCCGTTCAAAAGCTCTATGACCCTTTTTGGCGCGTAGCCTGCGGGGAGGTCGTTTCGGGGACCGTGGTATAGTATATCGCCAAGCAGAACCAGCTTCTCCGCTCCGCTCTCCTTATATCTTTCAAGAAGAGTCTGCGCTGTCACGGCATCTCCGTGAATATCGGATGCTATCAATATTTTTGCCATAATTTCACCTCACACTTCCGTCACCGCTTATAAGATACTTTTCGGTTGTCAGGGCAAGAAGCCCCATAGGACCTCTTGCGTGAAGCTTTTGAGTGGATATGCCTATCTCCGCCCCAAAGCCAAACTCTCCCCCGTCCGTAAAGCGAGTGGAGGCGTTCACGTAAACCGCCACCGAATCTATCTCCTTCTGGAAGCGGTCGGCGTTTCTCATATTCTCAGTAATTATAGCCTCGCTGTGTCCCGTACTATATCTGTTTATGTGCTCAATAGCCGCATCAAGACTGTCAACTATCCCGAGAGCCACTATATAATCGTCAAATTCGGTGTCAAAATCCTCCTGGGTAGCTCTCTTTATATCCCCGAGAATAGCCGCAGAGCGCTCACAGCCCCGTATCTCTACCTTGTACTCATCAAGGGCTGCTTTCAGCATAGGCAGAAACTCCTCGGCAAGGGCGGAATGCACAAGCACTGTTTCAACCGCGTTGCAGACCGAGGGGCGGGAGCATTTTGCGTTTACCGCTACACGCAGAGCCTTGTCAAGGTCCGCTGACTCATCTATATAAAGATGGCAGTTTCCCGCGCCCGTTTCGATAACGGGCACCTTGGAATTCTCCACGCAGGCGCGTATAAGTCCCTTTCCGCCTCTGGGTATAAGCACGTCAACAAGCCCTCTCATTGACATAAGAGCGTTGGCGCTCTCACGGGACGTAGAGGCTATAAGCTCCACCGCGCACTCATCTATATGGCATTTGCGCAGAGCCTTTTTTATAACGGCAACCAACGCCTTGTTTGTATTGATTGCTTCCTTTCCTCCCCGAAGGACCACAGCGTTACCCGTCTTAAGGCAGAGCGCCGCCGAATCCACAGTAACGTTGGGACGAGCCTCATATATTATTCCAATAACGCCAAGGGGAACGCGCACGCGGCGCAGAGTTATTCCCGAGGGACGCGACCACACGTCGCCCTTACCAATAGGGTCCTCAAGAGCGGCAACGCTGCGTAGCGACTCCGATATACCCCCTATTCTGCCCTCGTTTATCATAAGACGGTCAAGCATAGCCTTTGGAACACCGTTTTTCTCCGCGGCGGCGAGGTCTTCGTCATTCGCCTTTATTATTTCCCCGCTCTCTGCTTCCAAAAGCGCGGCAAGAGTAAGCAGGAGCGTGTTTTTTTCATTCTCGGAGGCAAGCGCCAATGAACGCGAAGCTCTTTTGGCGTTTTTTGCAAGTATTTCTACTTCTGTGTAAATATCCATTCTTATCCCTTTCTGTAAGCTTCCTTTATCTCGCACACGTAAAATCTGTGATAATCGCCCTTTGGGTAATTGGAAAGAAGCGAGCTGTCAAGGAAGCAATCCTCCCTTAAATCATCCTCGTAAAGCTTTCTGCATACAAGCACTGTCCGCGCCTCATTTATAGCAGGAACACCCAACTCACGGTTAACGGTAAGCCCACATCTTGCCAGTTTATCCAAATCTCTGCCGCTCTCTCTGCCGCAAAGCTTAAGAGCCTCTCTGTGCTCCTCGTCCATAAAGGCTATTGAAAATTCATTTTCCTCCTTAAGAAGCTCATAGGTATATCTTTGAGGTCTGACAAAGCATACGCATATATTCTTGTTCCATAAAACTCCCATAGCACCCCAGCTTGCGGTCATAGCGTTTGCTCTTCCCTGCCGTTTATCATCCACTGTTATCAGCATCCAATCAGAGCCTATACACTTAATGGCGTTTTCAAGCTCCTGAGGGTTTATTTTTATAAAGCCTCTCATATTGCCTCCTTTAGAGTTTCTCCTTATTATAATAGCAAAATTTAACGGTTTCGTCAATCATTTTTTGATAAAATTTCCCTCAGGGGGTGGACAAAACACAAAAAAAGGTATATAATATTTTTTATCTTACAAGAAATCAGGTGTATTTTATGCAAAAAAACATGAATTTTATCCGTAAGCTTCCTATCCCTATGGAGCTTAAGGAACGCTATCCTCTGAAAGCCGAATACGCAGACAAGAAGCTTGTACGCGACAGAGAGATAGCAGACGTATTCACGGGTAAATCCCAAAAGCTTATTTTGATTATCGGTCCCTGCTCCGCCGACCGTGAGGATGCTGTGCTCGACTATATATCACGCCTTGCTCTCGTTCAGGAAAGAGTTGCGGACAAAATACTTATAATTCCCCGTATATATACTAACAAGCCCCGTACAACGGGCGACGGCTATAAGGGTATGGTGCATCAGCCCAATCCCAACGCCGCCGAGGATATGCTTGAGGGCATAGTAGCTATACGCCGTCTGCACACAAGGGCAATTGAACAAACAGGACTCTTCTGCGCCGACGAAATGCTTTATCCCGAAAACTACCGCTATCTCTCCGACCTTCTTTCCTACGTTGCCGTGGGAGCGCGCTCTGTTGAAAATCAGCAGCACCGCCTCGCCTCAAGCGGAATAGATATACCCGTAGGTATGAAAAATCCCACGGGTGGAGATATTTCGGTAATGCTCAATTCCATTACCGCCGCTCAGCACTCACACACCTTCCTTTATCGCGGTTGGGAATGTCAGTCCAAGGGGAATCCCCTTGCCCACGCAATACTGAGAGGCTACGTAAACAAGCACGGAGAATCACTCCCCAATTATCACTTTGAGGACCTTGCCCATCTTTACAGCGAATATATGAACCGCAACCTTGCAAATCCCGCTCTGATTGTTGACGCAAACCACGCAAATTCGGGCAAAAAGTATCTTGAGCAGGGACGCATCTGCAAGGAGGTGCTTCACTCCTGCCGTCATTCAAGCGATATCAAGAGCTTGGTAAAAGGCTTTATGATAGAAAGCTATATTGAGGACGGTACTCAGAAGATAGGAGATACCTGTGTTTACGGAAAATCCATTACCGACCCCTGCCTTGGTTGGGAAAAGACCGAGCGTCTTATATACGATCTGGCAGACCTTGTATAAAAGCAAAAAACGCCCCGACGGTGTGTGCCGTCGGGGCATTTATTACTTTAGCAGCCGCAACCGCAACCGTTGCCGTTGCCGCAGCAAGCGAAGAGTATAACAAGAACGATGATGATCCACCAAATGTTATCGCCGCCGAAAAGATTGCAAAGACAGTTATTCATAAAGAACCTCCGATAATACTATTAAGGGGCTTCCCCCCTCTGCTACCATAGTATGTCGGAGGCTCTTTTTTGGTGATTACTCTTTTTTAATCAAAAATTTGGGTAAAGCCCTCTCAGCTCCTACTCTATAAATGCCCATATCCGTGACTCGGCGTCAGATTTAAAAAAGTTATTCTTTTGTAAAAAAGGTATTGTGGAAAATTAAAATTTATTGTATAATATAAATTAAGAAAAACACTTTACACGGAGAAAAAAATGTCATCAGGAAAAAGACAGGATAATATAAGGAATTTTTCAATAGTAGCCCATATAGACCACGGCAAATCAACCCTCGCCGACAGAATACTGGAAGCTACCGAGGCGGTCTCAAAGCGAGAGATGGAGGAGCAGCTTCTTGACAATATGGACCTTGAGCGGGAAAGAGGTATAACTATAAAGGCAAGAGCCGTAAGGATGAGCTATACCGCCCCCGACGGGGAGGTGTATCAATTCAATCTGATAGATACCCCCGGTCACGTTGACTTTAACTACGAGGTGTCCCGCTCACTCAACGCCTGTGACGGCGCACTCCTTGTTGTGGATTCTACCCAGGGCATTGAGGCTCAGACCCTTGCCAATGCTTATCTTGCCGTAGATGCAAACCTTGAAATAGTCCCGGTTATAAATAAGATAGATCTCCCCTCCGCCGATATCGAGCGTGTAAGAGGAGAGATAGAGGACGTTATCGGTATTCCCGCCGAGGACTGCCCCGCGGTGTCGGCAAAAACAGGACTCAACATCGACCGGGTGCTTCAGGCAGTGGTAGATAATATTCCCGCCCCAAAGGGGGATGAGAACGCCCCCCTGAAGGCGCTGATATTCGACTCATACTACGACAGCTATCTGGGAGTAGTCGTAAACGTAAGAATCTTTGACGGCTCGGTAAGGAGCGGTGACAAGATCCGTCTTATGAGCAACGGAGCAACCTTTGACGTAGTTGACGTGGGATATATGACAGCCTTCGGCTTAAAGAAGTGCGACGTTCTGTGCGCCGGAGAGGTTGGATATATAACCGCCTCTATCAAGAGCGTGGGAGAAACCCGCGTGGGAGATACCGTAACCCTTGACTCTAATCCCGCAGCCGAGGCTATGCCGGGCTTTAAGTCTGTTCAGCCTATGGTGTACGCAGGTATATATCCAGCCGACGGAGCTAAATACGGTGACCTAAGGGATGCCCTTGAAAAGCTCCAGCTTAACGACGCGGCACTGCTATTCGAGCCTGAAACCTCTATCGCTCTGGGATTTGGCTTCCGTTGCGGCTTTCTTGGACTCCTCCATATGGAGATAATTGAGGAAAGACTTGAGCGCGAATTTAATCTGGACCTTATAACCACCGCGCCCTCGGTAATTTATGAGGTAAAGCGCAGAGGCGGTGAGCTTGTGCGCATAGATAATCCCTCTAACTTCCCCTCGGCAGACGAGATAGAAATAGCCTACGAGCCTATCGTAAAGGCTAATATAATCACCCCCACAGAGTATGTGGGAGGACTTATGGACCTCTGTCAGGACAGACGCGGAAGCTTTATAGATATGAAATATATAGACACCTCCCGCGTGGAGCTTCACTATGAGCTACCCCTCAACGAAATAATATACGATTTCTTTGACGCCCTTAAGAGCCGCTCCCGCGGATACGCTTCTCTTGACTACGAGCTTGGGAACTACGTTCCCAGTAAGCTGGTAAAGCTTGACTTCCTCCTCAACGGTGAGCAGGTTGACGCGCTCTCCTTTATCGTACACGAGGAAAAGGCGTACGGCAGAGCAAGAAGAATAGCCGAAAAGCTGAAGGACAACATTCCCCGCCAGCTCTTTGAGGTGCCGATACAGGCGGCTATCGGCTCAAAAATAATTGCCCGTGAAACCGTGAAGGCTATGCGCAAGGACGTCCTCGCCAAGTGCTATGGCGGTGATATTACCCGTAAGAAGAAGCTGCTTGAAAAGCAGAAGGAGGGTAAGAAGAAGATGCGTCAGCTTGGCTCGGTTCAGGTGTCCCCCGAAGCATTTATGGCAGTCCTCAAGCTTGATGACGACAAATAACACAAATAATAAAAAGCCTTGCTTTTGCAAGGCTTTCCTATTGACAAAACGGCTTTTTTGTGATAAAATCTTATAGCGACCTGCTTTAAAGGCTTTTAATATGCGGGTGTGGCGGAATTGGCAGACGCGCAAGATTTAGGATCTTGTGTTAATTCGTGCAGGTTCAAGTCCTGTCACCCGCACCAGCGGCAGGCTGCCGCCCCAAGAATCGGGTGGCGACAGCAAAAATCCGAACTCTATCTCACGACGATAGGGTTCGGATTTTTTCGTTTATTATACCTCAGAGAACATATCCTTGCCTACTCCGCAAAGAGGACATTCAAAATCCTCGGGGAGGTCCGCAAACCTTGTGCCTGGAGCTATGCCCTTATCGGGGGCGCCCAGCTCCTCATCATATTCCCATCCGCAAACGTCACACACGTATCTCATAACGCTTATCCTTTCTTTAAAATCTAATTAATATTATTCTATATTATCCCTGTTATATTCTTTTCCATGTCTTAGGGCTGAAAAGTATAAGCACGGGCAATATTTCCAAACGTCCGAGCATCATTGTAAAGGTCAGAATTATTTTTGAAAAAGCTCCGTATCCCGCATAGCTCGCATAGGGTCCTACCGCTTCAAACGCAGGTCCCACGTTAGAAATACAAGCCAAGGCTGCCGAAAAATTAGAGAAAAATCCGTGCTTTACATCATAAGCTCCCGCATCCGAAGCCACTGTGACAACCTGCCCGTTCACAGGGTCAAAGGAGAGCAAAAATACTACTCCGAGCAGAATAAAGAAATACAAGGTTATAAAGGCAAACACGTCGTTTATGGTCTTTTCCTCAAGGCTCTTTTCCTCAAATTTCGCCTTAGGAACATAGCGAGGATTGATAAGCTTCCTCACGTTCACGTATCCGCCCTTCAAAGCAATGATTATCCTTGACATCTTCATGCCACCTGCCGTAGAGCCTGCCATACCGCCAATAAACATAAGCACTACCAAGACAGTCATCGCAAGCACGGGCCAAACACTGTAATCGGTAGTTGTAAAGCCCGCTGTGGTCAACAGTGACGCTACTTGAAACAGCGAATGGCGGAAGGATTCCTCTACCGTATAGATCTGAGGAAACGCTTCAAATCTCCATACAAGACTAACGAATACGACGGCTACCGCCGAAGCTACGATAAGGAAATAGGTCTTAAGCTCCTCGCTCTTGAATATAGTCTTTAGCTTTCCTATAAGCAACAAATAATAAAGGCTGAAATTGCATCCGAACAGTATGAGGAATATGGCTATTACGTATTGCGAAAAGGGACTAAACATAGACATACTTCCAGGTATAAAGCCAAATCCGCCAGTTCCCGCGCATCCAAAGGACGTAAGCAAGCTAAAGAAGAACTGCTCACTCTCATATCCCGGTATAGGCCTGTCAAGCATAAGTATAGCCACCTCAAGCACAGTCATTCCCAGATATATAAGATACAGTATTCTGGTAGTTACCTTCATCTTGGATACTATCTTACCGACCTGCGGTCCGGGGCTTTCCGCACGGAGCAGATGCATTGACGAGCCCTCGTTGCTCTCGGGGATAAATATGAGCACGAACACCAGTATTCCCATACCTCCTATCCAGTGAGAAAAGCTTCTCCAGAAAAGGATAGAGTGTGATATCTTGGTAATATCCGTAATGATACTTGCTCCCGTGGTGCTAAAGCCCGACATTATCTCAAAGCAAGCGTCGATATAATCAGGCACGTCGCCGCTTATAACAAAGGGAATCGCGCCAAACAGGGTCATAATTATCCAGACCATTGCAGTAAGGGCAAAGCCCTCCTTTTGATACAGCCCCTCACGCTTAGGCTTGGGAAGCTGTAACAAGGCTCCAATTACTGCGAGAGCTATTATTGGCACTATAAAGGCGATCTTATACTTGGCGTCTTCTTTATATAAAATGCTTACGAGAAGGGGCGCAAGCATAAGGACACCCTCAAGAATCATTATCTTGCCAAGTATTTTTCCAAGCTTCTTATAATTCATACGTTATGCCGCCTTAGTCAAAAATATCGGTCAGATCGTCAAAATTCTTGTGTGCGGTAACGACGATTACGTTATCCCCAAGCTCAATGGAAGAATTTCCGTCGGGGATTATGACTGTCGTTCCACGGATAATACACGCAACAAGGCAATTGTCCTTTATCTTAAGCTGGCGCAGGGGCTTGTTGTAAAACTCTTCCTGCCTTTTAGCAAGAAATTCAAGCGCCTCCACTCGGTTAGCAACCAAGCGGTAAAGCGTAAGAATATTACTTCCGATGGTATTTTCAAGGGCTCTTATATAGCTGATAATGCGGTCGGCTACGATATCCTTGGGTGACACATTGTTGCTTATGCCAAGCTCGGAGAGCATTCCATAAAGGTCGTCGCTCTTTATCTGAGTAATCGTCTTTCTCACCCTCATCTTATTGGCAAACATAGAAACCACCATATTCTCTTCGTCAATATCGGTGAGCGCAACAAAAGCATCCATAGCCTCAATGCCTTCCTCAATAAGCAGATCGTGCTGAGCGCCGTTGCCGTTGATAACCGTCACCCTCGGCAGAATGTCGGCAAGCTCCTCAGCCACGGCTTTGTCGCTTTCTATAAGCTTTATATTGTATTTCTTTTTGGAAAGCTCATCCGCAAGATAGTAGCCTATCTTGCTTCCTCCCACTATCATTATATTTTTCAAGGGGGAGCTTACCATGCGTATCTCCGAGAGAAAGTCACGCAGGGATTTGGCATCCGAGGTGAAGTGTATCCTGTCCCCCGCTCTTATCTCAAAATTACCCGAGGGGATAATAACCTCACTATCCCTTTGCACGGCGCAAATAAGAGCCTTAGTTCTTAGCTTTTTACCAATGGATATAAGGGTTTCCCCTACAAGAGCGCAGTCCTTGTCGGCAACTATCTCCACCAGCAGTACTCTTCCCTTAGCAAAGCGCTCCACCTTGGCAATCTCAGGAAGATTGATAAGATTGTATATCTCAGTTGCAGTATCCTGCTCGGGATTGACTATCATAGAAATACCAAGCTCGTCCTTCATCTCAAGAATCTGGCGTCGGTATTGGGGGTTTCTCACACGGGCTATGGTGTTTTTTACCCCAAGCTTCTTGGCTACAAGACAAGCAAATACGTTAAGCTCGTCGCTGTTAGTCAGGACGATAATGACGTCAGCATCCTTCACACCCGCCTCCCTTTGAATATCAATGGAGGCTCCGTTGCCCACTACGCCCTGAACGTCGTATCTTTCTATAAGTCTTTCGATATTATCCTTATCTTCGTCAATTATCGTTATTGTATGCTCTTCTCCCGATAGGCTTTTCAATATAGTAGTGCCTATGGTTCCGAGTCCAATGATTACTATTTTCACAGCAGTGCCTCCAATTCAGCCATAATGGCATTCGCTTTAACACGCGATTGTGATATCCTTTAATTATTCTCCTTTTGAGAACCCGTGGGGTTAACTATACTGTAACCTATATTGACAAGGTGGTCAGCCACACGCTCAAGACCTACGACGGTAGAGGAATAATAGGGGCTGACATCCATAGAACAGTTTCCCTCCGCAAGGCGGGAAAAGTGACTTGCCGTAAGCTCTCTCTTCATTTCATCGGTCTTGTTTTCAAGAGCTGTAAGGCGGGGAAGCTCTTCCCTGTGAAGATTTTCAAAAGCGTCCTTGGCTATGGCAAACATCTCTATTACGGTCTCCTTCATTCTGGCTATATCAACCCTCGCCTTGTCGGAGAATACTATATTCTTGCGGCTCATCTCCACACCGATCTCGTGGAAGTTTTCAGCATGGTCGCCAATACGCTCAAGGTCATTGAGCACGTGGAAATACGAGCCTATCACACGCTCGTCACTCTGCTCAACGCTTGAAGAAAGCTTAATAATAAATTTGGTAAGAGCGCTGTTGGTAAAATCTATAATGCGCTCATTTTCGCTTATTCTTTCGCCGTATTCAAGGGAGCCGTTCTCCATAGCGGTGAAGCAAAGCCTTGTATTCTCCTCAACAAGACCGAGCATATAGTCCATCTCCCTCTTGACCTGCATCAAAGCAATGGGAGGAGTTGTCAAAAGTCGGTCATCAACGAACTTAAGCGCAAGAGCGTCCTTCTCACTTTTCTTGTCCCTGATAACAAGACAGGAGTATTTGACCAGATGCTTTACGAAGGGCAGCAGGATAATAGTCGTAGTCACGTTGAATATCACGTGGAATGCAGACACACGCATCTGTAAGGACATAGGGTCCTCTCCGGGGAAAATTGAAACCAGAAGATTTACCGCAGGCTCCTTGAATATCCAGATGATAGCGGTGAAAAATGCGGTGCCGATAACGTTAAAGGTAAAGTGTATCAAGGCAACACGCTTTGAGTTTGCGTTAGCTCCGATAGCCGCCAAAAGCGCGGTAACGCACGTACCGATATTAGCACCGAGAATAATAAAGAGCGCCAACTCAAGAGGCAAGACTCCTGTTCCCACCATTGTAATAACAACACCCGTTGCCGCAGAGGAGCTTTGTATAAGAGCGGTAAATATCGCACCAATGAGTATCAACAGCAGAGGAAAATCCACAACTGCAAATATATTGGTAAACATTGTTTCAACAAGAGGATTTCCAAAAGCCTGCTCGCTGCTCATCACGTTAAGTCCAACGAATATAAGACCTAAGCCACAGCAAAGGCTGCCTGCCAATTTAAGTTTTTCCTTCTTTGCAAAGCCCATCATAACACCCGCAAAGGCAAGAAGGTACATAACCATATCAAAAATATCGTTTTTAAGCGCAACCAGTACACCCGTAACGGTAGTACCGATATTCGCTCCCATAATGATAGAAGTAGCTTGGGCAAGAGTCATAACTCCCGCATTTACCAAACCGATTACCATTACGGAGGTAGCCGAGGAGCTTTGAATAATAGCGGTAACACCCGCGCCTACTCCAACGCCCGAGAAACGGTTATTACTTATCTTCCCAAGAAGCTTTTTCATACCGCTTCCCGCACTTTTTTCAAGAGCGTCGCCCAAAAAATTCATACCGACGATAAACACGCCGACACCAGCGAGAAGCCATATTAAGCTTTGTACCAATTGCATTACGTCCTGTGATGAAAGCATAAATAAATTCTCCTTCTGAGAAAAATATATTATCAATAAAATTGCGTTGCGCAACTCTATTCCAATTTAATTATAACAAAAAATCCTCCCTTTTTCAAGGGTTTCAGGCAAATTTCCATTCGCTAATATATAATAATAATCCACCCGCATAGCGGGTGGTATTTCAGTTTCGGGCATAGCCCTAATACTACAGGCTACGCACAAGTGCGTCTTTTATTGGCCAGTCAGCCATGCATTTGTTACGAAACCCCGCTCAAGCGGGACTAAAACCAAGCCTCCCTTGTGTAAAGGGAGGTGGCACGGCTTGCCGTGACGGAGGGATTGTAAAAAGCGATAATCTACACAAAACAATCCCTCAGTCAGCTTCGCTGACAGCTCCCTTTAC
>JAZNXE010000018.1:0-22629 GCA_045593725.1 Eubacteriales bacterium
AGTCAGCTTCGCTGACAGCTCCCTTTACACAAGGGAGCCTTTGGCACGAGAACATTATGCGCTGACTTTTTTGCTTTCTGCTCGTCGGCAAAGCCTACATGGAACCCCGCCACTATGGCGGGGTTTTCGTGATACAAAAAAAGCGCCCCCGCTTAATCCGCGGAGGGCGCTTATACTATTTGAATTCAATTGTATCTTTTTTCAAAGCACTCCATAAGCTTTTGGGAAAGAGCCTTCATTCTCGCGCTGTCCACCTTCAGAACCCGCCTGTCATAGGTAAGAAGTCCGTTGGTTTCGTCCTCCACGTCGCTCACCTGAGTCAGCACCGCGGCGCAAAGCCCCTCCTTTTCTATGGTCGGGATTATTTCATTTTCGTAAAGAGAACAAAGAGCATCCTCTAATTTCTCACGCTCCCCAAAAAATCTATACCCGTAGGTCTTATCAAGATTAAAGCTGTGCCCCTCTATCTTGCAGGAATATCCCCCGAACTCCGAGAGCACCAAGGGTCTTCCCTCCCTTGCCCTGAGCTTTATGGGCTTGAAATACACGTGCTCACTCTCCACGTCGCTAAGGCGGGATTTGAACCAGCCCGAGGTGGTATCATATATCCTCGTTGGGTCAAGCTCCTTGAAAAATCTGTAATAACGGTCTGCGTCAAACTGTCCCCAGCCTTCGTTAAAAATTGTAAAATACACCACAGACGGATGGTTATAAAGGCAATTGATTATACCACTTGAGGTTTTCTCAAATTCTTCCCGCCGTTTCTTGTTTGCTCGGTGAGTTATACCCCTTTTTAATCCCACTGTCGGCAGTGCGGTATCAAGAATAAAATTGTATTTTCCGCTATTTATCATATCCTGAAATACAAGCATACCGTACCTGTCACAGTAATAATAAAACAGGGGGTGCTCCAGCTTGATATGCTTCCGAAGCATATTGAATCCGCAGTCCTTCATCCGCAGTATATCATCCTCAAAGCCCTTTGGCGAGGCAGGGAGAAAAATACCGTCGCTGAAATATCCTTGGTCAAGCAATCCGTGGCAGAAATAGGGCTTGCCGTTAAGAGCTATTAGGGCTTTTCCTTCCTTTTCTGTCACACTCACCGTGCGGAGTCCGAAATATGAGAAAACTCTGTCCTCCCCCGCCCTTATCTCGATGTTATAGAGATGCGGATTTTCGGGCGTCCATAATATAGGCTTGTCAACCTCAAGGCGGAATTTCTCTCCCTCAAAAAAGAAGTATTCGCGCCCCTCGAAAACAAGCACCTTTTTCTTTTCTCCGCCGCTGATTTCAAGGTCTACGCCCTTTAAGTCAGGGGTGATTTTTATGCTCCTGATATGATTCTCGGGAACGCTCTCCAGCCATACGCTCTGCCATATACCGCTGACCTTGGTGTACCACATTCCCCCGCGCTTGGAGGTCTGCTTTCCGTAAGGAAGGTCAAGGTCAAGAGGGTCACGGGCTTCTATGCGAAGAATATTCTCGCCCTCGAGCAAAAACTCTGTAATATCAAGCTCAAAGGGCAGATAACCCCCTGCGTTCTGCCCCGCTTTTTCCCCGTTGACAAAAACGGCGGCGGTCTGGTCACAGGCATCTATATGAAGCAGTATCCGTCCCCTGTTAAATCCATCGGGAAGTGTAAAGCCTCTTTCATATATAAGCAGGTCATCCTTTTTTATATCTATATTCACACTCGAAGCTATGCTCTCGGGAGCAAAGGGCAGGAGTATCTCTCCCGAATACGTAGTCTTATCCCTATTTTTCACAGAGAAGCTCCATTTTCCGTTAAGACAGAGATAACTGTCCCTGCGCATCTGAGGACGGGGATATTCTGCGTAGGGAATTTCTTGTGCCGAAAGCTCTTCCATATATTCGGTGGTCAGCTCGACAAGTCTCGGCTTCTTTTTCGTGATGAAAAATACAAAGAATACAAATACAGCCGCAATTCCCGCCGCCAAGAAAATATTATTATTTGGAACAAAGGAGGTAGTACCGTCATTGTTGGTTATAACTGCCGCGTTATCGAGAACAGCCTTTCCGATAGCAGGACCTACCACACCGGGAATAAGCACCTGAGAGAAGATACGCACTCCCTGAAGTCTGCCCGACTTTCCCTCGGGTGTGTTATCCCTTATCATAGCTCCAAACACCGCCATTCCTGACAAATAGCCGCTCATCATCAAAAGCGAGCCAAGAAAAACGGGTATCATTGTTTTTGTAAAATAGAGCACAGCATACCCCGCCAAGAGCATAACAAGCGCAAGCACACCCGAAAAATTAAAGCCCTTCTTGTCATATACCTTTCCCCACAGAGCGGTAACAGCCGAGGCAAGAATAATGGCAGGCGCCATTACAAGCACGTAATTCGTCATACCCAAGGATACCTCATAGTATATTATAAGGTATGGCATAAATATCTGTATAGATATGTTGAAAATTACAAAAGCAATAAGCGTCACATATAAAGTAATATTCTTTTTTACTGTGCTGGGCTTAAATCCGTAAAGGATGCCCTCAAGGTATCCTCCCCGAGCGGGGGCTATATCCGGCTCTTTAATAATAAATATTCCAAGCACGCCCACCCCAAGGGTCAAGAGCCCGATAATAGTAAATATCACCGTCCAGCTGGAGGGGTCGTCAAGTTGGAACGCCATAAATCCGCCAAAAACTGCCAGCACCGCCACCAAGGGCATCATAGCGTTTATTCCTTCTGCCCTGCCCCTGTTTTCCGAGCTGGTCATATCGGTCATCCAGGCGTTAAACGCCGCATCGTTAGCCGTGGAGCCAAAAAAGGTCATAAGGCAGTCAAGAACAATTGTCAGCGACACTCCCACAGCCATAGCCGACACGGTCGCGGGAATAAAGCTTCCTATTATATCGGTACGCAAAAGCACGAAGCTGAATATGGACACTCCCCAAAGGATATATCCGCCGCATATAAACAGCTTCCTTTTTCCTATTTTATCGGACAGCGCCCCCATAAGCACCGTAGTAAGAGTGGCAGTAACCGCGGAAGCGGCAACCATTGCCGATATATCTCCCGCCGAGGCGTTAAAGGTCTTATAGATGAAGACGTTGAGATACATATTCTCCACGACCCAGGCTATCTGTCCCATAAGGCTGAACACGGTAAGCGCCAGCCAAAAGCAGGAACGTTTTTTCTTTGCTTTCTCCATATTTGCACCTCCTGAATTTCACTCTATTATTATACCACAGGAGGTACCCGAAGTCAAATAATATATACTTTATTGAAGAAAATCCCAAAAAGCCCTTGACAAAGGGATAGAAATGTGGTATCATATTACAGTCACTTTATCAAGGTAAAGTGATAAAACATTTTATAAAGAAAAGAGACAAACGTTATGAAAAAAATTATTGCACTTGCTCTTGCCCTCCTTATGATGGCAGGCGCGCTCTTCACCTTCGCATCCTGCGGAGCAAACGACCTTAACTTCGGCAAGGAATATTCCCCCTTGAAGGCACAGATGGACGTACTCCTCCAGCTCAACACCAAGTCGGTAGATGTAGGCGTTATGGACAGTATTATGGCAGGCTACTATATGAGTCAGGATACCACCTACGCAAACAGCCTTATGATAGTTGAAAACCTTGCTCTCTCTACCGAGCAGTACGGCATCGCGGCAAGAAAGGGCAGCGGTCTTATCAAGAAGATAAATCAGGCTCTTATCGACCTTGCAAAGGCAGGCACTGTTGACACTCTCGCGGAGAAGTACGGAATCAAGTCCGAGCTTTGCATAGACACCACTAAGACTATCGCCGAGCTGACAGAATCCGAAAAGACCGACTGGGATTACATAGTTAAAAATGGTGAGTTTATCGTAGGCTACACCGTTTTTGCTCCTATCGCGTACGAGAAGGACGGCGAGCTTATCGGATTTGATATAGAGCTTGCCAAGGCAGTTGCCGAGAAGCTTGGCATCAACGTAAAATTCGAGGTCATAAAGTGGAACTCCAAGGAAGCTCTTCTTGAGGCTAAGTCCATCGACTGCATCTGGAACGGTATGACCATCACAGAGGAAAGACTTGCGGCTATGGAAATCTCCATCCCCTACCTCAACAACAAGCAGGTAGCAGTTATCCGCAAGGAAGACAAGGAAAAATACAAGACCACCGAGGATATGTCGAAGGCTATCGTAGCTGCCGAGGAAGGCTCTGCGGGCGAAGCCTGCATAAAGAAGGCTGACGCCGAGTAATCCTTTATAAAGGTACGCGCAAATATGTCTTTTGGGCAAATAAATCTTCAGTTACTTGAGGGATTGCTCTATACCTTTCTTATCTTCGCCGCTACGCTTGTCGCCGCTCTCCCCTTGGGATTGCTAATCGCCATGGGTTCAAAATCGAAGATAAAAATAATAAGCGCAATAGTCAAAGCATTTGTCTGGGTCATCAGAGGAACTCCTCTGATGCTCCAGCTTATTGCTTATCTGTTTATTCCCTCAACGCTGTCGGGTATGTTCGGCTGGAATTTTTACGTCAGAGGCGCTACGGCAAAGCTTATGCTTGTCATTATCGCCTTTTCCATAAATTATGCCTGCTATTTCTCGGAAATATACAGGGGCGGCATACAGAGCATATCAAAGGGACAGTACGAGGCGGCTCAGGTATTGGGTATGAGCCGTTCCCAGACCTTTTTCAAGGTCATCTTTTTGCAGGTAGTAAAAAGAGTCATTCCCCCTATGTCAAACGAAATAATTACTCTGGTCAAGGACACTGCTCTGGCAAGCGTTATAATATCCGTTGACCTGTTTACGGTGGCTAAAAACCTTGTAAACACTCAGGTAACCCTGTTCCCCCTCTTTTACGCGGGAGTATTCTACCTGATAATAAACGGATTGCTCACCATCGGTCTTGGGAAGCTCGAAAAGCGTCTTGACTATTTTAAGGTATAACAATGGCATTTTTTGAAGTAAGAAATATTAAAAAAAGCTTTGGAAAGCTTGAGGTGCTCAAGGGAGTTGACCTATCCTTAGAGCAGGGGCAGGTAATGTCTATAATCGGCTCGTCGGGAAGCGGAAAGACTACGCTCTTGCGCTGTCTTAACGCACTTGAGGTAGCCGACGAGGGCACTGTTACGGTTGGCGGAAGGCTCTGCTTCGACGCAAAGGCAGAGGAAAAAAGCAACTCCAAGACCGTAAGCGAATGTAACTTTGGTCTTGTGTTCCAGTCCTTTCACCTCTTTCCGCAATACACGGCTCTGAAAAATCTCACTCTCGCCCCCGAGCTTCGGGCAAAGGATAAGGCAAAGAGCGAGAAGCTGGGCAAGGAATGGCTTGCAGCGGAGTACAAAAAAATAGAAAAGAACGCAGAGGCGCTTTTAGCCTCGGTGGGACTCTCGGACAAGAGGGATTATTATCCCTGTCAGCTTTCGGGCGGTCAGCAGCAGCGAGTTTCTATCGCCCGCGCATTGATGATGAAGCCCGACATTCTGTTTTTCGACGAGCCTACCAGTGCTCTCGACCCCGAGATAACGGGAGAGGTGCTTAAGGTCATAAAGAGCCTTGCGGCTCAGAATATGACTATGGTCATAATCACCCACGAAATGAATTTCGCCCGTGAGGTATCCGATAAGATAGTGTTTATGGACGACGGAGTAGTAGCCGCCGAGGGCAGCCCCGAGGAAATATTCGCCAGCGATAACAAGCGTCTGCACGAATTTCTCTCGGCGTTTGGCAGTCTTTAATCGTTTTGAAAAGTAAAAAATTTTATTCTGAAAAAAGCGCATACGGCAGAGAAAGCTCTGCTGTATGCGCTTTTTTATTTATTCGTTGTGGTATTTATTAGACCTTAAACATCATATCGCCGTAGGTGGGAAGCGGCCAATACTCGGAGGCGGTGAGCTTCTCCATCTCATCCACGTATTCACGCAAGGATGCCATAGCGGGTAGAACCGTATCTCTGTACGCCTCGGCGCGAGCTACGCAATCGGGTATGAGCGCCGCCATCTTTTCGGCTCTCTCAAGCTTTTCGAGAACGTGATACGCCTTGTAGCAAAGTCCCGAAAGCTTTTCTATGATATCTCTCTCAACAGCGCAGGAGCCTGGAACAAGCTTTTCCTTGGCATTAGCCCCCTGAGCCACCGCTGACATATAAGCGTTCACCGCGGGGATTATATCCCTGCTCGCCATCTCTATCATAGTCAGCGCCTCAATATTTATAACCTTGGCGTAGTTTTCAAAGAAGATATCCTCGCGGGAGTTTATCTCCACCTCACTCATAACTCCGTGGCGGGAGAAAAGCTCCACGTTCTTGGGAAGGTTAAAGCATTTGAACGCGTCAACCGAGTTTTTAAGATTAAGAAGACCGCGTCGTGCCGCCTCTGCCTCCCATTCGTAGGAATATCCGTTTCCGTCAAAGATTATTCTTCTGTGCTTAGCAAAGGTGTCCTTTATAAGCTTAGCTACCGCGCTCTTGAAATCCTGCGCGCCCTCAAGCACATCGGCAAACTGACGGAAGCTCTCGGCAACGGCGGTGTTAAGAACCACGTTGGGCAGAGCGATATTCTGGGACGAGCCAAGCATACGGAACTCGAATTTGTTTCCAGTAAAGGCAAAGGGAGAGGTACGGTTTCGGTCGGTGGTATCCTTGCGGAAGGTAGGTATGGAGGGTATTCCCAGATCCATCATTCCCGCCTTCGCCGCCTCGTAGTGCGTACCCTTGACTATGGAGTCTATTATCTGGTCAAGCTCCTCGCCAACGAATACCGAAAGTATAGCGGGGGGCGCTTCCGCCGCACCCAGACGGTGGTCGTTACCCGCGTGGGCAACCGACACGCGCAAAAGGTCCTGATAATCGTCAACAGCCTTGATAATAGCCGCAAGAACCAGCAAGAAGAGCACGTTGTCTGCTGGGGTCTTTCCCGGCTTCAGGAGATTCTTCCCCGTATCGGTAGAAAGCGACCAGTTATTGTGCTTACCCGAGCCGTTGACACCCGCATAGGGCTTTTCGTGAAGCAGGCATACAAGTCCGTGCTTCTCGGCTATCTTCTTCATATATTCCATAATAAGCAGATTATGGTCAACGGCAAGATTTGTCTTTACGTATATAGGCGCAAGCTCATGCTGAGCTGGAGCCGCCTCGTTGTGCTTGGTCTTGGAGTGTATGCCCATTTTCCAGAGAGCCTCGTCAAGGTCAGCCATATAGGCGCTTATTCTTGTTTTGAGCGGTCCGAAATAGTGGTCCTCAAGCTCCTGTCCCTTGGGAGAGTGCGCTCCAAAGAGTGTCCTTCCCGTATAGAGCAGGTCCTTTCTCTTATCGTAAAGCTTCTTGTCTATTATAAAATATTCCTGCTCCGCGCCCACCGTCGTGGTAAGACGCTTGGCTTCGGTATCTCCAAAAAGGCGGAGTATACGCAACCCCTGAATGCTTATAGCGTCCATAGAACGAAGCAAGGGAGTCTTTGTGTCAAGCGCCTCGCCCGTATAGGAGCAGAACGCCGTAGGTATGTAAAGCGTACCGTCCTTTACAAAGGCGTAAGAGCCGGGGTCCCAAGCAGTATAGCCTCTCGCCTCAAAGGTAGCGCGAAGCCCCCCTGAGGGAAATGAGGATGCGTCGGATTCACCCTTTATAAGCTCCTTGCCGGAAAACTCCATTACTACCCTGCTGTTCCCGTCCGGGGAAAGGAAGGAATCGTGCTTTTCCGCAGTAAGTCCCGTAAGCGGCTGGAACCAGTGAGTATAGTGAGTCGCGCCCTTCTCTATCGCCCACTCCTTAATAGCGGCGGCAACCGAATCCGCGATAGACGCGTCAATAGTCTTACCCGTAGCAATAGTCTTACTCAGGGATTTAAAAACGTCCTCGGGGAGTCTTTCCCTCATAACGTCTTCATTAAATACCATACACCCAAATATTTCGGGAACGTTCTTTACCATAATTTTCACCTCTTTGATTTTCAGACAAGGATGACCCATCATATAATAATCATAACTATTATATACTATATCCCCAATTTTGTCAATACTTTTCTGAAGCTTAAGGGACGTACACCTCGTCTATACCCATAAGAGATATCCAATCATATATTACCCCTCTGCCTACCAAGGCTCTGCTTCTTGCTCTCAGAGGATATGCTTTCGGGAAACGACGTATAAACTCCTTCCACACATTTCTCAATGCCTCCTCGGGAAGCTTTATTTCTCCAAGCTCATCCTCGTTACACCCCAATAGATTGGCGACCGCCGCGTCAAAATCCACCGTAAGAAAATCAGCCTTGGCAAAGGGGGGAGTGCCCAGCAGCCACACGGGAGCGCTGAGCAATACGCCGCGGGGCAGATATCCGTTAAATTCCCGTCCCTCCGCCTCAAGTCTGCAAAACACCCTATGCATAAGCTCAAGCCCTACCCGTATATCCTCGGGTCGGGAATACCCCTCAAGCTGTACCGAAAAGCTCCCGTAAACAGCCGCCCTGAAAAGTGCCTCCGTATCCTCGCAAAAGCGCTCTCTATCCCCTTCTCCTGCAGGAAGCTCCAGTCCCACGGTAATTTTCTGCCCGAAATTTTCTTCGGCTATGCGGATAAGAACGTCAAAAAGCTCCCCCTCTCTCTTAGCCGCCTCTGCCCCAAGCATTATCCCTTCGCCGCAGCGCGACCGCATAAGCAGAGTAGGCGGACTTTCTGTCAGACGGCATATCTCAAGCGCTCCTCTTGAGGCGGGATAAGAATTGAGCGTTTCAAGACACGGGTCTATTATAAGCATATCTCTTTCGGTATCAAGGAGAGCTACCTTCCCTTGATATTGACGGGAAAATCCGTCCTTAAGTATGAGATACGGTATCCTTCTGCATATAAGAAGATTTATAAGGCGCGGGGATATGGCTCCCGACGACACTATTACTCCCACAGGGGCCGCTCCGCAAATACGCTCCAGAAAGCTCCCGCCGTCGCTCTCCTCAAAGAAGCACAGTATAGCCGCCTCTCCCACCGCAGCTTCTCCTCTCACCGACGGAATATCCACTCTGCCTACGGCAAAGCTTCCCCCTCCAAAGCCCGAAATACCCTTGAATATTCTCTCCTCTGCTCTATCAAAGGGTAACAAGATACGCGATGCCATCTTCCACCTCCTCTTATATATGGTTTTAGTTTTCCTCATTTTTACAATACTATGCGCCCACAGCTTTAAACTAAAGCTATGATTATCCGTGAAAGGATGTACGCAAAGAAAAAAGACCTGTCATTGCAGCAATGACAAGTCCTTTATTCAAACATATTTATTACTCTCAATCCCCTCTTTCGGGCATAATCTACGGTATAGGCGCTTCCGCCCTTGCTTCTGCCGCAATAAGCCACGCAAAGCGCGCTTCCATCTACCATTTCACGGTTTCGCTTATGCATACATCCGTCGACATAAGTGTCGGAAACATACCTCACCGAGTCGGCATTCTCTATGACGTAGTAATAGGCTTTCTTTAAATTTTCCCTCCACCCATTCTCCTGTCCGTGGCAGGGCAGATAAAGATGAAGTCTGACAAAGCCGTACTTCTTTTTCTTCTCCAGCACCTTCAGGGCGGCAATGGTATCAAAGCCCACAGCTCCCCCCGCGCGAAATTCGGTATATCCCTCGCTTATGAGCTTTTCCAGAAGCTCGTCTATCCTACGGGGCAGCCCTGCCAGATGACGTCCGTTTATGGTCCTGTGTCCCGTAAACATACAAATTTTTCCTTCCATAATCTCCCCCTTATCCGTGTCTATATATATTATACAACTTCTGGTGTGTCAAAAAAAGGACTTTGCTAAAAATATTTTAACTTTTTTTACTTTCTGTCATAAAGATACGCCAAAAAAGATAAAATGTGGTGAGAACAAATGAAGATTTACAGGAGGGACCGCAAATCATGAAGAAAAAAACCTTAGGGATACTTATATTGACCCTGCTGCTGTGTATAGGCTGCTTCTCGTCTTGCGCGCAGCAAGCAAACTCGCAAAAGCCTCTTTCACCCGCCCTTAGCTGCATAGCCGAAGAAAGCTCTATGGCAAAATCCGCCCTTGTGGGACAGTCTATCACCTTTTCTGCCGACGATTTTGCCAGAGCCTTAAACGTAAACAAAATAGAAAAGCTGACCATAACCTCCCTGCCTCCCGTTACCGACGGCGAGCTTCGGGTAGGCTCTACCGTTCTCAGCTCTCCCCAGACCCTGAGCGCCGCCAGCGTTGCTCTTATGACATATCATCCCGCATCCACTGTCACCTCATCGGAATTTCGCTTCCGTGTCAACGACAGCCAGCACGAAATCTGCTGTAAGCTTTATATTCTTGACGAGCAGAACTACGCCCCCACTCTCAGCACAGCCCCCAAGACAGCCCTTGAGGTCAGCACTCATCAGGACGTCACTCTTTTCGGCACACTCCCCTGCTACGACCCCGACGGAGATGAAACCTTTATAGAGATAGTTTCCTACCCCGAAAAGGGAGTCCTTATACTTGAGGATAAAGCTACGGGCGCATACAGATATCTTCCCTATGAGGGCAAAACAGGCAAGGACAGCTTCTGCTACGTAGCCCGTGACAAATACGGCAATTACAGCGCAAGCGCCGAGGTAAGCCTTTCCATAAACAAAAAGGAAACCTCTGTAAGCTACGTTGACCTTGCTGAGTCACCCTACCACAACGCAGCCCTCACAATGACAAAGGAAGGAATAATGAGCGGAACACAGGTAGGCTCCTCCACCTATTTTTACCCCGATAAAGCGGTAAGCCGCGCTGAGTTTACCGTAATGGCTATGAACGCCGCGGGTATCTCAGAGGTGCTTCCCTCCACCGCCACTGTATTCGCCGACGACTCCGAAATCAGCTCGGATATGAAAAAATATATCGCCACTGCCTACGAGCTTGGCTACATAAACGGAACGCAAAAGGATGGGAAGCTGTATTTTGAGCCTAACAGAGAGATAACGCGCGCTGAGGCGGCTGTAATTCTCGCCAATATGATGGACGCTGCCGTGCCTACCGTCACCCCCGTATTTTCCGACTCGGACAGCATCCCCACCTGGGCACAAGCCTCGGTATATTCTATGTCATCCCTCGGTATTCTTGAAAGCTCGGGGGGCAGCATAAGCGCCTCCGCCGTTGTTACAAGAGGAGATGCCGCCCAGATACTTTCAAACTTTATGTCTGTAAAGGACTGACCAAATACACACACTAAACAAAAAAGTAACCGCTTTTGCTATCAAAAGGATAGCAAAAGCGGTTTTTTGATATCATTTGTGCCAAATTCTGTTTTTCCGCGCTCTTCAGCTCTTTATATCCCCACTTCCTCAAAGTGTCCGCCCCTATACACCACCGTGCTGTTTATGCCCCTGCTCCTCAGCAGCTCTCGGGCATTATCAAACCAGCAGATGACGTCCTTAGCGGAGTGGCTGTCAGAGGAAAGCAATATCTTGCCTCCCCTTGCCTTTATCTCATCAAGTAAAAATACCGCAGGATATGGGGCGCTTCTGTACCCTCTGGATATAGCTCCGGTGTTAAGCTCTATAATGGGAGTGACCTCAAGCGCCGCCGCAAGCGCTTCCTTCGCCGCTCTCATATAGCGAGGAGCACTCTCGTCCACCAAGCTGTATTTAGCTATAAGGTCTATATGTCCCAGTATATCGGGTCGCACAGAGCATACCTTATCGGCGTATGAGCGGTAGTAGGACTCTGCCATAGCTACCGTATCTCCCCCAAAAAACCTGCCGCATATTGCCATAAACTCATCCCTTGAAAGGTCAATTGCTCTGTATCCCTCGGGAGTTTCCACGTAATGGATATCTCCTATTACGTAATCGTAATCGCGCCTGTCGGGAAGCGGCGCGAAGCCGTCAAGCTCTATTCCCAAATATACCTCTATTTCATCCTTATAAAGCTCTCCCAGGCGTCTGACCTCGCTCTTGTATTCCTCAATCCTGTCAGCCCCAAGGCAGTAGCTGGTATCAAAATAGGTATAGGAGTGGTCGGATATACCCAAGGATATCATATCCTTATGAATAGCGCTCCTTATATTTTCTTCAACCGTATCCCTGCCGTCGGAAAAATCGGTGTGGGTATGCATATTACAGTATCTCATCTTATCACCTCAAAATCGAGCTATGCTCTCATTATAGCACAGAAATAATCCAAGGTCAACAAAAAGCTATCCCTGTGGCGAAAATCCCCGAAAATATTCACCTTTTGTTGATTTTTGTTCACACTTTTGCAAAAATAAATTGACAGCTCTGTAAAAAAATAGTATAATATGCTTGGGAACAAAAAAATATGGAAAGGCAGACCTTATGAAAATAAAGATTACACCTAAAAGCTACGAAGATGTAATGTCACTTCCCCCCGAAAAGCACAAAAAGCCCAAGAAGCCTAATATATTTTTCAGAACTCTCCTCAAGCTCGTGTCCATTCCCGGACTTATAGGAGTCAATTTCAAATGCACGAAAATAGGCATGGAGGAGCTTGGTAAGAAGGAGCCATGTCTGTATCTTATGAACCATTCCAGCTTCATCGACCTTGAGATTGCGGCAAGTATCCTTTACCCCCGCCCCTTTAATATTGTAGCTACCACCGACAGCTTTGTGGGGAAATCCTGGCTAATGCGCCAGATAGGCTGTATTCCCACAAAAAAATTCGTATTTGATATAGGGCTTGTACGGGATATGACGCACACGGTACGCAAGCTGGGAAGCTCTGTGGTAATGTACCCCGAGGCAAGCTACAGCTTTGACGGAAGAGCTACCACCCTACCCGACTCTCTGGGAAAATTCATAAAGCTCTTGGACGTTCCCGTGGTTATGATACGCACCTACGGTGCCTTCACCCGACAGCCTCTCTACAACGACCTCAAAAAGCGCAAGGTTGACGTGAGCGCGGATATGAAGTATCTTCTCTCACGCGACGAGATAAAGAAAAAGAGCGCCGACGAGATAAACGAGATACTGGCAGCGGAGTTTAATATCGACAATTTCCGCTGGCAGCAGGAAAACAAGATAGAGATAAACGAACCCGACAGAGCATATCTTCTCAACCGCGTGCTCTACAAGTGCCCTCACTGCAATACCGAGGGAAAGACGCTGGGAAAGGATACTTCTCTCACCTGTAACGCGTGCGGCAAGGTATATGAGCTTGATGAGTACGGATTTCTCAAGGCAACAGAAGGGGAAACGAAATTTGACCATATTCCCGACTGGTTCGCCTGGGAGCGCGAATGCGTAAGAAAAGAGATAGAGGACGGCACGTACAGCTTTGACGCCCCCGTCCGTATATGCATGGGTGTTGACCTGAAAAGCATATACTATATAGGCAAGGGCAGGCTGACCCACGACAGGGAGGGCTTCCATCTGACGGGAGCGGGAGGAAAGCTGGATTACAAACAAAATCCCCAAGCCACCTACAGCCTTTACTCAGACTTTAACTGGTACGAGGTGGGGGATATAATCTGTATCGGCAACCAAAAGGCACTCTATTACTGCTTCCCCGAAGGGGAGGGCGACTTTGTAGCCAAGGTACGCCTTGCCACTGAGGAGCTTTACAAGCTCTACAAAAGCGAAAGAAGCAAGGACTAAATCCCGTATAATCCCTTGACAATACTATTTTTGTGTGATAAAATTATACTGTATTAAAATTAATCATGGAGGTTTATTATGCAAGCTTTGAAGAAAATTTTTCCCCTTTCCTGGAAGTACACAAAGGACGTTGCTAATCTCATTATCGGTATAATCCTTTACGTGGTAGTAGGCATTGTGGCAGGCGCTCTTATCGCCCTCTCCACTCTGCTTATCGGTTGGATTCCCGTTGTGGGCTGGCTCGTAGCTTGGGCGCTCGGCGTTGTAGGAAGCCTTATCGGCGTTTACGTTCTCGCGGGAATAGTTATTCAGATCCTTGTTTTCGCAAAGGTAATCAAGGACTAAAAAACATTAGAATTTAAAAAAGCAACCGCTTCCACTATCGTTCTCGATAGCGAAGGCGGTTGCTTTTTTACGTTTGGCGGCTCTCTATCTTACCCTGACGCTTATCTCGCCGCCGCAAAGCGCTCTTGTACCATCCGCGGTCTTAACTATAAGCTCTCCTCTGTCGTTTATATCCACAGCTCTGCCCTGCTTTTCCTCGCCATTCTCGAAAAAGCTTATATCTCTGTCTATAACACAGGATGCACTACGGTATATATCCATATACTCCCCCATGTTCTCCGAGGTAAGCGCCGTCATAAGCTCATTACATACAGAGAACGCAAGGGCAAGACTATCCCCTCTTGCCTCCTCCCGGCTTTCCGCTTTTCGGTTAAGCGAACCCGCAATTGCCGAAAGCTCCACCGGAAACTCCTGTGTGCATATATTCACTCCCACTCCCAGAGCCACGTAGCGCTCCTCTCCCGCAAAAAAGGATTCCGCAAGAATCCCTGCTACCTTTCTGCCATCAAGATAAAGGTCGTTTACCCATTTTATTGACGTTTGGGCTCCGAATATATCAATTATCGCCTTTCTCGCCGCCACGGCGCAAAGAGCTGTCAGACGAGTAAAAAGCTCTTCCTTGGGAGCGGGAAGCAAAAGTGTCATATAAAGTCCCGTTCCCTCGGGAGAATAAAAGCTTTTGCCAAGCCTCCCCCTCCCCTCGGTCTGCCTTTCCGCAACTATAAGCACTGCTTCGCGGGGCTTTTTTTCGGTGGCGTAGACTCTGGCTCTTTTGTTGGTAGAGTCAAGGTTCCCGTAATAAAAAAGCTCTATTTTTTTCTCGGCAAAGCTGTCACGTATTTTCTTTGGAAGCGTCATCTCTATGAGCATATTCTCTCCTTTGAGTTTCATCAGGCTTATTATACTATACACCAAAGAATTTTTCAATAAATATTTGCAAATTCTTTGCTCTTTGCTCACTATTCTTATTGCAAAAAATATTTTTGTGTGGTATAATTATAATGGATAATCGTATGATGAGGTATTTTTGCCTTTTTCAAGAAAAAAGAGGTCATAATAATGATAATTCTCGCTTCGGCGTCCCCAAGAAGAAAAGAAATACTTTCAGCCCTCGGCGTGGATTTTTCGGTAGTGACCGCGGATACCGACGAGGACTCGGATATCTCCGACCCTCAAGCTCTCACAGAGGAGCTTGCAGCAAGAAAAGGAAGAGCGGTGTGGAACAAGCTTTGCGCCGAATCTCCCGAGCTTGCGGATAACGCCGTGATAATTTCGGCGGATACGGTGGTGTACGCGGGCGGCGAGATACTGGGCAAGCCGCGAAACACAGAACACGCGCTGTCTATGCTTCGCTCTCTGTCGGGAGCATCCCACTCTGTTATATCGGGAGTAGCCGTAACGGTAGGCGGGCTCACAAGGACCGCATCCTGCGTTACTACGGTGAACGTGGACGAAATTCCCGAGAACGAGCTGAGAGCCTATGCCGAGAGCGACGAGCCACGGGACAAGGCTGGAGCTTACGCAATACAAGGGCTTTTTTCGGTATGGATACGCTCTATCGAGGGCTGCTACTTCAACGTAGTAGGACTGCCCGTAAATCTTCTTAACAAGCTGTATTACGACTGTACGGGAGAATATCTCGTATAAGCGCTGACATAAAATCTTAAAGGAAAGGAGCATACGATGGCTAAGATTGTAGGAATAGACCTTGGCACTGCCAATACTCTTATCTGCACCAAGGCAAAAGGAATAGTTCTTCGCGCCCCCTCGGTAGTAGCCATCAGCAAGGCTGACCGCGAGGTAGTGGCGCTTGGCAAGGAAGCCCGCCGTATGCTCGGCAAGACTCCCGAGGGAATACTTGCCTTCCGCCCCCTGAAGGACGGCGTTATCGCCGACCCTGAGGTTACCGCGAAAATGATACGCGCGTTTTTTGAATACACCGATTCCATCTCGCTTTTTGCCCGTCCCTCGGCTATCGTCTGTATTCCCTACGGAGTCACAGAGGTAGAAAAGCGCGCCGTAGAAGACGCAACCTTTGAGGCAGGCGCGCGCTCTGTGGCGCTTATCGAGGAGCCGCTGGCGGCGGCTATCGGCACGGGACTTCGCGTGGGAGGACCGCGAGGAAGCATGATAGTGGATATCGGCGGCGGCACTACCGAGGTAGCCGTTATAAGCCTTGGAGGTATCGTCACCTCCAATTCTATCCGCGTGGCGGGTGACGAATTTGACGAAGCAATAGTTTCCTATATGCGCCGCCGAAGAGGAGTGCTCATAGGCACTGCCACCGCGGAGCAGCTCAAGATACGCATAGGCTCGGCTCATCCCTCCTGTGACGTAGGAGATATGGAGGTTGCGGGACGCAATCTTGACAGCGGTCTGGGCGCGGTGGTAAGCGTAAGCTCCGCCGAAATACGCGAGGCTGTAAGCCCTAACATAGAACAAATAATCGTAGGTATCAAAAAGACACTTGAGCAGACACCTCCCGAGCTGTCCGCCGATATATACGATTTCGGCATAATGCTTACCGGCGGTGGCGCGCTTATGCGCGGCATTGACAGGCTCATCACCGAAAGAACGGGAATCAGAGTACATAAAGCTCAAAAGCCCCTTGACAGCGTATGCGCGGGAATACTTCGCATAATACAGAGCGAGGGAAAGATGGGCAATCTGCTCCAATACAGAGGAAGATAAAGGAAAGGAGTCGCAAAATGAAGGACAAGAATATACATCTTACCCCAAAGGAACAATACCTCAAGAGCCTTAAAGCGGTAAGCGACCTTTATCTTTTCACTCTTATAATCTGCGGCGCTATTGTACTTGGCGGTATAATATTTGCCGTTATGAGCAGCGTTTTCGTAGGTCTGCTCGTATGCATATCGGCTATACTCATATATATAGCCCTCACCTCTAATCTTCTCTATAAATTTCTCGGAATATCCTACAAAAGCTCTACGGGCCAGCTTACCGTAACTAATCTTTACGGCAAGGGACGCGAGGAGATATGGATTCCCCGCCGTCTTATAATGCTTGACGTTACCGAGATAGGCGACAATGCCTTTAAGCACAAGTCCTCGGCGGCAATAGCAAAAGTACATCTTCCCTCTACCCTTAAGGTCATAGGAGAAAACGTGTTCGCCGACTGCGAAGCATTGACCGCTATATACTTTGAGGGAACAGCGGAGGAATGGGAGGCAATAGAAAAGCATACCGACCTGAGCGCCTTTGATGTAATCTTCCTTGACGGAAAGGAGCAAGACGCGGGGGCTGAACAGCCCGTCAGCGAAAGCCTTGAGGAGGGCGCGGAAGAATGAGCTTTTTTAAATCAAAATTTTTCATTTTCTGCCTTATAGCCGCCATACTCCTCACCCTGGTTCCGACCCTTATCGCAGCTTTTGGAGGGACAGACCTGCTCAGAGCGGCTCTGGGCACTGTGGCTAAGCCCTTTACTATGTGCGCCTCGGGAGTGGCAAACGCCTTTAACGGCTTTGTTGACGTTTTCACCCGGTATGACGAGCTAAAGGCTGAAAACGAGAGCCTTAAGGAACAGCTTAAGGAATACGAGGATAAAGAATATAACGAGGCTATACTCAAGGAGCAAAACGACTGGCTAAAGGAGCACCTCAATCTTCACAGCGAGAATCCCTCCTTTAAATCCATTGATGCACGGGTCATTTCCCGAGAAGCGGGAAACTATTCTACCGTGCTTACGCTTAACCGCGGAAGCGTTCACGGCATAAAGAAAAATATGCCCGTGCTTGCCGCGGACGGTCTTGTAGGCTACGTCACCGAGCTTGGGCTTGATTGGTGCCGCGTGTCGGTGCTCACAGAAGCTAAAAATTCCATTGGCGTGTACGTTGAGCGCAACGGAGCGGTGGGAGTCCTTGAGGGCAGCGCAGAGCTTAGAGGCGACGGACTGTGCAAGATAACCTACGTCAGCAACTCCGACCTTCAGCTTGGGGACAGAATATACACCAAGGGCGGAGAAGGCAGTATATATCCCCACGGGATACTAATAGGCACGGTGGATTCCTCCATAGAGGGCGACCCCGCCTCGGGAGAAATGTTTGCCACAGTCAAGCCCTCGGTTGACCTTACCGACCTTAATTCGCTTACGGGCGTTTTCATACTTACGGGCTACGAAAACGAGGCAGAGTGATATGAACAAAAGAGATACCGGCCATTCGCTTTTCAGTCAGAACACAATAAAGAGGGTGACGATATACGGCATCATCACCTTAGTCCTCGCCTCTGCCCAATGCGCCTTCTTTCCCCTTCTTGATATATGCCCACGCACTCCCGACCTCATTATGGGAATGCTGCTGGCTATTGCCCTTCTTGACGGAGAAGAGAGCGCTGCGGTATGCGCCGTAGCGTCAGGCTTCTTTGTTGATGCCATCGGCTCATCCTTTCTTGCTCTCTCTCCCCTTATATACCTGGTATTCGTGGCGCTTATAAGCATATTCACGAAAAAGGTGCTTAAAAGCTTGGCATCCTATCTGTTGCTGCTTTTACCTATGCTTTTATATCGCGCCGCGGCTACATATCTGTGCATACTAATCACCGAGGGCGGGACTCCCGCTCCTTGGGTGCTCGTAAATATACTGCTCCCCGAGGCAATAGCAACGGGACTGCTTTGTATTCCCGTATATTTTATCATCAAGCTCTGCTCGAGAGCGCTGGTAACGCACAGCCGATTTACCTTTTAAAAGGAGTTATGAATGAATTCAAAAAAATACCGCTTTATCCCAAATCTTGCTGCGGGATGTCTTACAGAGGACAGCGCCAAGGCGTATTTCTCACGCTTAGGTCTTGCCGTCTTCGCCCTTGGCGCGCTTTCTACGGTTACGGCTACCCTTTTATCCGTTCTGATAAAGGCCGCCCTTGCAAGTGTTCTGAATATATCCGCCGTAGCTACCGCAGCCAACCATCTTATAAGCGTTATAGCTATATACTGCGTAGCCTTTCCCTTTTTCAACCTATTAATAAAGCCCCTTCCCTCGGTTAAGCCCTTTAGGTCGCGTATGGGCTTCAAGGACGGAGTCATCGGCTTCTGCATCTGCGTTGCCGCAATGATGATAGGCAACTATATAAGCAACGTCATACTTGTCTGGGTGGAAACGGTTTTGGGCGCTACCACCGAAAACCCTATCGCCTCCGCCATTTCTCCCTCTGACCCCGCGGTGGTGATAGTTACCGTTATATTTATGGTTATCGCAGCGCCTATACTTGAGGAAATAGTCTTTCGCAAGGTGCTCTGCGCCAAGCTTCTCCCCTTGGGCGAGGGCTATGCAATAGTGCTTTCGGGAGCAATATTCGGACTTTTCCACGGAAACCTCTATCAGTTTGCCTACGGCTTCCTTCTGGGGGCATTCTTCGCCTTCATATATATCAAGACGGGCAAGCTCATATATACCGTAATATACCACATGGCTATAAACCTTATGGGCTCGGTAATAGGTCCTTGGATACTCTCTATGATAGACATTGACACTCTGACCGCTATTATAGAATCGGGAAGCATCGACCCTGCCGACCCCGCGCTCACCTCCCTCTTTATACTTTCGATTTATGAGCTAGTGATAACGGTAGCATCGGTCGTGGGTATGGTCTTCTTTTTCAAGGCCAAAAAGAAAAATATGCTCACACTGGAGCAAGGACTTCTCACTCCCCCAAAAAAGAACAGATTGGCAAATCTGTTTTGCAACGTAGGCGTCGCAGCCGCAATAACCTATTTCGTACTCACAATGGTTATGTCACTTATATAAGCAAAAAAATCTCTTTAGGAGGACTGCCGTGAAGAAAAAAAGCAACGGTCAAAGCTTCTCGCGCCCCAAAAAAATCGGCGCAGCAACAAAAGACTACCGCTTTTTCGTTATCGCGGCAGTCTTTCTTATCCTTTCCGTGGCGCTTACCGTATATATGGCGGTAGTGCAAGGCAGAGGACCTACAAAGGAATATGAAAGCTACGATATCCGAACTCAAACGGTTTCGGGCAAGCGTGGGAAAATATACGACAGAAACGGCGTTCTCCTGGTAGATAATTCCCCCTATTACGATTTTATCTTTGAGTACGGCGCTATGGCGTACTCCCCCAAGGAGGTAAACGGCGCTCTGCTTACCTGCCTTCGCGCGATGGAGCTGACCGAGAACACCGATAAAAGAGCAAAGGACTACTTTGTATTGAAGGGCACGTATCCAAACGTCGCCTTCGTTGAGGGTATATCCGACACCTCGAAAAATCTCGGCTACTATTACGACAGATTTCTCATTCGCCACGAGCTTTCAAAGGATATAAGCTCCGCGGATTTCGCCCGCTTCTTTGTGGATAAATACGAGCTGGACAAGCACGGCTATACCGACAAGCAGATAACCGAGCTTATCCGTATATACTACGATATGGACAGAGTGGGCTTTGGCGCTTTTCAGTCCTATACAATAGCCGAGCGGCTCATGCCCTCGGATGAAAACGATATGTCACTCCTTACCACCATAAAGGAAAAGCGAGTGGAGGGGGCTACCTTTATACAGCGCACAGAAAGAGTTATCTGCCACGAGGGATATGCCCAGCATATTCTGGGAAGCGTGGGTAAGATATACGCCGAGGAGGCAGAGAAATATACCCAGCTTGGCTATTCCCTCAACGCCACCGTGGGAAAATCGGGCTGTGAGCTTGCCTTTGAGGAATATCTGCGTGGCAAGGACGGAACTCTGGTCACCAAATACGACAGGGACGGAACTCTACTTGAGGAATACTACGACCCAGCCCCCACGGATGGCTACGACGTCTATCTTACCATAGATATAGAGCTTCAGAAGATAGCCGAGGACTCCCTCAAGGATGAGGTGGAGGAGCTTAATCATTCCGAGTCGGGGGCGGCAACCGTTATTGACCCAAACTCGGGGGAGGTGCTGGCTATGGCATCATATTCCACCGAAACACAACTAAATTTA
Source organism: Eubacteriales bacterium (assembly GCA_045593725.1). Classification (GTDB taxonomy): domain Bacteria; phylum Bacillota; class Clostridia; order Oscillospirales; family CAG-272; genus HGM12713. Next base: position 20,834 of record JAZNXE010000018.1, read on the forward strand.
GCCCTTTACGGAGGTTATGCCCCAGGCTCGACCTACAAAATAGGAGCTGCTCTGGCGGCGCTGGAGGAAAAGCATATCAGCGAATTCAGCGAATACGAGTGTACCCAGAAATGTAGCTTTGGTCCCGCTTGTCTGGGACTCCACGGAAATATAAGCGTCACCGACGCCATAGCCGTATCCTGCAACCTTTTCTTTGATTATATTGGAAAAGATATGGGACTTGATAGGATAACGCCCTACACCAAAAAATTAGGACTTGGCGTAGCCACGGGGATAGAGCTTGGAGAGAACGTTGGTACGGTGGCAAGCAAGGCCTACGCCGACACCCTCGACAGCTATGTGTGGAGAGATTTTGATAACGCCGCGGGAGCTATCGGGCAGTCACTCCACCTCTATACTCCCCTTCAGCTCAGCGTGTATATGTCCTCTATTGTAAATCACGGAAATAGGTATTCGGCGCATCTTCTGGAATCCCTGCACGAGTACGGCAAGAAGGAAGCTCTCACCTCAATCAAGCCCGAGGTTGCGGACACACTTGTGTTCTCGGACAGCACCTACTCAACACTTATTGACGGAATGAGGTCGGTGGTGACCTCAAGTGATGCCCTAAGGGGATATTTCTCGGACGTAAGCGCCACGGTAGGCGGAAAAACGGGTACTGCCCAGACGGGCGCGCAACACGATAACGCGCTGTTTTCGGGATTTGCACCCCTTGACTCACCCGAAATAGTGGCGTCCTGTGTCCTTGAGGAGGGCGAGGTGGGCAACAACGCCGCCAAGGTAGTGGCAAAAATATTTGAAGCATATTTCAATCTTAAGGAAGAAAGAAACAAAGCGCAGGAATAAGCCTGCTTGGAAAAAGCAGAAAGGCACATTTTGCGGCGGAACGGATAAACAGGGTTCTTTTTTCCTTATCCCACGCCGAAAAAACAGGCAATTCCTCGGTCATACGTCTAAAACCGAAGAAATCATCCACGTCCTTAGGCTTAATCGAATAATCTCTTTCAAATAAAATCATTTTCATGTTTCCTCCTCAAAATAAAAGTGCGCAGCACGAAGCCGCGCACGAAAAACGCAAACTCCGATTGCTGCGACACAACTTTCAACACACGAACAAGTATGCGAAAAAGAGTATGCATTTTTACCATAAGTAAAAAATACACACTTGTTCTGTGTTTTATTCAGTTGTGTCGCAAATTTATTATATCATCTACGCGCACTGTTGTCAATAAAAATATTTAAAAACGTCTTTATTATACCGTGTCACCCTGAGCGGAGCCCCGCCAGAGATTCCGCTTACGCATGGTATCTGGTGTGTTCTTTTAATTCGGTAAGGGCGAACTGTGTTCGCCCGCGGGCGTTCACAGAACGCCCCTACGTGTGTACGGTGATACCTAAGCCTTCCCCGGCGGGGAAGGTGTCACGACGCAAGGAGTGACGGATGAGGAGAATTCTGGGGGAGATATGTATCGCTTACTGTATGAGAGCTTCGATTTTCTCCAATAGGTGATTGCAAACAAAGACTGCACCCGCGCTCTCCTCATCAGTTTCGCTACGCTCAACAGCTTCCCCGCTGGGGAAGCCTGAAAGATAGTGAGGCACCATATAAGCCTCCCCCCTTGGGGGAGGTGGCGGCGTAGCCGTCGGAGAGGGGTAACCTCACTTTTTCTTTTTACCCCCTCTCAGTCAGCTTCGCTGACAGCTCCCCCCGAGGGGAGCCTTTGGCACGAGAACATTATGCGCTGACTTTTTTGTTTTCTGCTCGGCGGCAAAGCCTACGTGGACCCCCGCTACTA
>JAZNXE010000019.1:0-34069 GCA_045593725.1 Eubacteriales bacterium
GCATATTATCAACTCCTTGGCTCACAGAACGACATGGCTACGATCCGACTTTCATAACGGGGCTGACTCGAAATCAGTTTGTGCGCAAGCACACGAGGGTTCGAATCCCTCTCTCTCCGCCAACGCGAAGCACACCGAAAGGTGTGCTTTTTGCGTTGGCGGAGAGAGAGGCTCGACAAGAACGCTTTTTGCTTTGTTCACAAAGCAAAAGAGGGTTCGCATTCGCCGCTCGAAGATCGACAAGCTCGCTTGTCAGGCGTAGGGCGTGCGAATCTTCCGCTTGTTTGCAAGCGGAATACCCCTCTCTAATAATGAGAAAACAGAAACAGGGATTCGAACGCAGTAAACAAAACAACACGGTGTGTTGTTTTGGAACGGTGACCGAAGAATTTTGCAAAGCATAACATAAAACTTAATCCAAAATGCTTTACAAAATTCAAGAACGAATCCTCTCTCTGCTATTTCTCAAAAAAGATTGCGGTTTTTACTTTTTTGTGGTATAATCTAATCGATAAATAAGAATTTGTTGGAGGATATTTTATGAAAAAGGCATTTCAAGTAATTTGCTGCGCTGTCGGTGCTGGAATGATTGGCTTTTTTGCTAATCAGCTAAATACAATAATAGGATGTGTATTTTTCACTCTTGGTGTTGCTTTGCTTGTCGGTTCAATCATTCTGGTTTCCAAACAAGATAAAGAAAACAAGTAAATTCCAATTTATCGAGCTGTTAATAAACACACCTTGATTTTGTGAGGAACTATGGATACAAAACGGATTTTGGACAAGCTTGACAGTTACTTTGCGAAGAACGATTATATAGGCGCGGAGCGCCATCTCAAATATTGGCTTGATGAGGCTAAGGAATCAAATGATGAACGCGCGGAACTTCTTCTGTGTAATGAGCTTATAGGTCTTTCGAGAAAAACAAGCAAGGAGGAACAGACCTTTTTCTACGCTTCTCTTGCCTTAGATACATTAAAAAGGCTTGATATGGAAGGCTCAATAAGTGCGGCTACGACCTATATAAATGTTGCTACGGCATATAAGGCCTTTGGTCGAGCAGTTGATTCCCTGCCCCTATTCCAGCGCGCTCTTGCTATATACGGTGACAGTTTGGGAAATGATGATTCACGATTTGGCGGACTTTACAACAATATGGCTCTGACCTACGTTGACCTTGGCGAATTTGAAAAGGCTTATGACTGTTTTAATTCTGCTATTTCCGTAATGTCAAACGTTGAAAAGGGAGAGCTTGAGCAAGCCATTACTCACTTGAACATTGCTTCCGCCTTAGAGGCTGAAAAAGGGCTTGTTGATGCAGACGAGGAAATTCAGGAAAGGCTTCGAATAGCGGCAGAGCTACTGGATATATATGCTGACGACACAGACGGATACTACGCCTTTGTTTGTGAAAAATGTGCCTCGGTTTTCGGATATTACGGGCATTTTGTCCATGAAAACAAATTAAAAGAAAGGGCTAAGCGGATATATGAAGGGTCTTGAACTGGCTAAGAAGTATTATCTTGAATACGGCGCGCCTATGCTTGAAAAAGATTTTCCCGAGTATATCGGTCTAATCGCAATAGGTCTTGTAGGCAGCGGCTCGGAATGTCTTGGATACGACGACGGTATTTCTACCGACCACGATTTTGAACCCGCTTTTTGTATTTTTCTTCCCAGCGAGGACATCATTGACTCAAAGGTCGAGTTCGCTCTTGAACGTGCTTACGCAAAGCTTCCTAAAGAATTTATGGGCTTTTCACGGTGCTCTTCCGCTCCTGTTGGGTCAAAAAGGCACGGCGTTATAAGGCTTTCGGATTTTCTTTTAGAAAAAGTAGGCTCACCCACGGGAATTCTGAGCGCTGACGAATGGTTTTTAGTGCCCGAATATTCACTTGCTGAGGTTGCGGGGGGAGAGCTATTTCGTGACGATAGCTGCCTATTTGAAAATATCCGTAAGGGACTTTCAGCTATGCCCATGGACGTATTCTTAAAGAAGCTTGCGGGCAATCTGCTGCTTATGGGACAATCAGGGCAGTACAATTACTATCGCTGTATCTCGCGAGGAGAAACGGGTGCTGCTCAGCTTGCGGCAATTGAGTTTGTCAAAAGCTCTATGCAGGTAATCTTCTTATTGAACGGCAAATATATGCCATATTACAAGTGGAGCTTCAGAGCGCTTAGAGATTTGGAAAGCTTTTCTGAGCTTTCATATTCCTTAGAATACCTCATTTCCTCCGATAACACTCCCGAAAACGCAAAATTGAAGTACGATATGATAGAGGATATTTCATCACTCATCATAGAGGAATTAAAAAGACGTTCTCTCACTGACGGAATATGCGGTGACCTTGAGAAGCATGCGTACTCTGTAAATGATAGAATAAGTGACAATGACATAAGAAATCGCAATATTCTTTACGCCGTATAATTTTTTGTTATTTCCTCTTGCAAAACGCAAATTCTTGTGTTATAATATATAGGTTAGTAAAACACTGTGATGAAGTTGGCAAGCCTTATTCCCTTGCTTCAGAGAAGACCGCCGTGGCTGTGAGCGGTCGCAAGACAAGGTGTAGCCTTTCGCTTCGGAGTGCTTTTTGTGAAAACGGATTTTTCCAAGTAGCAAATTGCGGTCGCCGCCGTTATTGGCAAAAGAGTGCCGAAAGCTATTGCTGTCGGAATTTAGGTGGTACCACGGTCTTCCCGTCCTATTTTAAGGACGGGATTTTTATTTATAAATATTTTACTTATCCACGAAAGGAATCAAAATGAAAGAAAAGCTTAATCAAATCAGAGATGATGCCCTTGCTGCTATCTCTGCCCAAAACGCAGACCTTGAGCAAATCAGAATCAAATATCTGGGTAAGAAAGGAGAGCTTACTGCCGTTTTACGCGGAATGGGCGCTCTCTCTGCCGAGGAAAGGCCTATAATCGGACAGATAGCAAACGAGGTAAGAACAGAGATTGAGAGCGCTCTGTCTGCCGCTACCCAGATTCTTAAGGAGAAGGAGCTTCAGAAGAAGCTGATTGAGGAAAAGATAGACGTTACTATGCCTGCGGCTGATATCAAGGTTGGCAAGCTTCATCCTCTCACCCAGATTCAGCGCAGAATTGAAGAAATATTTATCGGCATGGGATTTTCTATCGCCGAGGGTCCTGAGGTTGAGCTTGATTATTACAATTTCCAGGCGCTCAATATTCCCGAAAATCACCCCGCGAGAGATACACAGGACACCTTCTATATTACTGAAAATATTCTTCTTCGTTCTCAGACCTCTCCCGTTCAGGTAAGAACTATGGAAAAGCAGAAGCCGCCTATAAGAATTATATCCCCCGGTCGCGTTTACCGCTCCGATGCTGTTGACGCTACGCACTCTCCCCTGTTCCATCAGGTAGAGGGACTTGTGGTCGATAAGGGCATTACTATGGGCGACCTCAAGGGTATGCTTGAAACCTTTGCAAAGACACTCTTCGGTGACGAAACAAGGCTTCGCTTCCGCCCTCACCACTTCCCCTTTACCGAGCCATCCGCTGAGGTTGACGTATCCTGCTTTGTATGCGGCGGAAAGGGTTGCCGTGTGTGCAAGAACGAGGGCTGGATAGAAATTCTTGGCGCGGGTATGGTACATCCCTTTGTACTTGAAAATTGCGGAATAGACCCCAACGTTTACAGCGGATTTGCTTTTGGTATGGGCGTTGAAAGAATCGCTATGAAGCATTACGGAATTGACGATATGAGATTGCTTTATGAAAACGACACCCGTTTCCTTGAACAATTTTGATTGGAGGTAAACTGAAATGAATTTATCTAAAAATTGGTTATCCGATTTCGTGGACGTTTCTGACGTTGACGTAAAGGATTATTGCGATAGAATGACCGATTCCGGCTCGAAGGTCGAGGGATATGAAATTTTGGGCGAGGATATAGAAAACGTTGTGGTTGCCCGTATTATTTCCATAGCTCCCCACGAAAACAGCGACCATCTCCAGATATGTCAGGTAGATATCGGGGGCAAGGTGGAGCAGATAGTTACAGGCGCTCAGAATATTTTTGAGGGCGCTATCGTTCCCGCTGCCATTCCCGTGGCAAAGCTTCCGGGAAACGTAGTTATAAAGCCCGGGAAGCTTCGCGGTGTTGAATCCAACGGTATGCTTTGTTCTATGGGTGAGCTTAATCTGACTGAGCACGATATGCCCGGAAAAGACCCCAACGGAATTCTTATACTTGACGAAAGCTATGCAGATAAGCTTGGAATGGATATAAAGGATGCCCTTTTACTCAACGACACCGTGGTTGAGTTTGAAATAACCTCTAACCGTCCCGACTGTCTTTCTGTAATTGGACTTGCCCGTGAGAGTGCGGTGTCCTTTGATAAGAAATTCAAGCCCCACACGCCTGTGGTAAAATGCGCTAACGACGGTGATGAGATAGCAAACTATCTTTCGGTATCTATTTCGGCTCCCGACCTCTGCCAGAGATATATGGCAAGAGTCGTAAAAAACGTAAAGATAGCGCCTTCTCCTCTTTGGCTTCGTATGCGTCTGCGCGCAAGCGGAGTCCGTCCCATAAACAATATCGTTGATATTACTAACTACGTTATGCTTGAATACGGTCAGCCTATGCACGCCTTTGATTATTCCTGCCTTAACGGCTCGGCTATCGAGGTGCGCAGAGCGCGCGACGGAGAAAAATTCAAATCCTTGGATGATCAGGAGCATACCCTTGATTCCTCCATGCTGGTAATTTCCGACGCCGAGAGAGCTGTTGCTCTTGCAGGTGTAATGGGTGGAGCTAACAGCGAAATAAAGGATGACACCGCCACCGTTGTTTTCGAGTCTGCTTGCTTCCTTGGTACTTCTGTGAGAGTTACCGCTAAGAAAAACGGTATGAGAACCGAAAGCTCTTCCAGATTTGAAAAGGGACTTGACCCCGAAAATTGCTTTGGCGGTCTTGAAAGAGCCTGCGAGCTTGTAGAGCTTCTTGGTGCGGGTGAGGTAGTAAACGAGTTCATTGACGTTTACCCCACAAAAGCAGAACCAACGGTTCTCACCCTTGACGCCAACATCATCAACAGCTTCCTTGGAATAGATATCTCCGAGGATGAGATGAAGAAGATACTTACCACCCTTGAATTCAAAATTGACGGTAACAAGATAACTCCTCCTTCCTTCCGCGCGGATATCGGTTGTATGAATGACGTTGCCGAGGAAATAGCAAGAATATACGGATATAACAGGATACAATCCAGCCTTATGAAGGGCGAAACCACCCAAGGCGGATATACAAAGAAACAGAAGTTTGAAATAAATGTTGAAAACGCTATGTGCGGTATGGGCATCAATCAGGTACAGACCTTCTCGTTTATAAGCCCTAAGTTCTATGATAAGGTAAGACTTCCCGCTGACAGCGCTCTCCGCAATTCAGTAGTTATTTCCAATCCTCTCGGCGAGGACACTAGCGTTATGAGAACTGTTGCTCTTCCCTCTATTATGGAAGTAATAGCGAGAAACTCCAATTTTAACAACGAAAACGTGCGTTTGTTTGAGATAGCCACTGTGTATATTCCAACAGGCGCAAATACTCTCCCCGAGGAAAAGAAGGTACTCTGCTCCGCTATGTACGGCGATTGTGATTTCTATACGATAAAGGGAGTGTGCGAAAACATTCTTAAGCTTGCGGACATAAAGAACTTCACTTTAAGTGCCGTATCCTCTAACCCCTCTTATCATCCCGGCAGATGTGCGGAAATTGTTGCAGGTGGAAAATCAATCGGCATTTTAGGTCAGATACATCCCCTTACGGCTCAGAACTACGGAATTAATGCTCCGGTTTATGCCTGTGAGCTTGATTTTGAGTCCATTTTCGAGATGATGAGCGACACAAAGCTTTATACACCTCTGCCTAAGTTCCCCGCTTCCACCCGTGACTTCTCCTTTGTTTGCGATGAAGCCCTTGAGGTTGGAGCTATCAAGTCTGAAATGGCTAAGGCTGGCGGAAAGCTTGTTGAGGATATTGTCCTCTTTGATATTTACCGCGGTCCTCAGATTGGCGAAAACAAGAAATCTGTTTCTCTCCGTGTTACACTTAGGGCATCCGACAGAACCCTTACGGTTGAGGAAGCGGAAAAGGTATCCGCTAAGATACTGGCAGGACTTGAGCGAAATCTCGGAATTTCTATCAGAGCATAAGGTGTTACAATGGAAAAGGCAAAGCTTGACAGAATAAACGAGCTGGCAAAAAAGAAAAAGGAAGGAACTCTCACTCCCAAAGAGGCTGAGGAACGCAAGACTCTTCACGAGGAGTATATTGCGGAGTTCAGGCTTTCCTTTGGCGCGATGCTCGATAACACGGTAATTCAATATCCCGACGGAACTAAAAAGTCCTTGAAGAAGGACAAATAAGAAAAAGAGCCTACTGCTATGGCAATAGGCTCTTTTTCTATACTCTTGAATACAGTTCATTCATTGAATAGAAATATTTTCTGTTTACGTTGTTTAATTGGTCTTGCGTAATTCTATATGCCCAATTATTTTTAGCTGTGCCAGGGGTATTCATCCTTGTATCCGCACCAAAAACAAAGATATCTTGAATGGGAATTATAACAGTTGCGGCGTGACTTGCAAGCATAGTATTGATTATCTTTTTGCAGCCCTTATTCCAATCCTCCTCATATCCTCCGCAATATGCCAAAGCCCGCTTGCGGGAAGCTTCATCCATTTCCCAGATGTATCCAAGCAAGGTATTGTTATCGTGCGTTCCTGTATATGCTATACAGTTATCTATGTAATTATGAGGAAGGTGGGGTGAATTTTTGTCACCCAGAAAAGCAAACTGAAATACTCTCATTCCGGGGAAACCACTATATTTGAGCAAATCCATTACCTCGGGAGTAATGTCTCCAAGGTCCTCGGCAATAATCAGACGCTCTGGGGCAATCTCTTTTATTTTATTTATAAGCGGCTTTCCGGGTCCCTTTTCCCATTTGCCTTCTTTTGCGGTAAGCGCTCCAGCAGGAATACTCCAATATGACTCAAAGCCTCTGAAGTGGTCTATCCTTACGCCGTCAAAAAGGGTAAGCATATACTTGATACGTTCACTCCACCAGGAATAGCCATCCTTTTTCATACCCTTCCAATCATATATAGGATTTCCCCACATTTGTCCGTCCTCGGCAAAATAATCGGGAGGACAGCCCGCCACACAGGTAGGTTGATTGTTTTTATCAAGCAAAAACTGTGACGGCTCTGCCCAAACGTCGGCACTGTCAAGTGCTACGTATATAGGTATATCACCAACTATTTTTATTCCCTTTCCGTTAGCGTATTCCTTCAAGTTCATCCACTGGGTAAAAAATTCAAACTGTATAAACTGCCAGAAGAATAATCTATCCCTGTCGGGGGTATTTATTTTCCATTCTTGCCAAGGTGTACCTCCGTTTGTGTCACGAAGAGCTAAAAACTCCGCCGCTTTTCCAAGGTAAGGATATTGTATGATAAACTCCGCTATCTTCTCTTTTTCCTTGCAACGCGAAGCGGCTTTCTCTAACAGAAGCAAACGTTCAGAATTCAGTCTGTCATATTCGCAAAGATAGGGAGTTCCCTGCTTTGCTCCGTTAAGCTCATCTTCTGTTAAAAGTCCATCGCCGCAAAGTGTGTCAAGGTCTATAAAATAGGGATTCCCTCCAAATGAAGAATAGGATTTATAGGGCGAATTGCAACTATCTGGCATACAAAACGGAAGCACCTGCCAATATGAAAAGCCACACTCGAACAGAAAATCCACGAAAGCTCTTGCTTCTTTTCCGAACGAACCTATGGAATATTCCCCCGGAAGAGATGAAATATGCATTAAAACGCCCGAAGCTCTTTTAGACATTATAAAATCTCCCACTTTTAGTTTTACTTAATTTTATCACAAATCCGAATAAAAATCAATGGGGACTTTCAAAGTCCCCATTGATTTTACTTGAAATATTTAACAGCGGATTCAAATATCTTCATATCGTAGTTTCCTTCGACATTCTGATAAAGTCCCTTGTTATATCTTTCGGTGTGTCCCATCTTTCCAAGCACGTGTCCGTCGGGAGAAGTAATTCCCTCGATAGCAAAGCAAGAATTGTTGGGATTATAAAGAATGTCAGCAGTAGGCTTTCCGTCAAGGTCAACGTACTGTGTAGCTATCTGTCCGTTCTCGGCAAGCTTCATAATAAGCTCGTCGGAAGCAAGGAATCTACCCTCACCGTGAGATATCGGAACAGAATATACGTCGCCAACCTTAACCTCCGACAACCAAGGTGACTTGTTAGATGCTATTCTCGTGCGTACGATTCTTGACTGGTGGCGTCCAATGCTATTAAAGGTAAGCGTGGGACAGCTCTCGTCAGTGTCGATTATTTCACCGTAAGGAACAAGTCCAAGCTTTATAAGCGCCTGGAATCCGTTACAGATACCGCACATAAGACCGTCGCGGTTCTTAAGAAGCTCATTGACCTCGTTCTTTATAGCTCCGTTACGGAAGAACGCTGTTATGAACTTACCTGAGCCGTCAGGCTCGTCGCCGCCTGAAAATCCACCGGGAACGAAAATTATATTGGCATCCTTTATCTTCTTTACAAAGGCGTCAACAGACTCGGAAACCTTTTGCGCGGAGAGGTTGTTGATAACGAATATTTCGGTTTCTGCGCCTGCCCTCATAAATGCCTTTGCGGAGTCATATTCACAGTTTGTGCCCGGGAATACGGGTATAAGAACCTTGGGCTTTGCGCATTTGAGCACTGCGGGTGCGGATTTCTCACCATTATATGCAAAGGCGGGAATGTCCATCTTTGTTTCGTATGCGTTGGTGGGATAAACTCCCTCGAGTACGCCTTCATAATCGGCATAGAGCGCCTTAAGGTCTATGACCTCATTTCCCCAAACTATTTCCTGCTTACCTGTGGTAGTACCAAGGTCGGTTCCGTCAACCTCTGCGCCATCGGCAAGCTCAAGCACGAAGGAGCCGTAGGAATAACCGAATATCTCCTCAAGAGATACCTTATCCGAGAACTTAAATCCAAGTCCGTTACCGAAGCACATCTTCATTACAGCCTCAGCCACACCGCCGTAAGTAGGTGTATAAGCGGCAAGTACCTTGCCATCAGCTGTAAGAGCCGAAACCTTATCAAAAAGCTTGAGCAAGGACTCTGCCTTGGGTAAGCCGTCTGCGGAATACTCAGGTCTGAGCCATACTACGCGGCTGCAAGGAACCTTGAATTCAGCACTCGTTACGGTTTGGGTCTTGCCCGTTGTTACCGCAAAGGATACCAGCGTGGGAGGAACGTCTATGCTTTCAAAGCTTCCGCTCATAGAGTCCTTACCGCCGATAGCGGCGATACCCAAATCGGTCTGTGCCTTAAATGCTCCGAGAAGTGCCGAGAAGGGCTTGCCCCAACGCTTAGCTTCTTTTCTGGGCTTTTCAAAATATTCCTGGAAGGTCAGATAAGTATCCTCAAAGTTAGCACCGCCAGCGATAAGCTTAGACGCGGATTCCACTACCGCAAGATAAGCTCCGTGGAAGGGGCTCTTTTCGGAAATGTAGGGATTGTAGCCCCAAGACATAAATGAGCAGGTGTCGGTATCCTTCTTTTCAACAGATACCTTGTTTACCATTACCTGTGTAGGTGTGCTTTGATTCTTTCCGCCGAAGGGCATAAGAACACTTCCTGCACCTATGGTAGAGTCAAATCTCTCGCTAAGACCTCTCTTAGAGCATACGTTAAGGTCCTTTGCAAGGTCTGTAAGCATATCTCCAAAGCTTCTCTCTACCTTCTTAGCGAATCTTTCGGGCTTAGCGGCAGTGATATCAATATGCTTTTCAGCGCCGTTAGAGTTAAGGAACTCACGGGAAATATCAACTATTACCTTATCATTCCACTTCATTACGAGTCTGGGTAGCTCGGTTACACGTGCAACAACTGTAGCTTCAAGGTTTTCGGATTCAGCAAGCTTCTTAAAGAGCTCTACATCCTTTGCTTCAACTACAACAGCCATTCTCTCCTGAGATTCGCTTATCGCAAGCTCAGTGCCGTCAAGTCCCTCGTACTTCTTGGGCACCGCGTTAAGATTTATCTCAATTCCGTCAGCAAGCTCACCGATAGCAACAGAGACACCGCCGGCGCCAAAGTCGTTACAACGCTTTATAAGTCTTGTAGCCTCTCCGTTGCGGAAAAGTCTTTGAAGCTTACGCTCCTCGGGAGCGTTACCCTTCTGAACCTCAGCTCCGCAGGTCTGGAGAGAGTCGAGAGTATGGGATTTGGAAGAACCAGTAGCTCCGCCGCATCCGTCACGTCCTGTTCTGCCACCGAGAAGAACGATAATATCTCCGTCCTCAGGCACTTCACGTCTTACGTTTTCCGCGGGAGCGGCAGCAATAACAGCTCCTATTTCAAGACGCTTTGCAACGTATCCGTCGTGATAAAGCTCGTCAACGATTCCCGTAGCAAGTCCTATCTGGTTACCGTAGGATGAATATCCTGCGGCAGCGGTAGAAACTATCTTTCTCTGGGGAAGCTTACCGGGTATTGTTTCGCTGATGGGCTTTCTGGGGTCTGCCGCACCTGTTACACGCATTGCTCCGTAAACGTAAGAGCGTCCCGAAAGCGGGTCTCTGATAGCTCCGCCAATACAGGTTGCCGCGCCACCGAAAGGTTCAATTTCGGTCGGATGGTTATGAGTTTCATTCTTAAAGAGAAGCAACCAATCCTCTTCCTTGCCCTCTATATTAACCTTTATCTTTACAGTACAAGCGTTTATCTCCTCGGACTCGTCAAGCTTGTCGAGCTTGCCTTGCTTCTTAAGATATTTAGCGGCAAGAGTGCCGATATCCATAAGATTTATGGGCTTGGTTCTTCCAAGCGCCTTTCTTGCGGCAAGATAATCGTTATATGCCGCCTCAATCTGTTCATCCTCAAACTTAACACTGTCAACAGTTGTCAAGAAGGTAGTATGACGGCAGTGGTCGGACCAATACGTATCTATCATACGGATTTCGGTAATTGTGGGGTCACGCTGCTCAGTTCTGAAATAATCACGGCAGAAGCGTATATCATCAAGGTCCATAGCAAGACCGAGATCGCTTACCATCTTTGCCAAGGCATCGTCCTCAAAGGTTATAAATCCGTTCAAGACCTCAACAGTAGTGGGTATCTCATACTCGGCTACAAGCGTATCGAACTGAGCAAGAGAAGCCTCGCGGCTCTCCACAGGGTTGATAACGTACTTCTTTATAGCGGCAATATCCTCTGCCGTAAGCTTTCCGTAGAGGTAATATACTCTTGCCGTACGAACAAGAGGGCGTTCCTTCTGGGATATAAGCTGGATACACTGAGCGGCAGAGTCAGCCCTCTGGTCAAACTGTCCCGGAAGATATTCCACCGCGAAAACAGTGCAATCATCATTTGTAAGCTCATAGGTAACATTATCAAGCTGAGGCTCGGAAAATACAGTGTTTACGGAATAGTCAAACAGCTCTTTTTCTATGTTCTCAACGTCGTATCTATTAAGAAGTCTTACTTTTTCCAGGGAAGAAATATTAAGCATTTCTCTTATCTCGCGGTAAAGAGAATTTGCCTCGTTTTCAAGTCCCTTTTTCTTTTCTACATATACTCTGTAAACCATGTTGCCTCCAAATTAATTTTCACTAAAAACTGCCATCGCTTTTTGTCCGATATCCTTGCGGAAGAAAGCATTACCAAAGTGTACCTTCTCCACGTTTTTATAAGAATTCTTTATTGCCATACCAAGGTCTTCGCCAACAGCAACCACACCAAGCACTCGTCCGCCAGCGGTCACAAGCTTTCCGTCCTGAAGCTTTGCTCCTGCTACATAAACCTCACCCTCAATACCGTCATCCTTGGTTATCTCATAACCTCCGCTGTACTTACCGGGATATCCGTCGGATGCCATAATAACACAGCACGCTGCCTCATTTTTAAATTTAACATCCATTTCGGCAAGAGTTCCATCTGTACAAGCCTGCATAATCTGGAGCAGATCTCCGTCAAGCAAAGGAAGAACTACTTGTGTTTCGGGGTCGCCAAAGCGACAGTTATACTCAATTACCTTAGGACCGTTTGCAGTGAGCATAAGACCAAAGTACAGGCATCCCTTAAAGGTTCTTCCCTCGGCGTTCATTGCGTTTATTGTGGGAAGAAAAATTTTCTCCATACAAATATCTGCAATCGCGTCGGTATAATAAGGATTTGGCGCAATAGTTCCCATACCGCCCGTATTAAGTCCCTTATCGCCGTCAAGGGCGCGCTTGTGGTCCATAGAGGATACCATAGGAACGACAGTTTTTCCGTCTGTAAAGGACAGAACAGATACCTCGGGACCTGTAAGGAATTCTTCTATAACAATTTTACTTCCGCTATCGCCGAACACCTTGTCCTCCATCATGGATTTTACAGCGTCGATAGCTTCCTCTCTGGTCATTGCGATAACAACTCCCTTTCCAAGAGCAAGTCCGTCTGCTTTTATAACGGTGGGGATAGGCGCATCCTCAAGATACTTGAGCGCGGCATCCTTGTCGGTAAACACCTCGTATTGCGCCGTGGGAATACCGTATTTTTTCATAAGATTTTTTGAGAATATCTTACTCCCCTCAATTATAGCCGCGTTTGCTCGAGGGCCGAAGCAAGGAATTCCCGCCTCGTTCAAGGCATCAACTGCGCCAAGCACCAACGGGTCGTCTGGAGCAACTATGGCGTAATCTATTTTGTTTGCTATCGCAAACTCCACGATTTTGTCAATCTCCTTTGCACCGATAGCTACGCACTCGGCATCCTCCGCAATACCGCCGTTCCCTGGGAGCGCGTAAATCTTATCCACACAGGGGCTTTCTTTAATTTTCTTTATGATGGCGTGTTCTCTGCCGCCACCGCCTACAACCATTATTTTCATCTGCTCTACTCCCGCGCAATCAATGGTGGAACAATCTCATTCCCGTAAAGCTCATAACCATACCGTAATCGTCACAAGCCTTGATAACAATGTCATCACGAATAGAACCGCCCGGCTCTGCGATATAAGAAACACCGCTTCTGCGCGCTCTGTCTATATTATCACTGAAGGGGAAGAATGCGTCACTACCGACAGATACACCTGTTATGGAATCGAGATATTCTCTCTTTTCCTTTGCGGTAAACTCCTCGGGCTGTACCTTGAAGTATTTCTGCCAGTTACCGTCTGCAAGTACGTCCTCGCTTTGGTCTGAGATGTAAACGTCGATAGTATTATCTCTGTCGGGGCGTCCCAGTGTATCAAGGAAAGGAAGCGCCAGTACCTTTGGATGCTGACGTAGATGCCAGATGTCAGCCTTGTTACCCGCAAGTCTTGTGCAGTGAATTCTTGACTGCTGACCTGCTCCCACACCTATCGCCTGTCCGTTGTACGCATAGCAAACCGAATTGGACTGAGTATATTTGAGAGTGATAAGAGCAATCATAAGGTCGCGAACCGCCTCCTCGGGAAGCTCTTTCTTTACGGTAACTACATTGGAGAGGAGCGCCGGGTTAATTTCAAAATTGTTTCTTCCCTGCTCAAAGGTAATTCCGTAAACCTGCTTACGCTCTATTTCGTCGGGAACGTAATTGGGGTCTATCTTTACGATATTGTAATTTCCCTTTCTCTTAGACTTAAGTATCTCAAGAGCTTCATCCGTGTAGCCGGGAGCGATTATACCGTCGGATACCTCACGCTTTACGAGAAGCGCTGTGGTAACGTCACAAACGTCGCTAAGCGCTATCCAGTCGCCGAAGGATGACATTCTGTCAGTTCCTCTCGCTCTTGCGTAAGCGCAAGCCAAGGGAGAATCGTCAAGTCCCTCTATGTCGTCAACAAAGCAAGCCTTCTTGAGAGCTTCGGGGAGAGGAAGTCCAACTGCCGCAGATGTAGGGCTTACGTGCTTAAAGGATGTTGCGCAGGGCATTCCCGTAGCCTCCTTAAGCTCCTTCACAAGCTGCCAGCTATTGAAAGCGTCAAGGAAATTTATGTAGCCGGGTCTTCCGCTGAGTATCTCAATGGGAAGCTCTCTGTCGCCCTCCATAAATATTTTAGCGGGCTTCTGATTGGGATTACACCCGTATTTCAGCTCAAATTCTTTCATCTTGATACTCCTTTATACGTTTTTGTTTATTATTATTTCGGTAGGCTTGCTTCCATCAAGAGGTACGCAACGAACAAATAGCGATACCTTGTTATCCTCATTGAGGCTTGTCCAAACAAGATCTGCAAGCTCCTCTGCCGTATTAGGAAGAGTTACAACCTCAGGCTCTCCGTAGAATGATGGAATGGGATTTCCGTCGCACTCGTAGGTATGGATAAAGTGTCCGATACCTGCCATAGGGGCATACTCATAAAAATATCTGTTGCAAACCTCAGGGTTTCCGTCACTGCTCTTAAGGATAGAAAGCTTGTATGTGAAGGTATTGCTATCGTAGCAATAATAGTTTATACCCGAAATTCTGGGGGTGTAGTTAGGGCAGTCAGGCTCAAACTCGCGGGTTCTGAGGGCGTCCTCAAAGGTTTTCCCCTCCTCAAGGGCGTTATATACCGTGTCGGTCTGGTCGCCGTTGGTAACAATATCAATAGAGGCTCTTTCAAGGAAAGGATTATAGATTATCAGGCTGGGGTCCTCAAGCTTTGATTCATCAAACGCCTTTGTTCTCATTCCTCCCTCGTAACGCTCAAATATACGGTTACGGCTATTTGCGCTTCTACCCATAATAAAGTATGCTATCATAGCATTCTTTCCATTTGCGCTCTGTCCTATTATAATTCCTCTGCCGGGATAAGTATTTGATGAAAGCAAATCTTTAATAGAATTCAATCCTTTAACACTCATTTCAGTTGCCTTTCTTTAATGAATTTATTTCTTTTGATACCAATTCCACTGCCTTTGGAAGTATTATCCACTCTGCTTGGCGCATTACTCTTTGCTGCAATGCTTCGGGGGTATCATTCTTTCTTATAGCCACGCTTTTTTGAAGGATTATGCGTCCTCCGTCGGGTATCTCGTTAACAAAATGAACGGTTGCCCCTGTCACCTTTACGCCGTATTCAAGAGCCGCCTCGTGAACGTGAAGTCCGTAAAAGCCCTTTCCGCAAAAAGAAGGGATAAGCGAGGGATGCACATTTATAATGCGCTCGGGGTAATCCTTAGTAAAGTCCGCGCTGAGTATGTTCATAAATCCCGCAAGGACGATAAGCTCGATGCCGTATTCATTTAAGGTCTTTTTGAGAGCCGTCTCAAAGGCTTCCTGAGAGCCGCAAAGCTTCTTGCTGACCACCTCTACGGGGATATTAGCACTCTCGGCGCGCTTGATCGCGTAAGCATCGGGATTGTTGGATATAACAAGCTCAATCTTACCCGATTTTATAATCCCTTTCTTCTCGGCATCTATAAGAGCTTGGAGATTTGTTCCGCCCCCCGAAACAAACACCGCGATTTTCGTCGTCTGTTTTTTCATCAGCAGAATACCACTCCGTCGTTACCCTTGATTATCTCACCGATAACATACGCATCCTCTCCCTGCTCCTTAAGGATAGCAAGTGCGGTTTCAACCTCTGCCGCGGGAACGACTATGCTCATACCAACACCCATATTAAAGGTATTGTACATATCTCTCTCGGGCACCTTACCTACCTTTGCTATCATCTCGAAAATAGGAAGAACCTTTATAGCGGACTTAGTAATCTTAGCTGTAAGTCCGTCGGGAATGGATCTCGGGATATTCTCGTAGAAGCCTCCGCCGGTTATATGGCTTATTCCCTTTACATTTACTTTTTCAAGCAAGGCAAGAACAGGCTTTACGTAAATCTTGGTAGGAGTGAGAAGAACCTCTGCTACGCTCTTTCCGTCAAGCTCTGCACAGGGCTTTGTAAGCTCGGTATTGTTCTCAACGTCAAACACCTTACGAACGAGAGAAAATCCGTTAGAATGAACACCGCTGGATGCAAGTGCTATAACGACGTCACCCTCAGCCATCTTTGTGTTGTCGATTATCTTCTTTTTATCAACCACGCCTACGCTGAAGCCTGCGATATCGTAATCGTGCTCAGGCATCATACCGGGATGCTCAGCGGTCTCTCCGCCGATAAGGGCGCTTCCCGAGCGAACACATCCTTCAGCAACTCCCGAAACGATAGCCGCGATCTTCTCGGGGTAATTCTTTCCGCAAGCAATATAGTCAAGGAAGAACAAGGGCTTTGCGCCGCAACAGATAATATCGTTTACGCACATAGCTACCGCATCTATACCGATAGTGTCGTGCTTGTCCAACAGCATAGCAAAACGAAGCTTAGTTCCTACACCGTCTGTTCCCGAAACAAGCACGGGCTCTTCTATTCCGCCAAGGTCAAGACCAAAGCAACCGCCAAAGCCGCCTACGTCATCAAGACATCCTGCGTTTTTTGTGCGTGCAATGTGCTTTTTCATAAGCTCTACGGATTTGTAGCCCGCAGTAATATCTACCCCTGCTGCCTTATAGCTCTCACTGTAACTGTTGTTTGACATTTTCTTATTTCCTTTCAAAATGTAATCAAATTTTTATTATTCTTTTCCGTTCCAACAATAGGTGCAAAGCTTGCACTCATCAATTCCAATAGCCTCAATTATTCCCTCAAGCGACTGGAATTCAAGAGAATCAAAGTGGAATTTATCCGCGATAGCCTTGCGCAGCTTCTTGCCTCTTTCGGTTTTTGAGTCAATGTATTCATCTATATACTCAAGTCCCTTCTCCCCCTCAAGCTCAACTATGGTTCTTCTTGCGATAAGCTCCATAGGACTGGTAGCCCGTGAGAAGTTCAGATATTTACAGCTGTACATTATAGGAGGACACGCGGAACGCATATGAACCGATTTAGCTCCGTTTTCATAGAGAAATTCAACCGTTTCCTTAAGCTGTGTTCCTCTTACGATAGAATCATCAACAAACAAGAGGTTTTTGTCGCGTATAAGCTCGGTAACGGGTATCTGCTTCATCTTCGCTATTTTATTACGCTCAGCCTGCTTTGAAGGAGTAAAGCTTCGGGGCCAAGTAGGCGTATATTTAATAAAAGGTCTTGCAAAATCCTTCTTGCTTTCATTAGCGTATCCAATAGCGTGTGGCGTTCCCGAATCAGGCACACCGCATACGTAATCCACGTTCTCGGCAAGTCCCTCTTCTTTGTCGTTCCTCGCAAGGATGTGTCCGTTCTTATATCGCATAAGCTCTACGTTAACACCCTCGTAGGTAGAGTTTGAATATCCGTAGTAGGACCAAAGGAATGAGCATATCCTCATCTGCTCTTTTGGCTGGGCAAGCTGCTTGATGGAGCTGTGGGTAAACTCCACGATTTCTCCGGGACCAAGCTCACGCTCCTTTTTATATCCAAGCTTTTCAAAGGCAAAGGACTCAAAGGAAACACAGTAGCCGCTTGAGCTTTTACCAATAATTACAGGGAGTCTTCCGTATTTATCTCTTCCCGCAATTATTGTTCCGTCATCCTTAAGAATAAGAACCGTCATTGAACCGTCAATAACATCCTGTGCGAACTTAATTCCCTCACAATAGTTGCTCTTGTGATTTATCAGAGAAGCTACCAGCTCGACCGAATTGACCTTACCTCCCGTCATAACTCCGAAATGGCCTCCGTTTGCCAGAAGATATTTATTTATAAGCTCCTCGGAATTATTTATAAGTCCCACAAAAGAGATAGCGTAAGTACCTATGGTAGATTTTATCAGCAATGGCTGCGGGTCTGTATCGCTTATGCAGCCTATGGCAGAATTGCCCTTCATATCATCAAAAATCTTGTCAAACTTCGTTCTGAAAGGTGAGTTTTCAATATTGTGTATATCTCTTTGAAGACCTATTTCTTTATCGTACGCCGCCATTCCTCCTCTTTTTGGTCCGAGATGAGAATGGTAATCGGTTCCGAAAAACACGTCGGATATCGCGTCATGCTTGCTCGCAACGCCAAAAAATCCTCCCATTTGTTTCCTCCTGTATCTTTTTGCGTTTTAAGCTCAGTTGTTGAATTTAGCCTCTATATCAGCGTTCTTGGCAAGAACCTTATCTGCGCCCGCCTTTCTTGCCGCGTCAAGCCTTGCGGCAAGGTCAGCATCCTCTATGGCAAGCATCTGTATTGCCAATATAGCAGCGTTAGCGGCTCCGTCTATTGCCACGGTAGCTACGGGGATACCGGTAGGCATCTGTACTGTGGACAAAAGAGCATCCATGCCCCCCAGGTTCTTGGATTGAACAGGAATGCCTATAACGGGTAAGGTAGTATTTGCCGCGACCGCACCCGCAAGGTGTGCCGCCATTCCAGCCGCCGCGATAATAGCTCCAAAGCCGTTTTCACGCGCGTTAGCGGAAAATTCCTTAGCCTCCACGGGTGTTCTGTGGGCGGAATAAACATGCACCTCAAAAGGAACTCCGTATTCCTTTAATGTGTCAATCGCTTTGCTTACGATAGGCAGATCACTGTCGCTGCCCATAACAATACCAACTTTTTTCATTCTGTTCCTCCTCAAAAATAAATATGGGCAGTCCTATCCTAAAAGATTGACAGGGCTGCCCAGGCGGTCGGCTTATTACTTCTTGCTTCCCCATGGTTTTTCCATAAATCCGCCGGTCACAAAAAGCCCGAAAATTACTAAAAAACTGACAAATTTATTATATCATATTACCTTGGGAAAGTCAACACAAAATGTTAGCTTTCAAATAAAATTTTTACTTTTTTTAAGACTTGATTTTGTAATCTTTTACAAAAGGATTTATTATCAAACAAAAGAGTCGCGAACGCTTTCTATCTCTTGATTTTTTATATATACTCTCGGAACTCTTGCGGACACCTCGCACATAGTCTCATAGGGTATCTTTTTGTTCTTTTTTGAAAACTCCGGGATATCCACGCTGCTTCCGCTTCCGTAAATAACGGCTACATCTCCAAGTTTTATGTTCTCCACGTGGCTCACATCTATCATTGTCTGGTCCATACATACCCTTCCCGTTATGGAACATAAAGCTCCGTTTACAGATATCATCGACCCGTTAGTGTAATTTTCACGTTTAAATCCGTCGTCGTACCCAATTGGAAGCGTAGCTACAGTAATATCCCTTTGGGCTACGTACTCGCTTCCGTAGCTTATGGTATCTCCCTTGCGTACTTTTTTCAGGTTAGAAACAATACTCTTAAGCGAAAGCGTATTTTTCAAGCCAATGTCTGCTATATCATCCGACGGCAAAGCTCCGTAAAGAGCGATTCCGTATCTTACCATATCCAAGCTAAGCTCGGGATGCTTTATAGCCGCGGCGCTGTTACTGCAATGCTTTATCTCAAAGCGTATTCCCTTTTCTTCCAATTTATCCGCCGCTTGGCAA
This sequence comes from Eubacteriales bacterium, assembly GCA_045593725.1. Taxonomy (GTDB): domain Bacteria; phylum Bacillota; class Clostridia; order Oscillospirales; family CAG-272; genus HGM12713. The sequence continues at coordinate 19,407 of JAZNXE010000019.1, forward strand.
AACATACCGTATTGTCTTAGTGTAGTCTCATTATCTCCGCTACCCTCTCCCGCCATAGGGAAATGAGTAAATATCCCTTCTGTAACAAAGCAATCGTTACGGCATATTTCAAGTATATCATCAATAACCGTATCGTCATTATCGTGTATTACAAAGCCGATCCTTCCCATTCCAACATCAAGCTTTACGTGTATATGAACCTTGACGTCAGCATTTCTTGCGGCTTCTGCCAACGCCTTACCGTAATCGTAGGAATATACGCACTGGGATATACGGTGCTTAGCAAGAAGCTCCGCGCAGGAGGGATGAGTATATCCCAATATAAGTATAGGCAATTCTATTCTTGCTTCACGCAAAATAAGCGCTTCTTTAATGTTTGACACTGCCAGAAAATCCGCGCCTATTGTTTCGTACAGCCTTGCCACTCTTACAGAGCCGTGACCGTAGGCATCAGCCTTGACTGTACAACACACTTTTGCAGTTTTCGGAGTTATGGACCTTAGGACTTTGTAATTATGTTCCAGTGCGTCAAGGTCTATTTCAGCCCACGTGCGCTTTTGCATACAACTAAGTTTCATTAAAAACCTCATAGATAATCATACTGAAAAAATTATAGCAGAATTCACAAATTATGTCAATAAAATTTTATTATTTTACTATATATTAAAAAAAATAAAAAAATTTTTAAAAAAATATATACAAAAAACAATTTTTATGCTAAAATATCTATGTTATAAATCCTAATCTTTGATTTTAAGGAGTTAAGTTATGAAAAAGATTTATGAAGGAAAAACAAAAGACGTATTCCAGCTTGACAACGGCAACGTAATGCTCAAGTTCAAGGATGACTGTACCGGTAAGGACGGCGTTTTTGATCCGGGTGAAAACACAGTAGGTCTTACAATTGAGGGCATCGGTAAGGCAAATCTTCAGACCTCTGTTTACTATTTTGAGCTTCTCAAAAAAGCGGGAATTAAGACTCACTACGTAAACGCAAACGTTGATGACGCTACTATGGAGGTTCTTCCCGGTAAGGTTTTCGGTCACGGACTTGAGGTTATCTGCCGTCTTGTAGCTACCGGTAGCTTTATCCGCAGATACGGCGAATATATTGCTGACGGAACCGTTCTTCCCGGCGGATACGTAGAGTGCACCTTTAAGAACGACGCAAAGGGTGACCCACTGGTAACGGGCGAGGGACTTGTTGCTCTCGGTGTTATGACCGAGGAGATGTTTGAGAGCCTTAAAGCTCAGACTCTTGCTATCACCAAAATAGTTGCCGATGACCTCAAGACTATCGGTCTTGACCTTTGGGATATCAAGTTTGAATTCGGATACAACGGTGACGAGGTTATCCTCATTGACGAGATTGCGTCGGGCAATATGCGTGTTTACAAGGACGGCGTTATCGTTAACCCCGTAGAGCTTACAAAGCTCATTCTCAACAGATAAGATTTTTTGCCAAGGGAGCTGATTTCAGCTCCCTTTTTTTATGTAACGACTGCACTCTGAAAAACATATATTATCAATAACTGTCATTGTAATTGTTCTTTGGAGGTGCTTTAATGTATTTGAAGATATTTTTTGGAATAATGCTTCCATTCATAGGAACTACTTTAGGAGCAGCCTGCGTGTTCTTTATGAACAAGGGGCTGAAAAGCAGCCTGAAGCAAGCCATCAGCGGATTTGCCGCAGGAGTTATGATAGCGGCGTCCGTGTGGAGCTTACTTATACCCGCAATGGAATACGAAAGCTCGGTGCGGATGGGGGCATTGTCTTTTCTTCCCGCTGTAAGCGGTCTATGGTTCGGGGTACTGTTTTTACTCTTGATGGACAAAATATTACCCGAGCCAAGTCTTGTCTCGGAGTTGGGGCAGTTGAACGAAAACCGAATGCTGGTTACATCCGTATCCCTGCACAATCTGCCCGAGGGAATGGCTGTGGGTGTGGTTTACGCTGCAATGCTTTCTCAGGGAACACTTGAAAATTTAAGCGGAGCTTTAGCCTTATCACTTGGTATAGCGGTACAGAATTTTCCCGAAGGCGCAATAGTTTCTATGCCCTTGGCGAGCAGCGGTATGAAAAAACCCAAGGCTTTTTTCTACGGCTTTCTATCGGGCGTAATAGAACCTGTGGGCGCATTATTCACGCTTCTTGCTCTATCGTTGGTGCTGCCCTTGCTTCCCTATCTTTTGGGGTTTGCGGCAGGGGCTATGATATATGCTGTAATAAAAGAGCTAAGTCCTATAATCACTAAATATGAAAGCTCTAATATTGGAGTAATAAGCTTCTCTGCGGGCTTTTCCTTTATGATGATTCTGGACGTCATTTTGGGGTAAGCCCATATTAATATATACAGAAAATGCCAAGAAAGTATTCTTGGCATTTTTGTTTAGAACATTGAAAGCTGGTCTGTTTCGTTAAGATTATCAAGAGCATGGTTTTGTCTTAGCACTTCAATAACGCTTTTAGTGAGCTTTGCGCGCTTTTGCAGGTCCTCGACCGAGAAAAACTTCTCCTCTTCCCTTGCCGCAAGTATGTTTGCCGCGGCATTTTCACCCAGTCCTCCAAGCGCTGAAAAAGGCATTCTTATCCCTCCATTCTCAGGCATAAAGGCATACGAGTGAGATTTCTCAATATCCACAGGTAAAAATTTTATACGTCTTGCCATACACTCATTAGCCAACTGTAACGATGGTATAGATGATATCTCCTTGGGAGATGCTTCCTTTCCGCGTTTCTCAATATCCTTGATAGTAGAAACCACGTTAGCTCGTCCCTTGCCGACTATTGCGGCATCAAAGCCACCCGGGGCAACGGTAAACATTGCGCAATAAAAGGCTATGGGCTTGTGTACCTTGTACCATCCAAGACGTATAGCCGACATAACGTATGCCGCCGCGTGCGCCTTTGGGAACATGTATTTTATCTTTTTACAGGAGTCTATGTACCACTCGGGAACATTGTGGTCACGCATTGACTGCTCCCAATCGGGAGTCAGGCCCTTACCCTTTCTAACGCTCTCCATTATTTTAAATGACATAGCATTCTCAACGCCGTAGCGGATAAGGTCGTTCATTATATTGTCACGACATCCGATAACCTTTGAGATATCGCATATTCCCGCCTTAATAAGCTCGTCCGCGTTTCCAAGCCAAACACCCGTTCCGTGTGTAAGACCCGAAATCTGAAGCAGGTCGGCAAAGTTTTTCGGCTTCGCATCTACAAGCACCTGCTGCAGGAAGTGAGTGCCGAATTCGGGAAGTCCAAAGGTGCCTATGGGCGCGTCTATATCATCAGGCTTTATACCTAATGGCTCTGTGGAATGAAAAAGCTCATATACAGCAGGGTCGTTCATAGGAACATCCATAACGCTACTATCAGAAAACTTCTCAAGCCATTTGTATTTAGTAGGAATATCGTGTCCAAGCTCGTCAAGCTTAAGTATGGTATCGTGAAGATATGAGAACGCAAAGTGAGTGGTTACTATATCCGAATTTGGGTCGTCGGCGGGGTGCTGTACGGGGGTAAAGTCATATATCTCATATTCTCTGGGCACGACTATTATACCGCCCGGATGCTGACCCGTAGTGCGCTTAACACCCACGCAATTCTGGATTATGCGCTCCATTTCGGCTTTTCCTATGCTTACACCCTTGCCCTCAAAGTATTTCGCCACAAATCCGTATGCGGTCTTATCCGCAAGAGTTCCAAGCGTTCCCGCTCTGAACACGTTTTCAGCTCCGAAAAGCTCCTCTGTATATTTATGCACTCTTCCTTGAACGTCACCAGAGAAATTAAGGTCAATATCGGGAGATTTATCGCCGTAAAATCCAAGGAAGGTTTCAAAGGGGATATCGTGTCCGTCAGCGTTCAGCTTGGTTTGACAGTTGGGACAAAATTCGTCGGGAAGGTCAAATCCCGAGCCAACGCTTCCGTCGGTAAAGAAATGAGAATACTGACATTTGGGGCAATAATAGTGCGGTGGCAGAGGATTTACCTCTGAAATTCCCGCCATGGTGGCAACGAAGGATGAGCCAACCGAACCTCGTGAGCCAACGAGATACCCCTGACTTTCACTGTATTCAACCAGTCTTTGTGCTATCATATAGAGAACCGCAAAGCCGTTCTTTATGATGGATGTAAGCTCCTTCTCAAGTCTGTCCTTTACTATTTGGGGCACGGGGTCGCCATACATAGACTTAGCCCTTGTCCAGCATTTCTCCTGAAGCTCCTCTTCCGCTCCGTCCATTTTAGGGGTATAAGAGCCTTTTGGAATCGGACGGACCTCGCCTATCATATCGTTTATGAGGTTGGTATTTTCAACTACTACCTCATACGCCTTTTCCTCACCAAGATAAGCGAATTCGTGGAGCATTTCCTCAGTGGTTCTGAAATAGAGATGTATATCTCTGTCACAGTCCTTGAATTTCATACCCGCGAGAAGTATCTTTCGGTATATCTCATCCTCCTCGTTAAGGAAATGAGCGTCGCAGGTTGCCACAACAGGCTTATTATATTTTTCACCCAAAGCAACTATTTTTCTGTTAAGCTCTCTGAGTCCCTCATCGTCAGCTACTCTTCCCTCGGCTATAAGGAAGCGGTTGTTGCATATAGGTTGAATTTCCAGATAATCGTAGAAATTTACTATTTCCTCTATTTCTCTCTCAGGCTTTCCCTCAAGTATTGCGCAAAACAGCTCACCCGCCTCGCACGCAGAGCCGATTATAAGTCCTTCCCTATGCTTTTCAAGCTCTGTTTTGGGAATTCTGGGCTGTCGGCGATAATAATTAAGATAGCTGAGGGATATAAGCTTATACAGGTTTTTCAAGCCCTCTTGATTTTTCGCCAGTATTATCTGATGGTATGGCTTCAAGGTAAGCGGGTTTGCGTTTGTACTGAATTCATTTTGCAGTTCCTTGAAGCTTTTGATATCCATAGAGGATAACTGCTCCGCCATCTTGAAAAATATCTTCGCAAGAGTTTCCGCGTCGTCACAGGCGCGGTGATGGTGAAATTCCTCCAGCTTATAATGCTTCGCAAGCACGTCCAGCTTATGAGATTTCAAATCCTTATTCAGAAACCTTGAAAGTCCAAGGGTATCAAGATAGGGAGAATTAAATTGAATATCAAGCTCCTTTGCCGCGGCACGAATAAAGCTGATATCAAAGTCAGCGTTGTGCGCCATAAGCAATCGGTCGCCGACAAAATCCAAAAACTCGGGAAGCACCGCATCGATCGTACGGGCATCTGCAACCATTTCGTCACTTATAGAGGTAAGCTCCACTATCTCCTGCGGTATAGGACATTCTGGATTTACAAAGGTATTGTAGGCTTCTAAAACCTCTCCGTTCTTTATCTTTACCGCGCCTATTTCGGTTATTTTGCAATTAAGCGGTGAGAGTCCCGTTGTTTCTATATCGAATACCACGAATTCGTCCGAAAAATCGCCCTCGTAGCTTCCATAGACCGCGGACGCGGTATCGTTAACGAAATACGCTTCCATACCGTAAATGACCTTCATTCCCGTTTTATCGGCGGCTATCATTGCCTCGGGAAAGCCCTGAACGTTTCCGTGGTCTGTTATGGCTACCGCGGGATGACCCCACGCTTGCGCTGTTTTAACTGCCACGTCGGGGGCAATAAGCGCATCCATTGCTGACATATTCGTATGAAGATGAAGCTCTACACGCTTCTTTGATGAATTATCCTTCCTTTTCAGCTTTGAAATCACTGCTATATCAGCATAATTCATATAAAGCTCGGTTTCATCATTTTTTTCGCCCTTTGTATATCCGCGCACGGCGATAGCCATACCGTTCTTTATAGCTCCTGCCAATTCATTGGCATCCTCCGCTTCAAGTGAGTAACGCTTTATAAATATAGAGCTGTTTCCGTCAAAAATACCGAAGGATACATTAAACCTATCCCCTGCGCGGTTAGCTTCGTTGGTAAAAGCAAAAACCTCTCCTATAAATATTAAATTTCTGAGCGGACGCGTTACCGAAGATATAAGTATAGGCTGTATTTCAAAGGGCTGACCTATTATGTACTGAGGTGATGATATATCAAAAACCGATGCTCCGATATGTATATAACCGCTTTCATCCTTTTGTACACCTCCGTTATCGTACACGGAAGCAAGTCTTGGCAGCTTTTCCTTTTCAGGCTCGGTAGCATTTTTGTTGTCCCCGCTTCCCTGAGCGGCTGCGGAATACCTTTGTTCGGCTGAGCTTATCTGTCTGTCAAGCTCCTCAACTCTCAGCCTGTAATTGCTTGACATTTCCATAGCTGTTCTTCCGTCATGCTCTATGCTTACGGATATTCTCAACCCAAATTCACTCTCAATTATTTTTTCTATTACCTTTGGGGTCTGCGCGTTCTCAAGCAATAATATTCCATCCTGCGTGAAGGGTATAGTTACGGTCAATTTATTGTTTTCAAGAGTATATCTGTAATTTCCGAAAAATCCTCTGGCTACCATACCCACACGCTCTGCTTCAAGCAAAACCTCAGGCACGTAATCATAATCGAAAAGCTCCTTGGGATACTTGGGCAGTATCTTGCAAAACTGAAGCTGATAAGCTTCCTTTACGGCATCCTCTACATCATACAATGCGCTCTTGGGGATTATACGCTCGAAATCCGCACATACCTCGATTATTCTTCGTTCTTTATCTACCCTTGAACGGCAGACAACACCCGAAGCAAGAATTTTTCCGTGTTCCTCTGTGGGAAGATATTTATTAAAAAGCTCTTTTAATGTCTTTGCCATTTCTCCCCCTTTAAAATTCAAAGCTTTTTTATCTGGGCGATTAGTTGCTCAACTATATCATCCTCGGCTATTTTTCCTATTATCTCGCCTTTTCTTATAAGGACAGCCTCGCCCTTACCGCCCGCTATTCCTATATCCGCTTCTCTTGCCTCTCCCGGACCGTTTACCACACACCCCATAAGAGCTACCTTTATAGGCATTGAATCCAGCCCCTCGGCTTTTACCCTCTTTTCAAAATCGGATACGAGAGCTATGAGGTCTATCTTGGTCCTTCCGCAGGTAGGACAGCTGACAATATCCATACCGCTCTGTCCCTGTACTCCTACGGCTTTCAAAATGTTCTTCGCGGCATCTATTTCTTCCTCAGGCTTGTCCGTCAGCGACACTCTTATCGTGTCGCCAATACCATCACAAAGCAACGCGCCTATTCCCACGGCGCTTTTTAGTGAGCCAAGCTCCTTACTTCCCGCCTCGGTAACACCTAAATGCAAGGGATAATCGCACCTTTGGGCAAGTAAGCGGTTAGCCATTATCATATTATACGGATTTGATGCCTTTATTGATATAACTATGTCGGTGAAATCGTATTTTTCCAGCAATGAGATGTGATACAGTGCGCTCTCGCAAAGGGCTTGAGCGCTTGGCTCTCCGTATTTCGCAAGTATATCCTTTTCAAGCGAGCCGCTATTGACACCTATACGTATAGGAACACCAGCCGACTTACACGCCTTTACAACCTCAAAAACTCTGTCGTCAGAACCAATATTTCCGGGATTTATCCGTATCTTATCTACACCAAGCTGGGCGCAACGCACTGCTACGCGATAGTCAAAGTGGATATCCGCTACAATAGGCATCGTCACTCCCTTTTCCTTCAGGTAAGGTATAGTATCCGCAGCCTCTATATCGGGAACTGTTATGCGAACTATGTCACACCCTCTGTTTTCCAGCGAAAGTATCTGGGAGAGGGTTGCTTCCTTATCGTGAGTATCGGTGTTAGTCATAGACTGAATTGCGATAGGACATCTCCCGCCTATCGCAATATTGCCTATTCTTATTTCTTTAGTTTTTCTTCTAATATCGTTGTATATCATAGCTTACCTGAAAATTAATTTTAAAATATCCTTGAAAGAAATAAATATCATAAACGCGAAAAGAATTATCAAGCCCGCAAAATTTATATATGCCTCGACGTTACGGTTCAGCGGTTTTCTTCTTATTCCCTCAATTGCAAGAAGCACAAAGCGTCCTCCGTCAAGAGCGGGAAAAGGAAGAAGATTTACCACTCCGAGATTTATAGTTAAGACCGAAACAATATATATAAAGCTAAGGTAATCTGTCTTTGCGGCGCTTCCTACCACCTCGGCAACACCTATGGGTCCTGAAACCGCATCCATTCCAAATCTTCCGTTTACAAGTCCAACAAGAGAATCATACACCATTTTTACGGTAGATACAGAACGGAAAAAGGTCTGCTTTATAAGATTTGGAAGGCTTCGGCTCTCCTCCAAGACCATAAAATCAATATTCCCGAAGAGAATGCCCTCCTCTTGTACCGTGGGGAATACCACGTTATTAAGAGTAATCCTTTCCCCACCGCGTTTAACGACTATATCAATTGGCTCGTACCCCTTGTTGGCTATCTCGTACATTACCTCGTTTCCGCTGTAAACCCTTGTACCATCTACCTTTATTATCTCGTCACCTACCATAAGCTGTTGGTTTGAGATAGCATCCGCTGTAAAATCAGCAACCACGGTAGAGCCTATTTTGGGTTGCATAACAACTACCAAGAGCATCAGCAAAAAACCGAGAATAAGATTCATAACGGCTCCTGCCACTACTATTATCATACGTTTCCATACACTTTTGTTGCAGAAAGCGTTTTCGTCCTCGGATTCCTCATCCTCACCTACCATGCTTACAAATCCACCGATAGGAAAAGCCCTGAGAGCATAACGGGTATCATATTTCTTGGATTTCCACGAGAATAAGGTGGGGCCCATTCCCACGGCAAATTCTTTTATTGCAACCCCGCAACGCCTTGCGGTAAAAAAGTGTCCGAATTCGTGTATAAATATTAACACTCCGAATACAAGGACCATAATTATTGCGTAAAATATGACCGTTAACACAGTTCCCATTAAATAATTCTTCCTTTCGGCTCTGCAAAAATCAATTTTCCAATATTTTTTCGATAGTCGTCCTTGCTTCCCTGTCGTAATTCAAAATACCCTCTAAGGTGTGCTCGTTCCTTGCCCTTGAAAGTATATCCACCGTTTCACAGACGGCTTCGCTTATGCGATAGAAATCAAGTTTCCCACCAAGAAATCTGCTGACCGCCACCTCATTTGCAGCATTAAGTACAGCAGGCAATGCTCCGCCCTTTGCTATACAATCGTATGCACACGCAAGTAGGCTGAAGGTTTCGGGGTCGGGATTCTTAAAGGTAAGCCCCGATATGTCAAAGAGGTCCAGCTCTGATATAGCCGCGCTTACTCTGTGCGGGTATGCAACAGCGTACTGTATGCAAAGCCGCATATCGGGTACAGACATCTGCGCTATAATGCTGTTATCAATATATTCCACCATAGAATGTATTATACTTTCACGGTGTACTACCACCTGTATGCGCTCTGCGGGCACTCCGAAAAGATGCACCGCTTCTATTACCTCAAAGCCCTTATTCATAAGCGTTGCCGAATCTACGGTTATCTTCGCGCCCATCTTCCAAGTGGGATGCGCAAGTGCATCGGCTACTCCGATATCCTTAAGCTGCTCCTTGGTATAGTTGAAGAACGGTCCTCCCGAAGCGGTAAGCAGTATTTTCTTTATCTCCTTTGAGTCACCCGATTTAAGGCACTGAAAGATAGCCGAGTGCTCACTGTCAACAGGAAGTATCTCCACGTCCTTTTCCTTGGCTCTTGACATAACTATCTCTCCGGCTACTACAAGAGATTCTTTATTTGCTAAGGCCAGTCGGCATCCCGAGTCAATAGTAGCAAGTGTAGGAGCAAGTCCCGCCTCTCCTATTATTGAATTGACTACTGTATCCTGCGTCTGCTCACCTATCATCTGGCATATTCCATGCTCACCGGAATATATCTTAATATCGGTATCAGCAAGCCGTATCTTAAGCTCCTTCGCCGCGCTCTCGTCAGCCATAGCCACCGCTTTTACCTTGAATTTTCTCGCTTGTTCCTCAACACGCAAAAAATTACGGTTAGCACTTATAGAGCTTACTTCAATATCAAATTTCTCGGCAACGTCAAGCGCTTGTTCTCCTATCGAGCCCGTAGAGCCGAGAACCGCAATAGTTTTCTTAATTTCTTTCATAATTCCGCCTTACATCAAGGGTATATTTGTCACATAAGAGAACATACACAGCGCCGCCAAAGCAACAGAAACGGCAAGAATGGAATCTATTCTATCAAGCATTCCTCCGTGTCCGGGAAAAAGCTTTCCGTAATCCTTAATACCGTAATGTCTTTTAATAACAGACATTATCAAATCTCCTATCTGAGAAATGATAGCCATTATCACGCCTCCGATAGCGAGAAGAATAAAGTTCGCGTTACAACCAAAAAGGTTAGCTATAACTCCCATTACCACGTATCCTATGGAGCAGAATACCGTTCCTCCTATACTTCCCTCTATGGTCTTTTTGGGGCTTACGTCCTCTATAAGCTTATGCTTACCGAAAAATACTCCCGTAAAGTAGGCAAAAATATCGGTTATCCAAGCGCCAATGAATATAAGGAAATACAGATATTTGCCATTCTCTCCGAAATCTCTTATGTAGATAACCATATTGAGAGCAAGAATTATATAAAACGAAGTAATGCAGGAGGAGGAAGCATCCTTGTAGGTAAGCTTTCCGTGTGACCAAATCACAAGAGCAAAAAGATAAATGGTGTAAAGACTTGCCGCCATAAACGCTATCATTGCAACGTAGTCGTATTCCATAATCCTTTGTAGAAAAGGAAATACGGCAGCGGCTACATATATAGGCAGTGTCAAGGCTATATTTTTGTGGAGTCCCATGCATCTGAACATCTCAAAAAGGCACATAATAGTAGCTATGGCTATTGCCGCGGAAAACACAAGGGTATCCGAGAACCAAAGTATGGGAAGTAAAATTATTACCGCGCATATAGCCGTTATTATTCTTTTTAACATAAAATACGTCCTTTCACACTCCGCCAAAACGACGCTGGCGGCGCTTAAAATCTTCTATAACCTCATCCACGTCCTCGGCGGAAAAATCGGGCCAGAGCTTATCGGTAAAATACAGCTCGGCGTACGCTGCCTGCCAGAGCAGAAAATTGGATATTCTGAGGTCCCCTCCCGTTCTGACTATCATATCAAGCTCGGGGGAGTCCTTTGTATATAGCGCTCGGGAGATATCCTCTTCGGTTATTTGTTTCTTTTCTTCTTTTGCCAAGGCGTTAAATGCGTATGTCAGTTCGCTTCTGCCACCGTAGTTTATAGCAAGGTTTACGATTCGCGTATTATGGGCAGAAATCTTTTCGATATCCTCCATTTTTTTGCGCAAATGGGGAGAAAACGGCGTTTTGTCACCAAGAAATATAAATCTTATATTTCTCTTTCCATCCTTTATTTGCTTTTCGCACTCGGAAAGATAATCCTCAAGCAGCTTCATCAGGGCGTTCACCTCACGCTCTGAACGCTTCCAGTTTTCGGTGGAAAAAACGTAAAAGGTTGCCGCCTGTATTCCTCTCTCGTTACATCTCTCAAGTACCCTCTCAAATGTCTTGGCACCAGCCTTATGCCCATATTCGCGGGGCATTCCTCTTTTTTTTGCCCATCTTCCGTTGCCGTCCATAATAAAAGCAATGTGCTTTATGGGACAGACTTCAGTAGCTTCTTTTTTGTTATCGCTCATATACAGTCCTCACATATCATAGTAAAAAAGCAGGGACGGGCTATTCACCCGCCCTGCTTGTGTTAAAGTCAGATCTGCATGATTTCCTTTTCTTTTTTGGAGGTGACTGCGTCAACCTCCTTGATGTACTTATCGGTAAGATCCTGAACCGACTTCTCGGAGGTCTTCTGCTCGTCCTCGGTCATCTCGCCGTCCTTCTTCATCTTCTTGCAAAGGTCGTTAGCATCTCTTCTTACGTTGCGGATAGCAACCTTAGCGTCCTCGCCCATCTTCTGAACCTGCTTTACAAGCTCCTTACGGCGCTCCTCGGTGGGCTGGGGGAATACAAGGCGGATAACCTTACCGTCATTAGTAGGTGTAATTCCTACATCGGAGGCAAGAATAGCCTTTTCCATAGCCTTAAGGGTAGATGCGTCATAGGGGGTAATGGTAACAGTCTTAGAGTCCGCTACACGGATATCTGCCATAGACGTAAGAGCGGTGGGCGCTCCCCAGTATTCAAACATAACCTTGGAAAGAACGGCAGTATTAGCCTGACCTGCGCGGATAACCGTGAGATTTTCCTCGTAGGCGGCAATAGCCTTCTGCATTTTTACTTCAAAATCCTTTGTATTGAGTTTCATAGATAAAGTCCTCCGTATATAATTATATTTCTTTTCTCACAAAATATTCAGTCTTACTTGTGAAGCTCCGTGCCTATTTTGTCGCCCATAGCCACACGGTATATGTTCATTGGGTCTTTAAGCTCAAAGGCATACGCCCTTATGTCGTTGTCAAGGCAGAATGCCGCCGCGGTGAGATCGAGAGCCTTAAGCTCCTTGGAAATAACCTCCGCGTAGGTAATCTCGTCATATCTCACGGCATTGGGATCTTTTCTGGGGTCTGCGTTATATACGCCGTCTATGTTCTTAGCCATAAGAATGGCGTCTGCCTTTATCTCTGCCGCGCGGAGAGCCGCCGCAGTATCAGTCGAGAAGAAAGGCGAACCAAGTCCTGTACCGAAAATAACTACCTTTCCCGACGCAAGCGCCGCAATAGCATCTCGTGTTACGTAAGGCTCGGCAAATGCTTTCATTTCCACAGCAGTCATTACAACGGCGTCAAGTCCTTTCTGAATAAAGGTATCCTGAAGTGCCAAAGCGTTTATGGTAGTAGCCAGCATACCCATATGGTCCGCTCTTACTCTGTCCATCTCACCGCCCTGACGTCCGCGCCAGATGTTACCTGCTCCGACTATAATTCCAACCTCTATTTTTTTGTCAAGGCATTTCTTAAGAACCTCGGCAATAGAAGCGATAAAATCAAAATTCAAAATCCCGTCCTTGCCCTGCAAGGCTTCGCCCGAAAGCTTGAGAAGGACTCTTTTATACTTAGGCTCACAGCAGTTCATACACACTTACCTCATTATAAAATTATACTGAATATATTTTACTACATTTTTCACGATTTGTAAACAATATTTTGAGATTTTATTTCAGAAAAGTTTAATATTTACATTTTCGTTACTTACTTTGTCTGCATACACTTTTTTGCTTTCCAAGTAACAATATTCTCAAACACAAAAGACCGACGTTTGTCGGTCTTTTCAGCGTATTTATACGTCCTGTCTGCCCTCTATTGCGCGTCCGAGTGTGACCTCGTCGGCATATTCAAGCTCCGAGCCTACGGGTATGCCGTAAGCAAGTCTTGTTACCTTGATACCAAGGGGCTTTAAGTATTTGGAAATATACATTGCCGTTACCTCTCCGTCGGGGGTAGGGTTGGTGGCAACTATTACCTCCTCTGCTCCGTCCTTATTTATTCTGGCAAGAAGCTCGGCAAAGCGAATCTTATCAGGGGTTATTCCGTTTATGGGAGATATTACTCCTCCAAGCACGTGATAAACTCCCTTGAATTCCCTTACCTTCTCTATGGACATTACAGCCTTTACGTCCTCTACGACGCATATTACGCTTCTGTCACGGGTTTCGTCCTCACATACAGCGCAAAGCTCCCTGTCGGTAAGATTTCCGCATATAGGACATTCGTGTATTCTCTGCTTAGCCTCAATTATGGCATTGGCAAACTCCTCTGCCGAGTCAGCGTCAAGCTCAACGACCGAAAACGCCATTCTCATTGCGGTCTTTCTGCCTACTCCCTGCAATTTTCCAAACTGCTCCGCAAGATGCTGGAGCGCCTCTATGTATCCGGTCATATCAGAAAAGTCCGGGCATACCCATGCCCATACTGCCTGTTATTTTTGCCATCTCCGAACTATTGGTATCCTCGACCCTCTTTATAGCCTCGTTGACAGCGGCTACGAGTATATCGGAAAGAGTTTCGATGTCATCGGGGTCAACTATCTCGGGCTTGATATCGATAGAAAGTATCTCCTTCTTGCCGTTTATCTTAACACCCACTACTCCGCCGCCTGCGGATATATCGTACTCTCTGTTATCAAGGTCCTCCTGAAGCGCAGCCATATCCTCCTGCATCTTCTGTGCCTGCTTAATCATTGCGTTAAGATTAGAGGGGCCGCCGCCCATTCCGTTTGGTATTCTTGCTTTCATTTTCTATATTTCCTTTCAATTAATTCATAAATTCATCAAGGTCCGAAAAATCGTCCTCTATTCTAATTTTTCCACTGTCCTCTTCAAAAACGATGTCGTTTTCGGTATATCTCTTTTCAAGATATTTTGAAAGAGCACCTGCGAGCGCGCTTTTGATATTCGGCTTGTCCATTGCGAAAATTCCAAAGCTATCGTAACAAAGAACGTGGATTTTTCCGTCCGCGCCAACGTACGCGCGCGTTTTCTTCAAAAGCGGATATGCGGAACGGTCAATGCCCTGAATTACCTGCACCGCCTCGCTCCACGCCTTTATCGGCTTGGTGCTTTGGGCGTCGGGCGCAACCCTTGGTTGCACAACCTCGCGCTTCGGCTCAGGAGCAAAAACTATTTCGGGCTTTGGCTCATCCTTTGAAGTCGGAGGCCAAGCGGTCTT
>JAZNXE010000020.1:0-31272 GCA_045593725.1 Eubacteriales bacterium
ATATAAAGGGTTGCGCCTTGGTAAACTTTGTTTTTCAATTCGTTGAACTTATATGACGGCATCATACGCACAGATGGAACCGAAGGAAGCAGATACACATCGGCATCCGGAATTTCCTTTGATGCATACGCAAAAGAAAGATTAACCTTCGCCTGCTTTGCAAGGATATTGGTCATATACGCCATGCCCCAGTTATCCTGACCGTCTGTGAGAAGGCATACTCCGTCTTCCTTTGCTTTGGGAAGTTCAAAATCAAGTTTATTTACAAAGTCCGAAAACTTTTTCATTTCGCAAAGAACAGGTTTGGGATTCTTATTTTTGTCGAGCATACCAAGCTCAACTTCGCACATATTCCAGCAATATGGCGGAGTTTCAAGCATCATCTGGTCATTTGCACACCACCAGAGAACCCCGGGTGAACCATGCGCCCAATTGGAAAACATATTGACTCTCAGAAAACCCGCTGCAGTTTCTTCATCGCACATCATGTTTCCGAGAGTTCCTATTTCCTCAACAAGACAGGATTTTCCCGAAACATCGGCATAATACTTTGTTTCAGTTGTCGCATGAAGCAGCGTTCTCATTGACGAGAAATCATCCTTTGTGCAATGAGGAACAAAATAGGGATAAGGATGAGTTGTAAGCATATCGGTATATGCTCCCTGATCTTCAATTCTCCAAGTTCCGTCAAGGGAAAGTCCGTGCATTCCCGAAACAATCATTCTGTCCGGATCGTTTGCCCTGATTGCGTTGCATACAATGCCTGTCCAGCTCTGAGCAACACTATAGTCTTCCGCCCTGCTCATACAATTACATTCATTGCCGAGATTCCATGCATAAATAGCTTTTTTATCTTTTAATCTTGTCACAAAGCCTTCGATGAACTTGAGTTCAAACATCAAAGCTATCGGATCTGTATAAAGATTCTTTCCGTAAAGTGCCGGGGGAATAAAGAGTCTTCCGCTCATCCAACCCGTAAGAATACCCACAATGAGTTTTAAATTATATTCCTGTGCAATATCGCAGAATTTTTCAAAATTACCAAGGGCAGTTTCATCAAGATAATACTTATTCTCCGGTAGTTTATCCTCGTGTACCCTGTATTCTCTGATTACTCCTCCACCGTCAAAAAGAGGGCTTACAGGCTGAAAATCGCGCCAGTTAGGAAAAACTCTCAGAGTATCGACTCCGTTTTTGGAAAGCATTTCAAAATCAGAGCGAACAGCATCCTCATTCCAGTTTCTCCACATTTCAGTTCCCGCGTGAGATGCCCAATAATTACAGCCAAGCATAAACTCTTTCATGTTTTCGTCGCCTTTCAAGCTTCAATATAATTATTCGTATATATTTTATCACACTTATTTCTCTTTTTCAACAATATTTACTTCTATATTTGTAAAGAAAAAAAGAAGCACCCTCCGATGCTTCTAAAATGTTTACTTTACATTTTTTATTATTTCATCAATAGCATGAACATATCCCTCAAAGCCTTTACCTGCGATTCTTGCAAAACAGTACTTGCTAACATAGGAAACCTGTCTGAAATCCTCTCTCGAGTCAACATCCGAGATATGCACCTCCACCGCAGGAATATTTACAGCTTTTAGTGCATCAAGAATTGCAACGCTTGTGTGTGTATATGCTGCAGGGTTTATGATAATGCCATCGATTTTATGAAAATACGCCCATTGGATTTTATCAACAAGGTCACCTTCGTGATTTGACTGATATATTGTGACATCAACATTTCTCTCCGTTGCTGCCTTTTCAATCAGTTTGCAAAGATCGCTGTAGGTGTTTTTTCCGTAAATATCCGGCTCGCGGATGCCTAAAAAGTTAAGATTTGGTCCGTTTATAACAAGAATTTTCATATTTTTACTTTCCTCCGCAGCTTTTAAATATGCAGGTGTAGTCGTATTTTGATAGCTCCTGTATTATGGCATTTGCCGTCATTTGGGGTATCTCGGTGCTCTCTACCCGTATGTCCGAAAAGCGCAGATACGCGTCAATACGGCTCTCATAAAGCTCTGCCAGATTGCGTCCTTGAGAGAGAGGTCTGCCGCTTACGGGAAGCTTATCGATGGCTCTTTCGAGAAATACTATAACTCCGTTTTGGTGCAGAGGAGAATAGTTATACTCCCTTGTAACCGCTCCGCCGCCTGTGGCAATTACAGCGCAGCTTTTTTTGCCAAGCTGACGCAGTATCTCGTTTTCCATAAGACGGAATTTTTCCTCACCCAGAGTGTTTATGGCGTCGGCGGGAGTTATCCCGTGCGTTTTCGTAAATTCATCATCCGCGTCAAAAAACTCTCTGGCAAGGGACTTTGCCAAAAGCTTGCCCACCGTGCTTTTTCCGCAGCCGGGCATTCCGACCAATATAACGTTTTGTGTGCTTTGGCTTATATAATTGATTATTTCTTCAATACAGCCATCCTCGTAGCTATCCCCCGTAAAATACTCAAAGCCCCTTGCCGCCTGAGCTACGAGCATAGGCAGACCTCCTACGGCAAGAATACCGCGCTCCTGTGCTTGAAGCAATAATTCGGTACGGGCGGGGTTATAAACAAGGTCAAATACCGCCTCGCAATTGGGAAAGAGAGAAAGGTCAACGGGGGCAGTGCCATTGTGGGGATACATTCCCACAGGTGTGGCGTTTACTATTATTTGAGCATCACTGTGCTTTGAAATATTTTCGAGAGTATTATCATTTCTGCCTATTACCGTAAGCTCGGCTATTTTTTTGTCCCTGAGCACTGTACATACGGTCAGAGAAGCGCCGCCGTTGCCGAAAACAATCGCCTTTTTGTTTGCTACATCTACTCCCGAGGAGCTTAAGGTATATTCAAAGCCAAAATAATCGCTGTTATAGCCGTAAAGCTTATTTCCGTCCTTGCGTACTATTACGTTCACCGCTCCAATAGCCCTTGCCTCGGGGGATATATAATCCAGATAGGGAATAACTTCCTTTTTATAGGGTATGGTTACGCAAAAGGCGTCAAGCTCATTACTATTAAGAAATTCGACCAGCTTGTCCCTTTCTATCTCCCGAAGAGTAAAGGAGTAGTCGGCTAACCTATTATGTATCAGAGAGGAAAAACTGTGTCCCAGCTTCTCGCCTATAAGGCCGCATTTCATATGCGTATATCCGCGCTTCATTATATTACCTCTGAGTACGAGCCGAGATAGGTGAATTCCTCGCACTCCTTTTCAAGCTCGGCTAAAAGCTGTGCCAGCTTTGGAGAATAGACAGGGGCTTCAAGATCGAAATAGAACATAAATTCAAAATCCCTCTCGGGGATAGGTCTTGATTCAAGCTTGATAAGGTTTATACCAAGAGCATTGAAGCGAGAAAGGATGCTGTAAAGCGCGCCGGGCTTATGAGGAGTCACGAGCATAAGAGAGGTGCGGTCAGCCCCCGGATATATCTCGGTCTTGTTGGTTATGCAGATAAACCGTGTGTGGTTGTTTCCGTTGTCCTGAACCGAACTTGCAAGTATTGAAAGACCGTAAAGGGTGGAGCAGGAGCGTGAGGATAGGGAAGCAACGTCACGTCTGTCTGAATTCGCCACCATTTGAGATGCAAGGGCGGTGTTTTCCACACGCGTTATCTTTACG
This sequence comes from Eubacteriales bacterium, assembly GCA_045593725.1. Classification (GTDB taxonomy): domain Bacteria; phylum Bacillota; class Clostridia; order Oscillospirales; family CAG-272; genus HGM12713. The sequence goes on from JAZNXE010000020.1 coordinate 3,616, forward strand.
TCAGGACCCAGTGTGGATAGGAAGGACGCGCACTGATTTATTGCCTGCTCGTGTGAGAAAATCTCTTTAATATCGGAAAGCTTAGTCCCTGCCTTAGCCAGAAGACAGTGGTCTATCTTTATGCGTACTGTCCTTACTATTTTGAAATTTCTGCTTATCATAAGGTCATAGATTTTTTTAACAGAGCCCGCGGTGCTGTTTTCTATGGGAAGAACTCCGTATCGGCACATTCCCGATTCAATAGCGGAGAACACCTTTTCCCAGTCTGAGAAGAAAAGGATGTTAGGCACCTTGAAAAGACGCTCGGCGGCTATTTGAGAATAAGCTCCCTCAACGCCCTGACAGGCAACGGTAGCGCGTTCGGGAAAGAGCTTTGGCGTTGCTTCCATAGCCTCGCTTATGGAATTATAAAGCTCACAGGTTTCCCCAAGGCGAGTATGCTGATAGGAGCGAGAGAGTGAAAGAATAGTGGAATAGAGCGTTCTTGAGTATTCCTCAAACTCCGCTCCCGAAAGCTCGGATATTTTGTTCAGCAGCTCTCTCTCACGGGCAGCATCCATTACGGGAATTCCTCTCTCCCGCTTGTATTCGGCAACCTTGGCAGAGCAATTCATTCTTTTAATAAAAAGCTCAACAAGCTCCTTGTCAATGGAGTCTATATCTTCTCTTAATTGCTTGAGTTCCATAATATTATTCCTTTTATCTTGTTTTTCTTGCAGCTCTTTTGGTCAAGAGCATTACGAAGGGTATAAGAACCAGTATTATAATAGGAAACAGGGCAGATATCAAAAAGGATATCTGGAGGTCGTTTCCCAAAGCCTCGGCAACCGCTCCCACAACCGACGGCCCTACGATGCAGCCCATGTCACCTGCAAGGGCGAGAAGGGCAAACATACGCACTCCGCCAAAGTCTATTCTCGCGGTGGCGAGGCTGTAAGTTCCCGGCCACATTATTCCTACCGACAGTCCGCAAAGAGCGCACCCAAGCAGACAAAGAACAGGCAGATGGGAGAGGGCGGCTATAAGATAGGAAAGGGTACAGAGTATAGCGGAAACAGTAAAGAATGCCGTAAGCTTTATTTTCTTTCCCGCAAAGGCATAGAAAACTCGGGAGAGTCCCATAAATATCGCGAAGGCGCATGGACCCAAGAGGTCGCCTACGGTTTTATTAACGCCAAGTCCGCTCTCGGCAAAGCTGGAAGCCCATTGGCTCATAGCCATCTCGGACGCTCCCGCGCAGAACATAATTATAAAAAATATCCAAAAGAGTCCCGAGCGCAAAAGTGAGCGTCCTTGGGCTTTTTTTCGTCCCTCCTCGGTATCGGCGTCAAGCTCGTATATCGGGACGAAAGCGAACATAAACGCCCCCGAAAGGGGCAGAATTGCCCAAAGGCAGGAAAGTATTCGCCAATGCTGGATACCTGCCGTCGCAAAGAAAATGGTAGATATAAGCACCGTAGCCGCCGAGCCCCATGAATAGAAGGAGTGAAGCAGACTCATAGTGGCGCTTTTCTCAGCGGTTGGACACGCCTCGACGATTGGGCTTATAAATACCTCTATTATTCCTCCGCCAACTGCTGACAGTACAGTGGCGATGGTAAGACCTGCAAAAGGGTCGGGTAGAAGCTCGGGGAAAGTCGCCAAGGATATTATACCCGCTACGGCGCAAAGATGTCCCGCTACCACTGTGGTTCTGGTATTCAGCCTTGAGGCGAACTTAGCCGCTAAGGCATCGGTTACAAGTTGGGAAAGAAATGATATAGCAATAAGAAGCCCTATTTTTCCCAAGGATATTCCGTAGTTATTTTCAAAGGTTATAAAGAGCAGCGGAGTAAAATTTATGACAAGTGCCTGTGTTGCGTAGCCCACGTATCCCGCAGTCACGGTATGCTTAGCAGTAAGCTTCATTACGTTACCTCACAGATTTTTATGTATTGCGCTCTGTGGTGTCCAGAAGCATATCGCAGATGGCGATGGCAGCTGCCGCCTCGAAAACAGGTACGGCTCGCACTGCCACGCAAGGGTCGTGCCTACCATTGATATTAAGCTTTACGGGCGTCATAGTCACCATATCCACGCTGTCCTGCGGGACAAAGATTGAGGGGGTCGGCTTCATAGCCGCGCGGAAAATAAGTGGCATACCGTTTGTCATTCCGCCCAGTATTCCGCCGCAGTTGTTTGTTTTCGTGTATATTTCCTTCCCGTCTGTGACAAAGGGGTCATTATTCTGAGAGCCGAAAAGGGAAGCGCAGTCAAATCCGTTGCCAAATTCAATTGCTTTAACTGCGGGGATACCGAATACGATACCAGAAATTCGGTTTTCAACTCCGTCGAAGATATGCTCTCCAAGTCCCGCGGGAAGCCCTATGGCGGCGCACTCTACGATTCCTCCCACAGAGTCACCGTTTTGACGAGCCTTTTCAATGAGAGCCTTCATTTTTTCTCCCGCCTCGGTGTCCATAACGGGGAAGTCAGAGTGTGAATGCAATGCCTCAAAATCCTTTGCACTCACTCCCATGGGGTCAAAGGGCGTATCCTTTATTCCCCCCACCGAGTAAAGATGAGCGCCGACGTGTATGTTCTTAGCTCTGAGATATTGCAGACATATTCCGCCTATTATGCACATAGGAGCGGTAAGACGACCCGAGAAATGTCCTCCGCCGCGCAGATCTACGCTCTCACCGTACTTTTTTCGCGCCGCGAAATCCGCGTGCGACGGACGGGGAACGAAGGAGAGGGCAGAGTAATCCGACGAGCGTTGAGAGGTGTTCTTTATTATGGCGTGAAGCTCGTTTCCGTCAAGAACCAGCTTATCCTCGGTTTCCCTGACACCCGACAGGAATATAGGAAGGTCAGATTCCTTTCTGGGGGTCGAAAAGCTATTCTGACCGGGTGCTCTTCTTGCCATAAATTGGAGCAGCTCCTTTTTGTCAACGCAAAAATCCTTGGGCAGACCCTTGGCGCAAACGCCTATCTGCTCGTCGTGAGAGCCTCCGTATATTGATATAGTTAGGTTTTTTCCGTATGAAGTGGACATAATAAAGCCTCGTTATAAGTGTACTGAAAATACTTTACAATATTTTTTTAACAGTTTATTCGTTGCAGGATAGCTTTATATTGAGAGAAATCATATCCTGCCAGAAGCTTGGATAAGATTTTGACACGCATTCCGCTCCGTCTATAATTACAGCTTCGTCGCAAACTGTGGCAGCGACGGCAGCGGACATAGCTATTCTGTGGTCGTTATAGGAATTTACCCGTCCTCCCTTGAGGTGCGACTTGCCGTTTATTATCAAGCCTCCTTCTGTGACTTGTATATCAGCGCCCAGAGAGGAGAGCATATCGCAGACACTCTCAAGACGGTCGCTCTCCTTAAGACGCAGACGCTCCGCACCGTATATTCTCGTCTGTCCCTTTGCCACAGATGCAAGCGTGGCGAGAATGGGTACGAGGTCTGGTATCTGGGAGGCGTCTATATCTATTCCGCAGAGCGCCGAGCTTGTAGCTATATACCAATTGCCGTCAGGGGCGGGAATTATTTTTCCGCCGAAGAGCTTTATAAGCTCTATTATTTTCATATCCCCTTGAGAAGAGTATGTATTTAAGTTAGTTACGGTGACCGAGCCTTTTCCCAAAACTCCAAGGCAAAGGGGGAAGGCTGCGTTTGACCAATCTCCCTCAACCTCTATGCTTTGAGGAGAGATAAATCCTTGATTTGCGTTTATAATATAACTGTTTTCCTGCCTTTCGGGCGCTGCTCCAAACACAGAAAGAGCATCTAAGGTGATATCTATGTACGGAGCCGACTCTATTTTTCCTGTAACTGAAAGCGTAGAGCTATGGGGCAAAAGCGAGAGGGCAAGGAGCATACCGCTTATGAATTGTGACGATATATTTCCAGCGATTGAAAAATCTCTGCCCGAAAGCTTACCCTTGACCGAAAGAGGATTGCCGCCCTGTTCCGAAAGCTTTATTCCGTTGACCTCAAGCAGCTCCCGAAGGGGAGAGAGTGGGCGCATTGGAAGCCTACCCTCCATAACGAATGACGCGTCCGCGCCTAAGGCTGCCACTATCGGTAAGAGAAAACGGAGGGTGGAGCCGCTTTCACCGCAGGGCAAAATAGCATTTTTTCTTATATTAAGAGGGGATACGGGTGTTACCTCGAAAAATGGAGCTTTTCTTTCTATGACCGCCCCCAGCGCAGAAAGACAGGCAACTGTGGCATCTATGTCGCGATTGGTCTGCTCACAGCGTATTACCGTCTTTTTGTCGGCAAATGCCGCGCATATAAGAAGGCGATGGGCTACCGACTTGGAGGATATTGCCTTTACCTCTCCTGTGGGAAGGGAGGGATATACGGTACTTGTCATATATTAAAGTCCTTTCTCTATAAAAGACGCAAGGTCATTTATAGATATTTCCATAGGCTTACAGTTACCGATGCCGTAAGGTATTATCATAGAGATGCTGTCACCCGAGCGCTTTTTATCGGCGCTTGCCGCCAAAGCAAGCGCTTCTGCCGAAAAGCCGCATTGGGTAGGAAGTCCTTCAGCCTTTAAGAGAGCTATAAGCTCATCAAGCTCATTCTCGGGGCAGATGCCAAGACTTGCCGCTATCCTTGTTACAATGACCATTCCTATTGCTACCGCGCTTCCGTGGGATATCTCAAAATCCGAGCAAAGCTCTATTGCGTGTCCAACCGTGTGACCGAGATTAAGAAGCTGACGGCAGCCCTTGTCGAACTCGTCCTTTTGTACGATATCGGCTTTTCTCCTTACACATTCGGCTATAACGTCTTCTATGCCCGAGCGTATGCCCTTTTTTAATCTGTCAAAGAGGGGACGGTCGTTGATAACTCCGTATTTTATTACCTCGGCGCATCCGTCGGAAAATATTTCGCGGGGCAGAGTGTCAAGTGTGCTATAATCGCATAAAACTAAGGAGGGCTGATGAAAAGAGCCCATAAGATTTTTACCTGCCGCAAGATCTACGGCAGTCTTTCCGCCCACCGAGGAATCTACGGCGGCGAGTAGGGTGGTTGGAACCTGAATAAAGGAAATTCCGCGGAGATATACAGAAGCCGCAAATCCCGCTAAATCGCCTACTACTCCGCCTCCGAGCGCGACTATTACGTCGGAGCGTGTCAATTGGTTTTGTGCAAGAAACTCTACGAGGGCTATGAGATTTTCCGTGCTCTTTGATGCCTCACCGTGGGGTATTTCAAAGGTGACACAGTCAAAGCCTGATGAAAGTAGAGAATTGAGCGCACGTTCTCCGTAAAGGGAGCTTACCGTATCGTCACTCACTATACAGGCGCGGCATACGCCAACCGCCTCCTTGGCGTATTCGCCAAGGTTATCCAGCAGACCCTTTCCTATTATTACGTTATAAGATGATGAAGCGTTTACTTTTACGGTTCTCATTTCTTAGTTTATCCTTTATATTTATTATGATACCAAATTATCCATCTACTCTTTCCTTAGCCACACGGCCGTCACGAAGGAGTGCGCGCAGCGTGTCGGGGTCATCCTTTGCTATGGCGTCGCGGTATTGGGCGAGGGATGCTATTATATGGTCAAGCTCAAAGAGCAGCGGCTCTTTGTTTTCCATAAAAAGCTCGGTCCACATATTCTCGTTGAGCCACGCCACACGTGTAAGGTCTTTGTAGCTTCCCGCGGAAAATCCCTTGTGATTTTGCGCCGTGGGTGTCTTTACGTAGGCGTTTGAAACCACGTGAGCGAGCTGTGAGGTAAAGGCTATGATTCTGTCGTGCTCCTCTGCGGTGGTTACCGAAAACTTGCCAAATCCAGCGGGAGCAAGGAGATTTTTTATATTGTCAAGAAAGGCGATATCATCATATACGGGGGGCACAAGCACCATAGGCGCGTTTTTAAATAGAGTTGCCCTCGCGTGCTTTATTCCTGAATACTGAGTACCCGCCATAGGGTGACCGCCTACGAAGGTAAAGCCGTATTGTCTTGCGAGAGCAAAGCCGCATTCACATATTTTGGCTTTTGTGCCGCAGAGGTCAATAACTGTGGCTTTGCTTGATATAAAAGGGGCGATACTCTCCAGATAATCTATTGAGGCTTTGGGATAAAGCGCGATAAATATAAGGTCGCAGTCAGCTATGCGTTCCTCGTTAAGTACCCCGGAGGTTATTTCCGCCAAAGAAGCGTATCCAAGGGTAGCATCGTCCACATCATATCCAAGAACGGTATGTCCTGCCTCGGAATAAGCCCTTGCCATAGAGCCGCCTATAAGCCCAAGTCCGCAAATTCCTACCGTCATATCAAGCTTCCTCCGATACAGCGTCAAGCACGCGGCGGACGGCTTTGGTGACGTTGGCGAATGCGTCGGGGGTGAGAGATTGCGCCCCGTCGCAAAGAGCGTGGGCGGGGTCGTTGTGGACCTCTATCATAAGACCGTCAGCCCCGCACGCCGCGGCAGCCATAGCCATAGGCTTTACAAGACGAGCCACTCCCGTAGCGTGGGAGGGGTCTATTATAACGGGCAGATGGGTAAGCTCCTTGAGCATAGGCACTGCCGAGAGGTCCAGAGTGTTTCTCGTGTAGGTTTCAAAGGTACGGATACCTCTCTCGCATAAAATTACGTTTTCATTGCCCCCAGCCATAATGTATTCAGCAGACATAAGAAGCTCCTTAAGGGTGTTGGCAAGACCTCTTTTGAGGAGAATGGGCTTATTTGTACGTCCAAGCTCCTTGAGAAGCTCAAAATTCTGCATATTGCGCGCTCCCACCTGAATAACGTCAACCTCATCAAAGAGGGAAAGGTGGTTAGCGTTCATTATTTCGGTCACTATTGGGAGTCCCGTGGCTTTTTTTGCCTTAAGAAGAAGCTCTATTCCGTCGGCCTTAAGTCCCTGAAAATCGTAGGGAGATGTTCGGGGTTTGAAGGCTCCGCCGCGAAGCATAGTCGCGCCTGCCGCCTTTACGGCATTAGCTATTTCCATTACCTGCTCCTCGCTTTCTACCGAGCAGGGACCTGCCATTATGGCGAAAATATTTCCTCCTACCGAGGTATCGCCTACGTTTATCACACTGTCATCGGGGTGAAACTTACGGTTTGCGCTCTTGAATGGCTCGCTGATACGTTTGACACTGGCCACCATTTCAAGGCTTTCAATAAGCTCGGCATCTATCTTGCTTGTGTCGCCGATAAGACCTAATATTATGTGCTCACTTCCCCTTGAAAGATGAACGTCAAGTCCCTGAGCCTTAAGCCACGAGGAAAGATTTTCAATCTGCTTGTCTGTCGTTCCGTTTTTGAGTACTGCTATCATTTTTAAATCTCCTTTTTCTTGCCTCTGTCAAAGACCAGCCAAGGGGGATTTAAAAAATCAGCCTCTCGGCGCTTTGAGCCGAGAGGCTTTAAAATGTTTTAATAAACCTTTTAAAGTCGGTAAAAATCCGAATTCCGCAACAAAACACCCTTATTATTTATTACAGCCAACGTAATAAAAATAAAGGTAAAAAAAGTTGTTAGCGAAAGAACGGTTCATTTTTACTTTCTCCTTTGATTTGATGACATAAGTTTATCACGCTAAAGCGACGTTGTCAAGGCTTTTTGCGAAAAAAATTAAAAAATAGAAAAATTAAGCTGAGTTATCCACTGCGCAAGCAGTATCATCAAGGGCATAGATGCCAGTGATAATAGGGTAGATGTACCGACACACTGAGCTGAAAAGCCCGGTGCCGTATCGTAAAGCTCGGCGAACATACTCGTTGAGCTTGCCGAGGGCATAGCCGATGTCGCGGCAATGAAAAGGACCCAAAAATCCGAAAAGCCGAGAAGCTTAAGTACAAAAGAAAAGAATAAGGGGATCACCACAAGCTTGAACAGGCAGAGATAATATACTTTGCCCGAGCCGAAAATCTGCTTGGCTGATCTGCCTGAAAGCAGAGCGCCTATTATAAGCATTGAGATAGGCGTACAGAGAGAAGCAAGATAGGATACGGTAGAGCTTGCGAAGGCGGGAATTCTGAAGCTTGGGAATACCGACGGAATAAGGAATATGGCAAAGCCTATCATACTGGGCACAGTGCCCTTGTTTATAAATATATTTTTTACCGTCAGCTTGACATCATCTCTTTTACGCGCTATTATTGCAAGTCCTATTATCCAGAGAAGGATGTTAAAGCTTACCACGAAGAAGGAAGCAACGAAGGCTCCGTCGGTGGGAAAGAGCGCTCCGAGGACGGGAATGCCGAGAAATCCGATATTTCCGAAAACCATAGCGAATTCGGTTATCTTTCTTTCGTCTAAATCCTTTATCTTAATGCAGGAAAAATAAGCTATCACTGCCATAATTCCGTGCATTATGAAAGCAAAGGCAAGGCTTATGAGAGCGAGCTGGAGATTGTTCCACGAGAATTCCTTGTTTGTTATGGAATTGATTATAAGCGCGGGCTGTCCTATTGATATTATGAGCTTGGACAGATTTTTTGACGCTGTTGAGCTTATGACGTTTTTTTTGCCTAATACGTATCCTACGATAAGTATGGCAAACATAGTTATAACCGTGTTGAGAAAAGAAGGGAAGTCCATTGACATATAGGGTCACCTCAAGAATTCAGTTCATCTAATTTTGATTTTATTTTTTTCATATCCTCCAGCATTTCCTCCTTGCGTCTGGGGTCGCGCAAAAGAAGGGCGGGGTGATATACGGCGGTGATGAGAAAATCACCCTTTTGTACCCACTCGCCGTGCTCCTTGGTTATCTTATAATCGGGTCTGATAAGTCGCATAGCCGATATTCTGCCAAGGCAAACGATTATTTTGGGTCTTATGAGCTTTACCTGTCTGCGGAGAAAATCCATACAGGCATTCTCCTCGGAGGGAAGTGGGTCGCGGTTCTTCGGAGGTCTGCATTTCAGGATATTGGCGATATAAACGCTTTCGCGGGGAATATCCACAGCGAACAGATATTGGTCAAGGAGCTTTCCCGCTCTTCCCACGAAGGGAATACCCGTTTTATCCTCGTTTTCTCCCGGGGCTTCTCCCACAAAAAGGAGGTCAGCATCCTCGTTGCCTATTCCGAATACGCAATTGGTACGTGTTTTGTGAAGCTCGCAGGCAGTACAATTACAGCACTCGCCATAAAGCTGTTTCCACTGTTCAGTCATAAAATAGCTCCTTAGTCGGTTATTTTCCGACATTCCATATAGTATCGCTTATCCTCCGCGTGACCCATAGAAAAGGTCTTGCGGGGAAGAGCGCCGTCGTATATAACTGTCTTGAACAGCTCGTCCTTAGCCATTCCCGAGAATATAAAGCCGATAGAATTATCACCGATGAGGCTCTTTACCGAATTTTCACCGTGGATATAGTCCACCTCGGCATCCTTATGCTCTCGTAGATATTCGTCAATGAAATCCTGAAGAGTAGCAACGGGGAGCGTTTTTACCGGGGTGAGTGCCTTAAGTGTCCCGCTGTTATCCTTTGACAGGTAGTCTATTGTCTGTTGGTCGGCCTCGCCCGAAAGTGAGGACAGATAAGCAGACAGCTTCTCTATAACGTCCTCGGGGTCAACGCCGAACATAACGCGGTAGATAGGCTCGAACTTCATAGCCTCGTCGTGGATATTTACTATCTCTACTAAAGCGTAGCGCGCGGGGTGTACCGAGGCGGCATCTGCGCCTATATTGGCTTTCAGCTCCTCGTATATAGTTTTTGCCGTTGCAAGAGAGTGATTTCCGTCACCAACCGCGAAGAGAAGGGGAGAGAGTCCGGCTTTTCCGTATCGCTTTTCCATAGACTCGGGGGTTATAAGGGCGTTAAGGGCTTTGGTTACGGATTTTTTTGCCTCGTCGTTTAAAAATCTGCCCGTGATGTGACCTCCGCCAAGCATAAGGTCGGTGTCATAAGCCATCACTTCGCAATTTTTCTTTGAAAGCGGCTCTATTACTGTGCGGTCGGGGTCGTCGATAAGAAGCATAACGTGGGGCAGCTCTATACTTGCGTCACGTCTTATGGCTACTCTGGGGGGGATACGCTCTACTACCGTTGCCTCGGTGGCGCGTATGAGCGAGCTTGCGCCCTTTTTGAAATCGTAGCATTCAAGGTCAACGGCGAGAACTATGCCGCGGCGTACGCTTCCGTCGGATTGAGTGCGCTGGGTGTATATCATAGAGTCGGGATGAGATATAAGGAGCTGTGAGGAGTACTCGTGCATAGTCCTGTTGATATCACTTATGCGCCTGTCTGTTTCCTTAAGATATACCTCGGGCAAAATAATACGAAGGGTAGAGGGAGCACTTCCTACTTCCTTTTTGGCGGACTCCCAATAATGGGGTTCGCTTGTGAATTGGTCGCACGCCACCACTGCCCATTTTTTTGCGTCTGTTTTTGTAAAGTCAGGCAAAAGAATGTCTGCGCTGCTAAAACAATTACTCATAGCTTTATCCTCCTGAAGCTTTTAGTTTTCGTTTGAGGTAAGGGTTATCCAAGCGCGTAAAACGGCGGATTGGGTCTTTCCGTCCCTGATCTGACCGTTAAGCACGGCATCCTTAAGCTCCTCAATGGGTATTTTCACTATTTCGAGAAATTCATCCTCGTCAAATTCGGTTTCACCGAAGGTAAGTCCCTCTGCCATATACATATATATTTTTTCGTCAAGTATAGCGGGTGATGGATAATAAAGCCCCATATATGTGAGTCTTTCGCAAACAGCTCCGGTTTCCTCTCTCAGCTCGCGGATTGCGGCAGAGGTTGGGTCCTCGTCGGGAGTGTCAAGCTTACCCGCTGGTATCTCCAGAAGCGCCTCGTGGAATGGATAGCGATATTGACGTACGCAAACCACATCTCCTTCATTTGTAACCGGTATAACGCATACCGCGCCGTTGTGATGACAATATTCTCTGGTTGCCTCCGAGCCGTTTGGGAGGCTTATACCGTCAAGTCTGACGTGAAGCACCTTTCCGTCAAATATGGGTGTGGAGGAAAGAGTTTTTTCCTCCATATCCGCGATGGGTAGAGAAAAATAAGAGCTTATATCCTTCATAGATTACCTCAAAAAAATAAAATCGAATGTTATTATAACACAAGCGGTGTAAAAATGCAAGTCGGATATTTAACAAAACTGCATTTTTAAAAGGTGAATTTTAAATTGCGTCAAGTGGGATGCTTTGAGCGAGATTTGTGTTTTTGTATCTGCCATCGTCTGAAACTTCCTTTATTAGCGAAATAAAGTCGGGAAGCTCAATCTTTTCATCCTCCCGCGACAGCTCCACCTCGAGAATTGCTCTGTCGCTCCAAAATGGGTAAATATCTATCTCAACGGTATGCTTACAAAAAGGGAAGGCATATCGTGCTTTTATAATAGCCTTTTTGGACTTGTCGGCGTTTTTCAGCTCCTCTGCATAGCGCTCGGCTGAAATTTCCTCCTCTTGCTCGTAGCAGGAAAGGGTTGATATTCTTTGCTTGGTAGTCCTTATGAACCTTACACAGCCCTTTTCTTCTATTTTCCTGACCCGCGAATTTTGACCGTTCTCGGAGAGTAGATATGTCTGCTCTATATTCAATATACGCACTCCCTCAAGTGAGGAGAGAAGTGCTTTGTCGGGCATACGTATCAAAAATTTTCTTTCTGTTTCTATGGGTGTATTCATATTTATCAAAGGGCGAAGCCGCCGTCAACTCCTATTATCTGTCCTGTTATAAAGGATGATTTATCCGAAGCGAGAAAATGCGCAAGCTCTGCTACGTCAAGAGGAGTGCCAAGACGGCAGAGAGGCGCTTCGTCAGCGAGAGCCTTTAAGGTTTCAGGGTCAAAATCGGCGCACATATCGGTCATTATTACCCCTGGCTCTATGGCGTTTACTGTAATTCCCGAAGGACCTACCTCTTTAGCAAGAGCCAGAGTCATGCCGCGCAGAGCCGCCTTGCTTGCCGAGTAATGTACCTCGCAGGACGCGCCTACCTTGCCCCACATAGAGCCTATATTGATTATACGACCGCTTTTTTGGGAAATCATAGTGGGAAGCGCGGCGCGGGTAATATAGAACGCGCTTGACAGATTGGTGTCTATCATAGTCTGCCAATCCCCGTCTGTGATATCGGTGAACAGCTTTATCTGGGAAATTCCCGCGTTATTTATAAGTACGTCAATGCCTCCAAGCACCGAGAGAGCTTCCTCGGCGGCTTTTTTTGCTTCGTCTGCTTTGGATATATCGGCGCAGATAGATATAGCCCCGTATTTTTTACATAGCTCGTTTGCCGCACCGTGATTTGACCTGTATATAAAGGCAACTTTATTTTCGGGGGAGGAGAAGCGCTCCACCATAGCCCTGCCAATACCGCGTGAGCCGCCCGTGATAAGAATTTTCATAGATATCTTCCTTATTTTTATTTTGTATTTAGATTATAACTCAACGAAAAGAAAAAATCAATAAAAATTACCAAAAAATATTGACAAATAAAATATAATATGGTATAATCCTCAATTGGTACGGACTTTTTTGAGTCCGTCTCCTTACCGCGTGTAAATATTTTTGTTCGATGCGCGCGGTCATAAGTCCATAGGGAGGTGTAAAAAATGGAAAAGGTAATCAATTCTTACGAAAGCCTGTTCATTGTTGATGTTACTAAGGGTGACGAAGCTCTTGAAGCAACTGTGAACAAGTTCCTGTCTTTGATCGAAGCTAACGCTGAGGTCGTTGACGTGGCAAAGTGGGGTAAGCGCCGTCTTGCATATCCTATCAACGATATGCCCGAGGGCTACTACGTTGTTGCTACCTACAAGGCAGCAGGTGAGTTCCCCGGCGAGTTTGAGCGTCTTTGCAATATCGACGAAACCGTTATGCGTTCTATGACGATCAAGCTTGAGTATGATGCGGCTGCAAAGAAGGCTGCCAAGGTTGCTGCTGCCGAGGCTGCTGTTGCCGAGGAAGCTGTTGCTGAAGCTGCTGTTGAAGCAGAAGCTCCTGCTGAAGACGCAGAGTAATTCAGACGGAGGTGTTTTAAATGTCTCTCAATCTGAATAAGGTCGTTCTCGCAGGCAGAATGACTGCTGACCCCGAACTGAAGCAGACAACATCTAACGGCGTATCTGTTCTCAGTTTTACTATTGCTGTAAATCGCAGATTTGCGTCCAAAAACAGCGAGCAAGGCGAAAACCAGGCAGACTTTATCAACGTTGTTGCATGGAGACAGACCGCTGAATTTATTTCCAAGTATTTCAGAAAAGGCTCTGCTATCTGTGTAACAGGCAGTATTCAGACAAGAAGCTGGCAGGATCAGCAGGGACAGAGACGCTACGCTACCGAAGTCGTAGCAGACGAAGCAATGTTTGTAGAATCCCGCGGCGGTGACGCAAGCGGCGCAGCCTACACACCTGATGCTTACACTCAGGCTCCGTCCTTCTCCTCAAATCCCGGCTCCGCGCCCAACTTTGAGGATCACAACACAGACGACGACCTTCCTTTCTAAGGTAGGACCGTACGTCACACATCAACAAAATTTATAGGAGGTTTTCATCATGGATAATAAAACCGAGAACGTAGTTCGTGCGCCCCGCCCCATGGTGCGTAGAAGAAAGAAGGTTTGCATCTTCTGTGCAGACAAGGTAGATTTCATCGACTACAAGGATTCCGCTAAGCTTCGCAAGTTCATCAGCGAGCGCGGAAAAATTCTTCCCAGAAGAATAAGCGGCACCTGCGCAAAGCATCAGAGAGAGCTTAACACAGCTATCAAGAGAGCAAGACAGGTTGCACTTCTTCCTTACGTTACTGACTAAGGAAAATACAAAAACGGCGTTGCTTTGGCAACGCCGTTTTTACGTTAGAAGACTTATTGAGTACAGTATAACAAGGTGGGCGGGGTAGAATACGTAAAAGAAATATTTCAGCTTTGCCGTGCCGCGCTTTCCCGAATATAATAGGAGGAGAGGAATAGATAAGAGAGAAAAGAACTGTATGTTAGTGTTAATAACGGCTAACCAGACAAGTCCCACGCCCATCATAAGTACGTTTGCAGGTACGGTATCGAATTTTTTTAAGCAGTCGGGTGAGTTTTCATCGTTATGGAGAAGACTTGCGAATACGGGCATCATACATCCCGCAAAATCATAGTCCATATTTATAAAAAGGTCTAAAATATATACGGCTACCGTTGCCGATAGAAAAAGAAGAAAGCCAAAAAGCTTTTTTTGCGGAGATGAAGAGCTGTCAAACAGTACCTTTTTGAAATATTGGAGGGAATATATTATAAGAATAGAGAGCGAAAAGGTGACGAAAATACACATTTTCAGGCTGTCCATAGCGACAAAATATACTATTTGAAATACTAAGGCTAAGCAAGCCATAGTAAGAAGATACCTAAGTCTGCTCCTTGTGTATCGGCAACCCTCGGCAATCATAAAGGCAAAGATAGGAAATGCCAGTCTGCCTATTATTCTGAACAGCTCTACGTTGGGGAATAGAAGAAGTCCCGCGTGGTCGCAAAGCATAGCGAATGCGGCTATGAGCTTTAACGCATTTCCGCTTAAAAATCCTGCTTTTTGCATTTCTCCCTCCCATAATATTTTTATGGGTCTATTTTATCATAACCGAAGGAAATTGTCAATAAAAATGCTGTTGGCGAAGTTCTTTAAAAAACAAAACCGCAGATTGATTTTTTGTGGGTTCTGTGCTACAATATGATTGTATTTTATAATTATTAATAAAATAGTTCAGTTGAAGCCTTCTCCTGTGGGAGAAGGGGGACCGCGGTAGCGGTGGATGAGGAGTAGCTATGATACCTTACAATAAAAAGCTTGTTTCAAATGCAAAAGCATTGCGTAAAAATATGACTCCCGAAGAAAAGCATTTATGGTATGATTTCTTGAAGCAACTTCCGTTTAATGTGAGAAGACAACATAATATTGAGAATTATATTGTTGATTTTTACATTGCGGAAAAGAAAATCGTTATAGAAGTGGACGGAAGACAACATTTGACTCAAGAGCATCAGGCGACTGATAGGCAACGGGATAAAACATTGGGTTATTGGAATATAACCGTATTGCGCTATTCGAATGATGATATACGAAATAATTTTAATTTTGTCGTGGCAGATATTTTGGAAAAACTTGGGTTGGCTTTTTCCGATTTAAAGCCTTTTAAATGACACCTCATCCGTCGGCTCCGCCGCCACCTTCTCCCGCTGGAGAAGGCTTGTGGTAACATTTACATCGCTTTGCTGACAAAAAAGCTCCCACAAACCTTTTGTTAGGTTTGTGGGAGCTTTTTTAAATGCAGAGATTAGTACATACCGCCCATGCCGCCGGCACCTGCCATTGCAGCGTTTGCCGCTGCCTCAGCCGCGGGGTCCTTCTTGTCGGCAACTACCGACTCGGTGGTGAGAATTACCGACGCGATGGAAGCCGCGTTCTGGAGCGCGGAGCGAGTAACCTTTGCGGGGTCAACTATACCTGCCGACATCATATCGCAGTAAACCTCGTTGTAAGCATCGAAGCCATATCCGACCTTTCCGCTTCTCATTATCTCGTTAATCACTACGCCGCCGTCAAAGCCAGCGTTAGCTGCTATCTGGCGTACAGGCTCCTCAAGTGCCTTGAGAACTATGCGAACACCTGTCTTTTCGTCACCCTCAACGGTGTCAACCAGCTTTGCAACCTCGGGGATGATGTTGAGGTAAGCGGTTCCGCCTCCTGCAACGATACCCTCCTCAACTGCCGCGCGGGTCGCGTTCAGCGCATCCTCGATACGGAGCTTCTTTTCCTTCATTTCAGCCTCGGTAGCCGCGCCTACCTTGATAACCGCAACGCCGCCCGCAAGCTTAGCAAGTCTTTCCTGAAGCTTTTCACGGTCAAAGTCGGAGGTGGTGGTGTCGATTGCCATTCTTATCTGAGCAACGCGCGCTCTTATGTCATCGGGGTTGCCCGCGCCGCCTACGATAATGGTATTTTCCTTATTGACCTTGATCTGACGCGCGTGACCCAGCATATCAAGAGTAGCGTCCTTAAGCTCAAGACCTATCTCGGAGGAGATGACCTCACCGCCCGTAAGGATTGCTATATCGCGGAGCATTTCTTTTCTTCTGTCGCCAAATCCGGGAGCCTTAACAGCTACGCAAACGAATGTTCCGCGGAGCTTATTGAGCACGAGAGTGGTAAGAGCCTCGCCCTCAACGTCCTCGGCGATTATTATAAGCTTTCTGCCCGCCTGAACGACCTGCTCGAGAACGGGGAGGACCTCCTGAATATTGGATATTTTCTTATCTGTGATAAGAATGAGAGCGTCGTCAAGAACAGCCTCCATCTTATCCATATCGGTTGCCATATAGGGAGAGAGGTATCCGCGGTCAAACTGCATACCCTCAACCACCTCGGAGTAGGTGTCAGCGGATTTTGACTCTTCAACAGTAATAACGCCGTCTGCGGTTACCTTATCCATAGCATCCGCGATAAGCTGACCGATAACCTCGTCACCCGCGGAGATAGTTCCGACACGCGCTATATCCTCGCTTCCGCTTACCTTCTTGGCACTTGCTACAAGGGCTTCAACAGCCTTATCAACAGCCTTCTTTATACCCTTGCGGAGAACCATAGGATTAGCGCCGGCGGTGACGTTCTTCATGCCCTCGCGTACGAATGCCTGAGCAAGGAGAGTAGCCGTGGTAGTACCGTCGCCTGCCGCGTCGTTTGTCTTTGTAGCGACCTCCTTTACCAGCTGTGCGCCCATATTTTCCGCTTCGTTCTCAAGCTCTATCTCCTTTGCGATAGTAACACCGTCGTTGGTAATAAGGGGAGAGCCGTACTTTTTGTCAAGAACCACGTTTCTGCCCTTAGGTCCAAGAGTTATCTTAACTGTATCTGCCAGCTTGTCAACGCCTCTTGAGAGCGCGTTGCGAGCTTCTATTCCGTAAAGAATTTCCTTTGCCATAATAAATTTTCCTTTCTCGATATGTTTTAATTATTCAACGATAGCCAGAATGTCGTTCTGACGTACGATTGTGTATTCAACACCGTCAGCCTTTACCTCTGTGCCCGAATATTTGGACGTGATTACCTTGTCGCCAACCTTAACGGTCATAACGACCTCCTTGCCGTCAACCATTCCGCCGGGACCTACCGCAACCACCTCTGCTACCTGAGGCTTTTCCTGAGCGGACGCGGTGAGAATCAGACCGCCTTTTGTTTTTTCTTCTGCTTCCACGAGCTTAACTACAACTCTGTCAGCCAAGGGTCTTATTGTCATTTTTTCTTCCTCCTAACAATAAATATGTGAATAAGATTGAATTTTCAGATTTTTTGGCACTCTTTGTGTTTGAGTGCTAACCTATAACATATTTTACACCATTTTAAGAAAAAATCAAGTGTTTTTTCTATATTTTACATTTAGTTAACAATTTTAAGAAAAGCGAGGAAAATATGGTAGAATTTATAAATGAATATATCTTTGGGGTAGGCGTACCTATACTTTTGATTTTTTCGGGACTGTTTTACTGTGTAAGACTGAAAGCCTTTCATTTTTTTCATCCCATTAAGGTAATAAAAAGTCTTTTTGAGAGGGAAAGGGGTCAGGGCGTTTCCTCGGCAAAGGCGCTTACCTTAGCCTTGGCGGGTACCTTGGGCGTAGGTAATATGGTAGGGGTAGCCTCGGCTATTGCTTTGGGTGGATATGGAGCGGTGTTCTGGATGTGGGTCAGCGCTCTTGTGGCTATGATACTGAAATACGCCGAGATAGTACTTGCTATGCGGCATCGACGCTTTGACAGAGATGGCAGACCTCACGGCTCGGCAATGTATTATATAAAGGACCTTTTCAAAGGGAATAGAGCGGGTGGGGCGATAGCCGCTGCTTTCGCTCTCTTTTGCATACTTAATGCCCTTAGTATGGGGGGGATGATACAGGTAAACGCCGCAGCGAGAGCTATGGATGGAGTTTTCGGTATCCCCTCAATAGCAGTGGGATTGGCGTTAGGAATAATAGCGCTGTACGCTATGATGAGGGGAACGTCGGGAATACTTGGGCTTACCGAAAAGCTGGTACCCTTTATGACAGTAGGCTTTGTTGCTCTTTCGATGGCGGTAATATGTATAAGACCTCAAGGTGCGGCAGAAGCTGTAAGTCTTATTTTTGAGCAGGCCTTCACCCTCAGAAGCGGGATGAGCGGTGTTGGCGGATTTTTGATGTCGGGGGCGCTCAGATACGGTACTATGAGAGGAATACTCTCCAACGAGGCGGGGTGCGGAACCGCGCCAACAGCCCACGCGGTATCCGATTGTAAAATTCCCGCAAGGCAAGGTGTTTGGGGAATATTCGAGGTATTTGTAGACACTGTGCTCTTATGTACTCTTACCGCCCTTGTGATAATTATAAGCGGAGGCAGAAACGGGGGGGATGACTATATGATGATCACGGTAAACGCCTATACCTCTGTACTGGGAGAGCTTGCGGGGGGATTTATAGCCGTATCGGTGGTGCTTTTCGGTCTTGCCACCGTTCTTTGCTGGGGACATTACGGAATCGAGAGCGTAAAATATCTGTCGTGTAAAAAATTTTATACCTCTGTTTTCATCATCTGCTATACTGTTTGTGTGGTTTCGGGCGCGGTGCTGTCGGGAAAATTTATTTGGGAAGCCGCAGATTTCGCTATTGGAGGAATGACGGTGATAAATCTCTGTGTGCTTCTGTGTATGAGCGGGGAGGTCAAGGAGGAAACAGATAAATATTTTGCTAAAAAGAAATAGCGTCAAATGTTATTGAGCATTATCTCCACTATATCGTCAAAGCATCGGGAAAGCTCACATCTGAGCTTCCCTATGAGGTTTTGAGCCTGCTGCGCGCTTTTTGGATAGGTTCCCGAGGACAGCTTTTTTTGCATACTCGCGTGGGCGGCTCTTGCCTCGCACAGCATTTTTCTGAATCCGATAAAATCAGGTAGCTCCTGCGGCTTTTTTATGCGCCGCAGACGGAATATATTTTCCTCTATGGACTGGGCGAGGCGGATGCAAAGCTCCGCCTCCTTATTCTTTTTTTCACTAAAGAAGTTTTTAGAATATCTGTAATTTAATATTTCAGCGCATTTTTCCATTATTCGCTCAAGACTGTGGGCGCAAGCGGCAATGCTATTGCGCTCAAGGGGAGGCATAAAGTCCCCGAAGAGTGAGCGTTCAAGCTCGCATACCGTTTTGTCAGCAGAGCGCCTAAGTCCCACCAGCTCACTGTGAGAGGAGGGCTTTTGGACCGAGCAGGCAATGAATACCGCGCGAGAGGCGAGGAGCGAAAGACGCTCCAACGCGTCGAAATAATTTAATTTCGGCATAAGAAAATCCTTCTTTAAGTAGTAGATAGAAATTTGTTTTCATAGAAACAGATGGTGGGCGAAGAGCGAGAGCAAGAAGCCCATCAGAGCACATATTGGGAAGGTGAGAAACCAAGCCAAAAATATCTGAGATATTACCCTGAGGTCGGTGTCATTCTTTTTGAAAAGTCCCACACCCATAAGAGCGCAGGTCTTTGCGTGTGTGGTAGCCGTAGGAATGCCAAGATATGAGCATACGCCCAGAAAGGCGGAGGAAGCCGTGTCCGCGGCGCTGCTGCTCAGGGGGTCAAGACGGGTCATCTCACAGCCTACCTTCTTTATTATGCGAGAGCCGCCCATCATAGTGCCCAGAGTCATTGCCGCGGCGCAGACAAGGGTGACGTAAAGAGGAATTTCAAAATTTTCGCTTTCCGAATATTTGCCTAAAAATGACAGTCCCAGCATATAAACGCCTATAAATTTTTGTGAATCCTGCGCTCCGTGCAAAAAGGCACTGCTTCCCGCGCTTACGAATTGGACTCTTTTAAAATATCTCATAGTTCTTCTTCTGTCCTGCTCGGCGAATACCTTTGAGGTCACTCGGTATATTACAAAGGAGAAAATCAGCACGGGAAGAGTGGAGATGAGCATTCCAAACAGTACCGAGTTCCACTCGTCCTGCCGTATAGCTCCAAAGCTCATATTAGACGCAAAGGCAGCGCCCGTCAAGCCCGATATCAATGCGTGACTCTCACTTGTGGGCAGGCCGAAGATACAAGCCACACTCGCCCATATTATTACCGAAATAAGAGCGCAGCAAAGAGAGATGAGCGCGGAGCTTGGGTCATCGCCGAAGTCGGCAATACCGTACAGTGTTTCGGCTACGCCCGGTCTGAAGACAGCCATAAGGACTGCTCCCGAAAAATTGCACACAGCAGCCAAAACGAGAGCAGCTTTTGGGGTGAGAGAGCGTGTGGAAACGCATCCCGCTATGGCGCTGGGAGCATCTGTCCATCCGTTCACCAAAGCCACCGCGATAATAAGTATAGCAAAAAAAGCGTGCATATTGAGCCTCCGTATCCTGCTATTCTAATCATTATGATTTTTTCGCGCCTTTCATAACTTTTAGTGAAAAATTGGGGGAAATATATTGAGCGTGATTGACATTTTGAGAGAAAGTTGATATAATAACATAAAGTAGAAATTTGTCCTTAGGGGAGGATACTATGGCAGAAGAAGCAACCAAGGAAATACGCGGGCGAGTCAAAAAGCTCAGGGAGGAGCTTACTTATCACGCGCAGAGATACTATGTGTACGATTCCCCAGAAATATCGGATTACGAGTACGATATGATGTATGCGGAGCTTAAGGGCTTAGAGGAGCAGTACCCGGAGCTTTATGATGCCGCATCCCCCACACAGCGTGTGGGAGGGAAGGCGCTTGATAAGTTCGAGAAGGTAGTTCACGGAGTGCGTATGGATTCCTTGGCGGATGTGTTTTCCTTTGAGGAAACGGCGGATTTCTGCACTAAAATGCAGGGAGAGGTCGATAACCCCGCATATTCGGTGGAGCCTAAGATAGACGGACTGTCTGTTTCTCTCGTTTACGAAAAGGGAGAATTTGTAAAGGGTGCTACAAGAGGTGACGGAATCGTAGGCGAGGACGTTACTCTCAATCTGCGTACGGTACAGTCTATTCCTCTTCGGTTGTCCGAGCCGCTTTCTCTAACGGTGCGCGGTGAGGTGTATATGCCCAGAGCCGTATTTGAGGATATAAACGCTAAAAGAGAAAAAGAGGGAAAAGCACTTATGGCTAATCCCCGTAACGCGGCGGCAGGCTCGCTCAGACAGCTTGATTCGGCGATTACTGCCGAGCGTCGGCTGGATATATTCGTGTTTAATTTCCAAGAGGGAGAGCTGTACGTTGACGGACGCACTCCCAAGAGTCATACCGAAACCCTGAACAGGCTCTCGGAGCTTGGATTTAAGGTCTTGGCTATGCGTACTGTTGCCCACTCCTATGATGAGGTGGAATCGCATATAAGAAAGATAGGAAAGGCAAGAGAGCAGCTGGCTTACGATATAGACGGAGTAGTTATAAAAATAGACAGCCTTGCGGATAGAAAGAGAATAGGCGAGGGAACAAATACCCCCAAATGGGCGGTTGCTTATAAATTCCCTCCCGAGGAGAAGGAAACCAAGCTCCTTGATATATCT
This sequence comes from Eubacteriales bacterium, assembly GCA_045593725.1. Classification (GTDB taxonomy): domain Bacteria; phylum Bacillota; class Clostridia; order Oscillospirales; family CAG-272; genus HGM12713. The sequence continues at coordinate 25,101 of JAZNXE010000020.1, forward strand.
ATCGCTGTGGGAAGAACGGGCGTTCTTACGCCTACTGCCGAGCTTGCCCCTGTAAGACTTGCGGGTACCACCGTAAGCCGAGCCACTCTTCACAATATAGATTTCATCCGCGAGAGGGGAATAATGCTGGGAGATACGGTCGTGGTACGAAAGGCGGGAGATATAATTCCCGAGGTGGTCAGAGCCAATCTGACGGCGCGAAACGGGGAAGAGCGGGAATTCTTTATGCCCACGGCATGTCCGTCATGCGGTGAACCTGTATTTTTTGATAAGGATGACGGAGCAGCGCTTCGCTGTACAAACAACGCTTGTCCAGCGCAGGTATCCAGAAGCATAGAGCACTTTGCTTCAAAGGGAGCTATGAATATAGACGGTCTTGGACCTCAGATAGTGGAGCTGCTTATTGCCAATAGGTTGATTTTGGATGCCGCGGACCTATATTCTCTTAAGGCAGAGGATGTACAAAAGCTTGAGAGAATGGGAGCAAGGTCAGCGCAAAATCTTATAAGCGCGATTGAGGCATCAAAGGGGGCGGGACTTGCCCGACTCGTTTATGCCCTGGGAATAAGAAACGTGGGTGAGGTTGCTGCTACCGCTCTTGCGGAACGCTTTGGTACTCTTGACGCTTTGACGGAAGCCACTGTGGAGCAGATAACCGAGCTTGAGGATTTCGGAGAGATAACGGCAGAATGTGTGGTCAATTTCTTCTCACATCCTCAAAACAGAGAGCTTTGCGCCCGTCTGTCAGAGGCGGGATTGATTACCGTAAATACAGAAGCGCCAAAGGGCGAGCTGTTCGAGGGGCTGTCCTTCGTTCTCACGGGCACACTTCCCACTATGTCCCGTGACCAGGCCTCGGAAAAGATAAAAGCCGAGGGCGGAAAGGTAGTGGGAAGCGTTTCGAAAAAGACCGATTTTGTAGTTGCGGGGGAAGCCGCGGGAAGTAAGCTCACCAAGGCTCAGACTCTTGGCGTACGCATAATCTCCGAGGAGGAGCTTATGCAGATGATAGACGAGCAGAAAATTTTATAAATCAAAATAATTAAGTATTCCTTGGTATATACCGTTTGCGAACAGCTCGGGCTGCTGTGACATTAGACGAGCGTCGTTGGGATTGGTTATAAAGCCAAGCTCCACAAGAATTGAGGGCATAGCGGTCTTACGCACCACGTAAAGTCCGCTTCGCACCTGCATTCCTCTGTTTCTCAAGCCCGTAGAGGCGGACAGGGAAGCGAGTATATCCTCGCCGAGAACAAAGGCGGAAGAGCTTCGTGAAAAGGCAAAGGCTTCAACACCCGTGGCACTGGGAATTGAGGAGGCGTTAGTGTGCAGACTGATAAAATAATCCGCGCCCCACGAGTTGGCGTCGGCTACACGCTGCCGCAGACTGGTGGTGTTTGACGTGCCTATCTGTGTTTCGGCGGTGGGGCGCGACAGCCTTACCTCAAAATTCGGATTTTCCCGAAGAAGGTCGGCAAGGAGTATGCCGATGCGGAAAACGATATCCTGCTCACGCAGACCGTTGCCCTCCGCTCCCGCGTTGGGGTTCTGAGGGTTGTGTCCTTGGTCAATATAAATTTTTATAGCCATTATGTATATCCTTTCCATAGAAAGATATTTTATTTCTCTAACAGGATATGATGCTTTGTAAAGGAGTGTGAGAATTAATGAAGCTGATAATAAAAATAACAGCCTTTGTTTTATGTATTATAGGCTTTATGCTTGTTCTTCCTTTGGCGGTAATTAAGCTTTCTCCCGCACATTTCGTAACAGGCTTTATAATGCTACTGTTTTTTGCCGTATATCCTGTTATGAGCGCGGTTCTGGGGGCGTTAGCGGGTAGCGATATCAAAGAATTGTGGTGGATGCCTATTGTGTTAGCCATCTGCTTTCCGCTGCTGTTTTCTCTTGCCATATTTGAAATGGTGTGGGAGCTGTATATATATTCGGTGATATATCTCCTTGCCGGTGTATTTTTTATGGCTGTGACGGCGCTTATTGTGAAATTTATTGTAATGATTGGAAGACAAAGAAATGATAAATGAGGAAAAAAACAAGGTAATAGGCGGAGTACTGTACATAGTTGCAACTCCCATAGGAAACCTTGCGGATATAAGTGAAAGAGCGCTTAAGGTATTGTCAGAGGTGGATTTTGTTGCCGCGGAGGATACCCGCAACTCCCTCCGTCTGCTTACGCATTTTGGCATATCAAAGCCGCTTGTTTCATACTATGAGCATAATAAGCGGGAAAAGGGAGAGGAGATAGCATCAAGACTTGCGGCAGGTGAATCCTGCGCCTTGGTTACCGACGCGGGGACCCCAGCCATATCCGACCCCGGTGAGGACTTGGTGCGCCTTTGCGCCCAGAGGGGAATAACCGTTACCTCACTGCCCGGAGCTTGCGCTATGATAACGGCTCTCACGCTTTCGGCGCTACCTACCTCAAGATTTGTATTTGAGGGATTTTTGCCCGTGGTGAAAAAGGATAGGAGAGAAAGACTCAAAAAATTGGCTTTTGAGGATAGAACCTTTATTTTGCACGAAGCTCCTCATAAGCTCCGCGCAACATTGGCTGACCTTAAGGATACTTTGGGGTCGGATAGAAAAATATCCCTTTGCAGGGAGCTTACCAAGCTTAACGAGGAGGTTTGTCGCACTACCTTGGGGGATGCTTGTGAAATGTATTCCTCAAAGGAGCCGAGGGGAGAGTTCGTTCTGGTTGTAGAGGGCGGTAGCGGCATCGCGGAAAAAGGCTCTAATATCAGTTTTGATAGCCCCGAGGCGGCGGTGGAGTATTTTTTAGGGCAGGGAATGAGCAAAAACGATGCTGTAAAGGCGGCAGCGAAGGAGCTGGGACTGAGCAGAAATGAGCTTTACGGCATTTTGATAGGCAAATAAGCTTACGGAGTGGTAAAAATAACCAAAAAGAAACCCGTAAAATTATATTTTTTTACTGTGTTAACAAGAAAAAACTATTGATTTTTACGTGTTTTCGTGATATCATTATTGTGTATTTTAATAGTTTTCAATAATTGAAAGGACTATATATTATGGAAAAGATGAAGGTCGGCGTAGTAGGCGCCACAGGTATGGTAGGTCAGCGTTTTCTGACCCTGCTGGAAAATCACCCCTATTTTGAGGTTACGGCTCTTGCGGCTTCCGCGCGTTCTGCGGGCAAGTCGTATGAGGAGGCGGTAGGAGCGCGTTGGAAGATGAAGACTCCTATGCCCGAGAAGTATAAGAATATGACGGTTCACGACGCGGCTAATATTGATGAGATGGCAGAGCTTGTAAGCTTTGTTTTCTGCGCCGTTGATATGAAGAAGGATGAGATAAAGGCACTTGAGGAAGCGTACGCTAAGCACGAGATTCCCGTAGTTTCCAACAACTCGGCTAACCGTTGGACTCCCGACGTTCCTATGGTAATTCCCGAAATAAACGACTCTCACCTTGAGGTTATTGAGGCGCAAAGAAGAAGACTTGGAACAAAGAGAGGCTTTATCGCTGTAAAGCCTAACTGCTCTATTCAGTCCTACGTTCCTATGCTTACACCTCTTCTCAAGTTCGGCATCAAGGAGGTAGTTGCTACCACATATCAGGCTATATCAGGTGCGGGAAAGACCTTCAACGAATGGCCCGAAATGATAGACAACGTTATTCCCTTTATCGGCGGCGAGGAAGAGAAGAGTGAGCAGGAGCCTCTCCGTGTTTGGGGGAAGGTAGTAAACGGAGAGATAGTTAAGGCTGAGGCTCCGATTATCACGACCCAGTGCATTCGTGTTCCCGTTACCGACGGACACACCGCGGCTGTATTTGTAAGGTTTGAAAATAAGCCTACTAAGGAAGAGATACTTAAGGCTTGGGCAGAATTCCGCGGTAAGCCTCAGGAGATGAAGCTCCCCCACGCTCCCGAGCAGTTTATCACCTACTTTGAGGAGGATAACCGTCCTCAGGCGGCTCTCGACCGTGATATTTACGGCGGCATGGGCGTTACCGCAGGCAGACTTCGTGAGGATAAGATATACGATTACAAGTTCGTAGGACTTTCTCACAATACTCTCCGCGGAGCGGCAGGCGGTGCAGTGCTTATCGCAGAGCTTCTTTACAAGGAAGGATATTTCAACTAATAAAGACGTCAGAAAATATATTTCCCGAAAAATATTGACAAAGCTCTTACATTATTATATAATATATGTGTTATATGAGGGAGTAGTGGCGCGTTTTACGCGTAGTTAAGTCAACATCGTGGGCGAAAGCCCTGGCTTACTTTAAACAACCAGACTCAATATACGGTACCCGCTGTATATTGAGTCTTTTTTGGTATAAAATAAAATGACATAAAAAGAAAGGCAGACGATTATGGAAATTTTGTATGAGGGCGTTTTAGCGCTCTTCCAGAACGGCGGATGGCAAAGAGTTGTAATGTGGCTCGTAGGCGCGTTGCTTATTTATCTTGCTATCAAGAAGGATATGGAGCCTACTCTCCTGCTTCCTATGGGCTTTGGAGCTATTATAGTTAATATTCCCATAGTGTATGAGGGCGCGCTATCGACTCTCTTTAGCGCGGGTATCAGCAACGAGCTTTTCCCCCTTATACTTTTCATTGGTATCGGAGCAATGATAGACTTCGGTCCCATTCTTTCCAATCCCAAGCTGATGATATTCGGCGCGGCGGCGCAGTTTGGTATTTTCTTTACCTTCTCGCTGGCATCCCTCTTCTTCGAGCTGCCGGAGGCTGCTTCTATCGGTATCATAGGCGCGGCAGACGGACCTACCGCTATTGTAGTTGCTCAGAAGCTTCTCGGTAACGCGTCCACGATCACAGGCGCTATTATGGTAGCTGCGTACTCGTATATGGCGCTCGTGCCCGTTATACAGCCTCCTATAATCAAGCTTCTTACCACTAAGAAGGAAAGACTTATCCGTATGCCATACAAGGCAAAGAACGTGTCCAAGACTACAAGAATACTTTTCCCCATTATAATTACTATTATCGCGGGTCTTGTAGCTCCCGAATCTATCGACCTTCTTGGATTCCTTATGTTCGGTAACCTTATCCGTGAGTGCGGTGTTCTCAACTCGCTTTCCGAAACCGCTCAAAAGGTGCTTGCTAACCTCATCACTATATTCCTTGGAATAACGGTTGCGACCCAGATGACCGCGGACAAGTTCCTTCAGCCCGCTACCTTGCTTATTCTCGGACTCGGACTCTTCGCGTTTATCTTCGATACCGCAGGCGGTATAATAGTTGCAAAGATTATAAACCTTTTCTCCAAGGAAAAGATAAACCCCATGATTGGAGCGGCAGGTATTTCGGCGTTCCCCATGTCGGGACGTGTAGTTCATAAGATGGGACTTGAGGAGGATCCCTCCAACTTCCTGCTTATGCACTCTATCGGTGTAAACGTATCGGGTCAGATAGCCTCGGTTATCGCGGGCGGTCTGATACTCAGCTTTATGCTGTGATGAAAGGAGAATATTATGAATCTGTTTGAAAAATTCAGTTTAGACCGTTTTATTTCTTCGCTTCAGTATATGTGGCAGGGAATGCTTTGTATCTTCGTGGTTATGGCTGTTATAATCCTTTCGGTTTATCTTATAGGATATTTCTCCGCAAAAGCTGAGGAAAGAAAAAAACTCGCAGAAGAAGAAAACAAATAAAAGATTTGGGCAACGCATTTGCGTTGCCCAAATTTTTGTATCACGAAAACCCCGCCATAGTGGCGGGGTTCAATAAAGGCTTTGCCGATAAGCAGAAATCGAATAAAGAGTAGGAGCATGCCAAAGGCTCCTTCCGAGAGGGAGCTGTCACCGAAGGTGACTGAGGGAGAGTGCGAGCAGTAAGAAAACTTATGTTCAATGTGTCTGTTATGTTTTTTGATTTTTCAACAAAATACTCTATCCAAAGAACATAAAAAGTCAGTATGCACGCAGGCTCCTTCCACCGCAAGCGGTCCCCCTTCCTCTCGGAGGAAGGCTTTGGTTGAAACTCGTTTACGAGTAGCAAGTAATGATTGCGTGGCTGGCAGGCCAATAAAAAGCGCACTTGTGCGTAGCCAGTAGTATTAGGGCTATGCCCGAAACTGAAATACCCCCGTTTACGGGGATTTTTATTGTATATTTTGCGGTGGGAATTTCGCTCTCCGCAGAGAGCGACCTGGGGCTCCGCGCC
>JAZNXE010000021.1:0-29527 GCA_045593725.1 Eubacteriales bacterium
TGTAAAAGGCAAAAATCTACACAAAACAATCCCTCAGTCAGCTTCGCTGACAGCTCCCTTTACACAAGGGAGCCTTTGGCACGAGAACATTATGCGCTGACTTTTTTGCTTTCTGCTCGTCGGCAAAGCCTACATGGAACCCCGCCACTATGGCGGGGTTTTCGTGATACAACAAAAAACGCAGACACGGGGGAATTTTCATTCCTTGCGTGTCTGCTTTTTTGTATTTGCAATGTATTTGCTTACGCCAACGCCGCCGCGCCGATTATTCCCGCGTCGTTGCCAAGCTTTGCTATGCGAAGCTCGGTGAGCTTATTTTCATCCAGCAGACCGTTTCCGTACTGCTCTGCTCTCACCAAGGGCAAAAGCGCGTCGATAAGCGACTGCCCCTCGTTGGAAACCCCGCCGCCAAGAGAAATTATCTCGGGCTGGAATATATTGATAATATTTGTAAGCCCAGCCGCAAGATACTTGACGTACTTGTCATAGACCTCCTTGCCTGCCGCATCCCCCGCTCTCATAGCATCGCAGGCGGTTCTGCCCGATATGCAACCGTCCTTAAGCATAATACTATCTCTGCCCGACTTCTTGCATTCCTCTACCTTTTCCTTGGTCATACGGATGAGTGCCGTGGCAGAGGAGTACGCCTCCCAGCAGCCACGCCTGCCGCAGCCGCACTGGGCGCCGTCTATCTCGATAACTATATGTCCCAGCTCCGCGCCCGCGTAGTTGAAGCCCGTATAAATCCTGTTGTCAAGGATGATACCGCCGCCAACTCCCGTTCCCAGGGTTATCATAACGCTGTTAGCGCTTCCCTTCGCCGCTCCCGCAACAGCCTCGCCCCAAGCAGCCGCGTTTGCGTCGTTGGCAAGGGTCACTCTGCCGCTCTCAATGCCCAGCTTTTCCGCTACCTTCTTCGCCAAGGGATATTTGCGGAAGGGCAGATTACAGGAATATACCACCTCGCCCGTATCGCAATCGGCAATACCGGGTGTGGCAACACCTATGTTGGCTATATCGGCTATCTTAACCCCCTTCTCCTCGCATACCTTAAGGCAGAGCGCAGCGATATCAGCGGCTATCTCATCGGGGTGCCGCTCCGCTCTCGTGGGGGTGCTTTTCTTTATAACCAAGCTGTAATTCTCATCTACAAGTCCTACGGCGATATTTGTTCCGCCAAGGTCAACGCCTATTCTGTACATATTCTTTTCCTCTCTTATTCTATTCTTTATGCTTACACAAATCCCTTAATGGACATTCACCGCATCTTGGCGCTCTCGCAGAGCAGACCTCCCTGCCGAACCACACTATCCTGTGGCAAAAATCCGATTGGCATTCAGGCTCTATAATCTCCCCGAGAGTAAGCTCTACCTTGTAGGGGTCCCTGAGGCTCTCGGGATAAAAGCCCAGCCTGCCGCAGATGCGTATGCAGTGGGTATCGGCCACCACCGCAGGCTTTTTATATATATCTCCAAGGAGCAGATTTGCTATCTTTCTCCCCACTCCGTCAAGAGTGAGCAGCTCCTCCATGGTGTCGGGCAATACTCCGCCGAAGCGTTCTCTCAGAGCAATACACGCCGATTTTATATTCGCCGCCTTGGTGCGGTAAAGACCGCAGGGGCGGACTGTTTTTTCTATTTCCTCAACAGGAGCGTCGGCAAGAGCATCTGCTGTGGGAAACTTAGCGAAAAGCTCCTTGCAGACTATATTCACTCTGGCATCGGTGCATTGAGCCGACAGCCTTCCCATAACTAAAAGCTTCCACGGCTCTCCGCCGTATTCAAGAGCGCATTGGGCTTCCGGGTAGCGCTCCTCAAGGCGCGCCACGATTTCTGCCATTCGCTCTCTTTTTGCCTTTTTGCTCTCCTTAGCCATTACTTAGCGTCCTTTTTGGGGGCGCAGAAGTACGTACCCACGTGACCGCCGTCAAGGAGAGTGTAAAGTATCTCAGGCTCGTGTCCGTTGAGTATGAACATAGGAATACCCGAGGAGGTAACTATCTTTGCGGCATTAAGCTTTGCTATCATTCCGCCTGTTCCTCGGTCAGTACCCGCTCCACCCGCTATGGCGTATATCTCATCATTCAGCTCCTCCACCCGCTCAATAAGACGTGCGTCGGGATTACTTCTGGGGTCGCTGTCATAGAGTCCGTCAACGTCGGAAAGATTGAGCAAAAGGTCTGCCTCGCAAACCTGGGCAACGTGGGCGGAAAGTATGTCGTTACCGCCGAATTTAGTCAGCTCGTCGGTGGAAACCGAGTCATTTTCGTTAACAACGGGAATACAGTTCATCTCAAGAAGACGGTTAAAGGTGTTCTCCGCCGCGCATCTTCTGGCAGGATTGCTGAGCACATCCTTGGTCATAAGTATCTGGGCTACCGTGTGACCGTAGTCCGAGAAAAACTTATCATAAATCTTCATAAGCTCACTCTGACCGATTGCCGCCATAGCCTGTTTTTCCTCAGGCGTTACGGGGATGCGACCAAAGCCCATTTTTGCTACTCCCGCGCTGACAGCTCCCGAGGACACGAGAACCACCTGTATGCCCGAATTTTTCATATCAGAAAGGACCTTGACCAAACGCTCTATTCGGCGCAGATTCAGATGTCCCGTATTATGCGTAAGCGTTGACGTACCCACCTTAACAACTATACGGCGGCTGTCCCTGAAATATCCCATAAAAATATACTTCCCCTAAAAGTCAGAAATTTTGCAAAAACCCTTTCAAAACCGAGAGTTTTGTATTATAATATATACATAGACAATTATACACTCTTTTTTCTCTCTTTGCAAGAGGAATTTTATAAAAATTACAGGAGGAAATAAAAATGCGTCAGAAGTACACCATTACCGTAGCCGACATAGAAATGAACGTTGTCAGCGAGGAATCTCCCGAGGCGGTAGAGGCGCTTGTGGGAATAGTTGACCGAAAGATGCGCGAGATATGCGCAGCAAGCAAAAGCTGCTCAAAGACCGAGGCAGCTCTCCTCTGCGCCCTTGATTACTGCTCGGAGCGTATAAAGATACAGCGTAAGCTCAAAGCACTTGAGGCAAAGCTGTCTATGACCGAGGCGACCCTTGAGGAAGTACTTATGGAAAACGAGGAGCTGAAGCAGAGGTAAGCCTTCGGCTACGTACAGCACCAAACAAAGAAAGTTTTCGCCCGCCTTTTTCAAAAGGCGGCGAGGTCAAGGGCGAGTAGCCCTTGTCGCCCGTCGCAACGGGCGAAATACCCAATCGTTAAAATAGCGCAGGAGAGGGTGAATTTGAACGGCTTGCCGTTCAAAGAGGAGATACGGTCAAAAGCATAGTCGTCTTGGTCGCTACCGCTTCCAATACTTCTTGCTTTTTCCTATTTGAGTGACGGCTTTACCGCCCACAGGGCGCGCCGTCCCACAAATCCCTCGCCGGGGGTTCTCCCAAGCAAACAGAAGTTACTATTCAATAAGCCGCTTCGCGTCTTTATCTTTTTTCTTTGACACAAAAGGCGCAAAGAAAAAAGAAACAAAAAAGAAACGCCGAGGATATTTCGCCCGTTGCGACGGGCGACCAAGGCTCTGCCTTTGGAAACCGCAAGCCTTTGAAAAGGCTTGACCTAAACTTTCATAATTGGCTCTGCGCAAACCCTTATAATAATCCCCTCAGGAAGTTCTTTGCGCCACTTTCTTTCAAGAAAGTGGCAAAAAATCGTTTATAATTCTAACTAAGGAGGACCTATGGAAAAGAAACGAAATATTCCCGAGCTTCTTGCTCCCGCGGGCTCTCCTTTGGCTCTCCAAGCGGCTATCGAGGGGGGCGCGGATGCCGTATATATGGGCGGCGCGGCATTCAATGCCCGAATAAACGCAAAAAATTTCACTCCCGAGGAGCTTCGGGAGGGCATATCTCTTGCCCACTCCTACGGAGTCAAGGTGTATATAGCCGCCAACACCCTCATATTTGACCGAGAGAGGGAGGACTATCTCCGTGCCGCCGAGCTTGCCTATCTGGCAGGGGCTGACGCCCTTATCGTCGCCGACGTGGGTATGGCGCGGGAGCTGAAAAAGCGTATTCCCATAGAGCTTCACGGAAGCACACAGCTCTCGGGACACAATATAGCCGCCGCAGAGCTGCTCGCAAAGGCGGGCTTTTCAAGAATGGTATGCGCCCGTGAGATGTCAAGGGAGGATTTGCGCTTATTCTGCCAAAACTCCCCCATTGAGTCCGAGGTGTTCGTCCACGGCGCGCTCTGCGTATCCACCTCGGGGCAGTGCCTTTTCTCCTCTGCCATAGGCGGAAGAAGCGGAAATAGGGGCGAGTGCGCCCAGCCCTGCCGACTGCCATATACTGTCAAGGGAAAACAGGCTTATCCCCTCTCCCTGTGCGACCTGTCCCTCGCCGAGCATATCACCGAGCTTTGCGATATGGGTGTAAGCTCCTTTAAGATAGAGGGCAGAATGAAATCCCCCGAGTACGTGCGTGACGTTGTGAGGATTTGGCGCAGACTCCTTGACGAGGGAAAGAACGCTATAGGCGAGGATATGGCAGAGCTTGCCGCAATTTTCTCCCGCGGCGGCTTCACAGACGGATATTACACAAAGAAAACAGATAAAAGAATGCTGGGCATTCGCTCGGAGAGCGACAAGAAGCAGAGCGCCGAGCTTGTGCCCTTTGAGAAAATAACCAAAAAAATAGATATCAAGCTTTCCGCGTCCATAAAGGCAGAGCAGCCCACAAGTCTGTGTGCCGAAGCCTCGGGTCGCTGTGTCGCTGTGCAGGGCGATATCCCACAAAGGGCAATAAATGCCCCCCTCACGAGAGAAACGGTAGAAAGAAATCTCTCAAAGCTGGGCGGCACGGCATACCGCCTGTCGAGGCTGGAGCTGGAGCTTGAGGAGGGACTTATGCTTCCCATATCCTCGCTCAATGCCCTCAGACGGGCAGCCGTTGAAGCTTTAGAAGCAAATAACGGCAGAAGCGAGGACCGCATACACAGAGCACCTCTTACGAGCACCAATTCCCCTCGGGCAAAGGGCAGAACCGCTGTTTTTTACAATGCGGAGGCAATACCCGAGGAGACGTGGAAATTCTTCGACACGGTATATATTCCTCTGGAGAGCTGCCCCGAAGTGCCCCGCGAAAATCTTGGGGTAATGCTCCCCGAGGTCATATTCGACAGTCAGGCTGAGGAGATAGAAAAAATGCTCTCCCTTGCACGGGCAAGAGGAGTAAAAAAGGCGCTTCTTGGGAACGTAGGACACATAGAGATTGTCAAGAGATGTGGATTCGACCTTTACGGCGATATGCGGCTGAACGTGACTAATTCATCCAGCCTTGCAGAGCTTATTGACCTGGGCTTTTGCGACGTTATTCTCTCCCCCGAGCTGACGCTGGCGCAAATAAGAGATATAGGCGGTAGCAGTCGGGTAATAAGCTACGGCAGGCTTCCCCTGATGCTCACCGAAAAGTGCGTAGGCAAGGAGCTTGGCGGCTGTGATAGCTGTAAGGAGGGCAGACTCAGCCTTAAGGACAGGCGGGGAGTCAGCTTCCCCGTAAGAATGAGATACGGACACAGAAGCGTTATATTTAATTCTGTACCCACCTATATGGCAGACCGCCATAGGGAGCTTTCCCGCGCGGGGGTTGCGGCAGAGCATTTTATTTTCAGTACAGAAAGCAAACAAGAGGCGGAGGAAATAATAAAGGCTTACAGAAACCAAACACCCCCCGCAAGCAACGCAATAAAAAGAATAAAATAAACGAAGGGAAATGGGTGTCACACCCGTATGCCCTTCGTTTTTTGAAACGTAGGGAATTTCGCCCGTCGCAACGACGGGACACGGTCGCTTTTCAAAAAAAGCTCCGCAAAAACTTTAAAGCTTGGGTCTGTGCGAACCTTTATAATAAACCCTCAGGAAGTTCTTTTGGTTCTTTTCTTTCAAGAAAAGAACAGAAAAATTCGTTTATAATTCTAACTTTGCAAGTTGGCGGAGCTAATCCTTCAAAAAATGTTGACTTTACTTAAAAATAGAGGTATAATATCTCTGTATAGATAACCCTGATAGAAAAGAACGGAGAGGTCTTATGAGCAAAAATCTCTTAAAAAGCATAGAGGAGAGAATGCCTACATTCTCCAAGAGCCAGAAGCTCATCTCAAGTTATATACTTGAAAATTACGACAAGGCGGCGTATATGACCGCCTCCAAGCTGGGCGCTACCGTCAAGGTGTCCGAATCCACCGTGGTTCGCTACGCCATAGAGCTTGGCTTTGACGGATATCCCGAATTTCAGCACTCGCTTCAGGAGATAGTACGCACCCGACTGACCTCCTTCCAGCGTATGGAGGTGACCAACAGCCTTATCGGTGACGGCGACGTGCTCACCAAGGTGCTTATGTCCGACGTGGAAAAGATAAAGCGCACTCTTGAGGAGATAGACCGTACCGCCTTCAACAACGCGGTGGAAAGCATAATCCAAGCAAAAAACATATACATTATCGGCATAGGCTCTGCATCGGTTCTGGCGAGAGCGCTCAACCTCAGCCTGCGAATGATATCCGACAGAGTAAAGCTGGTTATGGCAACCTCGGGAAGCGAGATATACGAGCAGATAATGAGCATTTCGGAGGGCGACGTTATGGTGGCGCTCAGCTTTCCCAGATACTCAAAGAGAATTTCGGGAGCGGTGAGCTTTGCCCGCAGGTCGGGGGCAGACGTTATAGCCATAACCGACAGCCCCGTTTCTCCCATTGCCGCAGAGGCAAGTCAGGCGCTTTTTGCCAAGAGCGATATGGCATCCTTCGCCGACTCGCTGGCGGCGCCCCTCAGCCTTATAAACGCGCTTGTGGTGGCGGTATCGCGAAAAAAGCAGGACGAGCTTACCGTAAGACTGCGTCAGCTTGAGCAGATTTGGGAAGAATACAACGTGTACGACACCAATCAAGGGTGAGCTATGGGCGAGATAAATAAGGTCATAGTAGTAGGCGGCGGAGCGGCGGGTATGATGGCTGCGGTAAGCGCCGCAAGAGCGGGAGCGGATACCGTCCTGCTGGAGCGAAACGACGTCTGCGGAAAAAAGCTCCGCATAACGGGAAAGGGGCGGTGCAACGTCACCAACGATTGCTCTGTTCAGGAGTTTTTACAGAACGTACCCTCAAACCCAAGATTCCTTTACAGTGCCCTAAGCCGCTTTGATACACAGGATACCAAGGCTTTCTTTGAGAGCGAGGGAGTTCCCCTCAAGGTGGAGCGTGGGCGCAGAGTGTTCCCCGAAAGTGACAGAGCCGAGGATATAGTCAGAGCTTTAGTTAAAGCCTGCAAGGAGTCGGGAGTAAAAATAAAGCGGAGCCGCGTGCTCTCTCTTATCATAGAGAGCGGCAGAGTGGACGGAGTACGTACCGAGGACGGCGAGGAGCGGGGCGATGCGGTCATAATAGCCACAGGTGGAAAATCCTATCCCCGAACAGGCTCGGACGGCGACGGATACACCCTTGCAAAGGAAGCTGGACATACGGTGACGCGGCTGCTGCCATCACTGGTTCCCATAGTATCCGACAGCAAGATATGCCCTGCCCTGCAAGGACTCTCGCTGCGCAACGTGGGGCTGTGTATAGCCGACAGGAGCAGCGGCAAAAAAATATATGAGGATTTCGGCGAGATGCTATTCACTCACTTCGGACTGAGCGGTCCTATGGTGCTGTCGGCGTCGGCGCATATTCCCGATATAGCAGCGGGGCGATACGAGGCACAGATAGACCTGAAGCCCGCCCTTGACGAAAGAACCCTTGACGCAAGACTGCTCTCGGATTTCGGCAAGTACGCCAACAAGGATTTCGCAAACGCGCTGGGCGACCTGCTCCCTCAAAAGATGATACCGGTCATCATATCCCTTTCGGGCATTGACCCCCGCAAAAAGGTAAATTCGGTAACCAAGGAGGAGCGACGCGCCTTAGGTGAGGTCATCAAGGGCTTAAAAATACACCTTTGCGGCTTCCGCTCCATAACCGAGGCGATAATCACCAAGGGCGGAGTCAGCACAGCCGAGATAAATCCCAAAACAATGGAATCCAAGCTCTGCGCAGGACTCTACTTCGCGGGAGAGGTAATAGACGTTGACGCATATACGGGAGGATATAATCTCCAGATAGCCTTTTCAACGGGAACGCTGGCAGGAGAGAGCGCCGCGTGGGGGTAATATATATTTTGAACGATTGGGAATTTCGCCCGTTGCGACGGCTTCACCGCCTACAAGGCGCGCTGTCCCACAAATTAGCGAAAAGCCTAACAATCTCTAACTAAGCCTTCCCCAGCGGGGAAGGTGGATTGCCGTAAGGCAAGACGGATGAGGAGAGCTCTGGGAGAGGTGTGTGTTTCTCGCTTTGAGGGAGCTTCTATCTTCTCCAACAAATAATTGCGGACATAGACTACATCCGAGTTCTCCTCATCCACCACTATCGTGGTCCCCCTTCCCCGCTGGGGAAGGCTAAAAATGAAGGGGAACACAGTTTCCCCCTGTGGAATATACAATAACACCTTCAGAAAGTTCTTTTGGTTCTTTTCTTTCAAGAAAAGAACAGAAAAATTCGTTTATAATTCTAACTATAAAGGAGCAATTATGATACGCATAGCAATCGACGGTCCCGGAGGGGCAGGAAAAAGCACGGTAGCAAAGGCAGTAGCCAAGAAGCTGGACATACTTTACGTGGATACGGGAGCGCTTTACCGCACCGTAGGACTCTACGTAAAATCCAAGGGCGTTGACCCGAAGGACGCCCAGGGTGTTGGGGCGCTGCTTCCCGAAATATCCATAGAGGTAAGATACGAGGGGGGCGCTCAGCACGTCTATCTCAACGGAGTTGACCACGGTGACGCCATACGTACACCCGAGATGTCAATGTACGCCTCGGCGGTATCTGCCATCCCCTCTGTAAGAGCGTTTTTGCTTGAAACCCAAAAGGATATCGCGCGAAAGAACAGCGTTATTATGGACGGACGGGACATTGGAACGGTAATTCTTCCCGACGCCGACCTGAAGGTCTTTATGACAGCCTCGGCGGAGTGCCGCGCAATGCGCCGCTTCAAGGAGCTTACCGAGAGAGGACAGAGCGTAAAATACGAGGACGTGCTCTCTGAAATGAATCAGCGCGACGGTCAGGACAGTTCACGCGCCATCGCCCCCACCAAGGCGGCAGAGGATGCCGTATATTTCGACAACAGCGACCTTGATTTTGACCAGACCGTGGACGCTATCATCCGTATGGTCAATGAAAAAACGGGAGGAAAGCTCTGATGGCTAAAAAGGCAAAAAGAAAGGGCACGAAAGCGTATAGATTTTGCTACGCCCTCTTTGCGGGAATAGTAGGGTTTTTGTTCAATTATAAGATCCTTAACAGTGAGCGTGAGCGCGACGAGGGCAGATATATCGTCTGCGGAAACCACGTAAGCGCCACCGACGCCATAGCCCTTTGCTATGCCTTCCGCAAAAATCAGGTCTGCTTTATGGCTAAAAAGGAGCTGTTTAAGATTCCCGTTCTCGCTCCGCTTATAAGGATGCTGGGAGCCTTCCCCATAGACCGAGGGGGCAGCGACGTGGGAGCTATAAAAAAAGCAGTTAATATAGTCAAGGAGGGTAAGTGCCTTGGCATATTCCCTCAGGGTCACAGATACCCCGGTGAGAACCCGCGCCATACCAAGACTAAGAACGGTATGGCTCTTATCGCCACACGCGCAGAGGCGGATATAGTCCCCTGCTACATCTGGAGAAAGAAAAACCGCTTCAAGCTCTTTGGCCGCACGTATATCATAATCGGCGAGCCGATATCCTTTGAATCCTTGAATTACAAGCCCGAGGAAGGCGGAGAATACGCCCGTATCACCGATTTGGTTTTCGATAGAATATGCACCCTCGGCGAGGAATTCGAGGAAAGCAGAAAGAAGAAATAAAAAAGCACCGTAGTGGAGAGATTTGTTTAATAAGCCTTCCCCAGTGGGAGAAGGCTTTTGGATAGTATGCATCTCGCTTTTTTAGGCTCCCTTGTGCAAAGGGAGGCTTGTATGGTGCCTCACTATCTTTTAGGCTTCCCCAGCGGGGAAGCTGTTGAACGCAGCGAAACTGATGAGGAGAGCGCGGGTACGGTCTATGTTTGCAGTCACCTATTTGAGAAAATTGAAGCTCCCATGCAGTAAGCGATACACATCTCTCCCAGAACTCTCCTCATCCGTCACTCCTTGCGTAGTGACACCTTCCCCGCTGGGGAAGGCTAACCGTAGAGGCGAACACAGTTCGCCCCTACGGGATTAGATATAAATCCGAGAATACCTACCGTAGGGGAGGGGCTTGCTCCTCCCGCTTTTTTATAACCTTTATTTCAAGCGGGAGCACAAAGGCGCTCCCCTACCGCGCGAAAGAAGAATATGCGGACATAAGCTTCGCGCCGTTATCCATACGGGTTGCCAAAAAATATATAAATGTATATATATAAATTTGTAAAATAATCTATTGACACAAGGGCGGTTTTGTGGTATAATCATAAGGATAAAAATACGGGTGAAGGAGGAAAATATTTATGAAATTTGTTTTTTCCGGCGCTTCTGTTTTTTCCGGGGATTCCTACCTCGAAAAGCATACCGATTTTTCTGCTGAAGCAGTCATTTCCCGTGACTGTGTTATTGACTGTTCCAAATATGTTATTTTTCCCGGTTTCGTTGATGTACACGTACATTTTCGTGAGCCGGGCTTTTCTTATAAAGAAACAATAGCCACAGGCTCGGCGGCGGCGGCTCGGGGCGGATATACCGCGGTGGGCACTATGCCCAATCTTAATCCCGTTCCCGATTCTCTTGAAAATCTTAAGGCTCAGCTGGAAATAATAAACAGAGATGCCAAAATAAACGTGCTCCCCTTTGGAAGCATAACAAAGGGCGAGGCGGGTCTGGCTCTTTCGGATATGGAGGATATTGCGCCCTTCGTTTGCGGATTTTCCGACGACGGACGTGGCGTGGATAACTCCTCGCTGATGCGAGAGGCAATGGAGAGAGCCAAGGCGCTTGGCAAGGTCATCTCCGCCCACTGCGAGGATGGAACGCAGATAAAGGACTCTCCCGAGGCTGAATGGAAGCAGATAGAGCGCGACATAAAGCTGGCTGACGAAATAGGAGTTAAGTACCACGTCTGCCACATCTCCACCAAGGAGAGCGTAAGCCTTATCCGCGACGCTAAACGCAGCGGCGTGGATATCACCTGCGAGACCGCGCCCCACTACCTGCTTTATTCAAGCAAGGACGTGCGCGACGACGGACGCTTCAGAATGAATCCGCCTATCCGCGAGGAAGCCGACAGATTGGCTCTCCTTGAGGGAATACAGGACGGAGCTATTGACATGATAGCCACCGACCATGCCCCCCACTCGGCAGAGGAAAAATCCAAAGGGCTTAAAAGCCTTAACGGAATAGTGGGACTTGAATGCGCATTTCCCGTGCTCTACACAGAGCTTGTAAAAAAAGGCGAGATAAGTCTTGACAGGCTGATAAAGCTTATGAGCACTAACCCCGCACAGAGATTTGGCATAGACCGAAGGGGATTTTGTGTATATGACCTTGAAAACGAGTACGTCATAGACGTAAAGGACTTTGCGTCTATGGGCAAATGCACACCCTTTGAGGGCAAAAGGGTCTTTGGAAAATGCGTGGCAACCGTATCGGGCGGCAAGGTTGCGTATATTGACGGAAAGATAATTTAAGGTACGCACCCCGCCAATTTATAAAAGTTTCGCTCAAGCCTTTTCAAAGGCTTGTCGCGAGCCGCCCGCGAAAGGGCGGTCGCCCGTCGCAACGGGCGAAAACTTCATCTCGCGTTTCTTTTTTGTTTCTTTTTTCTTTGCGCATACAGTGTCAAAGAAAAAAGAAAAGGAAAACCCCCGGCGAGGGTTTTCCTCTTGACTCGCTGGCGAGTCAATTCACCTTTCCTGCGCTTTTGAAACGAATGGGAATTTCGCTGACTGCGGTCAGCGACAAGGGCTACTCGCCTTTGACTTCGCCGCCTTTTGAAAAAGGCGGGCGAAAACTTCCTTGCTCTCTTCGTTCGGACACATCTACACGTCGGAAATTAAACTTCACATATATCAGAGAGGAAAAGATTATGGCAAAAAGAACAGATATCAAAAGAGTAATGATAATAGGCTCAGGTCCTATCGTTATCGGTCAGGCTGCCGAGTTCGACTACGCGGGAACTCAGGCGTGTCTTGCCCTCCGCGAGGAGGGATACGAGGTAATCCTCGTAAACTCCAACCCCGCTACCATTATGACCGATACCACTATTGCGGACAAGGTCTATATGGAGCCTCTTACACTTGAATATATCGCTAAAATAATCCGCTACGAGCGTCCCGACGCAATACTCCCCGGTATCGGCGGACAGACGGGACTTAATCTGGCTATGCAGCTTGAGAAAAAGGGCGTTCTGAAGGAATGCTGCGTTGAGCTTCTGGGCACGTCCAGCGAATCTATCGAGCGCGCTGAGGACAGAGAGCTCTTCAAGGAGCTTTGCCAGTCCATTGGCGAGCCTGTCATCCCCTCTGAGATAACCTATAATCTTGACGAGGCAAAGGCAGCGGCAGGGCGCATCGGTTACCCCGTTGTTCTTCGTCCCGCCTTCACTCTCGGCGGTACGGGCGGCGGCTTTGCCTACAACGAGGAGGAGCTTATTGAAATCGGCACTAACGCCTTCAAGCTCTCCCCCGTGCATCAGGTCCTTATCGAAAAGAGCGTTAAGGGCTATAAGGAGATAGAATTTGAGGTTATGCGCGACGGAAGCGACCACGCCATCACCATCTGCGGTATGGAGAATATCGACCCCGTGGGCGTTCATACGGGTGACTCGCTCGTTGTAGCTCCTATTATGACCCTCAACGACCACGACCTCAAAATGCTCAACGACAGCGCTATCAAGCTTATCAAGGAGCTGAAGATAGAGGGCGGATGTAACGTTCAGTTTGCTCTCAATCCACACACCAGCGAATACTACCTCATTGAGGTAAACCCCCGTGTATCCCGTTCCTCTGCGCTGGCATCCAAGGCATCGGGCTACCCCATCGCCCGCGTTACCGCTAAGATTGCAGTGGGAATGACTCTTGAGGAAATTAAAATAGCTAACACCAACGCCGCATTCGAGCCTCAGCTCGACTACGTCATAGCAAAATTCCCCCGCTTCCCCTTCGACAAGTTCACCACAGCATCCAACCAGCTGGGAACTCAGATGAAGGCGACGGGCGAGGTAATGGGCATCGGCTCAAATCTTGAGGAATGTTTGCTTAAGGGTATGCGCTCTCTTGAGGTTGGCGTATATCACGTATATCACGCAAAATTTGACAATATGTCAAACGAGGAGATACTCGACTACATCTCCACCTTCCGCAGTGATAACATCTTCGGTATCGCGGAGCTTCTCGCCCGCGGCGTAACCGTTGAGAAGATACACGAGATTACCGAGATAACCCCCTTCTTCCTTGAGGCTATCAAGAATATCGTTGATATGGAGGAAACCCTCAAGGCGCATCCCTATGACCTTGAAATCCTCACCGCCGCTAAGAAGATGGGCTTCTCGGACAAGTACGTAGCGAGAATGTGGAAGTGCACCGAGCTTGACGTTTTTGGCTTCCGTAAGGAGCACTCTCTCTTCCCCGTATTCCGTATGGTTGACACCTGCCACACAGGCGCGTATATTCCTTACTTCTACTCCTCTTATACAGGGGAGAACACCTCGGTACTTACAGACAAGAAAAAGATAGTCGTTCTGGGAGCAGGACCTATCAGAATCGGTCAGGGCGTTGAGTTCGACTACTCCACGGTTCACGCCGTATCCACCATCAAAAAGTCGGGCTACGAGGCTATAATCATCAACAATAACCCCGAGACCGTTTCCACAGACTATACCACGGCGGATAAGCTCTACTTCGAGCCTCTTACCACCGAGGACGTTATGAACATCATTGAGTTTGAAAAGCCCGAGGGCGTTGTAGCTTCTTTGGGCGGACAGACCGCCATAAATCTCGCTCAGCCCCTCTTTGACAGAGGTGTTAAGATAATAGGAACAGACTGCGCCGCAATCGACCGCGCCGAGGACAGAAACTCCTTTGAGAACCTTCTCAACGAGCTTAATATCCCCCGCGCTAAGGGTAAGGCAGTCACCAAGATAGAGGACGGTCTTGCGGCTGCGGCAGAGATAGGCTATCCCGTTCTCGTACGTCCCAGCTTCGTGCTTGGAGGACGAGCAATGCAGATAGTAGGAAACGAGGAGCAGCTCCGCACCTACCTTAAGACCGCGGTTGAGATAGACGAGGACAAGCCGGTTCTCGTAGATAAGTATATCAGCGGTAAGGAGGTCGAGGTTGACGCTATCTGCGACGGAAAGAACGTTTTCGTTCCCGGTATTATGGAGCTGGTTGAGCGCACTGGCGTTCACAGCGGTGACTCCATAAGCGTATATCCTGCCTTCTCGATATCAAACAAGGTCAAGGGCACTATCCTTCAGTACGCAAAGAAGCTGGGTCTTGGCATTGGTATCATCGGTCTTTACAATATCCAGTTCATAGTTGACGAAAACGAGGACGTATATATAATCGAGGTAAACCCCCGTTCCTCCCGTACCGTTCCCTTCCTTTCCAAGGCAACGGGATACAGCCTTGCGGATATCGCCACCGAGGTAATTCTGGGCAAATCGCTCAAGGAGCAGGGAATTTTCGATATCTATCCCGAGGAGAAGAAGCGTTGGTACGTTAAGGTTCCCGTATTCTCCTTCAACAAGCTCCGCGGACTTGACGCGTATCTCTCTCCCGAGATGAAATCCACGGGCGAGGCTATCGGATACGACGACAAGTTCTACCGCGCGCTCTATAAGGCGCTTCAGGCTTCGGGTATGAAGCTTCAGAATTACGGAACTGTATTCGCAACCATTGCGGATAAGGATAAGGAGGAGGCGCTTCCTCTCATACGCCGCTTCTACAACCTCGGATTTAATATCGAGGCTACCTCGGGAACTGCTAAGTTCTTAAAGGAAAACGGCATACGCACACACGTTATGAAGAAGATAGAGGAGGACACCGACGAGATAGCAAAAGCGCTCTCTCAGGGACATATCGCATACGTTATCAACACACGTGATATCGACTCGGTAGGCTCGGCAAGCGACGGCGCGCTCATTCGCCGCTACGCCACCGAAAACAACGTAACTATTATGACCTCTCTTGATACCGTCCGTGTGCTTCTGGACGTTCTTGAGGATATCACAATCACCATTTCCACTATTGATAGCTGATAGTTAGAATTAGTTAAGATTATGCCACCTTTCTTTCGAGAAAGGTGGCGCCAAAGAACTTGCAACAAGAGTGTTTTAAGACATCTGCAATTGGTACGCTGACCTGAAATAAATTACAAGGCTTGTGCGCCGCTCGTATGTTTGTTCGGACTTGTCACGCGAGGTAAAATTTGTCGGACCCTACGTCCCGCCAAATTTCGTCTATTCATTAAAAATGAAACTCGCGGTAGCAAAGCTGTCCGCGAGTTTCTACCACGCATTGATACCGCACATCCGTCAGGAAACAAAAGTATCGGCACAGTAGTCCACGCACACATATCCGTCAACACATCAAAATCCTTTTTTCAAGTTCTTTTGGTCCTTTTCTCGAAAGAAAAGGACGAAAAATCTCAACAAATTCTTACTAAAAAGGAATTAAAATGAAAGACACTATTTTTACAGTTAAATCAAATATAAAAATAGCAAAGAACACCTACGAGATGGTGCTCGTGGGCGACACGTCGGACATCACCGCATCGGGTCAGTTCGTAAATATCAAGCTCGACGGCTTCTATCTCCGCAGACCTATATCGGTTTGCGACGTTGAGGGCGATGAGCTGACTCTTATATACAAGGTCGTGGGCAAGGGCACCGAGAAAATGGCGGCAATGACCGTCGGTGAGGAGCTTCTTGTTCTCACGGGTCTTGGCAACGGCTACGACCTCTCACTCTCGGGTGACGCTCCACTGCTTATCGGCGGCGGCGCCGGTGTGCCTCCAATGTACCTTCTCTGCCGTAAGCTCATTGCAGAGGGCAAGAAATGTACTGTAATTCTCGGCTTCGGCTCGAAGGACGAGGTATTCTACGAGGAGAAATTCGCCGCTCTGGGCGCAGACGTAACCGTAACCACCGTTGACGGCTCTTACGGAACTCGCGGCTTCGTTACCGACGCTATGAATATGAGATATACCCACTTCTATACCTGCGGTCCGGAGCCTATGCTGAGGGCTGTATATTCAAAATCCACCACGGGCGGAAGCTTCAGCTTCGAGGAGCGTATGGGCTGCGGATTTGGCGCTTGTATGGGCTGCTCCTGTAAGACGGTCACAGGCTATAAGCGTATATGCAAGGAAGGACCCGTTATGCAGAAGGAGGATATATTATGGGAGAAATGAAAGTAAAGCTTTGCGGCATAGAGCTTGATAATCCTATCATTCCCGCAAGCGGAACCTTTGGGTTTGGCTACGAGTTCGCCGAGCTGTACGATATAAATATTCTCGGCACGTTCTCCTTTAAGGGAACTACCAAGGAGCCTCGCTTCGGCAACCCCACCCCCCGTATCGCCGAGTGCCCAAACGGTATGATAAATGCAGTAGGACTCCAGAACCCCGGTGTGGAAAAGGTTATTGGAGTTGAGCTTCCAAAGCTTGCGAAATGCTTTAACAAAAAGGTTATGGCAAACGTTTCGGGATTTTCTGTTGACGAGTACGTTTATACCTGCGAAAAAATAGATAAGTGCGACCAGGTGGGCTGGATAGAGGTCAACGTAAGCTGTCCCAACGTCCACGGAGGCGGAATGTCCTTCGGCACGTCGGCAGAGGCGGCGGCAGAGGTCACACGCGCCGTCAAGGCGGTTACTACCAAGCCTATAATCATCAAGCTCTCACCAAACGTGACAGATATCGTAAGCATTGCAAAGGCGTGCGAGGCGGCAGGAGCTGACGGAATAAGCCTTATCAATACGCTTCTCGGTATGAGAATAGACCTTCGCACAAGAAAGCCGATAATCGCCAACAAAATGGGCGGATTTTCGGGAGCGGCTATCTTCCCCGTTGCCGTGAGAATGGTATATCAGGTGGCACACGCCGTAGATATTCCCGTAGTGGGAATGGGCGGAGTTTCCTCGGCAGAGGACGTTATTGAGATGATGCTCGCGGGCGCTACCGCCGTTCAGGTGGGCGCGGCAAATCTTGTTGACCCCTTCGCTTGTAAGAAAATAATCGAGGAGCTTCCTCGAGTTATGGGAAAGTATAATATAAGCTCACTTGAGGAAATAATAAAAGGAGTAAAATAAAATGGGAAAAGACGTAATCATTGCATGCGACTTCGACAGCGCGGAAAAAACATTTGCCTTCCTTGACCTCTTCAAGGATGAAAAGCCCTTCGTTAAAATAGGTATGGAGCTTTACTACGCGGAGGGTCCCTCCATCGTCCGCGAGATAAAAAAGAGAGGTCACAAGATATTTCTCGACCTTAAGCTTCACGACATCCCCAACACAGTAAAAAAGTCAATGGCGGTGCTTTCCCGTCTTGACGTTGATATGACAAACCTTCACGCAGCGGGAACTGTACGAATGATGCAGGGCGCGCTTGAGGGTCTTACCAGACCCGACGGAACAAGACCTATGCTTATCGCGGTTACTCAGCTGACCTCCACCGACCAGGAGAGTATGGAAAAGGATTTGCTCATAGAGAAGCCTATTGCCGACGTGGTTATGCACTACGCTCACAACGCGGCAGTTGCGGGACTTGACGGCGTAGTTTGCTCACCCCTTGAGGCAGGCAAGGTGCACGAGAAATGCGGCAAGAATTTCGTTACCGTAACCCCCGGTGTACGCTTTGCCGACGGAGATATCGGCGACCAGAAGAGAGTTATGACTCCTGCCGAGGCTAAGAAGGTAGGCTCTGATTACATCGTCGTAGGACGTCCCATCACCGCCGCACCCGACCCCGTAGCCGCATACCGCCGCTGTGTAGCGGAATTTGTGGATTAAAGGACGCGTTTTTCGTTCTTTTCTTGAAAGAAAAGAACCAAAAGAACTTCCTGAATGGTTTATTGTAAAGGTTCGCACAAACCAAACATTTAAAGTTTAGGTCAAGCCTTTTCAAAGGATTTGTGGGGCGGCGCTCCCTGTGGGAGATGAAGCCGCCACTCAAATCCCTCGCGGGAGGTCCTAATAATCTAATCACAAAGGAGAACTACCATGCCCCAATACGTTGTTTTACAGGTAACACTCAAGGAAAAATTCATCGGAACAGGCTCAAAAAACCTCTCGGAGCTTGAAAAGGTTATCAACGAGCAGGCTGCTAAGGGTTACAGACTCCACACTATCTCTACCGCCTCGGCGCAAAGCTCGGGCTTTGGCGGCGGCGATAGAATTCAGGCAACTATGGTATTTGAGAAGCTATAAATAAGACACACGCGAAATTTTTACCGTAATAAATTGTAATATAAGCCTTCCCCAGCGGGGAAGGTGTCACGACATAAGGAGTGACGGATGAGGAGAGCTCGGGTATAGTCTATGTAAAGCTTTGCTCCTATAAAGCACAAAATTATCTGCTATCACCAGCAAATAATATATAATTTTGTCCTCCTCATCCACCGCTTCGCGGTCCCCCTTCCCCGCTGGGGAAGGCTGAAAATAAAAAGGAGAACATAAAAATGGAAAGCTACAAGAGAGAATTTATACAGTTTTTGGAGAGCGCGGGAGTGCTCAAATTCGGCGACTTTACCGCAAAGAGCGGCAGAAAGATTCCCTACTTCGTCAATGCGGGTATGATAAAGACAGGTGAGGATTTCGCAAAGCTCGGCGAGTTCTACGCAAGAGCGTACTTTGAGAAGCTGGGCGCGAAAAAGGCAGTGCTTTACGGACCCGCTTACAAGGGCATATCGTTGGCAGTTTCCGCGGCGGTAGCTCTCTCGAAGAACGGTCTTAACGTACCCTTCTTCTTTAACCGCAAGGAAGTAAAGGACCACGGCGAGGGCGGCGTATTCATAGGCTACGTTCCCACCTCGGGTGAGGAAATAGTCATCATCGAGGACGTTATCACCGCAGGCACCGCAATACGCGAGAGTATGGAGATACTCTCACATATCGAGGGCGCAAAGGTTGCCGCTACCTTTATTATGGTTGACCGCAAGGAAAAGGGTCAGGGAGAAAAGGGCGCTATGCAGGAGATAGAGGAGCAGTTCGGCTTCCCCGTATATTCGGTAGTTGACGTTTACGATATAATCGAGTATCTTGAGGAAAAGCCCGAGAACGCGGAAAATGTTCAGCGTATCAGAAATTATCTGGCAGTAAACGGCGCGAAGGCGTAAAAATCTTTTTGAAAGGATAAGGTAAAATGCGACATCTTATCGGAATTGAAGACCTCTCGGTGAGCGAAATAGAAAGCCTTATTGCCACCGCCGAGGATATAATCGCAAATCCCAAAAAATATTCTACCTGTGCTGCGGGCAAAAAGCTGGCGACTCTATTTTACGAGCCGTCCACCCGTACCCGCCTTTCCTTTGAGGCGGCTATGATGGAGCTTGGCGGCGGCGTGCTCGGCTTCTCCGAGGCGCAGAGCAGCTCGGCTGCAAAGGGCGAGAGCATAGCGGATACCGCAAAGGTAATCTCCTGCTTTGCCGATATTATGGTTATGCGCCACTTCAAGGAGGGCGCTCCTATGGTGGCTGCTATGAACGCTACCGTTCCCGTAATCAACGCTGGCGACGGCGGTCACAATCATCCTACCCAAACCCTTACCGACCTGTTGACCGTTAAGCTGGAAAAGGGCAGACTTTCCGACCTCACCGTAGGCTTTTGCGGTGACCTTAAGTTCGGCAGAACCGTACATTCGCTCATTACGGCGCTCTCCCGCTATACGGGCATCAAGTTCGTCCTCATCTCCCCCAAGGAGCTGACTATCCCCGATTACATCAAGAACGAGGTTCTTGATAAGAAGGGGCTTCCCTACGTGGAAACTACCTCTCTTGAGGACAGCATAGGAGAGCTTGATATACTCTATATGACAAGAGTTCAGCGCGAGAGATTTTTCAACGAGCAGGATTATATCCGTCTTAAGGACAGCTATATCCTTACTCCCGAAAAGCTCGCGGGCGCAAAGAGCGACCTGTGCATAATGCATCCCCTGCCCCGAGTTAACGAAATATCCGTAGCGGTGGACAAGGACGCCAGAGCTTGCTATTTCAAGCAGGTGCTCTACGGAAAATACATCAGAATGGCTCTTATCAAAATGCTTCTGGAGGCTGCGCAATGAATGTAGATGAAATAAAAAACGGCTTTGTTATCGACCATATAAAGGCGGGTAAGGGTATGGAGATTTACCGCCTGCTGGGACTCGAGCAGCTGGATTGCCCTATCGCTATAATCAAAAACGCTCCAAGCCGCAGAGTCGGTAAAAAGGATATTATTAAGGTAGATGCCACCAACGCCGAGATTGACCTTTCGGTCCTCGGATATATCGACCCCGACGTAACCGTCAACGTAATTAAGGACGGCGTTAACGTGAAAAAATATCACCCCGAGCTTCCCCTTGAAATTGCCGATATCGTAGAATGTAAAAATCCAAGATGCATTACATCCACCGAGCAGGAGCTTCCCCACGTCTTTAAGCTCACCGACCCCCAAACCCGTACCTATCGCTGTATATACTGTGAGTCTAAAGCTAAAAATAGTTAGTTAGAATTATAAACGATTTTATGCCGCTTTCTTGAAAGAAAGCGGCGCAAAGAACTTCTTGAAGAGGTTTATTATAAAGGATAACCCAAGGATTGTGCGCTGACGGGAGTGTGTTGCGAAGTTTGTACGCTTTTCGTACATTTGTGCCACACTGTCACGCGCGGAAGAATTTGTCGGACCCTACGTCCCGCCAAATTCTGTGATTTATTAAATAAAATTAAAAGCCGTCGGTAGCGAAGCTGTCCGACTGCTTTTTCCCTTATGAAAATAATTACGCACCGCACATCCGTCAGCCGTAATATATTCCTTTTTTCAAGTTCTTTGGCGCCACCTTTCTCGAAAGAAAGGTGGCAAAAATCGTTTATAATTCTAACTATCAAAAGGTCTTATTTTTCAGCGCCTCAAGCATAACAACGGCGCTGCTCTTGTTTGTAGCAAGGGGGATAGACTGAACGTCGCACAGGCGGAGGAGCGCTGACACGTCGGGCTCGTGAGGCTGAGCGGTGAGAGGGTCGCGAAGGAAGATAACAAGACCTATCTCGCCGTTAGCGAGCATAGCGCCTATCTGCTGGTCGCCGCCCAGAGGACCGCTCTTCATTCTATGGATAGAAAGTCCCGTTTCACCCATAATAAGAGTTCCCGTAGTGCCCGTAGCGTAAAGCTCGTACTGTGCCAGAACGTCCTTGTAAATCTTGGCGATATCTATGATTTCATTTTTCTTTTTATCGTGTGCAATAAGTGCTATTTTCATTTTTTCTCTCCTTTATACTTGTCCTAAGCATATTTTAACACCTGCGCGTTCTTCTGTCAAGAATTTTTTGACAGGCTCTTTTTATTCTCTTTTTTCACAGTAAAATCACAGTAAATTTGGACAAATATTATTATAATTCACAAAATGTTTATAATTATATGATATAATTTACTCTGTATATTAATGATTTCTTTAGCTAAGGTTAAAAGTAAAAGGAAAGGAATTCCACACTATGATAAAAATCGAGCATCTGGTGAAAAATTACGGCGCCAACTGCGCCGTGGACGATATCAGCTTTGAGATTAAAAAGGGCGAGATAGTGGGCTTCCTCGGTCCTAACGGAGCGGGAAAGAGTACCACTATGAACATCCTCACGGGCTATCTCTCCTCTACCTCGGGTAGCGTAGAGGTGGCGGGGCTTAACGTTCTGGACCACCCTCTGGAGGCTAAAAAGCACATAGGCTACCTGCCCGAGCAGCCCCCTCTCTATTTAGATATGACCGTAGAGGAATATCTCATCTTCAATTACAATCTTAAGGGCTGTACCCTCAACCGCACAAAGCATCTTGAGGAGATATGTGACGTAGTCAAGATACGCGACGTTTACAAGCGTCTTATCCGCAACCTCTCCAAGGGCTACCGCCAGAGAGTAGGTATCGCGCAGGCGCTTATCGGTAACCCCGAAATAATCATCTTCGACGAGCCTACGGTGGGTCTTGACCCCAAGCAGATAATCGAGGTCCGTAACCTTCTGCGCAATCTCGGACGCGACCACACGGTCATACTCTCCACCCACATACTTCAGGAGGTACAGGCTGTCTGCGACCGAATAATAATCATAAACAAGGGCAAGATAGTAGCCGACGAGCTGACCGAGAACATCACCAGAGCCGTAGAGAGCAACCGCCGCTTCCAGCTCAAGATATGCGGTCCCCAGAAGGAGGTCCTCAATATGCTCCGCCAAAAGCCGGGTATAGTTCACGCTGAGCTTCTCTCGGCAAGAGATGGGGACGCCTATATCTACAATATCGAGAGCGACGTAGGAGTGGATATCCGCAAGAGCCTGTTCTACACCCTCGCCGAAAAGGGCTGGCCCCTTATCGGTATGGAGGCTTTGGGAATGAGCCTTGAGGAGGTATTCGTGGCTATCGTTGACCAGGCGGCTGACCGCTCCGCGCGCTACGAGAGAGGCGCTCAGAAGCCTCCCCGCCGCGCCCGCGCCGAGCACGAGCTGGCAAAGACCATTACCCAAAGGAAGAAGTCCGAGGAGAGCGAATATTCGGCTCTCTTTGATGACGACGACGAATAAGAGAAAGGAGTACTCAATATGCTTGCAATATTCAAAAAGGAACTGCGTTCTTATTTTCTCAACGCCATAGGCTACGTTTACATAGGAGTATTCCTCGCTGTTTCAGCTCTGCTCTGCTGCTATACCACGCTGGTAGCGCGCACCTATGACACCTCCACGTACTTCTCTCTTATGATTATTTCCTTTATAATACTTATACCGCTTCTTACTATGAAGCTCTTTTCCGAGGAAAAGAAGCTCCGCACCGAGCAGCTTCTGCTTACCGCCCCCGTATCCATCTGGGGAATGGTGTTTGGCAAATTCCTTGCCGCCTTCACCCTTTTCGTCAGCGGAGTTCTCGTTTCCTGTATCAACTTCTTCCCTCTCGCCGCGTATCACAACGCCGAAGGCATCTCGAAAGCCTACGACGCGGCAGTAGGACCTGTGTTCTCAATCATTATCTCCAGCACCGTGGGAATAATACTTATCGGAGCGGCATTTATCGCTATCGGTATGTTTATCTCCTCCCTCACCGAAAACCAGCTTGCGGCAGCCATAATCACAGTGGCTATAATCCTTGGTATGCTGCTTCTCAATATGATAAACAACTACATAGAGAACACCGCCATAAAGTTCATTATCAACTGGGTATGCTTTATGAGCAGATTTTCTAACTTCAGCTACGGTCTGCTTGACCCCGCTGCTCTTGTTTATTACCTTTCCATAGCAGGCGTGTTCCTGCTCCTTACAGTGCGAGTCTATGACAAGCGCCGTTGGGGTTGATAATTTTTGAAAGAAAGGAACACAGTATATGAAATTAAAAGCAACAACAGGACGTAAGCTCCGCTACGGCGGAACGTCGGTGGCTCTTACGGCGGCGATAATTGCCGTAGTCATCATCCTTAACGTACTTTTCACACTTTTAGTACAGAGATACGGTCTTTACGTTGACCTTACTCCCGACCTGCATTTCACCATATCAGACGAGTGCTACGACCTTATAGGCAAGATAGACCCTAACGACGGCACAGACAGTCCTATTGAGATGGTTGACAAATTCAGAGCGGAAAACGACGCTTACAACGCAAGCACCAAGACCGAAAATCAGGCTATCGCCGCCTTCAACGCCGAGGCGAAGAAGAACAACGACCTCATCAACGAAAAGCTCGCGGCGATGATAGATACCTATACTCCTTATGCGGAATACTCCGAGTATAAGGAATACATAGATTACACCTATGACAGACGAAACGAAATAAACAAGCTCCTTCGCCAAAACGAGCAGATAAAGAAGAAGAATGCCGCGGTTAAGGAGCAGAACGCAAAGTGGATAGAGGCTTACAGCTCAATGATACCCGAGGGAATGGCTATCACCGAGTACAAGGAATATATCGAGTATAAAGAAGACCCTACTATCAAGATAACCTTCCTTACCGACAAGGACCTGCTTGAAAACGACGAAACCTCCAAATACGTGGTATTCAACGTAGATGAGGAGCTTAGAGTAAAATATCCCGACCATATCTGGGTAGAATACGTTAACGCCGAGCTTCATCGCGCGAGATTTACAAAGTACCTCAACTCCCCCACCGATACCATTGACTACGACAGCGTTATAATCGAGTGCGGTAGCGAGTTCAGAATACGTACTCTCCGCAGCTTCTACATATTCGAGAACGAGGAAACACCCGTAGCATATAACGGTGAAAAGGCGCTGGCTTCCTCTATCCTTGCGGTTACCAGAGTAGCCTCTCCCTTGGCTTGCTACACCACAAACCACGGAGAGAAGTTCCCCGAGTCCACAAAGGGCAACGAAACTCCCTTCATTATGTCACTTCAGGACGCGGGATATGACGTTCAGCCCATAGACCTTGCTAATCAGGACATCCCCGAGGAGTGCCGCCTGCTGGTAGTATTCAATCCCGAATACGACTTCAACGCGGACAAGGACGGCGTAAGCAACGTCAGCGAGCTTGACAAGCTTGACGATTTTCTCCACGACAGAAACTCTCTTATGGTATTTATGTCACCCAACTCCCACAGCGGAAGACTTGATAACTTCGAGAGCTTCCTTGAGGAATGGGGACTTGCGGTACGCCGCCACGGAGATGACCCCATAATAGTGCAGGATGATTCCTCCTCCATTTCCTCCAATACCGAGGTAATAGGAGATTACGCCCAAAACCCCCTTGCCCGCGGTTGGCTTGAGAACCTTATGGACAGCAAACCCTACATAGTATTCCCCGATGCGGCACCTCTTACCTACCCCGACAGTGATATCGGCGGCACGGCGGGCTTTGACAGAGTTTGGGTAACCGACCCAGAGGACGAAACCCTTGAGTACTACATCACCCAAAACAGCGATACAAAGCAGCACCGCGTTGTCTATGACCTGTTCTATTCAAGCTCCAATGCTAACGGTGTGGCTGCGGGAGAGGAGATATTAAGCGCTACCCAGAGGGAGCGTCTGCCGTTGCTCTCTGTTTCGGTAGATACCTATAACCATCAGGAATACACGGGAGTTCTCCCCGATTCCGCATACGTTATGCTCTGCGGAAGCACCGAGTTCGCCAGCGAGAAATATCTCACCTCAAATACCTACGGAAACTCCGACTTCCTGCTCGCGGCGCTTCAGATGATAGGACGTGAGCCTGTTCCCGTGGGACTTGCCTACAAGGAATTTTCAAATTACACCATCGAGAGCATAACCGCCAACGAGGCTACCGTATATACGGTCATACTCACAGTCGCTCCCCTGCTTATAGCAACCGTTGCGGGAGTGGTCATAATAGTTAGGAGAAAGAACAGATGATAGAATCCAGAGAACAAAGAAGAAAAACTACTCTTCTCCATCGTCGTAAGGTAGCTATTATCGTCTTTGCCCTTGTTTTCGCGGCTCTCGCGATTACCCTGTCTCTTCTCTATCACTTCTTCAACACGGTATTCTATTTCCGCGACTACGATAACACCATCTACTACGTAAAAAGGATAGACGGGGTGTTCGGAATGTACGATAAGGAGGGCAACGAGCTTAAAAAGGACGTGCCCTTAGGCACTACCGACGAGCTATACATAA
Organism: Eubacteriales bacterium; assembly: GCA_045593725.1. GTDB lineage: Bacteria > Bacillota > Clostridia > Oscillospirales > CAG-272 > HGM12713. The sequence continues at coordinate 25,847 of JAZNXE010000021.1, forward strand.
CCCCCTATAACACGTGGGTACAGGTTGACCCTAAAACGGGCGACACTGTTATAAGAGGTATCCCCGACCTTCATTACGCGGAGGACGGAGAGGGCGTTACGGGTGACACGCTTATCGTTATAGAATACATAGACGAGTCAGAAATTGAAGAGGTATCGGTCACCAACACGTACGGAAAATACTCTATCGTATCAATAGACCGTGAAGGAAACGGAGAGAGTTATTACTTCATAATGAAGGAAGCTCCCTTTATATCGGTGGATGACGACGTGGTGCGCTATCTGACATATTACGCGGGTCACATTCAGGCAAACAAGCGCCTTGAGGCAGAAAAGGACGAGGACGGCAACGTCATATACGACCCCATAGAGAACCTTTCCGACTACGGTCTTGCCGAGGAGATACGCTTCGACGAGGAGGGCAATCCCTATAATTACGTGCCGTCATCCTACGTCATAACCACAAAATCGGGAGAAAAGCACACCATAACAATAGGCGACCGCCTACTTGACGGAAGCGGATATTATCTGCAATATAAAAATCCCGAGGGTACGGTAAGACCCGCGGTTTACGTGCTCCATCCTGCCGACGTATCGGCGGTAGATGAGAAGATGACCTACGAAACTACCTTTCTGGGTCCCGCAAAGAATTATCTTATCCCCTCTATGGCATACGACCATAATGAAAGCAACTACAATCAGGTGGAAAACTACTCCATTACCCAAAAGGGCAACGAGGCTCCCCTTATAGACTTCTCCTTTGTCGATCTTGCGGATAGAACGGGAACAGTACTGGGAATGCACCCCTACGTATTCAACGCTACCTCCTTCAACAAGTATAATCCTAACCATGACAATATAGATACAATGCTTATAAAACTGGCGACTCCCACCATAAAGGATATCGCCGTTATAAATCCCACCGACGCCCAGAAGGCAGAATACGGGCTTATGTCCCTGAGGGTGGACGAAAATGGCAACCCCATACTTGACCAAAAAGGAAATAAGCAGTACTATTACGACGCAGAATACGTTATCAAGTTCGACAGAAAGGTTACAGATGAGGAAACCGGTAAGGACTTCAAGGTAACCCAGAGGATATACATATCCAAAATGAACGAGAACGGTAACTATTACACCTACACGGTAATATCTATGCCTCCCGATACCACGGGAGTAGAGGGTGCGAATATCAAGCTCAATATTATCAACGAGGTATCAGAGAGCACCCTGTCCTTCCTTAAGTGGGATTCCTACGACTGGGTATATCCCACCTTCCTTCAGATGGACATAACCTACACCACCGACGTAGAAGCAACGTACGGGGACTATTCTGTACACTTCAAGATAAACAACGGAAAGGTAAACAATCTTACAACTACGGGAATTGACGCTACCGACAGTAATGGCAGAGATGTCAGCACCTTCTCCGTGCTCGAGTTCACCGACAGAGAGGGATACAGGTGGATAGTTACTCCTCGGGAAATATACGTCTATAACGCAAATGGTAATGAAGCAAAGCCCGCATCACTTCGCTCCGAGGATAACTCCATAAATGAGCGTGTACACGTCATAGACGGATACAGAACGGCGGCAAACGGAGATAAGGTATATATCGACAAGGATTATGTTACCATCGTCCGCGCCAATGGGAAAACCGATAAGCTTCTCCGCTACCATACGTCTATATTCAGGAAGCTGTTTTTAAGCATTATCTCCTTGAGAATAGTAGATTCCCATGCCATTTCTCCCGAGGAGGAGGCAGCGCTTATTGCCAATAAGGAGAACCATATTCTCACCATCAAGACCACCGACGAGAACGGCAAGATCAAGACCTGCGACTTCTATAAGATAACCGAAAGGAAGGCTTATATCGTAGTTGACGGACAGGGAGGCTTTTACCTCCAGACTAAAACCCTGCAGAAATTTATCAACGACGTAGAGAAATTCTTTGCGGGTCAGGATATAGACAATGACGCTATAAAATAATAAGAAAAAGCGACTCAAGCGAGTCGCTTTTTTCTTGTAGGTACTGGAATGCAGTACCTTCTTTTTTAGTATTCCTGTTTAAGTGCAAAACACACTTCTTTTATAGTAAACTATTTCTTGAATACAAATAAATATTCGTGAGCAAGTAAAAGAAAATTATATTTTATGCTATTTGTTTTCCAATATCCTGTTGCTTGACAATTATGTTGCTCTTTAATTATAATTTCTTTAAGCCTAAATCCCGCAAGCCGAAACATCGTCATCGTTTCAAAAGCAAGAGGCTGAACCATTCCTTTTTTTCGTGTATCACCCATAAGAACAGCACAGTATTTACCTTTTTTTAATACTCTGTGAGATTCCTCGGCAACCTTAAATATTTCGGGTAAAAATGCTTTAATATCAAGGTGTGACAGGTCGCACTCTATACTATCACTATACCGAATAATATCGGCATACGGAGGATGTGTACAAACAAGATCAATAGACTCATCGGGCAAATCAAGACTTCGGGCATCACCTAATCTTATAGTAGATGTATAAGGTGTTTCAAAATCAAATTCACACTTTTTTGTAGATAAAGCAACCGCCTCTGGATTTATATCAAATCCTATAAAGTTACGATGTGTCAAACGCGCTTCAACAGCGGTTGTGCCACCGCCAACGAACTGATCCAATACTGTATCGCCCTCGGCAGAATACCTTAAAATAACGTTTCTTGGAATGTAAGGCGACCAATTTCCACGGTATTTTGCATCGTGTGTAGCCCATTTGCCACGATTGGGGAACGCCCATACAGTATTTGTTTCAAGTTCAAAATTTTCAGGTTGCAAGGGAATATTTTTTGCCATATTATTCACCGAATATTGTAGAAATTATTTCATCCAAAACACCTGATTTTATCATATTGTAGTTTAAAAGATAATTGATATATGTGAATCCTTTTGTTAATTGATTAGTTGTTCCTTTCCAACAATTACCATCAGTAATGAGTATAAAACCAATACCATTTTCTTTCAAATTGGCTTGTCTATTTATGTAAGAATCAATAATTTCTTCAGGTTTTGAACCGCCGCCATTAAAGAAATTAACCTCTATGTTGATACATTTTTGACCTTTAATTAAAATAAAATCAGCTTTCCTATTAGCAATATCATTGGAAATTTCAAAATTCTTTTCTCGTAAAATCTTAAATTGTTTTTGGGTAAAATATGTTATACCGTATTTCTGGCAAACTTCTTGAATTATTGGCTCGCAAGCCAATTCAAAAGCTGTACCACCTCTATTTTTTCTTCCGTTAGAATCTAACCCAACCAATATTCCAGTAATATAATCAAGGGTGCTTTTTTCTATTACGTTTTGGTAAAGATTTTTCAAACCCATTTGTTTGAAAAATGATAAAAATTCAGAAATTTGTTCATCGGATAAATTTTTTTGCCCACAGAAATTAAACTTCTGTACATCTTCTCCGCCAATTTCGGTACCGATTATTTTTAATAATACTCCTTCTTTGCGCACTTCGCTTCTCTCAATTTTTGACAAAGCAAATAGATAAGGAAATACTTCAACAACAGAAGGAATCTTCTTTAAAAGTTTCACAAATAAATCATCAAACTCATTGACTTTACCAATCAAGCAGTCCAAGGCATGAATTTCAACAAAATATTTTTGATGATCAGATATATTGTCCCAATTA
>JAZNXE010000022.1:0-20584 GCA_045593725.1 Eubacteriales bacterium
TCAGCTTCGCTGACAGCTCCCTTTACACAAGGGAGCCTTTGGCACGAGAACATTATGCGCTGACTTTTTTGCTTTCTGCTCGTCGGCAAAGCCTACATGGAACCCCGCCACTATGGCGGGGTTTTCGTGATACAATAAAAATGCGGAGTTTATCTCCGCATTTTTTATAATCCTTTTCCCAAGTATTCACACGAAAACCGCATCCTGATTTTATAACTTGACAAAAAGCATTAATTATGTTATCCTTTAACTATAATGTTGTTTTAGGAGTGCATATAATGAAATCATCACTCAGATTAATGGCGTGTATTCTGGCAATTATCATGATTCTTTCTTTAGTTTCGTGCAATAATACATCAGAAGCACAGTCCTCGCACCCCACCTCATCAAGTACCGGGACATCAGCTACCACCAAGAAAAGCAGCAATACCACCCAATCTTTGCAGCCTGAATGGTCGGGACCTCTGTTTGAGGAAGATATTAAAAACCTTATAATTATAATTGGTGACGGCATGGGTCCCGAGCATATTGAAGCGGGACAGTTAATTGAAAACAAAACCTACGATTTTACAAAATGGAACAGCAGTCTATGTAACACTAACTCACTAAGTGTGCTCACCGACTCTGCTGCCGCCGCCACCGCGTTGGCTACGGGAACTCTTACAAAAAACAAATACGTAGGCAAGGACAGCAAAGGAAATGACCTTGAAACCATCCTTGATTTGGCACAAGAAAACAACAAATCAGTAGGAATAGTAACCACTGACTATCTCTATGGAGCAACCCCCGCGGGCTTTTCCGCTCATTCCGGCGACAGAGAGAACAGCGAAGAAATAACTCTATCTCAAATCGATTCGGGTGTTGATTTCCTTTGCGGACTTCGCTCCGACTCATTTTATGAAGACTATATCACCACAATTGAGAAGTTCAACATCCACTACGCCACCAGCCTTTCCGACGAGGCGTCTATACTTGCTTCTGATAGAGTATTTCTCCCCATAGATATAGAAAACGGTGCGTCAGGTGCTGTTGAGCTTAATGATGCCGCATCTATGGCTATCGAATATCTCGAGCGTGACACAGACGGCTTCGTTCTGATGATAGAGCAAGCCCATATAGACAAGCATTCGCATAACAACAAGATAGAAAAAATGCTCGAGTGCATGAAGAGTCTTAACGAAACGGTAGAAACCGTAATGGAATGGGTCGGTGACCGAGATGATACCGCCGTCATAGTAACAGCTGACCACGAAACAGGGGGGCTTTCGGTATCCAAAACTGCGGACTATCCCAAATCTTATCCCCAAGACAACCCGATTCTGTATTATGAATGGAAACACGGGAATCATACTCAGACTATGGTAAATATATTTGTATATGGAGTTGATTTAAATTTTGCTTATATCAGCCAATACAAAACCGCAGACAAAATAAAGAACACAGACGTTTTTGTTCTTATGAAGGAAATCCTGAAGTTTGAATAACCAAAAGGAACAGCTTACTTTAAGCTGTTCCTTTTAATATTAAAATTTAAATCTCTTTCTGAGGGTAACAAGATAAAAGGATATAAGTCTGGTCAAGGCTATATCGTAAAGAACAAACACCGCCTGAGAAAGCACTATCACTATCCCTATATAAATGGGGTTCAGCAGCGAATTATTCACTCCCAGCGTTAAATATATAGCAGCCGCTCCCATAATAATAAGGGAGAGGTTAAAGGTCAAAAGCTTCATTACCCAAGCAAAGACTCTGGGCTTCTTTTCAAACCTTTCTTTAAGTATGGGATAAAAACCGAAAAATAGCGCGTACAGCACGGCAGGCGTCTTATTGGGAAGCAAAAGCACCGAAAGAACAGAGGTCACTCCGTATATCATCCAAGGCGCTCCTCCGCCGTATTCTATAACAGCCACCACACAAAGAAGGGATGCTATGACAGCCATAGAAATATCAATAACCTCAATAAGCGCTCCCGCGTATAGCATTACTACTCCAAGAGCCGCCAGCATAGCGCACATAGCAAGCTTTTTCGTATTATAACCGTTATTTCTTTTTGCCATATCAAGCTCCCTTAACAGCAGGAGATAAGATCTCCGCCCATACATTCACAGCAGCAATCGGCGCATATAAGCCCTTGACAGATATCACAGGTAGAGCATCCTCCTCTACCCGATGTATTATAGCCTCCGCCGTAGCCGCTCGCCTGTCTGCGAAGATGCTCACGAGCCGCGCGGTATTCCTGATTGTAGGGGTCCATAGAGCACGCCATATCAAAATAGCGTTGCGCATCTACGTACTGTCCCTTCTTAATCATAACACAGCCAAAAAGGAAGTTCCACTCTGCGGTTCTGTCACCCTCGTGAACAGAATAGAGCATCTGCTCCGCCGCGGCTATATTTCCGTTGTTGATATATCTGCGTATCTCGTTATACTTTGGATTACCCGACGCCGAGCTTCCGCCGCCGTAGTTATATCCTCCTCCGTTACCCGAGGTGCTCTTCCCTCCGCCGTTCTTTCGCATATTCTGTATCTCTTCGTATGCGGCATTGACCTCTTTCATCTTCTCACTGGCGAGGTCTGCAAGGTCGCTGTCGCGGTATTTGTCGGGATGATATTTTCTCGCGAGAGCGCGGTACGCTTTTTTTATTTCGTCGTCGGATGCGTTAGGCGACACACCCAGAACCTTATATGGATCAGTCATTTTTATTTTCCTTTCCCGCTTTTTCGGTAATATGGTCTTTTATTATCCCGTCAGTCCTTTCGGTTATGCCGAGATAAATAATATTTTGAATTATATTTTTCACAGCTTCGTATTCCGTATCAATCAGGTCAACAGCAGCCTCCGCGCCGTAAAGATGATTTTTTATAGCGTAGGATACAGACTCAAGCTCCTCCTCGGTAGGCAGCCGCCCCCCGTAAAGCTTCAGGAAGGGATTGTATCTTCCCTGCCGAAAGTCCTCTCGCATATCGTCCATAGCATCAGCTATATATATCCACGCTCCGATATTCTTACCAAGCTCATAGGCTATACGGGCATCACTGCCCTCAAAGCCAAATGACATTATTTCTCCAAGCAGTCTTCCAAAGCAATTTGCGGGAATGTCCACGCTTACCCCGTCACCCTTTTCCTCCGCCGACAGCTCCCCAAGCAGCTGTGATACCGACGTGTCAAGTGCCGAAAGCTTTGGCTGACGCTTCAGCGCCTTTTTTCTATCGTGTGACACAAAGGGCAAAACAAGCCTCGCCCCAAGACGCTTAAATCCTCTCTCGTCCTCTATATCATCAATCACCTTTTGATAATTAAGAATAGCCGACGCCCCCGCGCAGTACGACAGCACGGAATTTTTCTCCATAGAATTGCGCTTTTTAAGAGGATGAACAAAGCATCTTCTCTGTTTGAATTCTATTTTTTCGGGTGCAATAGCAAGTCTTACCAGCGCAAGGAATACAAAATCATAATTGAGAGTCATACGGGAGCATTGACCCGTGCATTTTCCCATTGCCCTACACAATCCGCAGTAGGTGCCGCGGTAAAATTCATATTCCTTCACCTTCAATTCGGCACTGTTGACCTTAACGTAACCGAACATATAGCACCTCCGAGCTTAGATATCGTTAAAAGCATTCATATTATCATACCGCAATTCCCATAGAAATTCAATGGCATATTTGTAAACATTTTCAAAACAAGAAGCTTTTTTACTGACATTTTTCGCAAAATATAAAAAGTCTTGGGTTTCCAAGACCTTTTATTATTTATGGTATTTTGTTCCTCTTTGTATATTAAACGCTCGATATATCGCCTCAAGCAGAATAACACGCATAAGCTGATGAGGGAAGGTCAGCTCAGATACCGAAAGCCGCATATCCGCTCTTTGCTTAACCGTATCGGACAGCCCAAAGGAGCTTCCTATAATAAAGCATATATCACCGGTTATATTAGCAACCTCGCCTATTTTCCGAGCCAATTCCTCCGAGGACAGCTGCTTTCCCTCCACGCACATTGCCACGCAAAAGGCTCTTGGGGGTATCTGGGCGAATATTTTCTCGCTCTCCTTTGACAGAGCGCTCTTTATCTCGCTCTCAGAGGGGTTGTCCGACAACCGCTCCTCCTTAAGCTGTACCGTTTCAAATCGGCAAAAAGCTCCAAGTCGCTTCTCATATTCGGCAGCCGCCTCACGCAAATACGACTCCTTAAGCGTTCCAAGGGTTATAAACTTCACATTCATCATAGGACTTCACCTCCGCCACGAATTCCACGGGACTGTCGGGACGGGCAACAAAGACCTCTGCCCCCAATCCGCTAACCGCTCTGCTAACCTCATCAAAAGCGAGCTCCGGCTCATTATTTTCCTTACTAAGATGAGCAAGCATAAAGGCGCGTGTGCCATTCTGGGCAAGCTCTGCGGCAAGCTCAGCGCACTCGGCGTTGGAAAGATGTCCGCGCCCTGACGCAACCCTTTTCTTAAGCTCTCTGGGATAGGGTCCGGTCATAAGCATATCCCTGTCGTGATTTGACTCTATGATAACCGCGTCACACCCTAAAAGATTTTCCCTTATCTCCTCCGACACGTATCCGATATCGGTAGCGAGTCCCAAGGAAAACCGACCCTCTCCGTTTGGGAACTCCACGCGGTATCCCACGCTCATCCTGCTGTCGTGAGGAGTGCGGAAGGAGGTCACCCGTATATTCCCTACCTCCTGTGAAAAATGGACGTCGTGTCGGTGAAGCCGCTGGTGTATGACCGCTCTTGGGTCTTCGTCAAATCTCTTTGCCGACATCTCGGTAATATGTATGGGAATATCCTTCTTTTTTGCCAACACCTCCAACGCTGAAACGTGGTCGCTGTGTTCGTGAGTAATAAATATAGCGTCTATACCGTCTATACTCTCTCCTATGGCACAAAGGGAGCTGCAAAGAGCTCGGGCGCTCTTTCCCGCATCTATCAGTATGGCACTTTCGCCCACTCTGATAAATACAGAATTGCCACCCGAGCCTGAATATAGAACAACTACTCTGAAATCACTTCTCATGTCTAAAACCAACTGCTAAACATAGGAAGCACAAAAAGCTCCAGAGCTTCCATTAAGAATGTAACCACAAACGCTATTATGAATATGAGCATCCACTTTGAACGCTTAAGCCTGCGCTGAGCATCAGCAACGAAGTCCTGCTTTTTCTCCTCGCTCCACTCCTCGGGAAGCATATCAACGGTGATACCCTTGCGTGAAAATCCTCGGTTATATATAATATATACGAAAACCAATACCGCAAGTATCGCCATATAGCTCCACATAACTATTGGAAAGAAGAAATCAACCGCAAGAGAAAAACGGTAAAAGGTAAACACTATGACCGAAAGAGCTACGGTACAGAGTACTCTTATAACTGTTTTCCTGTCCTTAGAGCGTTGCTCCGCATCGCTTAAAAGAGCTTCGTCTTTATTTTTCTCCCTCATCGATTTTCTCCTTTCGTAAACTGAAAATTTAAGCTATTCTTACCGCGCCCTCGGGACGAATACGAAGAACTATGCATTTGCCCTCTCCGAATACGCAGTCCATAAGCGCTCTGAAGCCCTCAACGTCGCTCATAGGGACGTACGCCTGAATAGTTCCCGCAAATCCGCCGCCGTGTACGCGCCACGCGCCGCTCTTGCCCGAAAGATACTTTTCTGCAAGGCAGAGTGCCAGAGAAAGTCCCTGCTCCGTAAGATTTTTTGTGGTATAAACGTTCTGCAAATAGCAGAATGAGGATTTACCCGACGCGAGAACCTCTCCAAAGAAAGCCTCAAGGTCGCCTCTCAAAAGAGCCGCCTTCTGAGCTGCTACCCGCTTGTTCTCTGCGAAGAAATGAAGTGCTCGAAGAACCGCTCTGTCGCCTACCTCCTGGCGAAGCGCGGGGATAGCTCCCATAAATTCCTTTTCATCAACCTCGCGGAGCACCTTTTTGCCAAAGTACGCCGCTGCCGCCTTCATCTCTGCGGGAACAGATGCGTAATCGTCTGTAAGGTCAGCGTGGTTGCCGCCCGTGTTTACGATACACAGATTGTAGCCTGCCGCGGATATATCAAAATCAACCTTGTCAATAACGGGGGAGCTGGGGTCCTCGAAATCAATAGCAACTATACCGCCCACAGCGCAAGCCACCTGGTCCATAAGACCGCAGGGCTTGCCGAAGAATACGTTCTCGGAGTATTGAGCCAGCTTAGCTATCTCTACGTTATCAACCTTTCCGTCGTTATACATATGGCTGAGTATGTTACCTACCATATCCTCAAAAGCGGCAGAGGAGGAAAGTCCCGAGCCTTTAAGTACGTTTGAGGTGGTATAGGCGTCAAAGCCGCCTATTGCGTATCCGTCCTTAAGGAAGCCCTGACACATTCCCGCGATTATAGACTCGGAGCTGCCGAACTTCTGTGCCACAGGAGCGGTATAAGCTGCAAAATCCACTACGTCCTCGGGGAAGCCCTCGCTCTTTATGCGAATAACGCTATCGCTTCTCTTAGCGGCTACGGCTATTATGTCAAGGTCTATGGATGCCGCCACTACACAGCCGTGATTGTGGTCGGTATGGTTACCCGACAGCTCGCTTCTGCCCGCTACCGAGTAAAGGGTGATATCTCTGTCCTCGCCGTAAATAGCCGCAAACTCGTCTATCGCCGCGGCATAGCGAGCCTTCTGCGCAGATACCGCAGCCTCGCCGTAAATATAAGTAAGTACGCTGTCAATTCCGCCGTTTGCGATATGAGCTTTCATCTGATTAGTATTCATAGTATATCTCCTGACATATTTAAAATTTTCCGTTTATATTATATCATTTAACGTGATTTTTTTCAATCATTTTTTGAGCATTTATTTATATTTCTTTTCAAAATCCAACTTAGTATTGAATTTTTTTGGAAATTCGTGTATAATAAGGCTGTACGAAATAAAGGAGGCGCTGAAATGAGTTATTTTAAAAAGTTTACCGACCTGTGCGCGGGAATTGGCGCCTTTTGCGCTGCTTTGTTTTTTATAGTGAAATATATGAATTTTGACCCTGTTATCTCGGAGGATGCCCCGAAAAAGCTTGAGCAATTTCTTGAGCCAACCCTAAGGAGCGACTATACTATGCTTCTGCCCTTGATATTAATACTCTCTCTTTCAGCGGTCTTGGGCTGTGTTTTGAGAAAATTTCCCTTTATCTGCTTTGCTTTCTCCACAGTCCCCTCGCTGTACGTATCCTTTATGTTTGAAAAAGGCGTACTTTACGAGCTGATAGGCATTACGGTTATCGTGTGCGCTCTACACGTGGTAGGAAATCTTGCCGAATGCGCCATTCGGGATAAGGAGGACGGGAAACACAGACTGTCCGCCGCGGCTAAAATATCCTCGCTTATGGGCGCAATGCTCTGCTTCTTCGTCCTTAGGCTCTCAAAGACAACTGCGCCCGAGGACACAAAAGGACTGACTCTTTTTGAAAAGGATATCCTGCTTGATTTCAAGCCCCTTGACGCTGAAATAATATCTACTCTTTTCTGGATGTTCGCTATTCTGTTAGTCATAAGTCTTTTGCTGTATAACGTATATTTCATAGACGCAATCCTTTCGATAGTTCCCGCAGTATATGCCGTACACGCTATGCTCTCGGACAATCTTGGCGCCGCCCCATCTATCTTCTTGGTAATGGCGGCGATATGCACCGTCAGCCACCTGATGCTTATGGTGTTTGAAAACAACCTTTCAAGAAAAGAGCAGCTTGAGCTTTCAAAGAACTAAAAAAGAGCCTTGCGGCTCTTTTTTATTTATGCCTTATCTCCATCAAGGAAAATGACTATCTTTCTGTTGTTCTCAGAACCGATAGAGTTGGTGGATACACCCTCTATGTTCTGTATCTCAGAGTGGATTATCCTTCTCTCATAGGGGTTCATAGGCTCGAGCATTACGCTCTTCTTATACTTGAGCACCTTTGCCGCCATCTTTCTCGCCAGCGCGCGGAGCGTTTCCTCTCTCTTTGCGCGGTAGCCCTCAACATCTACGCTTATCTTAACGTATTCCTCCTTCTTGCCGTTTACTCGCTTATTAGCCGCGAGATTTGCAAGATACTGCAAGGAATCAAGGGTTTCACCGTGGTGACCTATAAGAATTGCCGCACTCTCACCGTTTATAGCTATTATGTGCTCACCGTTCTCGCCGTCGGTCATAGTAACCTGTGCGTCAAGCTCCATATCGGAAACAAGCCTTTCAATGAAGGCAAGTGCTTCCGCTCCCTTCCCCTCGGTGTAGCTTGCGCTTATTTTAGCATCGGTAGCTCCTATACCGAGGAAGCCCTTCTTAGCATCCTCAATAACAGTATATTCTATCTTTTCGGCGGAAGGAGCGCCAAGCTCCTCCACTGCCTTGGCAACAGCCTCTTCAATGCTCTTGCCGCTTACTATAATCTCTTTTTTCACTTTATTTTTCTCCATTTGTCTTTATTGATTTTCGTCAGACTTTTCTTCTTCGCCCTCACTGCTCTGGGGCTTACGCTCGTCCTCTTTAATAGGTGCGGCTGAAAGGATCCCCTTCTTACCCATTGTATGCTTTTTGGCTTCCGCCTCGGCAGCCTCCTGTGCCTCAAGGGCTTCTCTGTGCTTTCTTGCGGCCTCTGCGGTATCCTCAAAATCCTCGTCGTCTATGTGATGGAGGGAACGCACTACCTTGCCTGACTTCTTAACAGAAGTATTCTTCTCAATGCGTGCGCCCACTTCCTTTTCTGCCGCCTTGTAATCCTCCTCGGTAAACTTGGGAAGGGGCATAGCGCAGTAAAGGATAGCCTGCTTTGCTACTCCGAGGAAGCTCTTGAATATCCAGTAAACACCAAGTGCCGCGGGAACTCCGAAGGAAATGAACACGCTGAGCAGGGGCATCATTATATCCATCATCTTGTTGGAGCATCCTGTCTGAGCCTGCTGGGCATCGTTTACAGGCTGATAGGAGAGCTTTCTCGTCATCTTCATGCTAAAGAAGTATGCCAAGAAGGTTATTATGGGAACGAGAAGTATGAGCCATCCCGACACAGTCCTGATAGCATCGAGATTCATACACTCCATAGGAGATACCGAAAGGTCAAGAACGCCGAAAATATCAAGATTAGGAACGCTGTCATATACCTCTTTTGTAAATCCGAGTCCCTCAAAAGCCTTAAAGTAGCTGTAATCGTGAGCTCTTATCTGGCTGAGAAGGCCCATGGTTCCTCTGCTGATATCCGCACCGAGGTGGTTAGAGATAGCATTTATAGCGTCGGTGCCCAGACCGCATATATATCTGAGCGGGTCGATAACAATATTATAAAGGGCTATGAGAAGCGGGAACTGTATAAGAAGAGGCAGACAACCGCTCATAGGGTTGTAGCCCTCCTTCTGGTAAAGCTCCTGTATCTCCTGAGCCATTTTTTGCTGAGTTGGTTTGTCATCTCTGCCCGCGTACTTTTTGCGTATTGCCATTTCCTTGGGGCGAAGACGAGCCTGTTTTATTGAGTTTTTTTGCTGCTTGATGCCGAAAGGCAATAGGAGTATCTCAACTATTATCGCGAATATCAGAATAGCGAACAGATAGTTTCCGCCTACGATATTACTGCAAAGCTTGAGTACCCAACCCAACGGCTTGTTGATTATGTCCATCATTTTTTAATTCTCCTCTCTGTTGGACGGAGTAGCGTCATTGTCGTCTTTATCATTCTCTATATCCCTTTGATATTTCGGGATTTTTTTGTGCCTTTTTTCGGGAACTGGGTCATACCCTCCCGCGCAGAACGGATTGCAGCGCAATATGCGCCTCCCCGTCAGCCAAAAACCCACGAAAAAGCCACGTTTCATAAACGCTTCAAGAGCGTAGGCAGAGCACGTAGGTGTAAACCTGCATGTGGGATTTCGTTTCAGAGGTGATACAAATTTCTGGTAAAAGCGTATCAGCCACGCGCAAACATACTTCATTTAATTTTCCTTGTCACAGACGTCGCACCGAGGCTCGTCCGTATGAGAAAGCATTCCAAGCGTTGAAAAGGCATATCTAAGCTCAAGAGCAACGTCGGTGCTTTTTTTGCTAAGCAACGCTCCCCTTGCGCTTATAACGATAAGATTACCCGTCTTAAGCTCTGTCTTTACAGTATCGTAAGCCGCGCGCATAACACGCTTCGCTCGGTTTCGCGCCACCGCTCCCCCAAGCTTTTTCGATACCGAAAGTCCAAGCCTGTTGATTCGCTTCTTTTCGGGGTTTGCCTTTGCCAGTCTGTCCGCCGCCAAATCCCGCAGCGCGTAAACCGCTACAAGCTTTCCCACGTAGCTCTTGCCCTTACGGTAAGTCTTGTTATAAAGATGATTTTCTCTTATCGCAATGCTTTTCATCCCTTGCCTTCTCTTTCCTTACAGAATGTCGGCATTTCTTCGCCTCAAACCAAAAACCCCGATGCTCACAAAAAGCAGACATCTGCTTTTGGGGGTCACCGGCGGTTTTATGTGTCAGGCAATCGAACATCAGTCCGACAAAATCAATAGGTCAATCTTTTTCTGCCCTTAGCGCGTCTTCTCTTCAATACGTTTCTGCCGTCAGCAGTTGCCATTCTCTTTCTGAAGCCGTGCTCTTTCTTTCTCTGACGCTTTTTGGGTTGATAAGTTCTGAGCATTTACCTGCACCTCCTTAATTTTGTTTTAATTCCGGATCGTGTCTGTCCGGAATTATCCGGAAGCGTGTTGCTGTTACAGCCAAAATAACGCTTTTCACACAATGACATCTTATATTTAACCACAATTTGCTTCATTTGTCAAGATGTTTTTTTAATCTTTATTAAACTTTTTTTAGTTTGACTAAAATATGTGAAAAATTATTGCGCGGTTTAGCTTTTTGTGATAAAATATAAGAAGTAAGAAAAGGCGGTGCGTTATGGATATAATAAAGGAAGACGTTTTCAGAAAGCAACTGAAAAAAGGGCTCTCGGGAGGATACCTCTTTTTTGGCGAGGAGGACTATCTCAAGAGCTTTTCTCTGCGCGCCGCGCGAGAAGCCGTGTGCTCTGACGAAACCTTTTCGGTATTTAACGACGTGCGTATTGACCCTATGGACTATTCGGCGTCGGCGTTGGTGAACGCTCTTATGCCGCCTCCTATGATGTGTGATCAAAAAATAGTTACCCTTAGCGGCATTTCTATTTCGGATATGAAGCAGGGGGAGCTTGAGGAGCTATACGACGCCCTTAGCACTCTTTCGGAGTACGACTATAACGTGCTTATAATATCCGTGCCCTCAGGGCTTATAGACACAGGAAATCTACCAAAAAAGCCCTCTCCTGTCCTTACCGAGCTTTCAAAATATCTCACCCCCGTGCAGTTTGACCCTATATCGGGAGCAAGGCTCACAGGCTGGATAGGAAAGCATTTCGAGCATCACGGTGTCACCGCCCCGCCAAGCGTATGTAATCTGCTTATTGAGCGTTGCGGAAGGTCTATGTTTATCCTCTCATCCGAAGCGGAAAAGATATCCTATTACGTACTCTCTCAAGGAAGGAATACCGTAAGCACCGATGATATTGAAAATATATCCGCCACAGTAATAGACTCCGACGCTTACGCCCTTACCAACGCCATACTCGACGGAAAATACAGCGAGGCGATAGATGCCCTTAACGTTATGAGATTCAAGCGTGTAGAGCCCGTAATAGTTCTCTCGGAGATATCAAGGACGGTATGCGACCTGCTTTCCGTCAAGCTTCTTTCGGGAGAAGGGCTTTCTCCTGCGGAAATATCCTCAACCCTCAATCTGAGGAGCGAATACAGGGCAAAGCTATACGCTCAGGCAGCGTCATCAAAATCCGAGCAGAGGCTCAAGCGCGCTCTTCTGCTCTGCTCCGAGGCAGACCTCGCGTTGAAGCTCTCTCCTCAAGGCTACACTGCCATAGAACGGCTGATTTGTTATTTATAACAGAAAACAAGGCTGATTTGCTAACTACGCAAACCAGCCTTTTGATTTTTTATTTTTAGAGGGCGATATCTCTTGCTATCTTGTAAAGCTCACGAATTTCTTCGGTGCGCTTATTACATATAGCCTTCATAAGGGCGATATCCTCCTCGCTGTACCTGTCAAGGTCGCCTTCCTTAAGCTTGTTTTTGTACATTCTGTCGGTGGTTAACGCAAATACGATATCCATAGGAACGTACTTTCCGTCCTCCTCTATTACTACCAGATTGCTGTGTCCCTCAAGAAGCAGCTCAACTGCCTTAACTCCCATTCTGGACGCGGTCAAACGGTCACGAAGCGTGGGATTTCCCCCTCTTACCATATGCGCAAGACGGGCGAATCTGGTTTCAATTCCCAACTCCCTTTCACACTTTGCGGCGAAATATTCTCCGTAGGGTATCTTGTTGCCGTTTTCGTCAATATGGAACACTCCCTCGCTGACAACGACTATCATACCTCTCTTGCCCGCTTCTCTTGCTCTCTTTATCCTGTCAAGAGCCTCTGCCTCGTCAAAATCCACCTCGGGAATGGCAACAGCGATAGCGCCTGATGCAATAGCGGTTCTGAGAGCTATATCTCCGCAGTGTCTTCCCATCACCTCAACCACGTTACAGCGAGCGTGAGATTCGCAGGTATCCATAAATTTATCCAGAGCGTCCAGAACCGTGTTCATCGCGGTGTCAAAGCCAACGGTATAATCGGTGGCGGTAATATCGTTGTCGATAGTACCCGTAACACCAATAGTAGGAATACCGTGAAGACTAAGGTCTGTCGCGCCTCTGAAGGTTCCGTCACCGCCGATAGCGACGATAGCGTCTATGCTATGCTTTTTGCAGGTAGCGATAGCCTTCTGCATTCCCGCCTCGGTAGCAAATTCAGGGCAACGGTCGGAATATATGAAAGTGCCTCCCCTTGATATGATACCGTTTACGCTATCCATAGTCAAAGGAGCTATTTTATCGTTTATAAGTCCGCTGTATCCACCGAGAACAGCAACTATCTCAAGTCCCTGCTCGATTGCCTTATCGGTAATTGCTCTTACTGCCGCGTTCATTCCGGGAGCATCGCCGCCCGATGTAAGAACGCCTATCTTTTTTATTTTTCTCATATCATTCACCTTCCTATTGACGAAGATGTTCGTCTGTAAAATGTCAAACTTTAGCCATATTGCCATTATTGTACTACATATCCATCAAAAAATCAATAGGTATGTTAAAAAAATTTAACTTTTATTTCTTCCCTTTGCTGTCAATATACTTTAATACCATATCATAGGCATTTGTGGCACTGACGGTACGTATAAATTCTCTGCTTCTGTTGGATGAAAGGGAGAGCTTTCTGAAATCCTCGCCGTCCTTAGTGCTTATTCCCAGATATACCGTTCCCACAGGTACTTCTTCTGTTCCTCCTCCCGGACCCGCAATGCCCGTAGCGGATATACCTATATCACTGCCCGTTCTCTCTCTGACTCCTCTTGCCATCTCCATCGCCACCTGCGACGATACCGCGGTATAACGCTCAAGTGTGTCAGCCTTTACGCCAAGAAGGCTTTGCTTGACCTCGTTGGTGTAGGTAACGCATCCGCCGAAAAATACGTCGGAGCATCCCGGGATATCGGTTATCCTTTTGGCTATAAGCCCTCCAGTGCACGACTCCGCCGCAGACAGAGTAAGACCGCTTTCGTGAAGCCTTGCTACCAGCGCATTCTCTATGGTGTCAACGTCCACACCGTAAGCGAAGCTTCCGACCTCGCTATCAAGTATCTGCTTGACACATTTGCGGCACATAGCCAGAGCCTTTTCCTTACTGTCGCTTCTGGCGGTAACACGCAAACGCACCTCTCCGTCCTGACAGTAGGGAGCTACGCTGGGATTTTGCGACTCTGTGAGAAGCTTATCCATCCTCTCGGCGAGAGCCGACTCTCCTATACCAAAGAAATGCACGTTTGTGCTGACAATAGCCGCGTCACACCTTTTCTCCAGATAGGGCATTACCTCCTCGTTAAACAAAGGCACCAGCTCCACTGGAGGTCCCGGCAGCATTATGACGGTTTTATCTCGGTCCTCAATGGCGAGAGCGGGGGCGGTTCCGTATCTGTTGGGGAACACCACAGCACCCTCGGGCATCATAGCCTGCTTCTCGTTGTTTTTGGTCATTACCCTTCCCGTCTTTGAGAAATAATCCCTGATAGCTATAAGCGACTTCTCGTCCATCTCCATAGGTCTGCCAAAAAATCTCGCCACGGTCTCCTTGGTAAGGTCGTCCTTGGTAGGTCCAAGTCCTCCGCTCATCACCACTATATCAGCACGGTCAAGGCATTCCTTAAGCGCTTCGCAGAGCCTCTGGGGATTATCTCCCACAGCCACATGGCGGTAAACGCCTATCCCAAGCTCCGCAAGCCTTCGGGACAGAAAGGCGGCATTCGTATTAACTATATCTCCCAGCAAAAGCTCTGTACCCACGCAGAGTATCTCTGCTCTTTTTGTTTTTTCAATCATAAGCGTCTCCATAGTTTTTTACCGTATTATTGTGCCAAAGATTTATTTAAATAAAATATTATATTGGTAAATTTTCTGTGAATTTTACGCCCGAACCTTCAAAAATTACGCTTTTGCTGTTAAAATGTATTTAACATTGAGGTAAAGGAGGTTCAAAATGGACACTTGCAGCTTATGTCCCAGAAGTTGCGGCGTATCCCGTAGCAAGGGCGAGATTGGATACTGCGGTGAGAGGGACAGTCTGCGCGTAGCGCGTATAGCTCCCCACTTTTTTGAAGAACCTCCCATAAGCGGCACACGCGGCTCGGGTGCGGTATTTTTTTCGGGCTGTTCTCTGCGCTGCGTTTTCTGCCAAAATCGCCATATAAGCCGCCGTAACGGAGCGGGTGATGAAATAAGCGAGGACAAGCTGTACGAGGCAATACTCAAGCTTCAGGAAAAAGGTGTACATAACATAAATCTTGTTACACCTACCCACTTTCTCCACCGTATTATTCCCCTGCTCAAAAGGCTGAAATCAAAAAACCAGCTTAAAATCCCCATAGTTTATAATTCCTCGGGATATGAAAGCGTAGATTCCCTCAAGCGCCTTGACGGACTTGTTGATATATATATGCCCGACCTGAAATATTTTTCCTCCGAGCTTTCAGTAAAATACTCCTCCGCACCCGATTATTTTGAGGTGGCGTCCAAGGCTATACAGGAGATGCTACGGCAGACGGGCAGATACGCCTACTCAAAGGGAGAGGCACATATCCTCTCAAGGGGACTTATAGTTCGGCATCTGGTGCTTCCCTCCAGCAGAAAAGACAGTATCGCGGTGCTTGAAAGACTGAGTGAGCTTGTTTCTCCCAAGGATATACTTCTGAGCCTTATGAGCCAGTACACCCCCGAGTTTGCCGTTGATTGCCCATACAGGGAGCTTCACAGACGCATCACCGATTTTGAATATTCAAGCGTTGTAAATAGAGCCGAGGAGCTTGGATTCGACGGATTTATACAATCTCGGGACTCCGCTTCCTCAAAATTCACCCCCGATTTTTAAATAGCTTTACAAGAGGAAGAAAAATTTTCAAAAAACTATTTACAAACAGATATGTTTGTGCTATAATGTACGCGTATGTCGTTAACTCGGTGCGCGGATATAAGTATTGCCTCGGCAATTTTTCACCCACCGCGGACTGTGTTATCGATAAATATATTTTTGAAAGGTGAATACCAAAAATGTTGAAAGACGAAAAGCAGACAATTATTGAGCAGTATGCTACACACGAGGGCGACACAGGTTCTCCCGAGGTTCAGATCGCGCTTCTGACCTACAGAATAAAGAACCTTACCGAGCACCTCAAGTCCAACCACAAGGACCATCACAGCCGCCGCGGCTTGCAGAAGATGGTAGGTCACAGAAGAAACCTTCTCGGTTATCTCCAGAAGACCGACATCGAGCGTTACCGCGCGATCGTTGAGAAGCTCGGACTTAGAAAGTAATAGCAAAATAGTTGTCGGAGTGAAGAGTAAAGCTGTTTTTACTCCTCACTCCCTTACTCTTTATTTTACTCTTATGCAGGTATTCTCACATCGTATTAGCAGTTAATCATGCGCCGCGCGGTCGGGCGGCGTGTGCTTAAGTGCTAAACCTTGTGAGATAATATCAATATATTTTATTGGAGGATATTATGTCTAATTCAATTAGCACACCCATCGAATTCAAGAATTACAAGGTCTTCCGCTATACCTTCGCAGGACGTCCCCTTGTAATCGAAACGGGTAAAATGGCAGGACTTGCTAACGGTTCTGTTCTTATCCGCTACGGCGAGACCGTGCTCCTTTGCTGCGCTACCGCGTCCGCAAAGCCCCGTGACGGTATCGACTTTCTTCCCCTCTCGGTTGACTATGACGAGAGAATGTACGCGGCAGGAAAGATTCCCGGCGGTTACCTCAAGAGAGAAGGAAAGCCCTCTGAAAAGGCTGTTCTCACCTCCCGCGTTATCGACCGTCCCATCCGTCCCCTTTTCCCCAAGGATCTCCGCAATGACGTTGCGCTCACCCTTACGGTTATGTCGGTTGACCCCGATTGCTCTCCTGAGATCACCGCTATGATCGGTGCTTCTACCGCTCTGGCAATCTCCGATATTCCGTGGAACGGACCTATCGGCGGCGTGTTTATGGGTCTTGTTGACGGCAAGCTCGTAGTTAACCCCACCGAGGAGGAGCAGAAGAAGAGTGACCTTCAGCTCACCGTTGCCGCTTCTATGAAAAAGGTCGTAATGATCGAGGCAGGCGCTAACGAGGTTGACGACGACACTATGTACAACGCTATAATGATGGCTCACGAGGAGATCAAGGAGCTTCTCCAGTTCATCAACGCTATAATCGACGAGATAGGCAAGCCCAAGTTCGACTACCCCTCTTGTGAGCTTGACCACGATATGTTCGATAAGGTATTCGCCTTCTGCGAAAAGGATATGATGGAAGCTCTCGATACCGACGACAAGAATATCCGTGACGAGAAGGTAGTTCCCATAACCGACGCTATTATAGAGAAGTTCAGCGAGGAATATCCCGAAATCGGCTCTATGATGGACGAGCTTATATACAAGATTCAGAAGAAGATAGTACGCCGTTGGCTGCTTGTTGACAAGAAGCGTGTTGACGGAAGAAGAATGGACCAGATAAGACCTCTTGGCAGCGAAGTAGGAATACTCCCCAGAGTTCACGGCTCGGGCCTCTTCACCAGAGGACAGACTCAGGTTCTCACCGCAGCTACTCTCGGTATGCTTTCCGAGGCTCAGATGCTTGACGGAATCGACAGTGAGACCGAAAAGAGATATATGCACCACTATAATATGCCCGGCTTCTCAACAGGCGAGGCTAAGTCCACCAGAAGCCCAGGCAGACGTGAGATAGGTCACGGCGCGCTCGCTGAGCGTTCGCTCATTCCCGTTCTTCCCTCTCCCGAGGAATTCCCCTACGCAATCCGCCTTGTTTCCGACGTAGTTTCCTCTAACGGTTCTACCTCTCAAGGCTCGGTTTGCGGATCTACTCTTGCTCTTATGGATGCAGGCGTTCCGATAAAGGCTCCCGTTGCGGGTATTTCCTGCGGTCTTATCACCGCTGAGGACGGAAGTTGGGACACTATGCTTGACATTCAGGGACTTGAGGACTTCTACGGAGATATGGACTTTAAGGTAGCGGGTACTCACAAGGGTATCACATCTATTCAGATGGACCTTAAGATAGACGGTCTTACACCCGAAATAATCAAGGCAGCTCTCGCTCAGACTCACGTAGGACGCGATTATATAATCGACGAGGTTATTCTCAAGGCTATACCCGCTCCCAGAGCAGAGGTTTCCAAGTACGCGCCTAAAATGACAAGCTTCAAGATAGACCCCGACAAGATAAGAGAGGTTATCGGTAAGGGCGGCTCTGTTATCCAGAAGATAGTTGCTGAATCGGGTGCTAAGGTGGATATCGACGACGACGGAACTATCTGCATCGCATCGGCTAACGGCGACTGCGCGGCAAAGGCTAAGGCTATGATAGACGCTATCGTATTCGAGCCCGAGGTTGGAGCTACCTACCCCGCAACCGTTGTAAAGATACTCGCAAGCAAGGATAAGCCCAATGAGGATATCGGATGCTTCGTAGAGTATGCCCCCGGTAAGGAAGGAATGGTCCACATTTCCAAGATAACCAAGAGCAGAATAAACAAGGTCACCGACGCTGGAATAGACGTAGGCTCTTCCGTAAAGGTGAAGTATATGGGTCTTGATAAGAAGGGCAGAATGGACTTCTCTATCAGAGACGCTGAATAATTGCGACACTTTAGCCTCGACTGCCTTGCGGTCGGGGCTACATTAAAATAAAAAACAAAGGAGGACATCCCGATGAAAAATATATCAGAGCTTTTCGACGGCGGAACAAGAGAGATGCAAAAAAAGAAAAGGGTCACCTTTTATACCATATGTGTCACCTTCGCGCTGCTCGCCGCCACTCTTATATTTCTTCTTGTGACGCTTGTGGCTATATCTATGGGCAACGCCAAGGACAAGAGCACAGAAGATGATGAGCCTGTCAATATAGGACCTACCGAAATAATAACCTTAGACAGTACCGAGATATATTCGGGCAATCTCCTTTTGCTCGATAACGAGCATTCCTTTAAGGGCAATGCAGAGGTCATACTTATGAGTAGCGAGGACAAGGAAAGACCGCAGACCGATATGGGAACAAATGCCTATACCATAGGAGAAACGAACAGATTCTCGGGCACGGAGGATGCTGTGGATGCACTCAACAATATGATAAAAGACTTTTATAAATCGGTGAGGGACGATAATATATATATATCCAACGCCTACGACACCGAAAGGGTTGACACACAGGACGCTATATACGCCTCGGGCACTGCCTTTGAGCTGAAATACTATTCAGCCGCCGCAGATAAGAACTGGTCAAAAAAGGACAGCATATACGGTGTTTCCACCTATAATTGGATATATAACAACGCGCATAAGTACGGATTTGTGGTAGTTAATGGAGTTAACGGAGTAGATGAGAACGGAAAAGAGATAGGCTCCTCTGTGTTCAGATATATAGGGATTCCCAACGCAACTGCCGCAAAAAGCTCCAAGCAATCCTTTGACGCATACCTTGAAGCCTTAAAAGCCACCACCCCCGAAGCGCCCATATCCACAAAGGTAGGCACGGTAAGATACGCTATATATTATATCAGCGCCTCGGCTGAGCACAAGGTTCCCACCGATTACGAATACACCGTCAGCGGAAACAACACCGACGGATATATAATAACGGTTGACCTTTCAGCAAAAAAATAAATATTAAATGCCGCAGAAGCTGCGGCATTTTTTGTTTTTTCTTGGGTACACTAATAAAAAACGTGAGGAAATATGAAAAAAATAAAGGATATTTTGTTTCTTCTCTCGATTTGCGCTCTGATTTTATTTTTTGGAATAGCCATACTTCTTCTACCGCCGCGAGAGCTTTCGGAAAAGGAGAACAGAAATCTGGCACAGCCCCCAAAAATATCTGTGGACAGTCTGCTCAGCGGAGAATATTTCACCGCCCTGGGAGATTTTTATAAAGACCAATTCCCCCTGCGTGACAGCTTCACCGCTATCCATTCTCTCGCCGAGCTTTCACTTGGCAAGATAGAATGCAATGGAGTAATCCCTACCGCCGATGGTAAGCTTATAGCACTTCCTAAATATGATGACGTATCCTTAATACGCCGGAACCTTATTTCAATACAGGCTAATAAGTCCATCCTGTACGTTCCGCCCAGAGCCATAGACCTTGCCAAGGAGTCGCTGCCCTCGGCTTATTCCCTTGATGATGTAACTCGGTTCTTACCTGAGGACACAGCAAGGCTTTTTTATGAATTTTTGGAGGGTGGCAACAGCTACTATAATACCGACCACCATTGGACCACTCACAGCGCCTATTTTGCATATACTCAGATATGCGAAAAGCTCCAAATAACTCCCTACCCCAAGGATTTCTTCAAAATAGAAACAGTCAGCGAAAATTTCTACGGAACGTCATTTTCAAAATCGGGACTGCCCTCCGCCTTAGTTTCTCCCGATACCGTTGAGCTGTACAGATATGACGGGGACAACGGCTTTGAGATATATATTAACGACACAAAGCAAAGCTTCACCAACATTTATGACTATGACGCTCTGAACACTTCCGACAAATACCGAGTGTTCTTGGGGGGGAATTATGCCCATCTTTCAGTTAAAGCTGCCGAAAGCAAGGAACGTCCCAAGCTGCTTCTTGTAAAGGACAGCTTTGCCAATTCCCTTATTCCCTTTCTCGCCCTGCATTATGACATAGAGGTTATAGACCCCAGATACTGCACACGGGCATTTTTCTATGAACAGTTAAAGCGAGATGATTTTGACAGTAGGTTATTCATATTAAGCATCGACACGCTGGCATCAAAGCTTTTTTAATAAATATCCCCCCGTATAACGGGGGGTATTTCATTTTCGGGCATAGCCCTAATACTACTGGCTGCGCACAAGTGCGCTTTTATTGGCCTGCCAGCCATGCAATGGATACTTGCTACCCGTAAACGGGTTTCACCATGA